>JBEKBY010000026.1:0-50310 GCA_050015155.1 Candidatus Acidiferrales bacterium | reverse complement strand
TGATCCAGAAGTTGTCCACAAACGAGAGCATCGTCGACTGCCGCTGCAATTGCTGATAGACGAGAGCCTGGGCGCCAACAGAAGCGTGGGGCGCGTCCGCTCCGTGCGCGATCAGCGCATGGGCCAAATGCTGCAACGCCGCATGATAATGAGTGCTTCCACCCCGCAGGTTGCCGGCGAGAATGCTCTGGTGGAACTGGGCGCGGCGGGCGAGCATCGTGGTCACAAACGAAATGCCTGTGCTTGCGCCGATGTTGCGGGCGAGATTGATCAAGCCAGAGGCGTTATTCATCTTGCCCGAAGGCACGAAGTAAAACGCCATCACGTTGATCGGCACGAACAAGAATGCCGTGCCCATGCGCGATATGACCCAGTCGTTGACGGCCGTCTGCTCGCCTGCGTCCAACGTGAAATGCGACAAGTTGTACAAGCCCACCGCCGCGATGCAGAGTCCGGTTAACACGATCCAGCGCGGTTCGAAACGTCCCAAGAGCCATCCGACAAAGGGCAAGATCCCTAGCAGGACCAACCCGCCGGGCAAGAGAACCAGACCGCTCCTCATCGCCGTATACCCCATCACCGTCTGAAGCAGAATGGGGAGCAGGACCGTGGTGCCATACAGGACGAAGCCGAGCACATACATCATGAAAGTGGAAATCGCGAAGTTCCGATCCTTGAACAGCCGCAAATCAACTACGGGGGTTTCAGTCAGCAATTCCCGAACTACCAAAGCGATGAGCGATGTCGCGGCTATTACCGCCGCCCACACGATGAACGGCGAGCCGAACCAGTCGTCGCGCTCTCCCTTGTCCAGCACAACCTGAAGAAGGCCGAGACCCAAACTCAGGAATCCCAGGCCGAGAAAGTCGATTTTGAAGCCGTGCCGCAACAGCTTTTTGCCGACGCGGGACGAGTCCGCGATCAGGACCGAAATCATCAGCACCGAGATGATCCCGATCGGCACATTGAGAAAGAAAATCCACCGCCAGGAATAGTTGTCGGTGATCCAACCCCCAAGGGTGGGCCCGACCGTCGGCGCCACAACCACGCCCATGCCATAGATCGCCATCGCCATTCCCTGCTTGTGGCGCGGAAAGCTATCCACGAGGATCGCCTGCGAAGTCGGCTGCATGCCTCCGCCCCCCGCGCCCTGAATCACGCGAAAAAACACAAGCAAGGGCAGCGACGGCGCCATCCCGCATAGAAGAGAGCTGATCGTAAAAATCACGACGCACCCGATGAAAAATCGCTTGCGGCCGAAGATTTCAGAGAACCATCCCGAAAGGGGCAGGACGATCGCGTTCGAGACTAGGTAGGAGGTGAGAACCCAGGTGCTTTCGTCAACGCCCGCCGAGAGGTTGCCGGCGATGTGCGGGAGCGAGACATTGGCGACGCTGGTGTCCAGCACTTCCATGAACGTCGCGATCATCACGGTGGCGGCAATGAGCCACGGATTGATCTCCTGCACAGGCTGAACGTATTCGGCAGTGGCGTTCATCGACCTTTTAGGCGCAGAAATTCATCCGAGCGCGCTTCTCAGAAAAGCCGCATTTGTGATTCAGGAATGCAGAGCACGGATCTTGCACGCGTGGCGCAGTGTCCTATTTCCCCCGGCGGACAGAATATCATCGGCGATTCCGACCGCTCAATCCCGTGCGGTAAATTGGCACCGCATAGCAGACCATGCTTCATAGGATGACCGCACCGATCGCCACCCGAAAATCGGGATCTGACGTCCATGGATCAGACGAGTACGAGCTTCTGAAGTGCGGTCAGACGAATGAGCAAAGGTTGCAGTTCATCGGCGCCAATCCTTTGGGAACAACCATCGACGACTCGTTTTGCCCGATCGAAAAGTAAGCTCCGAACCGCCTGGTCTTGTGTCGCGGCGGCAATGTCGCCGTAGCCACGAAGCAAGCGCAGACTCACCGCAATATCGGTCTTCGAGTACATGCGGATCTGCTCGAAGGCCGAGTCCAACAGGCGCTCAAGGTCGATCCATCGAATACTGACGCGAGCGACGCCCTGTAGATCGTAGAGCCGCGGCTCGGGCATCTCCCTGGATGCGAACCGGATCAGGATGCGGCTCAGTTGGTCCACGCAATTGATGGCGGTCGTGGGGTCATTCACGGCGGGCGAGATCGCCTTGAGTGCGATGTCGACGATTTGCAAGACGCCGAACTCCACGTCCTGCTGCAGAGTTCGGGCTGGCCCGAGGTCGAACGCGCCGCGCATTGTGGCGCTGTTTTCGGCGGACAGCCGTTCCCCTTTGTACACCATCAGGAGCGGAACCCCTGCCGGGACAAACTGGCCGACCCGGCGAACAACATGAATCTTCACGTGGTTGGACGTCGCCAGGACCAGAAGGCGCTTTATGTCGACAAACCGGATATAGCCTGAGACCTCGCTCAGGACCGGTGTCTCCCACGCGGTCGGCTCGGCCCCATCCCCGGTCTCCACGCGGTGCTGCTTACGTGGCAGCGGCATCACGTCGTCGATCACAAGTTCTGTTTCCGAGGCGATCCTGTCCACGATATGGTTCACGCTGATCGCCTGCGAAATGTGGTGAATGAAGAAGAGCAGCAACCCAACGCAGACTATCGCAAGGAGTAACGCGCCCACGACGGCCGTGACCGGCGCGAATGGGCGCGGTAGGGAGTGGGCCGCCGGAAGCGCCGCCATGCAATACAAGAAAGTGCCGAGGAATATGCCAAGCGTCCATTGGGTGGTGCGGTCCCGGGCAAAGCTGACGATGATGCGCGGGGAAAACTGCATGGACGCCAGAGTTAACGTCATCAGCAGGATCGCGAAAACGATGGAAACGACGGTCATGATGGAGGCGCCGATCCCACCGAGGATCACTTGAGCCACTTGAGGATCGGCGTGCGCAAGGAAAAGTACCTTGGGCACCCAGTCACCGATGGAGGGGTCGATCTCTTCAAACCACGAGAGCAGCGCACCTCCGCAACCTAGGATCAGTGCGATGGCCAGCGGGCGAACAAGGAAGCCACCACGCAGGTTATATGTGACGTGGCGGAACAACAGTCGCAGGCGTTCGATCACAGCTCTATCTTCCTAGATACAGCCTCAGCCGGGATATTCCATCTCGGAGCCGCACTTCCGCCGGTATCGAAGCGTCGTTCTCTTTTGCAAAATATATTTCAGGGGACAAACTCTAGCACAGGGATTGAAGGACCTTCTACAGAATCCGGCTTCTTTGCTGTGATGGCTGAGCCTCGGTGACTCGGCTTTCCGAAAATGAGGTCGAATAGATTTGGCGCTGATTTCCCAGAGGAATCTGTTCAGGGAGACTAATCGCGGGTGGCCGAACCCGTGAGCTGAACTAACGAGCCAGCGGTGGCCGAGGGGCCTGAATCGAAGGTCTGCGGCGCGCGCCAGCTGTCCACGACCGAGATCTGGTGAACGCAAGAGACGGTGCAGCGCGGCGCGCAGCCCTTCTTGGTCAGGAATTCGCGCTGGCGGCGGTCGGCCGTGTACTGGTCGAGCGGGATGCCCGGATAGCCGCGCTGCTGCGAACAGTAGTGCACCAAACCATCCTCGCAAACATAGAGGTAGCGCGATCCGGCGCGGCAGCGCCACGCGTTTTCCCGGCCCGCCGCGATGTTGTGTTGGAACCGGTTCACGCGAGTGAACGACCGCTTGCCCAGCGACATGATCTCTTCGAAAATCTCCTTCTCGCGCGGACCGAGCGGCTGAAGCTGTCCGTTGCCGTCGTGCAGAATGCCCACGGTCGAAGTGAAGCCAAGTTGCAGCGCCCGGTGCGCCACGGCCAGCGCATCTTCCGGGTTGCGCACGCCGCTGCCCAGAACTGAGTTGATATTGACGTGAAATTCGGCGTGCTCGGCCAGGAGCTTGAGCTTTTGATCGAGAACCTTGAGGCTCTTCTTCGAGACGTCGTCCGGCTGCACGTTGTCGATGCTGATTTGCAGGTACTCGAGCCCCGCCCGGTTCAACTTCTCGATGCGGTCGGCCACGAGTAAGTAACCATTGGTGATCAGGCCCGCGATCATTCCGTTCTTGCGGATGCGGGCAATGACGACGTCCAGATCGGGGTGCAGCAATGGCTCACCGCCGCTGATCGTGACGACCGAAGTGCCCATCGCGCCCAAGCCGTCGATTCGCCGGAACATTTCTTCGGTCGGTACGGGCTTCGAGAAATCGTCGAACTCATTGCAATAGGTGCAGGATAGATTGCAGCGCCGGATGGGGATGATATGCGCGAGGAGGGGATGCCGCGTCGAAGCAATTCCCTTCACGATCATGCGCATTTCGCGCAACTTGCGGTGCGCGGCGAGCAGCTTCTTTCGAATTTTCTTGCGGGATGTCAAGGTCTCGTCCGGGGGGACGTACGCAATCCACTGCGCCCCTAGCGCACCATTATGCCACAGCGATTGCTCTCTAGGCGCTGCTGCGGTGGAGGCGTTTCGGGCCCAAGGAACCGCGCGCTTGAACGCTATGGAATCGCGGCAACAGCCTGGTTCGAGAACGCGCTTTCGTCGTTGCTCGAATCAACGGCCGTGACTACGTAGAAATACGTCTGACCGGACTGCACAGTCGTATCCGTGTACTGAACTGCCGAAACCGGCGTCGAAGTGAGCTTCGCGTAGGGGCCGCCCGAAACAGTTCCCTGATAGACGTTGTACCCGACCACGCTTGCCGACGCGCTTGCCGTCCAGGACAGCGATGCGGAATAAGAAGTCGGTGCCTGTGCGCCAGTGCCGGACACGGAGATCGTTGGAGCCGACGTGGCACTGCTTGCCACCGTAAGCGTACCGCTCGCACTGCCGGCCACCACTGGAGCGAAAAGCACGTTGAGCGTGGCCGACTGGCTGGGCGTCAGGACGAGGCCGGAGCTAACGCCGCTGGCGGTGAATGCCACGCTCGAGGAATTCACGCCGGAGATTGTGATGTTCGAGTTCCCGGTGTTCGTCAGGGTCACACTCAAGGATTTGTTGCTGCCCGCATTGACGCTGCCAAAGCTCAAGCTGGTCGGGTTTGCTCCGAGCACCTGCGTCGCGGCCAACCCCGTGCCGCTCAGGGCGATTGCCATTGGCGAGCCCGGAGCATTCGTGGTGAGCGAGATGCTGCCGGAAACGCTTCCCGAGGAGGTCGGTGCGAAGACCGCGTTGAATGCCGCGCTGCTGCCGGCGGAGATCGTCTGTGGCGAAAAGCCCGTGATACTGAAGCCGGTGCCGGTGACGCTACCCTGCGAGATTGTGAGATTGGCGTTGCCGGTATTCGCCAGAGTGATCGTCTGCGAGCTGCTGCTCCCGGTGACGACGCTCCCGAAGCCAACGCTTGATGGCGTGACCGTCAGCTGTGGCTGCGTGCCGGTTGCGCTCAGGACAATTGTCGTCGGCGAACCGGGTGCATTCGTGGTCAGTGAGATGCTGCCGGAAGCGCTTCCCAAGGAGGTCGGTGCGAAGACCGCGTTGAATGCCGTGCTGTTGCCGGCGGAGATCGTCTGCGGCGAAAAGCCCGTGATACTGAAGCCGGTGCCGATGACACTACCCTGCGAAATTGTGAGATTGGCGTTGCCGGTGTTCTTTAGAGTGATCGTCTGCGAGCCGCTGCTCCCAGCGGCGACGTTGCCGAAGCTGACGCTCGACGGCGTGACCGTGAGTTGTGGCTGCGTGCCGGCTGCGCTCAAAGCAATCGTCGTCGGCGAACCGGACGCATTCGTGGTCAGTGAGATGCTGCCGGAAGCGCTTCCCGAGGAAGCCGGCGCAAAGACCGCATTGAATGTCGTGCTGTTGCCTGGGGAAATGGTCTGGGCCGAGAAGCCGGTAACGCTGAAACCGCTGCCCGCTACGCTGTCCTGCGAAACCGCGAGATTCGCGCTGCCGGTGTTCGTTAGAGTGACCGTCTGCGAGCTGCTGCTCCCGACGGCGACGTTGCCGAAGCTGACGCTCGACGGTGTGACTGATAGCTGTGATTGCGCGCCAGTTGCGCTCAGGGCAATTGTCGTCGGCGAACCGGGTGCATTCGTAGTTAGCGAGATGCTTCCGGAAACGCTTCCCGAGGAAGTCGGCGCGAAGACCGCATTCAATGTCACACTGTTGCCCGCAGAAATCGTCTGGGCCGAGAGACCGGTGATGCCGAAGCCGGCGCCCGCCGCGCTGAACTGCGAAATCGTCAGATTCGCGCTGCCGGTGTTCGTTAGAGTGACCGTCTGCGAGCTGCTGCCGCCAACGCTGACGCTCCCGAAGCTGACACTTGATGGCGTGACCGTGAGTTGTGGCTGCGCGCCGGTTCCGCTCAGGGAAATTGTGAGCGAATCGGAGGCGTCGCCCACCACTGTGAGAGTGCCGGTAACGGCGCCGGCAGACTGCGGCGCGAATTGAACTTGAATTGTGGCGCTTTGGCCGACGGTCATTGAAGACGCGGGCGGTGCCACAACGCTAAAGCCCGCGCCGGAAATCGTTGCTTGGGAAATATTGACTGGGGCCGTCCCAGTGTTCTTAACGCTCAGACTTTGTCTCGAATTGCTCCCTACGGAAACGCTTCCAAAGCTCAGGCTTGTGGAGCTGGCTGAGAGCACTCCGGAAACGGTCCCCGGCTTGGTCAGAGGTGAGGACGCGTTTGTATAGCCCGTGCAGCTCGAAAGGCCAATGGCTGCCAAGATTATGGCGAGACTGGCGAGGGCGCTGCCTGGTATTCGCTGGAACCGGCACTTGCCTAGCTTCTGTACGGTTCTCCTCATGACACGCAGAGTCTAGGGACCATCAAAGACGCACTTCTACTGGACGGCGGAACAAAGAAGGTGCAGGACCCTTCGCCTGTTCAAGCGGCACTGGACGCCTGTACCTCGCGCAGAGGGAGATGGCCATCACCTTACAGGGGGATAAGTTAGCGGATAGGGCAGGACGGACCGTGCCAAGGATCGGTTGTTGATAGTTCCCTGCGAAGGCTCATTTGCGCGGGCTGGCCGCGAAGCCAGGGCAAAACCCGAACCGTGCTAGACTGAAAACGAATCGGCAGGGATTCGCTCGCGAGACGTATGCGGAATCAGGTCACCCAGCACAAGCCCACGTCATCCAGCCCACGATGGTCGAACCGCATTCTCATCGCTGCCGCGGTCGGCATACTCTTTCTCACACTCTTCCCGTTCCGTCTAATGTCTCATGCGAGATCGCCAGGGCATACGTCCCCGTTCTTGCTGGGGGGGCTGGGGAAGGACGTGCGGCCGCTTGATCCCTTCCTGAATGTCCTGCTCTTTGTTCCTTTTGGGTTTGGACTTGCCGAAAAGCTTCGCGAGCGAGGGAAGCCGCGTGCTGTGACCGCCGCTTTAGTCCTGGTCGCCGGAGCGCTGCTTTCCTACGGAATCGAATTCCTTCAGCTTTACATTCCGGGGCGCGATTCCGGGTGGGAAGACGTGCTGACCAACGGCACCGGGGCCTTGGTTGGTGCCCTGCTCTTCGACGCCTGGGGAGAAGCGGTGCTGCGGTTCCTCTCTCAAGTCGACGCGGCGCTCGGAGCCTTTTTGACGTGGCGGAGAGCCGCTCTGGCTCTTGTCGTCTACTTTGTATGCTGGTTCGCGATTTCCGCTCACTTGCAGAAACAGACGCGGCTGAGCAATTGGGATCCGCACTGCCTGCTGACGGTCGGCAACGACGCTGCGGGCCAGCGTTCGATGGGTTGGCAGGGAGAAGTACTTGAATTGCAGTTGTGGGACCGGGCCCTTCCGGATACGCTCGCGACCGACTTGATGGCTGGAGGGGCGCCGAACGACTCGTCAGCCGTCCCGGTCGCTGCGTACGCTTTTACGGGTTCCCCACCCTTTCGGGATCAGATGAAGTCTCTTCCTGAACTGTCCTGGACGTCCGGCACTCCGGCACGAGCAGATCCAAACGAGTTGATGCTGGACGGCAAATCCTGGCTTGCATCGGAGGCCCCTGCGTCAGACTTGGTCGCTGACCTGCAACGGACAAATCAATTCGCTGTCCGGGTCGTTTGCAGGCCGACGCAAGCGGCCGGATCGGCGGATGGCAGGATCGTTTCTCTTTCGCGGCCCTCGGGCCTCGTGGACCTTACTGTCCGCCAGGAAGACGCCAATCTTGTCTTTTGGTTCCGCAATCCTCTTTCCGTCAAGCATGCATTGCTGGCATGGTACGTCCCGAACGTGTTTGCGACGCCTCAGCGGCGTGACATCCTCTACTCCTACGACGGCTCGAATCTGTCCCTATTCATAGACGGAAAGAGGGAATCACACGTCTACCGGTTGGGACCCGGCACGGGTCTCGCGCGCATGCTCCGCAGGGTCAAACCGGTCGAGCTGGATGGCTATGCCGACATCTATTACGCGGCTGTATTTTCCCCCGCCGGAGTTCTTCTTGGAATCGCGGCGAGGAGGCTCAGCGCGCGCAACATAGCCGGCTGGTCGTCACTGGTATTCGGTTTGCTCGCGCCTCCATGGTTGCTCGAACATTTGCTGATCTCCGAAAGCGGCCGCTTCTTTTCGCTGCAGTACGTGCTCCTTTCGCTCGTTCTCCTTTGCGGAAGCGCGCTCTGGATCAACGCAGATCGCCGGCGGGAGGCCCCCGCGGAGTGAGGCCGTTCTCGTATTCTGGCACTCTCGCTTCGCGCCTGCGCGAACAAAAGAATCGGTCTATCAAGCGCCCAGTCCTGCTAGAATCTGGTTTTTCAATCGGGGGGTGAGGCTCGATGGCTGATGCGATAACGGAAAAAGTGATCGCGACGCTCGCGTCCGTGAAACGCATTCCGGCCGAGAAAATCAAGCTGGACACCAACCTGCGGGAAATGGGCATCGATTCCCTCGATGTTTTCACACTTCTCTTCGAGCTCGAAAACGCCTTCAAAATCTCGATCCCGGATGACGACGTCCGCTCGATCAAGACCGTCAACGACATCGTCGAAGGCGTCAAGAAGCTGATTGCCGCTGCGCCTCCGGACACGTCGGTCGGTTCGACCAGCACGGCGGATTAGCGAATGGCGGCGCGCCGGGTCGCAATCACAGGTCTTGGAATCATCTCACCGCTTGGCCTGAATCTCGCCGACACCTGGAACGCGCTGCGCGAAGGACGTCCCGCCATCGGCCCGATCAAGTCCGTCGACGGTTCCAAGTGGGGACTGAAGATCCAGAACGGCGCCGAAGTCCGCGGCTTCGATCCGCTGAAGCACTTCGCAGGCGGCAAGGACGCGCAGCTCGATCGTTTCGCGCAATTCTCTGTCGTCGCGGCTCGCGAGGCCATCCGCAATTCCGGCATCGAACTGACGCCCGATTTGCGCGAGCGCTCCGCGATCGTCTGCGGCTCGGCCGTCGGCGGACAAGCGGCGATCGAGGCTGGCTTCGAGGACCTCTATATTCAAGGCCGCGGGCGCGTCCACCCGCTCACGATTCCGAAGACGATGTCGAACGCAGGCGCCAGCCACATCTCGATGGACCTCGGCCTCAGCGGCCCCGTCTACACGATTTCGACCGCCTGCTCGTCCGCCAACCACGCTATCGGCCAAGCGTTCCGCCTCGTGCGCGACGGCGAAGCCGATCTCGCCGTCACGGGCGGAAGCGAAGCGATTTTTACGGTGGGCATGCTCAAGGCCTGGGAGGCCATGCGCGTCATTGCGCCGGACACGTGCCGCCCCTTCAGCAAGGACCGCCGGGGGATGATTCTGGGCGAGGGTGGCGCGATCCTGATTCTCGAGCCGCTCGACGCCGCAAAGGCGCGCGGCGCGAAAGTCTACGCCGAGATCTGCGGATTCGGAATGACTTCAGACGCGCACCATCTGACGCAGCCGACCGTGGACGGGCCCGCACGCGCGATGCGAGGCGCCCTGCGCGAAGCGGGACTCGCGCCGGAAGACGTAGGCTACATCAACGCGCACGGTACGGGCACACCCGGCAACGATCCCGTGGAAACGCGCGCCATCCGCGAGGTTTTTGGCGCGCACGCGGACAAGATCGGGGTCAGCTCGACGAAGTCACTTCACGGCCACGCGCTCGGCGCGGCCGGCGCGCTCGAAGCGGTCGCCACCGTTCTCGCGCTCCATCACGGCATTCTGCCTCCGACGGCGAACTACAACGAGCGCGATCCCGAATGCGATCTGGATTACATCCCCAACCAGTCCCGTGCACTTCAAGTGGAAGCCGCTCTCTCGAATTCTTTCGCCTTCGGCGGTTTGAACGCAGTCGTGGCGTTTCGCGCAGCGCATCGCTAGGACCGACACGCGGATTACTAGAAGAGGTGGAGCAGGAATGGGATGATTCCGCCCCAGCCGGCGGAGTTGATCTCCCACACACGCGTCAACTCGTCGGAACATGTGAGCGTGATCATGATCCCGAGCCAAAAGAAGCCGGCCAGAATCACGATTCTCGTCAAACCCGTGGCGTATTTCACGTGCATGAAGAAAAGAACCACGAGCATCATCTTTGTCACCGCGATCGTGAGCGCTACGACCGTGTTCCATCGCCCAAGGTCGATGTAGGCGACCCCCGTCGTAAGCGCGGTGCCGGCCATCAAGGCCAGGAAAACCAAGACGTAGGTGCTGACCGGCACGACGTGCCCGGTGTCACCAGAGTGTTCCGACATCAGTGTCGCCCTCCCCTAACGCCTAGTAGCGCCCGCCAATCAAGTACAGAAGCGCGAAAAGGAAAATCCAGACAATGTCGACGAAGTGCCAGTACAGCCCGCTGATCTCAAGCGGCGCGTAGTATTCCGGCGAGAACTTGTTCCGCGCCGTCATGATCACGAGCACGGTCAGGATGCCGAGCCCAGCGACCATGTGCAGGGCGTGCACACCGGTCATGAAGAAATAGAAGCACATGAACATCTGAACGCCCAGGGCATGTGGACCGTTGTAGGCCCAGCTGATTCCCGGAACGATGCCGTCAACATAGTCGCGGTACCATTCAAACCTCAGCTTGAGGCCCAGGAACAGCGCGCCGAGGATCATCGTCAAAATCAGCCAGAAGATGATTTGGCCCTTCCGCTTGCCGGTCTGCGCGGAGCGGATCGCCAACGCCATCGTCAAGCTGCTGCAGATCAGCACGTATGTGTTGGTGGCGCCGAATTTGACCTCCAGCAAATGGCTGCCCGTGACGAACGACTCAAAGTGCAACTCGCGATAGATTGTGTACGCCGTGAACATCCCGCCGAAGAACAGGATTTCCGTCACGAGGAAGGCCCACATGCCGAGGGTGCTGGCCTCCTTCTGCTGGGCCATGTCCTCGAACTGGTGGGCGAAGCCGGGCGGATGCTTGTCCGCGCCGTGGGCGGCCATTTCAGACACGGGCCACCCCCGGAGCGTTTGGGTAATCGCGAGGTTGCTTGATCGGGTAGTTGTAGGCGTCCTCAGTGACGATCGGAGGCACCTCAAAGTTTTCCGTCGGCGGTGGAGAAGGCGTGGTCCATTCGAGGCCTGCGGCGCCCCAGGGATTGCGCCCAGCTTCCGGGCCGTAACGCATCGACCAGGTCAGATACACGAGTGGAATGATGTAGCCAACGGCGAGCACCGAAGCGCCCGCGGAAGACATCACGTTGAGCACCTGAAATTCAGCCGGATACACCGCGTAGCGGCGCGGCATCCCCAGATAGCCGACGATAAACTGCGGGAAGAACGTCAGATTGAAACCCACGAAGACGATCACCGCCGCCACGCGCGCCCACATGTCGGGATACAGCCGGCCCGTAATCTTGGGCCACCAGAAGTGAATCCCACCGAGATAGCCCATCAGTGCGCCGCCCACCATGATGTAGTGGAAGTGCGCGACGACGAAATAGGTGCCGTTGAGGTGTACGTCGGTCGCCAAACTCGCCAAGAACAGCCCGGTCAGCCCGCCCATCGTGAACAGGCCTATGAAGCCGAGCGCGTAGAGCATCGGGGCCTGGTAGGAGATCGAACCTTTGTACAGCGTCGCGGTCCAGTTGAAAACCTTAACCGCCGACGGAATCGCGACCAGAAAACTCAACACGGAAAAAACCAAGCCCGCGTAGATGGACTGGCCGGTAACGAACATGTGGTGGCCCCAGACGATGAAACTGATGACGGCGATGGCCAAGCTCGAAAAGGCCACGAAGCTGTAGCCGAAAATCTTCTTCCTTGAGAACGCCGTGATCAGCTCGCTGACCACGCCCATACTCGGCAGAATCATGATGTACACGGCCGGATGCGAATAGAACCAGAAAAGGTGCTGAAACAGCAGCGGGTCGCCGCCGATGGCAGGGTCGAATATGCCGACGTGCAGAAGGCGCTCAAGGCCCAGCAGGAAAAGCGTGATCGCAATCACTGGCGTGCCGAGAATGAAGATCAGGCTGGTGGCATACAAGGCCCAGATGAAAAGCGGCAAGCGGAACCAGGTCATGCCCGGGGCGCGCATCTTGTGAATCGTGACGACGAAGTTCAGTCCCGTGAGGATCGAGGAAAACCCGGCAATGAAAACACCGAGCGCCATGATTACGACCGGTGTGTGCGAGTAAAGGCTGCTATAGGGCGGATAGAACGTCCAGCCGGTGTCCACGCCGCCGGACAGGATGGCGACGAGGGCAAATGCGCAGCCGGTAATGAAGAGATACCAGCTCATGAGGTTGAGTTTGGGGAACGCGACGTCGCGCGCTCCGATCATCATCGGGATCAGGAAATTGCCGAGCGTCGCCGGAATCGACGGCACCAGGAAGAAGAAGACCATTACGATACCGTGCGTCGAGAACATCTTGTTGTAAGTCTCGGGCTCGAGCAGCGCACCCTGCGGCTCGACGAGATTCAGGCGCATCAGGGCGGCCGCCGTGCCGCCGATCAGGAACATAAAGGTGATCGTGCCGAGATAGAGCAAACCGATGCGCTTGTGGTCTGTTGTCAGAAGCCACGACTTGATGCCGTAGTTCGCGTTCAGGTAGTTCACCCTGGATTCGGCCGGGTGGTCGTGGATGTCTACAGTGGCCGTACTCATTTCGCGTTCCTTTCTTGCGAGCCGAGCGACTTCACGTAAGCAATCAACTGGAGTATCTGCTCCTCGTTCAACTGGCCCTGGTACGTCGGCATGATCGGCTGACGGCCGGGCACGTGGATGGAATTCGGCACCAGGATGGCCTGGCGTATCAGAGATTCATCGACAACTCGCGTCTCGCCGCCCACCAGCGTTTCCGGCTTGCCGTAGAGGCCCGCCAGCGACGGACTGCGGCCCGTGCCATCCGCAACGTGACAACTGTCGCAACCGAACTGCGTGAACAGCCGCTCGCCCTGCTGCGCCATGGATTCGGTCTTCTCGCCGCCGGCGAGCCAGTCAGCGTAATCTTTGGGCTCCATGACGTACACCCAACCGATCATCTGCGAGTGGCTCGTGCCGCAGTATTGCGCGCAGAAGAGGTGAAACGTGCCGGTCTCGGTGGGCTGGAACCAGAGCGAGGTGTAGCGGCCCGGCAAAACGTCCTTCTTCACGCGGAAGGCGGGAATGTAGAAATCGTGGATCACGTCCTGTGACGTCGCTGTCACTTTGATCGGCACGCCGACCGGCACGTGCAGTTCATCGATCTCGCGCGGGCCTTCGGGATGCTGGATGTGCCACATCCACTGTTTTCCGATGACGAAGATTTCCGTCGAAGCCGTAGGCGGGCGGGAATTGCGGACGTACAGAGCCGAAGCCCAAACGAACAGCACCACGCAGATGAGCGACGGAATGATCGTCCAGGACAGCTCCAGAACCATCGAGGTATGCGTTTCAGGAGCAACTTCATCCTCGGATCGCCGGCGGTACTTCACCATGAAATAGAAAATGATCGAGAAGATCAGCACGGTGAAGAACAGCGTGATACCCGTCAAGAGATAGTAGAGCTTGTCCACGCCTTCCGCGATCGAAGACGCGGCTGGCGGCTGAATCGGGATCATAGCCCATGCCGCAGCCATGCCTTGTAAGCCTGATTGAGTGAGCCCCATCATCACCGTTCCGTCAGAATCCTTTGCGCCTGTACGCCCGCCGCACCGCTTCGCTCACGTCCTCTTCCCCAGCGCGTAGTGTTCGCCCCGGAAGAGGATCACGAGCGCGATGCCGCCAAACAAAACCGTCAAGCCCCCCGCCAGCTGAATCACGCGCGAAATCAGCAGTCCGTATTTGCCGGTGTGGGGATCGTAGTGATAGCAGAAGAGCAGGACCGCATCGACCGGCGAGCCGATTTTTCCTTCCGACGCGTCCACCAACCCGAGCCGCAAGTCCCGCTCCGGGTAGCTGATGCCGTAAAAGTAGCGCGAAATCTTTCCTTCGGGCGTCAGCAACATGATCGCGCTCGCATGCGCGTACTGCTTCGAATCGGCATCGTAGGCATAACGAAAGCCCACGGCGTCCGCCAGTCGTTTGATCTGCGGCTCGTCTCCGGTGAGAAAATGCCAGCCCTCGGCCGCACCGGGTCGCCCGTACATGCCGGTGTACAGTTCCTGCTTGGCCTCGGCCAGCACCGGCCGCTCGGTCGGATCGATGCTCACGGTGACCACATTGAAATCCGCCCCGATCCCCATCGGGATGTTTTTCAGGCTGCGCTCGAGGCCGTTCAGCACCTGGGTGCAGAGCATCGGGCAACTGTAATACACGAGCGAGAGGATCACCGGCTTGCTGCCGAAGTACTGTGCCAGTTCAACCGTCTTGCCGTGCTCATCTCGAAACGTTAGGTTCAGCGGGATGGTGTCGTTCAGCTTCTGGTCGATACCGACGTCCTTCAGCAATTCGGGACGCACGCCGAGATTTTGTGTCGGACTCATCGGATCGCCGAGCTGGGCCGCAGATGTCGAAGCGCTCATCAAAATGGCCGCCGCGAGCAAAGCAAGCCACGACAATGCCACGCCCCGCTTGGCTCGGATTGATGTCCGCCTTTCCCTTCGCTCACCCACGATCTTCTCCTTCGACGCCGTTGCGTCTCGATGTCCACTACTCGCTGGGCGTCTTCCGCAAATCCTCGGTCAGGTAACCGCAAGGACCCAGCAGGTCGTCACCACCGGCGGTGTTGGGCGCCGCCACTGAAGCCGCGGCTGCTCCACTCGGAGCCTCGCTCGAGGGCCGCGCCGGCAGCCCGCGCGCGAGGATCAAATCCATCGCACGGTCCACGGGAACGTGAACGACGCGGCTCCCTTGATCCACCCAGCTATACGTTGTCACTTTCTGCTGCTGGGCGGCGCAGTAATCCACGAGCTCGCGATGCGGCTGAGCCTGCAAACGCGGACTCGGAGGAAGCGTGCGCTGAGTCGCCGTCACCAACGGCGATGCAGTCGGCCCCAATGGCTCAGTTCTCTTGAAATAGTCGAACGTCCATCTCATTCCGACGAGAGTGATCGCAAGGACGACGGCCATCCAGAACGCGAACTGAAGCAGCCCCTTGACGTTCGCATCGCGCTGTTCGTAGCCCCGGCCTCGGTCCGTCGGAGCCCCAGGTTTATACGGCTGCTTAATCTCCATGCTGATGCTCCAAAACCCCCGCAAACCGCGGATCGTGCAGCGGAAGCAGGGGCCACCTCTTCAATTGCCAGAGGAACGCGCCTATCCACAAACCGCCAATTCCAATCAGCGCCAAAAGATCCAGCGCATGCACTTTCGGGGCGGCCACCTCGTAGGACGGAACCACGATCCAATAGATATCGACTACCGAGAGAATCAAAAGCAAAGCCGCCACCTTGGAGAGAATCCCCAGACGGCGCTTGATTCCCCTCTGCAACAGCAGAAAGAACGGGACGAAAAAATGAAAAATAAGCAACAACACGCCTACCGGCGCCCATCCTCCAAAAGCACGCTGCGTGTACCACGGAATCTCGTTCTTCAGATTTCCGGCCCAGATAATTAGCAACTGGGAAAACGACAGGTAAGCCCACAACAGCACGAACACGAGCATCATGTTGCCGAGATCGAGGAATCGCTTTGGTTCCACGCAGTCCTTCAATGGTTCCCGGTCGGACAGCTTTCGCAGAACGAAAATGGAGAACGTGATCGCCGCCAGGGCTTCGATCACTATGAAAAGCATCCCGTAGATCGTGGAAAACCAGTGCGGTTCGAGTGACATTACCCAGTCAACCGCAGCCGACGTCACGACTAGCCCCCACAGAATCAAACCCGGGCCGCTTAGGCTCGTCATCCGGACCTTCAGCCTTGGATCGCCCGTGCGGTCCTGTTCGCTTGACCACTTATTGAGCAGCGACGCCAACAGGATCCAGATAGCGAAGTAAACGAAGGAGCGCACCGTAAAGAAAGCGGGGTTCAGGTACGGCTTCTTGTACTCGAGAATCGGATCGGCCGCCACTACGGAGGGTGGCTGCGCCCACGGATAGAGCCGCGCCATTCCCGCCAGGATGGGGAGGAACAGAACGAACACCAGCGGCAACGTGCGCGTCCCCGCTTCGAGGATTCGGCGGATCGGATAACCCCACCATCCACTCGTCAGGTGATGCAGCATGAGAATGCCGAGACAGCCGAGAGGAATCGCAGACCAGAAAACGAACGCAAAGATATAGGACCGGTAGAACTGCAGCGGATTGCGAAAGCCGAAAAGGAGGCAGAGGCCCAAGCCCAATAGCCCCACTAAAATCGCGCGCGTTTGTCCGCGACCGATCCGCACTTGATTTGCGTCCGAGGAATTCATTGCGCCTTCTGCTCTCCTTGCGCGGCCGTGGCGGCGGACTGTTGCGCCAACTTCGCCCTCTCGTTTTCCGGAACGTCCTGAAGCGTGGCATTTTGGCTAAGCTGAAGGACACGGATGTAAGCGGCGATCCTCCAGCGATCCGCGGGCTCGATGCGCGCGGCATAGCTGTACATGTCGCCGAATCCATTGGTCATCACCTGGAAGAAATGCCCGACGGGCACGTCGCGGAGCCGCGAAATGTGGTACGACGGCGGCTGCGGGAATCCGCGCTGGACGATCATGCCCCGGCCGCTGCCCGTGTAGTCGTGGCACGGAGTGCAATAGACGTTGTAGCGCTCGCGGCCGCGTTCGAGGTCCGCCCGTGTGATCGGAAACGGAAAGCGGTTCGCTTCGACGCCGTTTTCCGTACCGGTGTAGAAGAGTTCATCCACGCGCAGTTGCCCTCGCGCGACCGTACCCGGAACGGGCTGGCGTTCGGAGCGTCCGTCACCGAAAAAGTCGGTCGCCTGGTATGGCAGATACTTCGGCTGCAGATGCATATCGAGCCGGCAACCGGAAAGAAATATCGCGACAGCGCTAAGGCACGCAAAGCGCAGGCCGCGCGCGGACGCCCGGCGCGAACCCGTGCTCCTGCGGGTATCGATTTCAGCTCTCAACTTCAAACACTCCATGCGGGTTCAAACTTTCCAAGAATGCCTTTGTCTGTCCCAGGTCGAACTTCTTGTCACGCGCCTTGATGCACAGGAAGAAACGGTCCGTTGAAGCGAGCGCAAACCGCGGCACGTTAAAGGTCGGGTGATAAGGCGTCGGAAGCCCATTCATAGCGAGCATCCCGAACACCGCTGCCAGCGCGGCGCCCAGAATCGTCAGCTCGAACGTGATCGGGATCCAGGCCGGCCAGCTGTTGAATGGCTTTCCACCGATATTCAAGGGGAAACTGATCACGTTCGCGTACCAGCACATTCCGAAGCCGGTCAAGCCGCCAAGCAACCCGCCGCAGAAAACCACGACGGGCACGGCTGTCCAATCGAAGCCTACCGCTTCAGCCAAGCCTTCGACCGGTATTGGAGAAAACGCGTCGATTCGCCGGTATCCTGCGCTGTGTGTCCGGCGGGCCGCTTCTAGAACCTGCTCGGGTGTCTCGAATTCCGCCAAGAGTCCGTACATGCGTTTGCCGTTCATATTGTCAATGCCGCTCCTAGCCGGCGACGCTATCCGCGAATCTCCGGGTTCGGGTTTCGCACGCGCGCCAGATAGGTCGTGCGCGGGCGGGTGTTCAAATCTTCCAGCAAACCATAATCGCGCGACTGCGCCTTCAACTTCGAAACACGGCTCGACTTATCGTTGATGTCGCCGAAGACGATCGCTTCCGCCGGGCACGCAGCCTGGCACGCGGTCACGATCTCGCCATCGCGCACTGCGCGATTTTCCTCTTCCGACCGGATCTTCGCCGCGTTGATCCGCTGCACGCAGTAAGTGCACTTTTCCATCACTCCGCGGCTTCGCACGGTGACGTTGGGATTGCGCAGCCCGTAAAGGCTTGGCGTCTTGAAGTCGGAAAAGAGATAAAAGTTGAACCGGCGGACCTTGTAGGGGCAGTTGTTCGAGCAATACCGCGTGCCGACGCAGCGATTGTACGTCATATCGTTCAGCCCTTCGGGGCTGTGCGTCGTCGCGCCGACCGGGCAGACATATTCGCACGGCGCGTTTTCGCACTGCATGCAAGGCATCGGCTCGTAGTACATCTCGGGATTCTCGAGGCCGCCGTGGAAATAGGTATCGATGCGAATCCAGTGCATCGCGCGTCCGCGCATCACCTGCTCTTTGCCCACGACGGCGATGTTGTTTTCCGACTGGCACGCAACCACGCACGCGTTGCACCCGATGCAGCGATTCAAGTCGATGGACATGCCCCAGGCGTAGCCGTCGTATTTGAAGGCCGGGTAGATCGTCAAATTCTTGGTCTCTTCGTCGTCGGGATGCTTCGCGAAAGCCGGATTCTTGCGGAATTCATCGAGCGTCGCTATCCGCACCAGATCGCGCGCGGGGTTGAAAGCCTCGGCGCTCTCGACGTCTTCGTTATGGCCCTCGAAGTCGATGGCATACTGCTGCTGCGTCGAAGCAAAGTAGTATTTCTTCCCGGTCTTCTCGATCTGCAGCCCGCGCGCCATCCAGTGCGCCGCGGAAGTGCGCAACAAGTAGGCATTGAATCCCGGGCCGGTCCCCACATTCCCGGCGCGCCGGCGGCCGTAGCCGAGGTGCAACGTCACCGAGCTGTCCGCGTGGCCGGGCACGACGAACACACCAGCTTCCATGTAGCGGCCGTCGAACCGCAACGTGACGTAGTCCCCTGTGATCATGCCGAGCCGCTGCGCGGTGGAGGGGCTAATCATCGCCGCGTTATCCCAGGTGAGTCTCGTGACAGGCTTGGGCACTTCCTGTAGCCAGCCATTGTTCGCGAACTCGCCGTCCCCAATGGACGGGTCGGGGCGGAAAACGATTTCGAGCGCGTTCGCGTCGCCCGCCGCCTGTGCGTACGCTTGACCCGCCAAGTCTGGGTGCGCCGCAACGGAAATCGGCGGCAGAGCGGTGCCGGCCATGACGCCATCGTGCAGCGAAGTCTCCCAGAAAACTTCGAAGGCTCTGTCTTTCTCGGGGCGCTGTCCCTGCCAGTAGTCGCGAACCAGATCGTGTCCGGATTTCGCAGCATCACCCGTAAAGAGGGCGACGATTTCGTGCGCGGAATGGGCATCGTAGAGCGGGGCAATCAGCGGCTGGACGATGCCGACCGTGCCATCGAACGCGCGCGCATCACTCCACGACTCAAGATAATGCGCCGCCGGCACGTGCCAGTGAGAAAGTTCGCCCGTCTCGTCATTGTAGAGACCCGAATGCACGCACAACTTCAGTTTTCCTTTGTCCGGATCCAGGGCGCCGCGCAGCACGGACTCGAATTCAAGATCGGCCGGAGCGTCGTACACGGGGTTCGCGCCAAGAATCAGCAGGAACTCGACCTGCCCGCTCTTCAAATCATTGACGAGTTCCCGCAATGATTCGACCTGATTGACGGGGTTGGCCTCGATTGATTCCGCGTAAACGACGGTCTTGCCGACATTGCCCAGCGCAGCGTTCATGGCGTGCGACAGCGCGTGCACGGATGGCGGCTGGTGCTCGCCCGCAATGACAAGGCACGCTCCCCGATGAGCAGCCAAATCCCGCGCGACGGCGCCGACCCAATCCGCTGGAACCTTCGCGCTCGCACTTTCGCTCACCGGTACGGCAACGCCCGCAGCGGCCGCGAGCTGCCGCGCGAAATCCTCGATGTCCATCGCGCGCAGGGGCAGGCGATGGTCCGCCGTAACCCCGGTGCCAGTCGGCATACTTTCGACGACGTAGAGCCGGTTCAACTTCGATGACGCTCCGGCGGCCAAATCCCGCCGAGAGGAAAAGTCGCGCGCGTAACGCACGTGTCCCGGACCCGCAGTCAGGAAGTCCGCATCCAGCGAAACAACCACGTCGGCCTGGTCGAAGTGGTAGACCGTGTTAACCGGCCTGCCGAACGCCAGGCGCGCGCCCTCGCGCGCGGAATCGCCGGCGCAAGGCTCGTATTGATGCCACTTAGCCGCGGGATACTGCCCGAGAAACGCGCGAATCTGGCCTCCGAGCGTCGGAGAGCTGACCGTTTTCGTCAGGAGGCGAATGCCGGCTCCCTTGGCAGCGAGGTGCTGCGTTCGCATGTTCCCCATCGCCGCGGCAAAATCGCTCCAGTTGCTGACGCGACCTTCGTAAATGACCACCTGCGAGCGGTCGGGATCGTAGAGACTCAGAATCGACGCCTGCGTGAAGACGTCCGTGCTTCCGAGGCTGCCGGGATGCTCGGAATTGCCTTCGATCTTTGTGGGCCGGCCCATGTGGCTTTCCACCAGCACGCCGGTCGCGACGCCGGACTGCACGAAAGAAGTCGCGTAGAAGAGCGGCCGTCCAGGAATGATCTCCTCTGGCGGCCGGACGTAAGGAACGATTTTCTCCGTGGGAAGCTTCGTGCAGGCACCGAGCCCCGTCATGGCGGCTGAAGCGGCCATGAGTTTCAGCACGTCGCGGCGATTGATGCCGTCAGAATTCTTGTCGCCGTTGGCCGGGAACTCGTTCTTCAGGAAGTTGCGGTACTCCTGCGTGTCCGACAGTTCTTCGAGGCTCTTCCAAAAGCGCTTGCCGCCTTCGCGCTCGAGTTTCGCGCGCGCGGCAGCCAGGTCGATCGAATTCTTCGGGTTGGAGTCTTCGTTCATTGTTTCGCTTTCATCGGTGACACGTCGAGCAGTATTGCAAGCTCTGAATCTTGTAGTCCTTCACGAGTTCGCGCCCCATCGCGAGCTGATCGGTATACTCCTTGCCCTGGACCATCACCGGGTGGGAGCGGGAGGGCGGCTCGTAAAACGGATCGAAAACTTCGGACTTCGGCCGCACGTTCTTTTCAGGCTGGCGATGGCAATCGAGGCACCAGGACATGTACAGGGTGCCGGCGCGGTACGTCAAAGGCATCTGCGCGATCTGGCCGTGGCATGTGGTGCAGCCGATGCCCTTCGCGACGTGAATGCTATGGTCGAAATATACGAAGTCGGGCAAAGCGTTCACGCGCGTCCATGCGAGCGAAGTATCGTTGCGGTAGCTCGTCCGGACGGGCTCGAGCATCGAAGCGTTCGTCCAGATCTGCGAATGGCAGGTCATGCAGGTCTGCGTCGGAGGCAAGCCCGCAAACGAAGACTTCTCAACCGACGTATGGCAGTAGCGGCAGTCGATCCCGAGTTCGCCGGCGTGGTGCCTGTGGCTGAAAGGCACCGGCTGCTGCCGCGATACGGTTTGTTCCGTGTACCACGGCGAGAGCGCGATCGCGTAGAGCGCGTAGCCCAGCCCGCCGATGATGAGCACAGCACCATAAATGCTCACCCGCGAGATCAGGTTCGTGCTGCGATGAAAGATCTGTGCCATCGATCCCCGTTACTCTCTATGGATGCTTCTCTTCGTTCGTTTCGTGCACCAGCGATCGCACTTCGACGATCGAGATCATCGGCAGGAAACGGATGAAGAGATAAAACAGGGTGAAGAAAAGCCCAAACGTGCCCAAGTACGTTGCCCAATCCCACTTCGTTGGGTAGTACATTCCCCAGGACGAGGGAACAAAATCGCGGGTCAGGCTGACCACGACGATCACAAACCGCTCGAGCCACATTCCAATATTGACCACCAGCGAGATGATGAACAACGCCGGAATGCTCCGGCGGACGCGGCGAGACCATAGCGCCTGCGGAATGACGAGGTTGCACGCAATCAACATCCAGTACAGCGGCGCGTACGGACCTACGAGGCGGTTCATCATCATGTAGCGCTCGTAGTGGTCGGCGCTGTAGAACGCCATGAATGTTTCCATCACGTAGCCGTAGGCCACGATGATGCCCGTCGCGAGCATGACCTTGGCCATAATGTCGAGGTGACGTGTGGTCACGAGGTCTTCGAGGTGATAGTACTTGCGAATGGGAATCGCCAGCGTCAACACCATCGCAAATCCCGAATAGATCGCCCCGGCCACGAAGTAGGGCGGGAAGATCGTGCTATGCCACCCGGGTACGATGGCGATTGTGAAATCGAAACTCACGACGGTGTGCACTGAAAGTACCAGCGGCGTCGCAAGACCGGCAAGCAAGAGCGAAGCCATCTCGTAGCGCGACCAATGCACCGCCGAGCCCCGCCAGCCCAACGAAAGCATGCCGTAGATGATCTTCGTGGCCTTGCTCTTGGCGCGGTCGCGCAGCGTGGCAAGGTCCGGAATCATTCCGACAAACCAGAAGAGCAGCGAAACAGTGAAATAAGTGGATACCGCGAAGACGTCCCAGACCAGCGGGCTGCGGAACTGCGGCCACAGCCACATTGGATTCGGGTACGGCATCAGGTAGAAGAACAACCACGGACGGCCCATGTGCAGCAACGGGAACATGCCGGCGCACATCACGGCAAAAATCGTCATGGCCTCGGCGAACCGGTTGATCGACGTGCGCCACTTCTGGTGCAACAAAAGGAGGATCGCGGAGATGAGTGTGCCAGCGTGACCGATTCCGATCCACCAGACGAAGTTGACGATGGCGAAGCCCCAGGCGGCCGGAACTCGAATCCCCCAGATTCCCACGCCCTTGATCATCAGCAGGGTGATAACCAGGTTCAACAACATCAGGAGGGCAAAGCCGATGAGAAAACCGAATACCCAGCCGGGCGTCACGGGACGCGTCAGCACGATGGCGCTGATTTTGTCGGTGACGGTTTCGAACGTATGGCCGGGCCCTAAAAGCGGCTCCTGCTCTACAACTCCGGCTGTCTTTTGAGAACCCTCAGAATCCACGCGGTGTCCCCGGCTTTAGTAACGGATGCCTGTTATTTTCTGAAGGGGCATCGTGATCGAAATCGGCGCCCAAACCATGCTGGTGCGATTCGCAGTGTCAACTCTCCTGCTTATGAACGGCATTCAATTCGCTGTACGTTGGGTCGAACTGACTCTAAACAACTCCATCGGCTCATTTGGGACGCCATAGAATAAGACTGGAGAGTCCGATACGCAAGTTCAAATCAAAAAAAGTTTGGCGGAGCCAGCGCTCGCCGCCGCGTCGCAGCAAGAAATCGCGTTCAACTTAGAACATCAGCTCGGCACGAAAAAGATGAGCACGCACTTCCGGTTGGTAAGATTGAGACGTGCGTACCGCAACGCCAGTGGCGGCATTGCTCGTGCTCGTCGTGTCGTCGTGCGCGCGGGCCGACACGATCGTACTGAAGAACGGCCGCCGTATTCAGGCCGCAGACGTTACCCAGGATGCCGATCACGTCATCTATCAAACGCCCGCCGGCCAGCTCTCCATTCCCAAGTCGATTGTCGCGCGAATCGAACACGATAGTTTCTCTTACTCCTCCGCTGCATCGCGTGCCGGTTCCGAGCCACCGGTTTCCGCGCCGCAAATCGACCCGGTCGCCGGGTACGAAGACGTCGCGCACCTGGCCGTGCATGACGATGCCGTCGACTACGCATATATGGCGCACCTCGAATCGGACGCGCGGTCAGGCTCCGCGCCGGCGGTCGCGAAGCTCGCTGCCGCGCACTATGTGGCCGCGCAGTTTCTCCTGGGCAAAGGCAACACCGATTCCGCTATCGACCAGTATCGCCAGGCACTCGTCTTCGCACCGGACAACGTCGGCCTGCTCTTGAACCTCGCCGTCCTCTATCTTCGCGAAAGCGAGTTCACAACTGCGCTCGACCCGCTCGAGCGAGCGCGGCGCGTCTCGCCGGATTCGGCCGATGTGGCCAAGCTGATGGGTTGGGCCTACTACGGCGCCAACAAGATGGACCAGGCCGTCGCGGAATGGAAACGCGCCCAGCATCTGCGTCCTGATCCCGATGTCGAGCAAGCTCTCGAAAAGGCCGAGCGTGACAAGGCCGAGGAAGAGAGCTACCGGGAAGGCGAAACAGCCCACTTCGACTTGAAATACTACGGCGGGGCCAATCCGGATCTCGCCCGCGGCATCCTGCGCGCCCTCGAAGACGATTTCCGCGACCTCGAATCGCAGCTCGACTACACGCCGCACGAACCGATCGCAGTCATCTTATATACGGAGCAGGCGTTCGGCGACATCACGCGCGCGCCCGGCTGGGTCGGAGCGCTCAACGACGGGCGCCTCCGCATCCCTGTCCAGGGACTCACTGATGTGACTCCCGATCTCGCGCGCGTGCTCAAGCACGAACTGACCCACAGTTTCGTCGGGCAGAAATCGCACGGCCGCGCTCCCACGTGGCTTCAGGAAGGCATCGCGCAGTGGATGGAGGGACGCCGCAGCGCCTCCGTCGCCGGAGCTTTGCTCGAGGCGGGCAGCCAGGGCGCGGCGCCGCCGCTGGCTTCCATGGAAGGTTCCTGGATGGGGCTTTCCGGAAACTCGGCCGCATTTGCCTACGCCTGGTCGCTGGCGGTTGTGGAATCCATGATTGACGCCGGGGGCGTAAGCGACATCAGCCGCCTGCTCGACCGCATCGCAACATCAACCTCGACCGAATCCGCCCTGCGAGAAACCTTGCGCCTGAGTTACGACGACCTACAGCAACAGACCATTGCGTACCTCAAGCGCGCATACCTGCGCTAGGAAAACTAAAGCGTTGTTAGGAGCCCCGCGAGAAGCGCAGCGCGCTCCGAAAGCGAGCGGATAACCACGTGCTCACTCAGGCTATGGGCGCCGTCTCCCACCGCGCCAAGCCCATCGAGTGTCGGCACTCCGATAGCGGCCGTGAAGTTTCCGTCCGAGCCGCCGCCGGTGGCGGCTTCACCGAGCGGCAAGCCCATCTCGTGCATCAACGATTGTGCGCGGCGAAAAAGTTCGCGGACGGCCGCCGTGCGTTCGAGTGGAGGCCGGTTCACGCCGCCTCGAACCTCCACCCGCGCGCCTTTCAGGATCGGACGCAGGCTTCGGAGTTGGCGATTAAGTTTCGGCGCATCGGCTAAGTGCGTATAACGAAGATCGACCTCCGCTCGCGCGTGGTCCGGAACCACATTGGAGGTAGTTCCGCCGGCAACTACAGTCGCCTGCACCGTGATCCCGCGTCGCGGGTCGTTCATCTTCCTCAGCCGCACGATTTGCAGTGCCAGCTCGTGCACCGCGTTAATTCCCGCGCTGGGGTCGATGCCGGCGTGAGCGGACCGGCCGGTGACGATGATTTCCGCGGTACCGACTCCCTTGCGCGCCGTTTTCAGCGCCCCGGCGCGCCCGTATGCCGGCTCGAGGACGAGCACCGCATCGCTGCGGCGAGCTTCCCGTTCGATGTCGCGCCGTGAGGTTGCGCTGCCGATCTCCTCATCGGACGTCCAGAGGAAAACGAGCCTCTTGCGCGGTCCACTATGCAAGCGAAATCCCACGGCCTTCAGCGCGTCGACGGCGGTCAGCGCCAGCACAAGCCCCGCCTTCATATCGAATGTCCCCGGACCCCACGCGCGTCCGCCCGAAATGCGGAACGGCATCGTCGCAAGCGTGCCGAGCGGGTAGACCGTATCCAGGTGGCCGAGAATCAGAATCTGTCCGGCCGGTCGGCCGGCGCCGAGCCGCAATTCCGCGCGCACGTGGTTCCCGCGCAGGTTCTGTCGCAAGACGCGGATCCGTGCCCCGCGGCGGCGCCATTCGCGCGCGACCATTCGGCCGACACGATCCACGGCGGCCTTGTCGTAGCTCGGCGATTCGCAACGCGCGAACTTTCCGAGCAGCCCTACGATTTCTCTCTCGTGCCTTCTCAGTTCGCGCAGCAGAGCCTTCATTGGCAAGGGCGTCCCGGCGGTTTTCGTTTGCACTTCCAAGCCGTCGAGCCTATGCACAACCTCGCGATTTTGCAAGGTCGCCCCGACCACCCATGATCGCCGGACGCGGACTCGCTGATTCCCCCCTGCCGGGGATTCGTATAGAATTGTTTGATTCGGCCCCACGAAAAATACGAGCCGCCTGAGGTCAACGATGCTCCTTGATACCAACGGGATCCAGAAAATCCTCCCGCACCGTTATCCTTTCCTTCTGGTGGACGCCATTGAAGAAATGGAACGATGGAAGCGCATCGTCGGAATCAAGAATGTCTCCATCAACGAAGGCTACTTTCAGGGCCATTTCCCGGGAAAGCCGATCATGCCCGGCGTCCTTATCATCGAGTCGATGGCGCAGACGGGAGGGCTTTTGCTGCTTCAGGAAGTGCCGGACCGCGAGAAAAAGCTGCTCTATTTTGTCGCGATCGACAACGCTCGTTTTCGCCGGCCCGTCGTCCCCGGCGACCAATTGAGGATCGAAATGAACGTCCTCGCCTGGCGCGGAGGCTTCTGCAAGTTCCAGGGGCGCGCCTCCGTCGACGGCGACCTCGCCGCTGAAGCGACTCTCATGTGCAAGATGGTCGATCTCGAGACCGAAATGCCCTCAGCCGCCGAGCCCGCCGGGAAGGCGCAATGACCGAAATCGATTCACAGGCCATCGTTTCGCCGTCCGCGAAGCTGGGGAAAGGTGTGCGGGTCGGGGCCTGCGCCGTCGTCGGCGATGAGGTCGAGCTGGGTGATGGCTGCATCCTTGAACCCCACGCGGTCGTAAAAGGTCCATCGACGTTCGGCCGCGACAACCACTTCCATTCCTTTTCGATCGTCGGCGGCGACCCGCAAGACCTGACCTACACTGGCCAGCGCGTCAAGCTCGAAGTGGGCGATGCGAACGAGTTTCGCGAGTTCTGCACGGTGCATCGCGGTACGATCAAGGGCGGAGGCGTGACCTGCGTCGGCAGCCATAGCCTGATCATGGCCTACGCGCACGTCGGCCACGACTGCGTCATCGGCAATCGCGTCATCCTGATCAACGGAGCGCAGCTTGCCGGGCACATCGTCGTCGAGGACTACGCCACGATCAGCTCCTTTTGTCTGCTGCACCAGTTCGTCCGCATCGGCAGCCACGCTTATCTCGGCGCGGGCACCGTCATCACGCAGGATGTGCCGCCGTTTTCGATGGTCGTTGGGCCGCGCGAAACTCGCTGCTACGGCATTAACAAGGTCGGCCTCGAGCGCCATGGCTTCTCGCCCGAGCGCATCCAGACCATCGAGCAGGCTTACCGATACCTCCTCCGTTCGAAGCTCAACACATCGCAGGCAATCGAGAAGATGCGCGGAACCCTCTCTCATTCCGGGGACGTCCTAACATTGATCCGTTTCATCGAGTCGGTCGGCGACCGGGGCTTGACGAAATAGGGACGATCATGGCCTCAACCGCACAAAACACGCCTCGGGACTGGGGACTTATCGCAGGAAACGGCGATTTCCCTTTCCTCGTCCTCGAAGGCGCGCGCAGCCGCGGCATCGACATGGCCGTGATCGCGATTCGCGAGGAGGCTTCGCCCGCGCTCGAACGCGCGGCCAGCCGATTCCACTGGATCAGCCTGGGAGAGCTGAGCCGTGGAATTGAACTGCTCCATCAGGAAGGCGTGAAGCATGCGGTGATGGCCGGGCAGGTGAAACACAACAAGATCTTCAGTTCGATCCGCCCCGATTGGCGCCTGGCGAAATTGCTTTTCGCGCTTCCGTCGAAGAACACCGATTCCCTGATCGGCGCCGTGGCGCGAGTGCTCGAAGATGAAGGCATCGAACTGGTCGATTCGACCAGGTTTCTCGGACCGCTGCTGCCCGCCGCTGGAATCCTGACGCGTCGCGCGCCGGATGAGGCCGAAACCGCCGATATCGAATACGGGAGATTAATCGCGCACAAGATCGCGGGCCTCGATCTCGGTCAGACCGTCGTCGTGCGCGACCGCGCCTGTGTGGCCATCGAGGCGATGGAAGGCACCGATGAAACCATCGAGCGCGCCGCGCGGATCGCAGACGGGCAGAGGCTCGTGATCGTCAAAATAAGCAAGCCTCGCCAGGACATGCGCTTCGATGTGCCCGTTGTCGGGCCGAAGACGATCGACGTGATGCGCCGCTCGCATGCCACTGCGCTCGCGATCGATGCCGGGCGGACGCTGCTCTTCGACCGCGAGGTTTTGATTCGTGCCGCCGACGATGCAGGCATTGCGATTCAAGCGTTCGCGCCCGAGCGGGCCGAGGCGCAGGCAAAATCGTGAGCGAGAAACCCATTCGCGTGGCCGTGGTCGGTGTCGGCGAGTTCGGCCGGAACCACGTCCGCGTGTGGCGCGAGCTCGAAGGGGCCGAACTCGCGGGCGTTGTGGACACGAACGCCGAGCGCGCACGGCAAGTCGCCGCCGAATTCGGCGCGCACGTCTTCGCGGACCTCGACGCGCTCGCCGACGCGCACGTCGATGCCGTCAGCCTTGCCGTGCCCACGAAAGAACACGCGCGAATCGGTTGCCGCCTTCTCGATGCCGGCCTGGACGTGCTGGTCGAAAAACCGATGGCCGCGTCGCTCGAAGAAGCCGACAAGCTGATTGCTTCCGCGCGGCGATCAGGACGCATCCTCCAGGTTGGGCACGTCGAGCGCTTCAATCCCGCGGTCCCAGCCGCGCAAAAAATCGTGTCGCGGCCGATGTTCTTTGAAGTCCATCGCCTCGGCATCTTTACGCCGCGAAGCCTCGATATTGACGTAGTTTACGACGTGATGATTCACGACCTTGATATTTTGCTTTCGCTCGTGGATGCCCCGGTGACCGACCTAAAAGCCGTCGGCATTCCCGTGATTACCGACAAAGTGGATATTGCCCACGCGCGCGTGGAATTTTCGACGGGAACCGTCGCAAACGTCACCGCCAGCCGCGTCTCCACCGAGCGGGTCCGCAAGATGCGCTTTTTCCAGGAACACGAGTACATCTCGCTCGATTTCGCGCGCCAGGACGCGCTGCGCATTCGCGTCCGGCCGGGAAACACACAGCCGGAGATCGGATTCGAAAAATTACCGGCTGTGCCGGAAGAGCCGCTCCGCGCCGAGCTGCGAGCCTTCGCTGAATCCGTTCGCACGCGCAGGCAGCCGGTCGTGGACGGCGCTGCCGGGCGCCGCGCACTCGAACTTGCGGACCGCGTCATGGCAGGCATCCTTGAGCATGCGCGGCGCGTCCAATTAGGTGCATTCACTCCACAGGAAATTCTATGATTCCGCGCACCCTAGTCCCGGTGGATGTGCGCCCCGTCAGGAACGGCGAGGCGAAGACGCCGCCGCGCCGCCTCGAAACTTATATGGACGACCGGACCGTGGTGCCTTCCGGCCTGTCGGATGCGCCGCCGCTCGACGGCCGGACGACGATCCCCGCTCACTTTCCGCTCGGCGTCCTCGTCAACCGCACGCTTGTCCCCCGCGGCATGCCCGCCAAACCGATCGAACGGTTTGAACCGATCACCGAGGCCGTGCCGATCGCGATCCTCGATTCGCGTGTTGTGGTTCCGGCGTACGTGGAACCGGCCGCGCCCGAAGAAATTCTGGAATTCGAGCATACGCCGGAGTTGACCGCCGACCTGCGCGAGGTCGTCGAGCCGGATATGTTCCTCACCGGCGACGCGAACCTCCTGATGGAGCCGGAAGACAAGCGCGACCCGAAGTCGGACTTGCTGACCCGCTTCATGTCGGTCCTGGTGCATATCGCGGTGATCGCCTTTCTGATTTTCTCGCCAAAAATCTTTCCGCCGCACGTTCCCACGCAGGACGAAATCGACCTCGCGAAGAAGCAGTTGCAATGGATCTACACGCCGCCCGATCTTCCAAAGACGGCGCCACCGCCGAGCCCGAAAATTCATATCACCCCGAAGACGCTGAGCAGCGTTGCTCCGCACATCGAGCAGCCGCAGCTCCCGCCCCCAGTCAGTCCGGAGAAACCGCCTTCGGACCTGCCGGAAGCGCCGAAACCGCAGCCCTCTGCGGCTGTGCCCCAACCGCCTGCTCCCTCGCGGCTCGAGCCGGTCCAGCCGCCTGCGCCGAATCCGAACCATCTCAATCTCCAATTGCCGCAGGTCTCTCCCGGCAAACAACTTGACGATCAGATTCAGGATGCGATTCGCCACGGCAATCGTGGCGGAGTGTATAACGGCCCGCCGAGCGCCTCGGGACGAGGCGGAGCGGGCGTGGGCAACCAAGCTCAGATTCTCTCGGATACACAAGGGGTCGACTTCACGAGTTACATCCAGCGGCTCCTCGCCACCTTGAAACGCAACTGGTACGCCGTCATGCCTGAATCAGCGTACATGGGTGACAGGGGTATCACCGCCACGACCTTCAAGATCAGGTCGGATGGAAGCATCGTCCCGCCCGATCCGATTCTTGAAAGAACGTCCGGCAAAGAACCGCTCGACAACGCCGCGATGTCCGCGATTCACGCTTCGAATCCTTTCGAGCCGCTACCCTCGCAGTTCCACGGGCCCTATCTCGAATTGCGAATCTGGTTCGTCTACAACATTCCGCTCGATCAAATAGACAACTTCCGGTGAGGCTGAACCGCACCCAAGTCGCGGGAGCTCTTTTGCTCGGCGTGCTGGTGCTGCTCGTTCTGCTCCTTCGATACTGGAAATTCCCAGGATGACGAATCTACCTCGGCTCGTCGTCATTCTCGGGCCGACCGCTTCCGGCAAATCGGCGCTCGGAATCTGGCTGGCCGAGCGGCTCGGCGGCGAAGTCCTGGTCTGCGATTCGACGCAGGTCTATCGTCACTTCGATATCGGCACTGCTAAAGTTCCCGCTGCCGAGCAGCGCGGCATCCCCCACCACCTGGTTGATCTCGTCGAGCCGCACGAAGTCTTCACTGCCGGCGAATATCGCCGGCGCGCCCTCGAAGTCCTCGATGACCTTCGTCGGCGCAGCAAGCTGGCCATTCTCACCGCGGGCACGGGGCTTTATCTCCGCGCACTCCTCGAAGGGCTGGCTGACGCGCCCACTCGATCCGAGGAGCTTCGCGGGCAGCTTCGCCAAAAGGCCAAAGCGCGCGGAGCCGAACACCTCCACCACATCCTCGTGCGCTTGGACCGCGATGCCGCTCGGCGTATCGCTCCGCGCGATACCCAGAAAATCATTCGCGCGATCGAAATTCGCCTCCTTGCGGGAAAAACAGTAGCCGAGATTCATCGCGACGGCCGTGCCCGCCTCGAAGGCTACGACGTGCGGAAAATCGGGCTTCTTCCTCCGCGCGCCGCGCTCTACGCTCGAATTGACGCACGCGTCATCTCCATGATCGAGGCGGGCTGGATCGACGAGATCCGCAACCTGATCGCTCGCGGCGTCCCCGCGGACGCAAAGCCCTTCCAGTTTATCGGCTACTCGGAGCTGCGCGCTCACCTGGAAGGCCTCCTCCCTGAGCAGGCAGCCGTCAAGCAGATTCAGCAGGCCACCCGCCGCTTTGCGAAAAGGCAAATCACATGGTTCCGCAAGGAACCGGCGGTGCACTGGCTGACAGGCTTTGGCGACGAGCCCGCCATCATAACCGCCGCGCTAGCGCTAGCCCAATGACGCGATCCGGTAGTGGGTCAGTTCGCGCTCGGAATTGTGCCGAGTTCCGGCGCGAATACAAAACAAATCGTTTCAAGATCCCATCGTCCCGCAGGTCCGTCCCGGTCCACGGTGCCGTCCGGACTGCCCGCCGCCGCGGGCGCACATGCAAACGGCGCATCGCGCCATCCGGAAGCTAGAACCGCAGAGTCGCTTTGCAAGCGGTCGGTATCAGAAGAAGATTTAGGGCGTTGACGGCGCCGACAACAAAAATATTTGCATGTAAAAGAGCGTCCAGAGCGCAGCCTTCCCCGTTGTCGACGGCGATTGCGAGGCCGCCGGATTCCTTCACCGCTCGCAGCAGCAGCCTGTCGTTATTTCCGTTCCCGAAAGCCGCAACATTCTTGAGTTTGAATTGTCGCGCGAAATCCCGCTTCTCGATGTCGTGCCTTCTCTGTTTCAACATGTTTGGGACGGTGATCCCTTTGAGCTGTTGGTGCGCGGTTCCGTAGGAGTCGGCGGTAACGATTTCGAGATTGACGAGCTTCAGCAGCCGGCGCAAGCGCGGCTTTGAGCCGGGAACAAGTTTGCCATAGCAAGAGAGGGTCCCGGTGTAATCGCTGATGACCGTGTGAATCACCCGCCGTCCGAATCCCGGGATATCTATGAGGATTCCAGGTTTTTTCATGTCAGTCTCCTCGTCAACCACGCGTCATGACTGAAAGCTTACACTTTGTTCTCCGCGGCGGCGCAGCAAGTCCGAAACGCCCGCCTGAAGGCGGCCGCTACGAATGCTAAGAAAGCCCTGAATTTCTTCTGTACCTCGGGACAGTCCGGACCGCGCGGCCGTGTGCTAGGTTGGTTGGAGCTATGCGGACGGACATCACATCGTCGACAACTCACCCCGGCGGCGGGAAACAGCTCTCCTCTACCTCCACCATTTCCTCCGCGTCACTCTCCATCCCCCGGCTGCTTCGTGAATCCCGAATCACGGGTCGCCAAGGATGGATGTTTGTAGGTCACGGCTTCGGCCGCGACATAAAGCCGGCGACGCGGAGCGCCTCCCATTGCGCTGCCTCTCTCGCAGCGTGTACTGCCCTTGCACCCGCCTCGGCGGACTTACGAATCACGGCCGTTCTAATCGACACGGCTGCGGGGGTGCGCCGCGCGCCTTCCCGATCACAATTCGACCGGGTCCGCAGGGCCGTCCGGACTGCCCGCCACGCTGGCGCAAACCCAAACAGCGTGTTTCGTTGTGTCGTTCGGTGGTCCACCCTTCGCCCACGCCACTCAGGGCAAGCTTGTATGTGTTGATCTAGCCGTGAGACGATTTCGCGTTGCTGCCGCTGGAGGCTTTTTCGGAGGAGTGGTGAGGCGAAGAGAGTTCATGGGATTGGGAGGCGCGGGGCTGCTTTGGGCGGCCGGGGGCAAATCCATGCCCGGCCAAACGCAAAATCCAATGGCAATGCCCACGCAGACGCCTTCGCCAAATTCCGCTGCCAGCAAGCTGGAGGGAATCCCTCTCGCCGATTTCATGGTCCGAATTGCGCCGATTGCTCTGGAGATTGCGCCGAGCCGCTTCATCAGCACCATCGGATACAACGGCACTTCGCCCGGCCCTCTGTTCCGCATGCGCGAAGGCAAGCCCGTCACCATCGACGTGATAAACGACACGGATGCTCCGGAATTGGTCCATTGGCATGGCCTGTTCGTCCCGTCTGAAGTCGACGGCTCGGAAGAAGAAGGCACGCCGATGGTGCCCCCGGGAGGCCGCCGCCGTTACCAGTTCACTCCGAGGCCCGCCGGCACGCGCTGGTATCATTCGCACGCGATGGCCGGAGCCGATTTGCATCGTGGAACGTACACCGGGCAATACGGTTTCCTGATGATCGATTCAGGAAATGATCCGGGGCAGTACGACAAGGAAGTCTTTCTGGCCCTGCGCGACTGGGAGCCTTATTTCACCGACCAGATGGAAAACGAAGCGGCGGAAGGGGGCGGACTGGGCCCGCAACCCGAAAGGCCGACCGTGCTCGACACGCGCCCAAACGGCCTCGAAGTTACGTCTCAACTGTTTTCGATCAACGACAAAGCGCTGGGCGCCGGCGAGCCCATTCGCGTTCGAGCCGGCCAACGCGTTCTCGTTCACGTGCTCAACGCGAGCGCGATCGAAAATCGCACGATTGCGCTGTCAGGGCACCAATTTCGCGTCATCGCCATGGACGGCAACAAGGTCCCTTCGCCGCAATCGGTCGAAGTGCTCATGCTCGGTCCGGGCGAGCGCATCGACGCCTATGTCGAGATGAACCAGCCCGGAGTCTGGATCCTCGGCTCGACCGATGACGCCACTCGCAATGCGGGGCTGGGCGTAATTGTCGAGTATGAGAACCAGCATCGCGAGCCGCAATGGGTGATGCCTTCGAAGCCCGTCTGGGACTACACAATCTTCGGAACGAACGCCAGCCCTGCCCGTCCAACTCCGGAACACACGATCGACATGGTCTTCGAAAAAATCCCGAGCGGCGCGGGCCAATTCAACATATGGCATGTCAACGGCAAACCATACCCTCACGACCGCGAATTCGTGCTTCAGGAAGGAGCGCGCTACCGTCTCGTTTTCCGTAACCGCACGGATGACGCGCATCCGGTGCACCTGCACCGTCACCTTTTCGAGCTGGTGGACGTGAACGGAAAACCTACCGCGGGGCTTATGAAGGACACGGTTATCGTTCCGCTCTACGGGCGTGTCTCCGCCGACCTGACGGCCGATCAGCCGGGACTGTCACTGTTCCACTGCCACATCCAGCAGCACATGGACTACGGCTTCAAAGCGCTGTTCCGCTATGCGTAGCCGGCGATCGCTTTCCCCAATTCATTTCAGTAAGCGCGACATTCTCATGTCTTTTTGGACAAGGCCATTTTGCTTTCGAACCTGAATCGAATCATGATGCTTCTGGGGGTCTGTCCAAGGGATTGTGGCAACGGACGACCTGCTTTTGGTCGGCAAAGCCCAGCCTAGAAAACCGAAGCGTTGCGGACGGGTCCGAACCTCCGGGCGTCTGCCATTTGAATTCTGAGTCCGAACCGTAACTTTGGGCGCCGCAGCGCTTCTCTTCGAGTTGTACCGACCGCGTGTCGCCAGCAATCGGGGGAGGGCAAAATGACCGAAGCCTTGAAGCAGTGGGAAGCGCAGTTGGTCGACGGGAAATTCCACCTGCAACAGTATTTGGGTGGCTCTGACCATAGCTCCGTGTTCCTTACGGAGCGCGGAGAGCGGGAACCTCAAAAGGCTGCGATCAAGCTCATTCCCGCGGATCCAAAGTTCGCGGACCTCCAACTTTCCCAGTGGCAGCTGGCCGCGCATCTATCACACCCCAACTTGATCCGCCTCTTTGAGATGGGGCGCTGCCGCGTGGACAACCAGGAAATGCTCTACGTCGTGATGGAGTACGCCGCAGAGAACCTGTCGCAAGTTCTTCTCGACCGGCCGCTCACACCTGCGGAGGCTCGAGACATGCTCCGTCCCGCTCTCGAGGGGCTCGCATACCTCCATGGCAAGAGGCTCGTCCACGGCCACATCAGACCCGGAAACATAATGGCCATCGACGATCGGCTAAAGATTTCGAGCGATGGAATCTGCGAGGTGGGCGAGTTGAGCGCCAGTCGAGACGAGCCCAGCATGTGGGACGCGCCCGAGGTTGCTGGCGCGGGGAAATCCCCGGCCGGGGATGTTTGGTCGCTCGGCGTGACGCTGGTCGAGGTGCTGACGCAGCACATCCCACGTTGGGAGCGCGCAGATCAAGAGGAACCGGTCCTGCCGGAGACACTTCCGGCGCCGTTTGTCGATATAGTGCGTGATTGTCTGCGTCGAGATCCTCGGCTTCGGTGCACGGTCGCAGACATCGCGGCCCGCTTGCAGCCGCCCTCATCGGTGCCGCCGGCAAGGGTGAGTGCCAAGCCGGTGAACGCGCCCGCGAACCGTCGATACATTGCTCCGGCGATTGTAGCGGTGCTGGCGGTCGCCATCATACTGGCGGCGCCAAGACTCGTACACAAACGTCCGGAAACGGGGCGGATCTCATCCGTCCCGCCCGAACAGCCGAAACCGAAGCAGAAACCACAGAAATCTCAAACGGGGCAGCCAACCGGAAAAATCACTGACCGGCAAGTGCCTTCGAATGGCGGCGCCGCGTCGCCTGCCCCTATTCGACTGACAAAAGCAACGAATACCCACGCGGGCAGCCTTGTTCGAGGCGAGGTCGCTCATCAAGTCCTGCCCGATGTGCCCCAGAAGGCGCGAGACAGCATTCGGGGCACGATCAGAGTCGGCGTAAAAGTCCAGGTGGATCCGTCAGGGAGCGTAGTGGGGACGAGTCTCGATTCCCCGGGGCCGAGCAAATACTTTGCGAACCTCGCCGCGGACGCCTCGCGACGCTGGAGATTTACGCCGACGAAAGTTGATGGCCAGAACGCCCCGAGTGAGTGGATCCTGCGATTCGAATTTACGCAGGTCGAAACCAAAGTCACTCCAGTTCAAACTGCTCCGTAGCTGAGAACCGGCTTCTCGCGAGCTTGCTACGCCCCGGTAGCCAAGATGATTTGAACTTGACACGGCAGGACGGCAGATGTAGGTGTGGGTGAACATCGAGGAAGAACGTTCGTCAATCTGATTGGTGGAACTCAATGAAGAGCGCCACGTTCGCCGCGGTCGCGGCTGGGGCCGTCTGGCTCATGGCCACAGTGCCCACCTTGGCTCATCATTCGTTTGCCGCTGAATTCGACCTTGAAAAGCCGATTACCTTGCACGGGACCGCTGTCAAATGGGAAATGATTAACCCTCACTGCTATATCACGCTGGATGTGAAGAACGACGATGGAAGCGTGACGCGCTGGAGCATCGAAATGGGAGCTCCCAGCACGCTGTATCGGAACGGATGGCGGAAGGACTCCGTCAAAGCGGGCGACGAACTCACGATCAGCGGATTTAGGGCCCGGGACGGATCGAACACGATGTTCGGATCCCAAGCGAGGCTGGCGGATGGCCGGCGAGTATTGGGCGGGGCTCCGAGGGCTGCTCCAGAAACGCAGCCGCAAGGCTCTTTGCCGCCCGAGAAACAGCCGAATCAGTAGCGAGAGGCGACGTTGCGGAAATGGACGATCAGCACAGCCGTCGTGGCCCTTGTGTTGTCCCCTATTCGACTGGCCACGAGTCAAACCTCCGGGACATCCGCTCCGGCGACGATGGATAAAGCAAAGGCTGCCGGCATACCCCGACTCGCCGATGGCCATCCCGACCTTCAGGGCCTCTGGCACAACCAGAGCGGATACGAAGCCGCGATGGCGAACATGCGAAACGCTAACGGCAACTTGGCCGTTGCCTTGGGAGACTTTCATGGGGCCGGCTTTCCCCTGCCGCTGCCTTACCTGCCGATCGCGGAAAAAGTGAAGGACTATCGGAACCTCCACGACCCTTACCATGATCCCGAGGCGCACTGCCACATTCCCGGAGTACCGCGGGAAATCGAACAGCCGACCTCGCTTTTTCCCTTCCAGATCATTCAGGACGAGAAGAATCTAGTTCTTTTGTTTGAGTACACGCACGACGTCCGCATAATCCCTGAGGACGGTAGCTCCCACCCGAAGCACTATTGGGCGTGGGATGGAGATTCGCGCGGCCGCTGGGAGGGAGATACGTTTGTGGTGGACGTGGCGAATTTCAACGGCAGAACGTGGCTTGATATGGAAGCGAATTTCGTCGACGAAAACGAACACGTGGTCGAGCGATACACCATGGTCGATCCCAACGCAATCGAGTACTCAGCCACGGTGGAAGATCCTACGGTCTTTACTCGACCGTGGACGTTGCATCTGACTCTCAAAAGGAATCCTCCGAAAGAGCAGATCGTGTACTACGACTGCCACGAAGGCGAACGAGACGTGGAGCACTACACTCGTTCGGAGGGCAACAAGGCCAACAAACATGAGTAGGCATCTTCTTTTCGTGTTGATATTGCCAGTGGCCCTTGCGACGTGCCTCGGTTTGTGGGCGCAGCATGCGGGCGGTGGGAGTGAAAACAAAGGAGCGGACTCATATTCCCCGTCGCGGCTTTCCGATGGAACGCCGGATTTCAGGGGGATATGGCAGGCGCGAACGACTGCGTACGTGAATATCGAGGGCCATCCTGCGGAAAAGGGGGTCGCCGCGGCCAAGAGCATCATTATCGACCCACCGGAAGGAAAGATCCCGTATCTAGCGGACGCCCTGACGCAAAGAACCAAGAACTATGAGAACCGAGCAAGCGCCGATCCCGCTTCGAATTGTTTCCAAGCCGGCGTGCCTCGGGCAACGTATTTGCCGACGCCTTTTCAAATCGTCCAAAGCGTAGGCAATCTGGCGATCGTCTACACGGACAATCACGCCTATCGTATCGTGTTGCCATCGGCGATTCCGCACGATGACGGCATCGACTTTTTCATGGGGGATTCGCGAGGGCATTGGGAAGGGAATACGCTCGTCGTCGACGTGACTGACCTGGGAGATCAAACCTGGCTGGACGCGGCAGGCAATTATCACAGCGACCAGTTGCACGTGGTCGAGCGCTACACGCTGCTCGGTCCCGACACGATGAAGTACGAGGCCACGATGGAAGACCCTATGGTTTACGCCAAACCCTGGACTGTCCGGTTGCTTCTCGATCGCGACAAAAGGCCAGGCGCCAGGATCATCGAAGACGAATGCCTTGAAGGCGCAGATGGTCTATGGCATCACGTCTCGCCTTTTGACACCAAAGCAGTCGCCCACCACGATTACAAAGCCGAGCTTGAGGCGGCTCAAAAGAATCCATAGCCGCCCACCCACGGCACGAAGCACTTCGCGTGCTAGCTTCGGGCATCTTTTGAAGATCCGGCGCGCCGCGCGCCCGACTGGCCGGCTCTCGCCGCCTTTCTCAAGGATTTTTGCCCGGTGCCGTTTAGGCGGTCGAGGTCGGCGATTTTCTCAAGCGGTCCAGGCGGCGTGAGCGGCAGGATGGCTCGAACCGTGGTGCCCTGACCGGGAACGCTCTCGATCTCAAAGACTCCATTCAGTTGCTTTATACGCTCCCGCATTCCGGCGATTCCAACACCGAGCGGCGCCGGCAAGTTCTCGACCGGGCGAGACGTTTGCATTCCACGACCCCGGTCCTGCACCTCAGTCCGGATTTGTCCGTTTTCAATGGCGAGCCGAATCTTCGCGGTGCGGCTGCCGGAATAGCGATGCGCGTTGGTCAGCGCCTCTTGGACAACGCGGAACAGCGTCGTTTCGATCTCCTGGGAGTGCCGTCCGAAATTCTCAGGCACGTCAACGCTCACTTCAATCCCGCTGCGCTCGGCGAACCCCTTGGCGTACCATTGCAGGGCTAAGGCCAATCCCACTTCGTCGAGCAGCGGGGGATGCATCAAGTAAGAAAGCGTCCTCACTTCTCGAATGGCCCCTCCCGCAAGCTCGATCGCAGACTCTAAGAGTTCATGCGACCGGTCTCCCTTTCCCGGCAACCCTTCCCTCAGGCCGCCCAGGACCATCTTCAGCGCTACCAAACTCTGCCCTGCCGAATCGTGCAGCGTCCGCGCGACATTACGGCGCTCGTCATCGCGCGCGCGCAGGAGCTCTTGGGAAAGCCGGCGTAGGTCCTCTTCCACCCGGGTCTGGTTCGTAATGTCCTGCGCAACACCGATCGAGCGCTCCGCCCGCCCATCCGCTCCGGGAATTTGGATGGCCCGGACAGAGTGGACTCGGAAGGTTCCGTCCGGCGCGCGATAGCGCAGAGTGTACTCAAACGGCTTGCAGTCCGCGGTAGCACGATCTATAATCCCGCGAGCCCGCTCGCGGTCCGCTGGATAGACTCTCTGCCAAAAAACATCGCGGTCCCAGTCCGCTTCTGAGGCAAGACCATACATTTGTAGCAAGTGTTTGGATAGGGAGGACTTTCCCGTCCTAAGATCGGATTCCCAACTCCCGGAATTCGTCAGTTGTTCGGCTTGCGACAGCACTGCTTCGCTTCGACGCAGCCGCTCTTCTTCGCGTTTCCGCTCAGTGATGTCCTGTGACATCCCTCGCACGCGCACCACACGCCCTGCCCCGTCGGTTATCGCAATGGCGCGTGAATGAAAAAGGCGCACGTCGCCGTTGGCCGTCACGAAACGCAACACATTGTCGGCCGAAGCTCCCCGGGAAAGCATCTCGTCGCCGGTGCGCATGGCTTGTTCCCGATCGTCCGGATGAACAACCTCCAGGGCTCGGGCGTGCGAGACTGGGGCTGTTTCAGGTTCGAGGCCGAGCATGCGGTAAAAATGCGCCGACCATTTCATCGTCTGCTTTTCGACGTCCAGTTCCCAGCTTCCCATGTTTGCGAGTTCTTCGGCGTGTGCGAGCAGGCTCTGGTTTTCCCACAATTCGTCTTCGCGGTTCTTCCGCTCCGTAACGTCTTGGGACATCCCGCGGATGCGCACCACGCGCCCGGCCCTGTCGGTCAAGGCAACAGCGCGTGAGTGAAAAACGCGCTCATCGCCGTTGGCCGTCACGAAGCGCAACACGTTATCGAACGGGCGTCCCCGAATACACATCTCCTTGGCATCCCGTATCGCCTGCTCCCGATCGTCCGGGTGAATCATCGCGATATCGCGGCCCTCAGGGACTGATCCTGTATGAGGTTCGAGGCCGAGCATGCGGTAAAAATGCGCCGACCAGTTGAGTGTCCGCTTTTCGACGTCGTGTTCCCAGCTTCCCATGTTCGCTAGCTCTTCGGCTTGGGCCAGGAAAGCCTCGCTTTCCCGCAGTTGCTGTTCTCGTCTCTTATGTTCGGTAACATCGGTCACCGTCCCCACGACGCCTACGATTTCCCCATTTTCGTCGCGAAGGGGCGCAAAATTGTTGTTACACCAGCCATGGCGCTGCGTCTGAGGAATCGTAAAAGGAACATCGAGCAGGGAAGTGACTTTCCCCTTAAGCGCCATCTCGAGGCGGGCATAGAATCCCCATCCGGCCAGGAAAGGAAATAGGTCCAGCGGATGCTTGCCGAGGACGTCCTTCTCCTTCATGCCGCTCATTCGTTCCATGACGGGATTCCAGAGTACATACCGGAGTTGACGATCGTGAACGACGATTCCTTCTTGAGCGCTCAACAGGATCTGCCGGTTGAGTTCGTTGGCCCTCTGAAGTGCCGCCAACGACTTCCTGTGCTCCGTAATATCCGTAGCTGTGATGATCACCCGCCCAGGAGACCCCCGGCTCGCAGATTCAGGCACCGCGGCTCCATACAACCAGACGACTTCGTTTGAGTCTCCGCGCCGGAGCCCCCAAATCTCGTTGCGAATCGACCGCTGGGATTTGATCGCTCTGGCTCCGGGACGCTTCGAAAGCGGATACTCCGAACCGTCTTCCTGAACGGCGATCAGTTGCAGTTCTTCACCCGTCTTCCCAAGAACTTGTTCCCTGGCCATCCCGAACGCGTCGAGCGCAGCTTGGTTGGCGAACTGAATCTCCGCTTTGGGTCCGAGCACAATGACGCATGCGTGCAGGTTTTGGATGAGTGTGCGGAAACTGTCTTCGCTGAGCAAACGGTCGTCCAGTGAAAGCAATCTGCGCCGCGGCTTTCGTAGCGACGACTTGGGCGCCATCTTTTTTCGCATGGCCTGAAATCAATCCCCGTGGATCTTGTTGGCCCGGCAGCTCCCCTGGGGTCTACGCTATTGGGCGTTATTGAAGCACTTGAAACTTCGAAAAGCAACAACCCGAAGGGCCGGATCCGCGCGAAGGCTCTAGTACTTTTGTACCGACCCAGCGCCGGAAGATTGACTCCGTCGCTCCATTGGCGCAAATCGCGCCCCGCTCTACCCTAGACGAAGAATTGAGAGGTGGTGTCCCGTGGGCATAACAAAAGAGCGGCGTGCATCGCGGCGTTTTCTCATGCGGCTGCCACTGACGGTTCGTTGGGCCGACGAAAGTGTCGTCGGGGAAGCCGCGACCGAATCGCGCGAGGTGAGTTCTCGCGGACTCTATTTCCACTTGCCGCTGGGACTAAAGCCCGACTCGCCGCTCGAGATCGTGATGGTCCTCCCGCACGAATTGACCCAGGCGGGGCCGGTCTGCGTTCGTTGCCAAGGACGCGTATTGCGGAGCACTGTCGAGGAGTCGGGCGAAGTGGGAGTGGCAGCGGCCATGGAGGGGTACGAGTTCATGCGCAACAGCGAAAGCACCGAATGGGAAGTTCCGCCCGGGCCGAAGCGAATTGCGTGAGTTACCGGTTGCCGCGCCGACTGCTCCAACCGCCAGCACCGTGCGTCCTGCGACAACGGCGATGGTTTCCATCCAAACGACAAATTGGACACTTCCCAGCCGCCTTGCTAGCTTGAATAGAATGTATGTCCTAATACCACTGGATAACGAGCACGGCTTACTGCACCCGGTGACGAGCCAGCTTTCGACGGCAGGATCAACCGGCGAGCGGTTGGGTCAAGCGGCCGAATTCGTCACAGCCCTGGTGAAGTCCGGCTCCTGCAAAACGTACGAATTGGAAACCGACCAATGGGTACTGGAAGTGCTGGTTTCAAGCTCCGGCCGGAGGCAGTGGACCCATTGATGTCGCTCTCGGCGCGGCATCTCCCCGCTTGAGCCGCGCGCATCGCTAGCTTACTTGGACTGCGCTGCTTGTTGTGCCTTATACGCATCCCACGAAATAGAGATGAGGTAGGCGTGGATTGCGTCCACTTCCTCAGGAGTTAGTACGCCATCCCATGGTGGCATTCCCGCGCTATTCAGCACGCCGCCGAGCACGACCTGCTGGAAGGCCTCGTGCGATTCGGGGCTCATCCGGTGCAGGTCCGGCGCGAGACCGCCGGGCTGGTTCACGTGGCAGGACGCGCAGTTCGCGCCAAAGAGCATCTGTCCATGCCGGACTGTGTCGGCCGACGCCGTCAGCGGGGGCGGCTGGGGAATGGGCCCGGGCGGCGGCAAAAGCGGGGGCATCGGCGTGGCTCCGCCATCGAGCTTGAACACGACAATGCGGCCTTCGTTCCCGCGCTGGTAGGCGGCGCTCTGCGGATGTACGAAACTCCAACCGCCGCCGCCCCATGCCGCCATGATCGCCACGTACTGCACGCCGTCGACTGAATAGCTCATGGGCGCTGCGACAATGCTCGTGCCGACTTCAATATCCTTCAGCTTTTTCCCGGTGTCTGAATCGTACGCGCAAAAGTGACCGGGCCCCGTGCCCTGAAAAACCAATCCGCTGGCAGTGGCCAATACGCCCGGGCGATCCCACCAATCTGACATCGGAACTTCCCACAGGGTCTTGCTGCGGATCGGATCCCACGCCCTCAGAAACGCCTTTCCCGAGAACATCGATTCCTGCCCATTTTCAATTTCGGGAATGTACACGATGCCTTTCTGCGGATCGTAGGACATGGGATTCCAGTTGTGGCCTCCCATGGGCGACGGAGAGATGAATCCCTTGCCGTTGAAAGCATTCTTGTAATCACGTGCGTTCGCGGCCTCGACCGGGCGCCCGGTTTTCAAGTCCACGTGGTCCGCCCACGTCACAGGGACATATTTGTCCGCCGAGAGGACCGCGCCCGTTTTGCGATCGAGGATGTAGAAGAAGCCGTCTTTCGACGCCTGCATCAAGACCTTTCGCGTGGCTCCGCCGATCTTCAGGTCGGTCAGAATAATCGGCTGCACAACGTCGAAATCCCACTGATCGCCGGGCACCTCTTGGTAATGCCAGACGAGTCGCCCCGTATCGGGATTCAGCGCTAAGATCGAAGAAATGAAGAGGTTGTCGCCGCCAGCCGGGCTGCGTTTCGACTGATCGTAGAACGTTCCGTTGCCGGTTCCGAAATACAGAAGATTGAACTCGGGATCGTAAACCATTGCATCCCAAACAGTTCCGCCGCCGCCCATGTCCCAATTGCTTTTCGGGTCCCAGGTTTTCGCGGCCATCTCCAGTTCGGGATTTTCAAGCGGCTTCCCCGGCGCCGGCGGCACGGTAAAGAATCGCCAGGCGAGCTTGCCGGTCTCCAAATCGTATGCGCTGATGTAACCGCGGGCGTCATACTCGCCGCCGGCGTTCCCGATAACCACCACGTTCTTGGCAATTTCTGGCGCGCCGGTGATCGTATAACCGCGCTTTTTGTCAAGAATTGTATCGACCTGCCACGCGACGGCGCCCGTCTTCGCGTCCAGCGCGAAGAGCCGCCCATCGAACGACGCGACGTACACCTTGCCCTTCCATACCGCTACGCCGCGGCTCACTTCGTCGCAGCACGCCCTGCGATTCACGCGCAGATCGGTCTTCGGATCGAAGGCCCAAATTTCCTTGCCGGTTTTCGCGTCGAGCGCGTAGGCCGTGCCCGTCGAGCCGGAGGTGTACATCACGCCGTCGACGACGATCGGCGTCGCCTCGAGGCCGCGGTTCGTGTGCGTGTCGTAATCCCAGGCGAAGCCGAGGCGCGCGACGGTCTCCTTGTTGATCTGCGTGAGAGGCGAGTAGTGGCCCTTGCCGAAGTCGCGGCCGGTGGTGAGCCAGTCCTCGGGGTGCTGGTCGGCGGCGAGCAAGCGCTTCAGATCGACCTGGCCGTAGGCGGCGGGCTTCTTTTGTTTTGCCTGCGCAAACGCGCTCTGCGCGTGATAAGCCGCAAGCGACAAAACCGCGGCTGCGACGAGGACGGTGGACACAACCCTCAGGCGAAGCGCCGCGTCTGGACCCATTTTTCGGCTCACGTCATTCACTCCGACGGGATCCACGGAGACGGCATGCCGTAGGGCACGCCGATGAAGACGGCTTCGATCTGTCGAATCTTGCCGTCCTGGATTCGGAACAGCTCCATCAGGCAGAGCGTGCTCGGAGTTCGCATCGGTGAATCGATCACGGTGCCATCCGTCAGCTTGAAGGTTCCGAGCGCGCCCGAATGGTCGATGAACGCACCCGCGAGCACCAGTTGGCGCTCCTCGTCCACCAGCGGATAGCGCCGCGCCCGCAGCAGTGTGTCGTACCGGTAGTTGCCCATCTTGAACTGTTCGGCGCATCCGAGGTTCGCGACGAGGATGGTTTTCACGAGATCGGGATTGTGCGTGGTTTGCAGGCCGTTCTCGATGCGATCGCAGTCGTCGGTGAACTGCGTGAAGAGCGTGCCGTCGTTGAGCTGCAGCGTGTTGAAGTAGCCGTCCACCAACGCGATCAGCCGCGCGCGGGGGACCCTGTGGTCCGGGGGAACCATTTCGTTCAGGACGGGCTTATCGACCAAAACCGGCGGATTCGGAAACGGCCCGCCGCCTTCCGCGCGGCGCAGCACCGTCTCGACTTCGGAGATCTTGCCGTCTTCGACTTTCAGGCGCAAAGCGTAGGTGGAGGTGGTGCGCGTCTCGGTGACGAGGCCGAAGAACCCGACCTGGCCGTTCGTGGGATCGGCAAACCGGAGATTGTAGTTGCCGAATGCGGTGATCGTGCCCCACAGGCCGTCGCCCACGCGCAGGGTGACGTTGTTCTCCGTGTTCTTCACGACTTTCGCCCACGGTACCTGCGTGGGATTTTTCGCCGCGAGCGCGTGCAGATACTGGTCGAGCACTCCGTACAAGCACGCCCGGTCGCAGTCCGGGCCGACCGCGTTTTGCGCGAGATGCTGCGCCCGGACGACGTTCGGTTGCGCGAGCAGCACGGCGAAGATGACGGCGAGACACAGACCTGCGGCGAGACACTTGTTCCTCATTGGTTTACTCCCCCCTTGAAGCGTGCGCGAATATATCACGACGCCGGAGCATTGCGCATCTTGGCGATTGCATTCGCTACAGGCGGCCGGTAGTTGGTCAGTCTCCGCCAAGTGCGTCAGGCGATTTCCCACAGGATCGCCAGGTTGGAAGACTCCCCACAAGCGCTACGATAAGAACGATCCCGAGAACGAACAGGAGCGTCATGACTTGGCGGCTTCTTTGGCCGCGGACCTGGACTGTTTCTCGGATTCTTTTTGGGCGGATCCGGCAACGCGTGGCTCTGCCATTTCTTTCTTCACGCTCGCGAGCACTGCTTGGTAGGATTGTTTTTTGGCTTTATTATTCGACATACTCTTTGATGTCATACGGGCGGCAGCAATACGGTTCCATTTAGCACAGCTTCATCTACGGCGCCCCGCGCTATTTCCCCTTCATGGTTTGCATGGAGGCCTGGAGGCGTCGCATACCTTGAAGCCAGCGGCCGGTATCGGTCGCGCGATTCAGGTAGTAACGGGCGACTTCAGGGTGCGGCAGGATCAGGAACCTTTCCTCGGCGAGGGCTTTCACGACACAGTCGGCCACGAACTCAGGGGTGACAGCGTTCTGAAGCAGAAACGCGCCGGGTCCGGAATCCGCGGCGTCGAGCATGGGGGTGCGCACGCCCTGGGGACAGAGCGCGGAGACGCGGATGCCGTGGTCACCGTAGGTGATCGCGAGCCACGACCGCGACTTTGTCCTTGAGGTTCATGATTTGAAACTGCTCCCAGTGGTTGAAATCTGAGTATCGAGCGATGCGTGCTGCCGCGGGCGCATTGTACTCGTTCCGGGCATATATTCCTTCAAATCTTCCGGGGCCTTACAAAGCAGGGCGGTGCCTGCTACCCGAAACTGGAAACGGTAGTGCGACGCTGTTTTGGCTGGAAAATCGGCGCCCGACGAGCCAGCTAACCGAGAACTGGCTTTCGCTTATCGTGGAGCGGGTTGCGGAGGCGCAGGCGGTTGAGTTCAGCGCGCAAGCGTTGCGCGTCCATGCCCGCGGATTCGCATACGAGCGGGAAATCTTTCTCGTCCTTGAAGAGGTATTCTTCGGCCTGTCGCTTGGAGCGGAGCGGGCCCGAAATCCATTCCTGAATCGTAGTCACAATCACAGCTTGCCAGAGACGCTTTTCTACCGGTGCCTGCGGCTCAGTCAAGACCACTGCGTTTGTAGCCATGATCCCCCCTCAGTGCCGCGGTGGCTGGGGCGCCGCGAAAGATGGTACTGCCTTGGAAGGAGGCAATGACTTGACCGAAGCCGCAATGGCGAGGGCACTTTGTGAGCGAGATGTGTTTGTTTAGTGAAGAGCGAACGCCATGTAAACACGCGCCTTAGTTTGGTGGCCAAAATTCGTCACCGCGACCGGCGATCGGTGCGAGACGGATGCAAGAATTACCGGAAGATTTTTCTTGGGGTAGGAAAGTTTTTCCGCGTCTTTTCCCCAGATCGTGCCCGCGACCGGCGAGCCACCGGGCGCTTGCATTGCGAGTCATTTCCACTATCATGGGCGCACGAAACTATGCGCTAACGAAACTAAAACACCGGGGAATGAACGATGTTGAAAAATGTCGATTTGCTGGGCTCGTACTGGACGCTGGCGGGAACGGCCGAGCCGCACACGGACAAGGACTATAGCCCGTTCGATTTCAAGGACCGCGTCGAGGCGGCCGCGCGAATCGGATTCAAGGGCATGGGAATCTGGCACTCGGACCTGGCCAATACGTTGAAGAAGCGAGGCCTCAAGGAGATGAAGAGGATTCTCGACGACAACGGGATCAAGCACGTCGAGCTGGAGTTCCTGACGGACTGGTTCCTGGACGGCGAGAAGAAGAAACAGTCAGACGCGACGAAGAAGATGCTGCTCGAAGCGGCCTCGACGCTCGGGGCGCGGCACGTGAAGGTGGGCGACTTTCTCCACACGGAGTGCCCGATGCCGCGGATGATCGAAGCCTTCGCCGCGTTGTGCAAGGATGCAGCGGATCATGGGACGCGGATCGTCTACGAGATGATGCCGTTCTCGACGATCGATTCGGTGGAGAAGGCGCTCGAACTGGTGGAGGGCGCGGGCGCGAAGAACGGCGGAATCTGCTTCGATTTGTGGCACATCGTGAAGCTGAAGATCCCGTACGAGAAGGTGGCGCGGGTGCCGTTGAAATATATGCTCGCGGTCGAGATCAACGACGGGACGTTCGAATGCCCCTGGACTCTGCACGAAGACACGGTCAATCACCGAAGATTCTGCGGGGACGGCGAATTCGACGTGAAGGGATTCGTCAGCGCCGTGCTGAAAGCGGGGTATACGGGTCCGTGGGGGATCGAGGTGTTGAACGCGGAGTGGAGGAAGAAGACGCTCAACGAGCTTGTGAAGAAAGCGTTCAACTCGACGAGCGCGCAGTTTCCGGGATAGCGCGTCAGACCGCGGCGGCGTGCATTGCAAGCACCGATTTGACGGCCTGGACGATTTTCTCCTCGCTCGGCAGAACGTAGCTTTCCATCGGCTCGCTGTACGGCACAGACGTGTCGAGCGCGGTCACCAGTTTCACGGGTGCCTTCAGGTATTTGAACCCCTGGTCGGCGATCTCTCCCGCAATTACGATTGCAGCCGAAGCGTGGCGCGGCGCCTGATCCACCAGCACCAGGCGTCCTGTCTTTTTCACGGAATCGACGATGGTCTTCACGTCGAGCGGCGCGAGAGTGCGCGGATCGATGACCTCCGCGCTGATGCCTTCCTTCGCAAGCATTTCGGCGGCGGCGAGGGATTTCTTCACCATCCAAGCCGTGGCGACGATGGTGACGTCTGTGCCGGCGCGCTTGATGTCGGCAACGCCGAACGGAACGATGTGCTCGCCCTCGGGGACAGGGCCTTTGTCGATGGTCAGCATGTAGTGATGCAAATAGACAACGGGATTGTCGTCGCGGATGGCGGACCTCATCAGCCCCATGGCGTCGGCGGAGGTCGAGGGAACCGCGATCTTCAGGCCGGGAATTCCCATCATCGCGCCGTACGTGCAATTGGAATGCTGCCCGGCCCAGCCGGCTGCGAATCCGAATCCCGCCTTGAAGACGCACGGCACCTTCACTTGCCCGCCGGACATGTAGCGAAGCCGCGGCGCTTCGTTGATCACTTCGTCGAAGGCGACGAGCATGAACTCGGCCATGTACAGCTCGACGATTGGGCGGAGGCCGCTCATCGCCGCGCCGACGGCGATTCCCAGCTCGGCCGTTTCCGAGATCGGAGTGATGCGCACGCGGTCCCTGCCGAACTTGCGGACGAACGGGTCGCGGTCCGTCATCGCCATGTTCTGACCGTAGAACACGACGGTCGGATCGCGCTGCATCTCTTCGGTGATCGCCACGGCAATCGCTTCAGCGAACATCATTTCGCGCGCCATAACCGCCTCCTTCGAATTCTATCGATGCGCTATGCGTAAACGTACTTGACCGCGTCTTCCGGCGCGGGCAGCGGGCTTGCCAGCGCGAACTTCACGACTTCGTCCATTTCGGCGCGGACGGAGTCGTCGATCTTCTTGGCGTCGGCCTCCGTGAAGGTGCCGTTGCCGATCAGGTACGAACGGAACTTCTTGATTGGATCGTTCGCCTTCGCCGCTTCGAACTCGGCCTTGTTGCCGTACACCTCGATGGCTTCGTGCTCCTGGAACTGCGTCGGCACGGGCGGCACCGTGATCGCGTTGCCGTGTGGGCTGAGCCGGTAGAACTTCGACTCGATCAGCGACGGGCCCTGCCCGGCGCGGGCGCGATCGGCCGCCTGGCTGACCGCATCGTACACCTTGAGCGGGTCCGTGCCGTCAACGGTGACGCCAGGGATGCTGAAGGCTTTCGCTTTCTGCGAGAGAGGGTCGCCGGCGATGGCGTTGGCGTCTTCGAGGCTGATGTGCGTGTAGGCCTGATAAGAGTTGTTTTCGAGAACGAATACGACGGGAAGCTTCCAGACGGCCGCGAGATTGAGCGTTTCGTAGAAGGCGCCCTGCTTGGACGAGCCGTCGCCAAAAAATGAATAGACCACCTGGCCGGTCTTCTTCACTTGTGCGGCGTAGGCTGCACCGGCAGCGTGGGCGATTCCCTGGCCGATGATTCCAGAAGCGGTCGGAAAATGGTGCGCCGGATCAGCCAAGTGCATCGAGCCGCCGAATCCTTTGCAGACGCCGTCCTTGCGCTGGTAGATCTCGGCCATGATCGCGCCCGCGGGAGTGCCGAGAACGAGCGGGTAGCCGTGGCAGCGGTAGCTGGGCATCACGAGGTCGTCTTCGTGGCGCGTCGCGAGGGCGCCGACGATGCTGGCCTCGGCTCCGTCGCCGAGATGCGCGTGGCCGCGAATCACACCGGGATGCTCGACGAAGGTTCGCTTGACGCGCTCCTCAAATTCGCGGATGCGGACCATCTGCGTGTACATCCAGATGAGGCGATCTTTCGAGAGCTGGCTTGCAGTTGGCATCGCTAAATCCTCCCCGCGTTACGATCCCTTAGGATGCCGGGACAGTATCTCCCGGCTGGCCGATGTAGGCGAGCAGGCCGCCCACTTCCACTTCGGCGGGCTCGCGAACCATGATCTTCAGGAGCACGCCGACGACCGGTGAATCCAATTCGTAGCTCACCTTTTCCGTTTCCAGCTCGACTACCGGTTCTCCCTGCTGGAGAGACTCGCCTTCGTTCTTGAGCCACCGGACGACATTCACTTTGGTCGTGTTCATACCGCCGGTTTTCGGGACTACGAGATTCGTCAGGATAGCGGTTCCTCTCAGCTCGGAATTGCACCCGAATGGGTCAGCAGTTTAGGCGTGGGGCAGGCTCGCCTGTCGCCGTGCACAAAGCGAACGATTTTTAGCGCAATCGAAATGGAATGTCAACTCGGTGTACTCGTCCACATGATTAGTGACACTCGGCTTTCTTTCGTTGAGATTTCCAGCGCTCGAGGAACTCGAGCGGGGTGAGATAGCGGAGCGCCTGATGAGGACGCACCGTGTTGTAGATGTGTTCCC
>JBEKBY010000025.1:0-51173 GCA_050015155.1 Candidatus Acidiferrales bacterium | reverse complement strand
TCGCCTCCGACAATTGCGACGGCCCGAGCGCACCGCCGCTTGACGCAGCGCCTCCCTGGGCCCGCGCAACGGGACCGGGCAGGCTGCCGAAATCGTGCGGATGCGCGGGAACGTCCACCGAGCCCGTCGTTCCGCTCGGCACGTCGAGCACCGCGAACCGCAGGCGCTGGCTTTCGGGCTTTGCGTCGTAGTCGAATATGTCGCGAATCCCGTGGGACTGCCAACCCTGATAGAGTGCCTCCGGCACCGGCCGCGAAAGATCTCTGGGAAAGAAGTCAAACTTCTCGCCCTTCGGATCGTACTCGCAAATGGCCATCTGGAGGCTGAGTTGGCGCGATCCACCTTCAGGCGCAAAAGTCAGCGCGCTCGGCGAAATTGTCAGCAAATACCGGGCTTCGGCGGTCTGGCCCGGCGTTTGTTGGGTTGCGACGGGCAGAGCCGTTAGAGGAATCGACGTCGAGGGCAACGGCCCCATGCAGGCCTCCTGCAAAAGCTTTTCCGGAGTTTGCTGCGCGGCGAGCGTCGCCGGGCCCGTCGCGAAATAGCCAGTGCGATAGCGCAGCCTGGTCCCGTGCTGATTCGACTTCACGGTGATCTTGTGGAAAGCGCCGTCCCAGCGAACATTTTCCGGGTAGTAGGCCAGCTCGTAATAAACCGAACTGTCGTCCAGCGCGCTCTGTACGCAGCCGGAGAGGTCGTTGGCATTTTCGCACGTCTTTCCGCCGGTTTGCTGGGCGATCTCTTCCATCGTAGCCTGTGTGGCAACGCGCGTATTGTTCTCCCGGTTGAGTTGTCCGCCGAAGCCGGCGCCGGGGTTGGTGCGGTTGATGTGCGGATTCTGCGCGGTCGAGTACAACTGCGAGGCTTCGAGACCCCGCGCATCCACCGGATATACGGCGACCTGCACGTCGGTGAGGGATTCGAAAGCCCGGCGGATTTTGTCCTCGTACGTGGCCGTGCCCTGGAATGGATCACTGCCAAAATCGGCGGACGGCTCGATCCAGTTGGGAAAGGATGCCGAGAACCACAGCAGATTCTTGCGCCCCGGATAGCCTCCGAGATATTTCGCAATCGACACCATCGCGTCCGTCGTCTCGTCAACGCGAATGGCCATTTGGGCCTCGTACTCCGTCTTCTCGAAATCCTCCAGTGCTTGCGTGGCCTGTTTTTCCTGATCGCCGTTCAGATCGAGCGCGACGTTCGACGGGCTATTGGCATCATCTTGCGGGTTCCGGCGCGCTTGCCGAGGCGTCCACGAACCGGAATTTCGCGATCTTCTGCTGGCCGGCATGCTCCTCCGAGATTTGGAAATCCTCCTGCGTCAGTCCGCGGATGGGCTTTCCGTGCGAGCCCGTGACCACTACGTCCACGGTGATGAGGCGCGTCTGGGTCTGGATTGTCGGGGCAGAAGCCGGGGCTGGCTGCGCAGCCGGCGGTTTTCGCTGCGTTTGCGGCGACGGCGCCTGCGCGGACGGTCCGATCGCCGCGACGAGGAAGAACGCGGCACTCGCGACAATTGTTGCTTTGGGCATCGGCCTCCGGCCAACCTGTAACATAGGCACCAATAAACTCGCGCGCAATTCTACATCCCGGTGCAGGTTGTGAGAAACAGACGTACAGGAGGCCGCTAGGGTTGCTCGGATGTGCCCGCAGATGCGGCGCGCGATTGCGCGGCAGAATCAGGCGCGTCCTCGCCAAGTTCGCCGAGATCATTCGTTTCGCCGGATTCGTGAATTGCGGCCGCTTCCGGCGATTCAGGCGCCGCGGCGGGCGCGACAGCGAAGTCTTCAGGTTCCGTGGGCGCGATGCCCGCGTCGGAACCAAGCGCGGCCTGGGCGAGCTGCTCGAATTCCTTCAGGCTGGGCAGCTCTTCGAGGTCGGAGAGGCCGAAGCGCATCAGGAACTGCTTCGAAGTGCGGTAGAGGATCGGGCGGCCGATCACTTCCTTGCGCCCGGCCGTGGTGATGAGGCGTTTTTCCAGCAGCGTCTTGATGACCCCGCCGACGTTCACGCCGCGAATCTCGTTGATCTCCGGGACGGTGGCCGGCTGCTTGTAGGCGATGACCGCGAGCGTTTCGAGCGCCGGCATCGTAAGCCGCAGCGGAGGTTGCAGGCTCTTGATGAACTTGCGCACCACGTCGTGATGCTGCGCCTTCGTGTAGAACTTCCAGCCGCCGGCGACTTTGCGCACCTCGATGCCGCGGTCTTCGGTTTGATACGACGCGACGAGAAGATCGAGCCCCGCACGAGCCTCGGTCTTCTCCACTCCGAGCGCCTTGGCGATCTGGTCGAGCGTGGCAGGCTCGTCCGCGGCGTAAATGATGGCTTCGAGTGCAGCTTGTATTTCCTGTGGCGTCATGGTCAGAGGTATTGCTCCTCGATTTTCGACATCGCGTCCGGCCCGGCAAAGACGGCGTCGAACATCTGATGCTTGCGCAGGCGAATATCCGCGAAAAGCTGGGACTGGACGAGAATCACGGCCTGCATGCGGACCATTTCGAGCACGGCGAGCAGCGCGACGATCATGGCGTTGCGCGTCTCGCAGGTCTCGAAAAACTCGATCAGGGAGACCGGCTCGCCGCTCGTCATTAGGCTGCGGCGGAGGCGGTCCATCATCTGAGCGATCGTGACCGTCTCGTGGCGCAGTTCGAATTTCGTGACTTCCTTGCGGCGCTCAAGAACTTGCTGGAACGTCTTGATGAGATCGACGAGCGAGACCACCAGCTCTCCCTGGACGGCGTCGCCCGTATAGAGCGCGCGGTCCGGCCGCGACCACACGTGGTCCTCGATCTGCTGCTTCTGATAAAGGAGCTGCGCGGCGTTCTTGAATTTCTCGTGCTCGAGCAGGCGGTGGACCAGTTCCTCGCGCGGATCAAGCTGCTCGTCCGGCCCCGCAAGCGGATCGGCCGGAAGCAGCATTTTCGACTTGATGTGGATCAGCGTCGCCGCCATGTAGATGAAATCGGCGGAGACGTTGATATCGAGCTTTTCGAGCTGATGGAGGTAATCGAGATACTGCTCGGTGACCTTGGCGATGGGAATGTCGTGGATGTCCATCTCCTGCCTGCGGATCAGATCGAGCAGAAGATCGAGCGGGCCTTCGTACACCGGCAAGTTGATGCGATAGGGCGACGTGGACGCCAACTCAGCTCCCTCCGGCGGCCTAACGGGCTTCATCCCACTTGAAGATCGCGTTGCGGACCCGCTTCATCGTGCGGCGGGCAGCTGCATGCGCCTTCTTTCCGCCGGCGTCGAGGATATCCCAAACCTGCTGCGGATGTGACTCGAATTCTTTGCGGCGTGTCTGAACAGGCTCGATCCAGCGGACCAGCGAATCGGCCATCAGCGCCTTGCAATCGACGCAGCCGATCGCCGCGGTGCGGCATTCGCGGTCGATGCGCGCGACCGTGTCTGGATCGGCGCCGTTGGCCGGCGTCGAGAACAGCTTGTGGTATGCAAACACGGGGCATATTTCCGGCCGCCCCGGATCGGTGCGTCGCTGGCGCTGCGGGTCCGTCATCATGTTGCGGACTTTCGTGCGGATTTCGTCCGGCGTATCGCTCAGCCAAATCGCGTTGCCGTAGCTCTTCGCCATTCGCCGACCGTCGGTGCCGGGTAGTCGAGGGGTTTCGGTCAGCAGATGTCCCGGCTCGCGTACTACCTCGGTCGCGCGGAAAAATTTGGATGCCCCTCCATGTTTCCGCTCTGCATCGAGGATAAAGTTGGACAGCCCAGCCTCGCTTGCGACCTTCCAGAAATACATCCTCAGCGCCCCGGCTGCGATCTTCCCATCGACTAACGGCAAGTCCTCGCCGTACAAAGCCCTCAGGACCGCGGAATTGGCTGGAGCAAACAGTTCATTCTTGATATTGAAGCCAAAGTGAGCATTGAACCGGCGGACAATTTCGCGCGTGATCTCGACGTGTGGAACCTGGTCCTCGCCGACGGGGACGAAATCCGCGTCGTAGATGACGATGTCGGCGGATTGCAACAGCGGGTAGCCGAGGAAGCCGTAGGTGCCGAGGTCGCGGTCCTTGAGATTCTCGATCTGCTCCTTGTAGGTCGGGACGCGCTCGAGCCACGAAAGCGGCGTGATCATCGAGAGGAGGACATGCAGTTCGGCGTGCTCGAGGATGCTCGACTGGATGAAAAGCGTCGATTTCGCCGGATCGAGACCGACCGCCAGCCAGTCAATCGCAACTTGCAGCGTGTTTTCAGCGATCGAGGACGTGTCTTCGTAGTGGGTCGTCAGGGCGTGCCAGTCGGCGACGAAGAAGAAGCATTCGTACTCTTCCTGGAGTTTCAGCCAATTCGAGAGGGCGCCGAAGTAATGGCCGAGATGGAGGCGGCCGGTGGGCCTCATGCCGCTCAGGACTCGCTTGCGCTTGGCCACTCTGCCGAGAGTCTCCTAATTCGAAAATCGAAAAGTGAAAATCGAAAATCGCAAATGTGATGCTAGCACAGAAGTTGGGCGTTGACAGTTCAGAGTTGCGGGAGTCCGAGTTACAGCTTCAATAGCTCGCGGAGGCGCTTGGTCTGATTGCGAGAGACGGGGATTTCGCTCGCGCGCTTGTCGTCCATCTTGAGCATATAGCTCGACTTGAACCACGGCACGACTTCCTTGATGTGGTTGATGTTGACCAGGTAGGAGCGGTGCGGGCGCCAGAAGACGCCGGGATCGAGCGCCTCCATCAGTTCCTCGACCGTACGGTAGTTCGAGACGCCTTCGGTGTCGCGCGAGAAAATCGTGATCGCGCCGTCCTGGATCGAGGCGTAGACCAGGTCTTCCGCGTCAATCAGGATCATGCGCGACTGAGCCTTGACCAGCAGTTTTACTGGCTGCGCCGCGCGCGGTTTCGGCGCCGCGGCGCCAAGCTGACCCACCAGCGTCTCGAGGCGTTCGACGGGAGACGCATGAGCCTCGACCATCTTTTTCGCGCGTTGGATGGCCCGCGCGATGCGCGTCTTGTCGAAGGGCTTCAAGACGTAGTCCACGGCGTTTACTTCGAACGCGTGAACCGCGTAATGGTCGTAGGCCGTCGCGAAGACGATTTGCGGGACGCGCAGCTTGCGCTCGACGAGTTTCTTGATGACGCCGAGGCCGTCGAGGCCGGGCATCTGCACGTCGAGGAAAACGAGATCGGGCTCGTGCTCCTTGATGAGCGCCACAGCCTCGAGACCGTTCCGGCCCTGCGCCACGACGTTGACCTCGGGAAATCCCTTAAGAAGATACGCGAGCTCGTCTCGGGCGGGACGTTCGTCGTCCACGATGAGAGTATTCATCGGCATGGATACCTGAAGCCAGTATAAAGGACTCGATGGACGTAGAGGAAGCAAAGGAGGCAGACGCGGGGTCGGTGCGGTAGAATTCGAGGACAGTTCAGGGGCCATCCGGTGCAGAGGAGCAAGAAGAAGGGCGCGAGTCGGGCGAAGGTGGTGAGCAGCGAGCTTCTGTATCAGGGGCGCGTGTTCGCGCTCAAGCGCGATCGCGTGATCGAACCGAGCGGCATCGAGGCGACCCGGGAGATTGTGGCGCATCCGGGATCGGTGGTCGTCCTGCCGGTGCTCCCCGACGGGCGCATCGTGCTCATCCGGCAGTATCGCCACGCGGCCGGGCAATACCTCTGGGAGTTGGTCGCAGGGCACAAGGAGCCGGACGAGAGCTTTATCGCGGGCGCCCATCGCGAGCTACAGGAGGAGACCGGCTACACGGCGCGGCGGGTCAGAAAGCTGCTCGAAGTATTCCCCTCCCCGGGCTTGCTGGGCGAGAAGATGGTGATATTTCTGGCGAAGGGTCTGACGAAAGGCAAGGCCCGGCCGGAGGATGACGAAAAGATCACCCAGCGGGTGTTCACGTTGAAAGAAGCCGAGCGCTGGATTCATGCCGAAAGAATCCGCGATTCGAAATCCGTCGCCGGCATTTTGTACTATGCGAAGTTCGTCGCTCGCAGATAGAGGAGGTTCTTGCCGTGGAAAACCGGGAAGTAGCCGAGATCTTGCGCGACACCGCGCAACTGCTCGAAATCGACGGTGCGATCATCGGCCGCTATCGCAGCTACGAAAAAGTCGCCGAGCTGCTTGAGAGCATGCACGAGCGCATCGAGGACATCGCGAAGGACGAGGACAAGCTCAAAGAGCTGCCGGGCATTGGCGAAGGGATGGCCGCGCACATCCACGAGATACTCAAGACCGGCGATTACAGCCTCCGGCAAAAGCTGCTCAAGAAGTATCCGCCGACTATTCTTGACCTGCTCGATCTGCAGTCGCTCGGGCCCAAGAAGGTGGCGCTCCTCTACAAGAAGTTCAAAGTGGCCACGGTCGACGGAGTGGAAAAGCTCGCCCGCGAAGAAAAGCTGCGCGATCTCCCCGGATTCGGCGAAAAGAGCGAACAGAACATCCTGAAGGCGGCGGAGCAGTTCAAGCACCTGTCCGGCTCCGGGAGGTTCCGTCTGAACGTCGCCGACGAAGAAGCGCGGAAGCTGGCCGCCTATATTGCCGAGGATGGCAACGCCGTCGAATCGGTGACGCCCGCGGGATCGCTGCGGCGCGGCAAAGAGACCGTCGGCGACCTCGATCTGCTGGTGACGATGCGGCCCGGGCACGACAAGCAAAATGATGTCGACGCCGTCGCCGAGCACATCCTGAAATACCCGGAAATCGACCGCGAGCTCGCGCACGGCGAGAACAAAGTCAGCTTCCTGCTCGCCAGCGGCCTGCAAGTCGATGTGCGGCTGCTCGACAAAAAGAGCTTCGGCGCCGCGCTCCTCTACTTCACCGGCTCGAAGGAACATAACGTTGCACTCCGCGGACGCGCCAACGAAATGGGTTGCACGCTCAACGAATACGCGCTGACGACGCTCAAGGGCGGGCGCGTGGTGGCGAGCAAGACCGAGGAAGAGATCTACGCGAAGCTGAAGCTGGCCTACATCGAGCCGGAACTGCGCGAAATGACCGGCGAAATCGAGGCAGCCGAGCAGGGAAAACTGCCCAAACTCGTGACGCTCGCGGATATTCGCGGCGATTTGCAGATGCACACCACCGCGTCTGACGGCAAGAACTCCATCGAAGAAATGGGCGAGGCGGCGCGCGCGCTCGGGTACGAGTACATCGCGCTCACGGACCATTCGCAGGCTGTGACCGTCGCGAACGGGATGGACGAAAAGCGCACGCTGGAGCAGATCAAGAAGATCCACGCGGCCAACCAGCGCGTCCGAGGAATCCGCCTCCTTGCAGGGATCGAGGTCGATATCAAGAAGGACGGCTCACTTGATCTCGATGATGAGGTCCTCGCACAGTTGGACGTGGTCGTCGCGTCGGTGCACTCGTACATGAATCTCGAGCGCGCGGAGATGACCGAAAGAATTCTTGCGGCGATCGAAAACCCTTACACGCAGATCATCGCCCATCCCACCGGCCGGCTCGTCCTGCGGCGCGATCCCTTCGAATACGACATGGAGAAGGTGCTCCACGCCGCGGCCAGTCATGGCGTAGCGATGGAGTGCAACGCCTATCCGGACCGCCTCGATCTGCGCGACGTTCATCTGCGAATGGCGAAGCAACGCGGGGTGAAAATCGTGATTTCCACTGACTCTCATTCGGCGGGCAATTTGACGTTCATGAAATACGGTGTGGAAACCGCCCGGAGAGGCTGGATCGAGAAGAAGGATGTGATCAACACCCGGCCTCTCGAGGAATTTCTCGCGGCGCTGCGACCCAAACCGCATGCCGCGAAGGGACACGCAAAGAGAAAGTCCGCCTAGCCGTGAGCCAGGCGCTACACGGAATAGGAAACGGTGTCGTCCTTCGCGGCTGGGGCGGCGGCGGCCGGCTTGGCAGCCTCCGTCGGAGACTTCGAGACGCCGCGCCGCATCGCCACGATCCCCGTCCGAACCACTTCCATCAGTCCAAACGGATCCAGCAGCTCCAGAAGCCGATCGACCTTCTCCTCGCCACCCGACAGTTCAAGGATGATCGATTCCGTGGCAATATCCAGGACGCGCGCGCGAAACACCTCCGCCAATTCGAGCACCTGCGAGCGAGTCTCGCGCGTCGCCCGGACCTTGATCATCGTCAAATCGCGCAGAAGAGCGGGTTGGTTCGTTATGTCGTCCACGAGCAGCACGTTCACGAGCTTGTAGATGTTGGCGACGATGCGCCGCGCCTGGTCCTCGTCCGCCTCGCTGACGATCGTCATACGGGAGACGTCCGGCTTCTCGGTGCGCCCCACGGTAAGCGAGTCGATATTGAAGGCGCGGCGGCGAAACAGCGACACGACCCGGGACAGCACGCCCGGTTTGTTTTCGACGTAAACAACGAAAGTGTGCAGCATGGGTTTCCTATTCGTCCGAGGCGGTTTCGACGATGGGACTCGGCCGCCGGATCATGTCGTGTAGTGCCGCACCCGCCGCCACCATCGGGTAGACGGTGTCTTCCTGCTCGACCTTGAAGTCGATCAGGATCGCTCCTTCGTGCGCTCGGGCGGCGCGCACGGCCGGCACGACATCAGGCCGCTTTTCAATGGTCATCGAGCGTATGCCGTACGCCTGCCCGAGCTTGGCGAAGTCCGGGTTCAGCAGCGGCGTGGCCTCGTAGTTGCGCTCGTAGAAAAACTCCTGCCACTGGCGCACCATTCCGAGATACCCGTTGTTGATGATGGCGATGTTGACCTTCAGGTTTTCCTGCACGATGGTGGCGAGTTCGGCCATTGTCATCTGGAAGCCGCCGTCGCCGACCACGACCCACACGTCTGCGTCAGGCCGTGCGACTTTCGCGCCGATCGCCGCAGGAAGCGCGAAGCCCATCGTACCCAGGCCGCCCGATGTGATCAGCGAGCGCGGATGTTCGTGTTTGTAATACTGCGCTTCCCACATCTGGTGCTGTCCCACGTCCGTCACGATAATCGTGTCGCGGTCGCGGGTCTCGTGCCAGAGGTCGTTGATCACGTGCGCGGCGTAGAGATGACCGTTGTCCGGAAGATTCTGGATGTCCCGAACGGCCGTATCGCCCTTGAGGCTGTGAATATGCTCGATCCAATCGCTGCGATTCGCCGATTCGACGCCCGGCAACAGCTCCTGCAAAATCTTGCACAGGTCGCCGACGAGGGCCACGTCCACTTTGACGTTCTTATTGATCTCCGCCGGGTCGATCTCGATGTGGATCTTCCGGGCGTTGGGCGCGTAGTTCTTCAGATTGCCGGTGACGCGATCGTCGAAGCGCATCCCGAAGGCCAGCAGGAGGTCGGCGTCCTGAATCGCCTTGTTCACCCAGGCCTCGCCGTGCATACCCATCATGCCGAGATTCAAGACATGTGAAGCGGGCAGCGCTCCGAGACCCAGAAGCGTCATGGCCATGGGAATACACGCTCGCTCGGCGAACGTTTGCACTTCATGCGCCGCTCCGGAGACGAGAATCCCGTGGCCGGCGAGAATCACCGGCCGCTTCGCTTCGTGAATCAGCTTCAGCGCCTTCTCATATTCTTCCTTCGCGGGCGAGAGGTCGGGACGGTAACCCCGCATGCGAGGAGCCGCGGCCTCCCAATCGAACTCGCACGAGCTCTGTTGCGCGTCCTTAGTGATATCGATGAGCACGGGTCCCGGCCGCCCGGACTTCGCCACATACATGGCTTCGCGGACGGCGTGCGCAACCTCGTCGGCGCGCGTCACGAGATAGTTATGCTTGGTAATAGGCAGCGTGACGCCCGTAATGTCTGTTTCCTGGAAAGCATCCGATCCGAGCAGCTTGCTTCCGACCTGTCCCGTGATGCACACGATTGGCGAAGAGTCGAGCATGGCCGTGGCGATGCCCGTGACCATATTCGTGGCGCCGGGTCCCGATGTCGCAACCGCGACGCCCACGCCGCCCGTGGCGCGCGCGTATCCGTCCGCCATATGCGTCGCGCCCTGTTCGTGACGCACGAGGATGTGGCGAATCGAGCTGTGCTGCAGCGCGTCATACGCCGGAAGGATCGCCCCGCCGGGATAACCGAAAACGGTTTTCACCCCTTCGCGCTCAAGACATTCCCACAGGATTCTTGCGCCAATCATCGTCTCTTTTTGACCGCCCATCTTCGCCTCCCCTCAGCGCCTCAAAAAAAAAACAAAACCCACCTTGCCAGCGTCCCTGGCGGGTGGGTTTCTTGAGCCTTTCAGAATTCCTTGTTACTCAGCTCAGTCATGCCCTCCGGGCAGAGACGCGCACACGAGCCTTACTACTACAATTTCGAGTCCTCGGTTTGCGCTGCGATTCATGTGTTCGCGTCGAAAAACTGAGCCAGCCTGTTCAAGCCACAACTGCTCAGCTAACTTAACCCCCGAGCGCTTCTTCTGTCAAGGACGTCTTGACTGTGGTGCTTCCGGTTAAAACCGCGCCCATCAGCCGCCGCTCGTTCGTTCGGAGCGGGTCGGCCGGTGCACGAAATCCGCATCGGGAATGAAGGCCGTGCCATAACAACCTTACCAGTACGAAACGGAAAAAGTCTTCCTCGAAGCATCGACCCAGGGCAACAGACGTTCCCTGCGAACTACACGCGCGGTTTTGAGTCTGCGTCTTAGTGCCATGCAATGATGAGGATACGAATGCGGAGTCGATTGGAATGGACCGTGCACATTCAAGTTCGAAGCCCAAGACGCCGGGAGGCTCTTCGTGGTGGTTTATCTGATGCTTGGAATCGCTGCCGTGCTCGCATTCCTCTGCCTGTCGCACGCGATTCCAGAGATAGCAAAACGCAACCTTGCGGACGTGTCTTCTTCCCCGCGCGGCCCTATGAGAAAGTACACGTTCCCCACGGTAGACTGAAGCACAGATGAGCTCGACTTTGACAATTCGCATGAGCCTTGGCAGTTGGTCTGGTCTGCGTCCGCCCAAGAGATCGGCGCGTAAACCTGGCCACGATGCGCGGCGCCGACAGCGGCTAGTCGTCTCCCTTCCTCTGCACGTGCGTCCGCTTGAGGCTCGATTTGCCGAGAAGGAAGACGTGGGCGAGGTCGTCGATTTCACGAACGAAGGATTGTATTTCGCCACGTCCCAGCTCCATTACGTTCCGGGAATGAGATTGATCGTGACGTTTCCTTACGGCGAGAAAGCACCGGTACAGCCGAAGTTCATGGGATTCGTGGTTCGCGTCGAGCATCGCTGGCTCGGTTGTCGCGGCGTTGCGGTCCGCTTGTCGTCTGACACGGCGCAGAAAACGAGGACCTGATTGCCTTTTGAGCAAAACCGACGGGATTGCGCTTGTCAGTGGCCAATGCGGTCGAGACAATGTTATTGGCTTTGCATCGCGTCGCTTCGGGAGGGGAAAAACGTCGCCACCAAACAGGCGGGAAGGTAGACGGCAAGGATGAGCTACGACAGCAGCCAGAAGCGGTATTCCGGGAGTCAGAGCACAGTTAGCGGAACGTCGACAAGGGACGTCGAGCGCCGGAGCGCGGACAGACATATCTTCACGGCAGCCGCAGAAATCGTCGAGTTGACCTCGGGCGCGCGGTTTTCGAGCCGGACCACGGACCTCGGCCCCGGCGGCTGCTTCGTCGATATGATGGTTCCCTTTCCCGTGGGTTCCAAGGTTCGCGTGAGTGTACGCAAGGGCAAGACTCAGTTCGAAACCGATGGGACGGTGCTCTATTCCCAAGGTGGCCTCGGGATGGGCATAGCTTTCGAGAGCCTTGATCCGTCGCAGCGCGAAGCCCTGGACACCTGGTTGAGTGAACTGACGGCCGGGCGGCAGGGATCGCACCACGAAGCCGCGAGGCCGTCACAGAATTTGGCCGCCGCGGGCTCTATGGGCAACCATGCAGTGGTTGTTCGCCTCGTGCAACTCCTGATCGGCAAGGGGCTCCTTACGGAGGCCGAGGGCGCGTCTGTTCTCCACGATCCAGTACTGTAGTTGGACCGGCCGCTCGGCTCTCCCTGGTTCCCCTAACCTACAGAAGACATTGGTCCTAGAACGGCAGAGGCCGTGTGTATCTATTTCCCTCACATGGAAGTTTTTCCCTAGCTGTATCAGTTTGTTCCCGCGTTAACCCGCCTGTGTTCAACAACGGAGGATCTCCTTCGGTGGCAGCCATCGTGCGCAATTAAATTTGGGGGAACCCACATGGGGGAACGCAGAAAAGCAAGACGATACGAGGTTTACCTACCCTTGCAGGTATGTATCTCGAGGAAGCGGCCTGCTGAATTCCACATAGCGCAACTTCGCGACATCTCTAGGTCGGGGATCTACTTCCAATCGAATTTGTCCATTGAACCGGGTGCTGGCATGGAGCTGACCTTCGCTCTGCCCACTGAGAGGGACAGCGGCGCTTCGGCCTTAATCCGCGCTAGCGCCAAAGCCTTGCGGGTCTCCTCACTTCAGGGTGAGTTGACTCCTATTTACGGCGTAGCGGCCAGCATCGACCGGATTGACTTTGTCCGGCCCGCCGTCGTGGCCGCCTGAACCGCAGGCCGGTTCGCTCCCTTTTTTCCCCGCCGCAGTCCCAATACGCGGACCAGTGTGGGCGTCACCCCTCTGTCTCTAACCCCAGCGAAACCGGTACAATTCCAGGCATGCGCGATCTCGGACGCCAACTGTTGCCCCACGGTGGTTCACCCACGAGAATTACCAAGCTTGAGCGCGAAATCCTGGTCGCGCTATGCAATCGCGCGCTCAGTCGCCCGAGATGGGAACAACTCGCAGGCGGGCTCGCAAATCACATATGGCACGAGCCGGAGCACGGCGTCGTCTATGCGGCGCTCCGGAAAATCCGGAGCCGTGACCAGAGAACCTGGCGCGAACAGCTTCCCGCACAGGCCACGCGCATGGGTTTTCCTGACGTCGACTGGGCGATCTATTTGGCGCCGAAGGAAACGTCCGCAACAACGGGGACTAACGCTCAGGTTGGCAAGATGGTCCAAACACTGAAAGCTCTCGCGGCGGAATGCTCAGGCTGACGCTGCATACGCGGTGCGCAGGTAGCGTCACTTCTTCAGCGAATTCTGCGCCGGGAGTTCGAAATCGATATATTGCTGCAGCGTTGCCGGATCGCCACCCGCTATGGGGCGGCCGTTGACGTACACTGTCGGAGTGCTGCTGACCCCAAGAGCGACGCCTTCGGCACGGTCCGTTTCGACCGCCTTCTGAGCATCCGGGGACGAAAGGCAAGCCTTGAATGTGTCCGCATTGAGGCCGGCCTCTGACGCAAACCCTACCAGCTTGTCCCAGACGTTCTCGGTCGAAATAACGTCCTGGTTCTCGAAGATCGAGTCGTGCACCTTCCAAAACGCCTCCGCCGACTGTTCGAAGGCGCAGCGGCCGCCGATAGCGGCAGTCTCGGCCCACGGGTGGATCTGATTTAGGGGAAAATCCTTGTAGACGACGCGAATCTGCGGATACTTCGTCTCGATGACCTTCAGAGTGCCATATAGCTCGCGGCAATGGGGGCACTCAAAATCCGCAAACTCGACGACCGTAACGGCAGCATCCGCCGGACCCTTCGCCGGGCTGCCCTCGACGCGAATCTTCGCGCGGTTCGCGGCATAGGGATCGGCGGACATGTCGAAGATTTCACCGCGTAAGAGCGTCTTGCCGTCCTTGCTCACATAGACCTCACCGGATTCCTTCCGGTCGTCCACCGTCACTTCGATGGGAACAACGTAAAAATCCGCAGCCGCGGATTGTGCCAGGGGACCGAGCTGCACCTTGATCTCAGGACTCCAGGCGAAAAGCTTGCGCACGAACGCTTCGGTCGATTTGAGAAACCGCGCCTCCTCGGGTGTCGTGGAAGGTCGCTCGGCCGCGGGCGCTGGCGTCTGTTCCGAGGCTGGCTTGGATGTCTGTCCGGCGCACGACATTGCCGCGAGGAACATGGAACACGCGCTCAATGCGAAAGCTCTGCGAAGCATCGGGATGATTCCTCCGTGGAAGCGGCCCGGCCAGAGTCGGGAAGTCCGAAACAGGATAAAGAAAAAAGGCGGGAAGAGCAAAACCCAAAAGAAGCGCCAAACGAAACGCCATTCAGGGTCCGGGAGAAACGACTAGCCGCGCGCCACTTGTTTGGCGACCCAATTCCCCGCTTCGAGTGTACCGAGCGATCCACCGAGGTCCCTTGTCGTTTTATTTTCCCGGATGGCGGCGCGAACGGCATCTTCCATCGCTCGGGCTTCCTTCGCCCAACCAAGATATTCGCACATCATCCCTGCGGCGAGCACCGCTCCTATCGGATTCGCGATGTTTTCCCCGGCGATGTCCGGCGCAGACCCGTGTACAGGCTCGAAGAGCGACACTTGCCCCGGATGAATGTTGCCCGATGGCGTCAGCCCGAGTCCCCCGATCAGGCCCGCGCCCAAGTCGCTTGCTATGTCACCGAAGAGATTGCAGGTGACGATCACCTGAAACTGCGATGGATCACGCACCATCTGCATCAGCAGATTGTCGATGTACATGTGGCTCGATTCGATCTCGGGATACTCGCGCCGCACTTCCTTGAACACGCGCTGCCAGAGGTCATGGCCATATGCGAGCGCATTCGATTTATCGCTCATGCATACGCGCTTGAGCCCTCGCTTCCGGGCAAAATCAAACGCGTAGCGCAGGATCCGCTCGACGCCCTTGCGCGTGTTGACGTCTTCCTGCGTCGCGATTTCGTCCGGAGTGCCCTTCTTGAAAAACCCGCCCATGCCGACGTAAAGGCCCTCAGTGTTCTCCCGAAGAACGGTGATCTGGATGTCTTTCTCGATGCGATCCCGCAGGGGCGTCAGCCGCCGATCGAAAAGCACGCAAGGCCGCACATTGACGTAAAGATCGAGCTTAAACCGGAGCCCCAGCAGAATTTCCGCGCCGTGCTGATTGTTGGGCACGCGAGGGTCGCCCAACGCGCCAAGCAGAATCGCGTCGTAATCGCGGCGGAACATGTCGGGGGCATTGGCCGGCAGGGTCGTGCCATCATGCAGGTAGCGGTCCGCCCCCCAGTCGAATTCGGTGATTGCAATCTCGCGGCCGCCCGCGGTCGCCGCGGCCTTCAGTACCTTCACGGCTTCCGGGATCACTTCCTTGCCGATGCCGTCGCCGGGTATCACGGCGACACGTTTGCGGAGGGAGGATGTCGCTTCTGTCATTCCGTCGCGGAACGTAGCATGCGAGTTGGACACTGTCAACGTGAGCCAGAATCAGCCCAAAGCCGGTTCAAGACGATATGGGAGCCACAGTGAAAACTGGTATATACTCCCGGCGGGCCAAAGTTCGGGGTGGGACTCCTAGCCCATCGGCTCAAACCAACGGAGTCTTGCGCGGCGCACCGTCGCTGCGAACGATCGGATTTCAATTTCTGAAACACATTTTGAGGAGGCAGCAGATGAAGAAGTTTGTGATGGCTGTTGGACTCGCGACGATTCTGGCGGTCTCGGCGTTTGCGGCAACCACGACCTGGCAGCTCGATCCCATGCATACGAACGCTCAATTCACGGTTCGCCACCTGGGAATTTCGAACGTCCAAGGTGAGTTTACGAAAATCAGCGGCACCGTCATGCTCGACGATCAGGACGTTTCCAAATCGAGCGTCAGTGTAACGATCGATGCGACTTCGATCGACACGCGCGTCTCCCGGCGCGACGACGACCTCAAGAGCGAGCACTTCCTGAACGTGGCGCAGTTTCCCACGATCACGTTTCAATCCACGAAGGTCGCCAAGAGCGGCGACGGCCTCAAGGTGACCGGCAACCTGACGATCCGCGGAGTCACCAAGGAAGTAACGCTCGACGTTACCGGCCCCACTGCTCCGGTCAAGGCCATGGGCGGACTCCGGCGCGGCGCGGCGGCGACGGTGAAAATCAATCGGCAGGATTTTGGTGTCAGCGCCGATCCCGGGATGGTCGGAGACGACGTCACGATTCAGATCGACCTGGAAATGACGGCCCCGGCGCCAGCGCAGTAGCTTCGCGCCTTTCGCTGTAGCCCGTTACACGCCTTCAACTTCTCCGGCCCGGAGGCTCATACCTCCGGGCCTCCTTCTTTCTTCATCCGCGCCGCTCCCTGCGAAACTCGCTCCGCGAGATAGACTCCGACGAGCACGAGTGCGCCGCCCGAGAGCAGATGCCCGGTCGGATGCTCGCCCAGAAGCGCCATCGAGAGCAAAATTACGATGAATGGCTGTAGGTAGTTGACCGCCGCGACTCGCGACGCCTCCATGTGGCGCAGAAGCCAGTAGAACAGCGTGTACACCAAAACCGAACTGAAGACCGTCATGTAGCCGAGCCCTGCCCATCCGGCCCATCCCACGGTTTTCCAATCGAGCGCGATTCCCTGCCGCACCGCGATGGGCAGTAGCATCACGGCCGCCGCGACCAGGGAAAACGTGTTGAAAGATACGGCGTCGTATGCCGACCGGGCGAGGACCTTCTTGCCGAGCACGCTGTAGACGGCGAATCCTGCCACACCGATGAAAGTGATCACGTCGCCGACCACCAACGGCGTATGGCCCAGCGATCCGCTTTCGGTCTCGAGCAGCATCACGCCCAGGAAAGCAATCGCCATGCCTGCGATCTTAGCGGGAGTGAAGGCCTCGAGCTTCATCGCCCGGGCGAACAACAAAACCAGAATTGGCGCGAGCGCGACTACCAGCACGGAACGCTCTGACGTCGTGTAGCCCAAACCGACTGTATAGAAACCCTGATTCAGCACCACACCGAGGAAACCGAGGTATGTGAATGTCCAGAAGTCGCGCGGGTGAAACGGGCGGCGATCGCGACGCGAGAAGTACACCCCGAGCATGAGCACGGCGGCCAATTCGATCCGAATCGATGCCAGCGACAGCGGATCCATGTGACGGAGGGCGATCTTGCCGGCCGTGTAGTTGAAGCACCACACGAGGAGCATCGCCGCAAGCCCCGCTGCGAGCAAAAGCGAGCTGGGCCGGCGAGAACTCGCAGGAATGGACGTGCCGCTCGTGGTCCCTGTCGTAGAGGAGCAACTCAAGTGCTATTCGAGGACCTCGCGGCGCTTTGTGAGCGATTCGACCCGGTCGATGCGCGGTGCGTAGCCGATGCCTGGCGCGGACGGGACGCGAATCGTCCCCTGGCTTGAGACTTCCACTTCGGGCTCGATGATGTCTTCGTCCCAATAACGGCGGCTTGCCGAGACGTCGCCCGGAAGCGAGAAATTAGCGAGCGACGACATGGCGATGTTGTGCGCGCGGCCGATCCCCGATTCGAGCATCCCGCCGCACCAGACGGGAACCGACTTTGCCTGGCAAAGATCGTGAATGCGCCGCGCGGCCGTATGTCCGCCCACGCGGCCCAGCTTGATATTGATGATGCGGCACGCGCCCAATTCGATCGCGGCGCGCGCGTGCTCCACATCATGAATGCACTCATCGAGGCACACCGGCGTCTCGAGTTGCCGCTGGAGCTGTGCGTGGGAAAAGATATCGTCCCAGCCGAGCGGTTGCTCGATCATCATGAGATGAAATGCGTCGAGCCGCTTCAGCAGCGGCGCGTCCTCAAGGCGGTAGGCCGAGTTCGCATCCGCCATCAAGCGCACGCGGGGAAAGCGCTCGCGCAGGGCGCGCACCGGCTCGACGTCGAGGCCAGGCTTGATTTTGATCTTGATGCGCTGATACCCGGCCGCCAACGCCTCTTCAACTTTTGCAATGAGACCGCCCATCGTCGGCTGAATGCCGATCGAAACGCCGCAGGGAATCTCCTCGCGCGTGCCCCCCAAGAGCTTGGCGAGCGGCAGGTTGCTTTGCTTCCCTTCGGCATCCCAGAGCGCGGTCTCAAGCGCCGCCTTCGCCATGTTGTGGCCTCGGACAGGAGCAAACGAATCCCAAACTTCCGACGCGGCGGCAATCTCCCTGCCCCGCACGAGCGGCCACAAGTAGTCGCGAAGGATGTGCCACGCCGTCTCGACAGTTTCGTAGGAGTAAAACGGATTCTCCCCCGCCGTCGATTCGCCCCAGCCCGCGATGCCGCCGTCCACGTCAGCCTCGAGCAGCAGGATGCGGCGGAGTTCCGAGGTCCCGAAGCTCGTCTCGAACGGCGACAAAAGCCGGAGGTGGATCTCGCGAAGCGTGAGTTTTCTGACTCGCACTCTTTCCTTTCAGCCTTCCGTGATCTCCGGAAGGCGCAAACCGGCAATCGCACCGGCCGGTTCGAGGATGTACTCGGTTGTTCCGCCGCGAGTCTCAATGCCCGTCGCGACGTAGCCCTTTGCGAACCACTTCTGGAATTGTTCGCGGGCTTCGGCCTGGACTCGCGCCGCAGCGGCGCGGTCGCGCGCCTTGATTTCGGCAAGATTCGCCGGCAGCCCGATCCGCACGGCGGCGCCTTTCAGCGGTATCGGGTCGTCCGCAAGAATTGACTTCACGCGCTCGGAACTGAGCCACCATTCCGCCACGAGCCGGTCGGTCAAAAGACCCGCGTGTAGCGGGCTCGACGTGACGCCATAACAATCGGGAATAAACCGTCGCGCGACCGCGCCGAGACGCACGAAATTGAAATGCGCGTTCTTCAGGTCCAGTGGATCGAACGTCCACTCAATGAGCTCGATGCCGCGCTTCAGCGCGTCCTGGCGCTGAAACAGTTTCATCCGGCGTCCCACGCCGTGGTCGCGGAACTCGGGGACTACGGCCGTCATGTGCGAGTGAAGAAACGGCTTGCCCGCGCGGATGCCCGCAAGCGTCAGCGTGAAGCCGACCATCCTTGCTCCGTTGGCGCCGCCGGAAGGGGCACCAAACGCGCCGATCACCTGTCCGCCGGTGTGATTCGCCACGACGAAGATGGCTGAGGGGACCGCGATCCCGTCGCCCCAGGTCATCTGCTCGATGCGGACGCATTCTTCGTATTCCGCGAGGGTCGCGCAGTGGCGTATTTCGATTTCATGCGTGGGGCGCGGCTGGATCATCACGAGCAATCAGAGTATATGGGAAACCACCAGTGGAGTTTACTTGAAACGATCACGGCAGTGCCGAATGCTCCTTGGATCAAACCCGCTTCGTGCCGGCCAAAAGCGCCAACTCGCGCCACTTCCAGTAGCAGTCCACGTCCTGAAAACCGATCTCGCGCAGCCAGCGCAACTGCGTTTCGAGATCGAGCAATTTGTTCGACGGGTCTTCCTGTTCCACCTCGATTGCACGCAGGAACGCCACGTGGACCTCGCGAGTCGGAGAGGCAACGTGCTCGAGGTTGCAGAAGATGCCGCCAGGCGCAAGGATGTCGAATATCTCGCCGTAGAGCGCACGCTTTCGCTCGTGTGGCACATGGTGAATCGCAAAGCTCGAAATCACGGCGTCGAAACGGTCCATCCGCGGCAATTTCCTCTCGAAGTCGTGCGCAACGATGGTTACGCTGCGATCGTCATCAAAGAGCTTGTGCAGTTCTTCTAGCATCGTCGGCGAGAAGTCGAGCGCAACGAACTGCGCGGTTGGCCTGGCAGTCTTGACGAGCGCGAGCAGCCTTCCCGCGCCCACCCCAAGATCGAGAATTCGCTTCGCGCCGGCAGGCAGCAACTCCAGTAGAGTTCTCTCGCCTTCCTCCCGGTGCGGAATTGTGTCCGCCCGGCGCAGGTAGTCGAGAGCGTGCTCCTTAGTCGACCAGAGATTGACGCCCGGACTTTCGGTCATTTGCGAATTCTTACCTCCAATGCGATTAGGCGCCGGCAAGAGGCATTTGTCCAATTTCGAATTGTTGCGCGGTACATAAGCTCGTCTTATGAAAGTGGCATCTCTAGGAAGGGCATGCGTACAAATATCTTAGTCGTGGGCCTTGGACTGGTTCCAGAGCTCTTCCATCCGTGCGCGCGGCAAATCGGCAAGGCGGCGGCCCTCACGCTCTGCGGCCGATTCCATCCATTGAAACCGCCGCTTGAACTTGCGGTTCGTCTTCTTCAGTGCGATCTCGGGATCCACGCCCAGGAAGCGCGCGATGTTGACGCAAACGAAGAACAGATCGCCGATTTCCTCTTCGACATGGCGAGCTTGTCTGCCAGCCCTTCCAGGGTCGCCCTCCCCCGTCGGCGGCATCAAAGACTTGAGTTCACTTTTCTCTTCCTCCAGCTTGTCGAGGATGCCGCCAAGGTTCTCCCAGTCGAACCCAATGCGCGATGCGCGGCGTGTGAGCTGGTAGGCCTCGAGAACGGCCGGAAGCGAGCGCGGCACTCCTCCGAGGAGTGAGTCCTCCCGAGCTCTCCCTTCCTCCGCTCGCTCGTCGCGCTTGATCTGCTCCCAGTTTTTCAGCACGGCCGCCGGCGTTTTGGCTGTCACGTCGCCGAAAACGTGGGGATGGCGCCGGACCATTTTCGCGTGCACCGACTCGATCACGTCAGAAATCGTGAAGCGGCAGGCCTCTTCGGCGAGGATCGCATGAAAAGTCACCTGAAGGAGCAGATCGCCGAGTTCCGAGGCAAATTCCTCCGGATTGCCTGAGTCCATCGCGTCGAGAACTTCGTAGGCCTCCTCAATCAGGAATTTGCGAAGCGACTGATGAGTCTGTTCGCGGTCCCACGGGCAACCCGTCGGGCCGCGGAGCCGCGCCTGAAGCGCGACCAGCTTCGCAAACCATTTCCCCGCGGCTTTGTCCCGCGCACGGACCTCGATGTGTGCCCGTGAGGAAACGCGAGGCTTCGGTTGCTTCCGTGCCGGTCGTTTTCCGGCATTCTCTTGCCGTCGCAGCATCAGGAGTTCGCTCGCCCTTCTTTTGACGACACGTCAATTTACAGGGTGTCGCGAGCAGCCGCAACCGTGGTTTGCCCTTCCAGCCACCAGCTTGTGGCGCGTAGACCCGGATGTTAGAATTTTCACTTCGAGTCTGACACAAGCTGAGGGCTACCAAGTGACCGACCCCAAGCAGGACGAGGGCTTCAAGGTTGTAGACCGGCGGCTCTTCACCGAAGAGGGTGAGCTGCGCAAGGATGCCGTTGAGCAGGAGCGCCGCGACGAAGAGGTCGCGAGCGCCCGGAAGGCCAGTGCGCCGACGGCTGCGAAGCCCACTCCGGCACCATCCGGCTCCGCGGCCCCGGCTCCTTCGGCGGACGCGGCATCGGCTGATTCAGCTGACTCAATTGCGCCCTCGCGCAGTTTCCAGATGCTGGTTGATTTTCTCACGCGGAATGCTGCGGCCATGCTCGGCGGAATGGCGGATCCACGAACTGGTCAGCCGTTTCTCGACCTCGAGGGAGCTCGGGAGATGATCGATATGCTCGATGTGTTGCGCGAGAAGACCCGCGGAAACATCGCCAAGACCGATGAGGACTTGCTGATCGAGGTGGTCGGCAGCCTGAAGCTAACCTTTATGGAAGTGTCGAAGGCGGCCGCCGAAGCCATGGCAAACAAGGCCGGAAAGCGGTAACCACGCGGATTCGTCGAATTTGGTTCGAGTCTGCGGCCTTGATGCGCGGTTCGGAATCCTTCCTGTGAATTCATGCCTTCACTACAACTGACGGTCCTGGGATCGGGCACGTCGATGGGCGTGCCGACGCTTGGATGCCACTGCGCCGTGTGCGAGTCGCCGGACCCGCACGACCAGCGGACTCGCCCCTCGGTGCTGCTGGCTTACGGCGGGCGCAACGTGGTCGTCGATACGACGCCGGATTTTCGATATCAGGCGATGCGCGCTCGGATCGACCGCCTCGACGCCGTCCTCTTCACGCACGGGCACGCCGACCATGTCATGGGCCTCGACGACATTCGTCCGTACAATCTGAAGCAGCGAGGAGTGGTGCCGATTTATGCATCCGCGGACACGCTCGCCCTTCTCCGGCGCCAGTTCGCCTACATTTTCGACGATGCTCCGGTGGAGAGCACGGTGCCGCTCGTTGCTCTGCACACGATCGACGGGCCGTTTGATCTGTTCGGCGCGCGGATGATTCCCATCCCCGCGATGCATGGGTCTCAGCCTGTGCTGGGATTCCGCTGCGGCGCGGCCGCGTATCTGACGGATTTCAGCCGCGTGCCGGAAAGCTCTAAAGCGCTGCTCGGCGGCCTCGATGATTTCATCCTTGACGCATTGCGTTATGTCCCGCACCCGACCCACTCGACCGTCGAGCAGTCTCTTGCGCTCGTCCGGGAGCTGAAGCCAAAGCGGGCGTGGTTCACTCACATCTGCCATGACCTCGGCCACGCAGAAACGAATGCGCGCCTACCCGAGAACGTTCGTCTCGCCTACGATGGACTCCAATTCGAGGCAGCGCTCTGATGCCGCTCGCAGTCCTGCATTCGGAATCGGAGTGGGCAGCGCAATTCGGACGCCCAGCCCGGCCGGCCGTTGTCACGGTGGGAAACTTCGACGGCGTGCACCTTGGACACCAACGCATTCTGCGCCGTGTGCACGAGCTTGCCCAGCAAACCGGCCGACTGTCCGCCGTTCTCACGTTCTATCCGCATCCATCGCGAGTGTTGCGGCCCTCCGAAGCGCCGGCGCTGCTAATGACGCTCGAGCAACGATTGGCGACAATCGAGACCATCGGCATCGATGCGGCGCTTGTCTTGCGATTCGAAGCGGGACTCGCGAACGTAACCGCGGAAGACTTCGTGCAGCGATTTCTGGTGGACACAATCGCCGTGCAGGCGGTCCTCATCGGTGGAAATTTCCGCTTCGGGCACCGACAGAAAGGGGACATCAAGCTGCTCGCCGGCTTGGGAGCGCGCTGGGGATTCGAGGTCGAAATCGTGCCGCCGGTGATCGCGGATGGCATCGTGGTGTCGAGCACGGCGATTCGAAATGCGGTCCGCGAGGGGCGCGTCGACGAGGCGCGGCGCCTGCTCGGAAGGCCCTACACGCTCGAGGGCGAAATCCGCACCGGGACGGGCCAGGGACGAAGGCTGGTCGTTCCCACGCTCAATCTCGCCACCGACCAGGAGGCGCTGCCGAAGACCGGCGTATACGCAACCGAAGCGGTCGTTCAGAGGAAAACCTACCGGGCGGCAACGAACGTGGGCGTGCGGCCGACTTTCGACGGCACGCGAGTGACCATTGAATCCCACCTGTTCGATTTCAGCGAAGATCTCACCACGGGAAAGATGGAAGTGCGATTCTGGGCGCGGCTGCGCGACGAACAGAAATTCTCAGGGCCGGATGCGTTGCGCCGGCAGGTGCTCAAAGATATCGAAGCTGCGAAGGAATATTTCGCGATCCCACAATAGACGGGGCTACGAATCACTCTTCTTGCGGCAGTCGGCACAGAGACCGCCGATTTCCGTGCGGCTGACGGTTATTTCGATGCCGCAATCGCGCGAAATCTGCTTCTTCAGGTCCTCGTAGAGCTGGCTTTCAAACTCGCGCACTTTGCCGCACCGTATGCAGGCGACGTGAATGTGATCGCGCGGGCCGTGGCTTTCGTAGTAGTGGCGGTGGCCGCGAAGGTGCAGCAGATCGAGCTCGTCGATCAAGCCGTGGCGCTTGAGCAGATCGAGCGTGCGGTAGACCGTGACACGCGTGATGTCCGAATCGATCTGCTGCGCGCCCTCGAGAATCTCTCCGGCGTCCATGTGCCGCGCGGCCGACTCCATCACCTGGACCACGACGCGCCGCTGGCGCGTCAGGCGAATGCCGCGGGCCTTCAGTTCGCTCTGAAGGTGACCGGCCGGCTCATCCACATTGATGCGCTCACCGGCCGATACACGATGTGCAGATGTGGCAGACATGGCGATTGAGCAACAGTATACCAGAAGGCCGCTTCCCTGCTCCGATAGAGCCTAGGCGGCCGGGCCGGGAAGACTAGTGGGTCTGAATCACTCTGAGAATATCGCTGTACATCACGAAGGCGAAGAGGCCCAAGAGAAAGACAAGGCCGACCTGAACGAAACGCTCCTTGAAAGCGAGGCTTAGGTCGCGGCGGAGCGTCCCTTCGATCGCCAGCATCAGGACGTGGCCCCCATCCAGGATCGGAATCGGCAGCAGGTTGAGCAAGCCCAGATCCAGGCTGATGTAAGCCATCCAGTTCAGGAGCGTCATCGGACCGCCCTTCGCTGCCTGTCCGGACATCTGGACAATACCGACGGGGCCCGCAAGGTCGCGCACCGAAAGCCTGCCGCGGAAGAGTCCCGTGAAAATATTGCCGATCAGGCGTGCATACAGGCCGGTCTCGATGCCCGCCTCTTTCGCAGACGTGAGAATCCCCTGATGCTCGAATGCCTCCGGCGACTTTACCAGAGTGCCGATCTGCCAGGCCATGTCGCCGCTGACCGTCATGGTATGGATCGGGGTGATGACGAGCGGAACATCCTTCCCATCGCGCCGAACCACGAACTGGATCGCGCGGCCGTCGGAGCTGCGGACTTTATCGACCAACTGCTGCCACGTGACGACTGGGCGGCCGTCGATCGAAATGATTGTATCGCCCGGCGCCAGCCCGGCTCGTGCAGCCGGAGATCCCGGCGACACTTCATCGATTACCGGAGGCACGAACGGATAGCCCACCACTGAATCGACTGAGGCCCCTTTCGCGGGAGCAGTCAGGCTCAACGTCTGCCTCGCGCCGTCCCGCAGGACGACCATCGAAACAGTCTCACCCGGGTTGGCTTTAGTCACTTGCGCCAGCACCTTGCCCCACGTCGGCGTGGTTACGCCGCCGACTTGGACGATGCGGTCGCCCGCCTGTACGCCTTGGGCGCCAGCCGCCGCACTCTGCGGCACGGCGGCCACGTCGGCAGTCTGGTGCAGGTATGCGTCCACTGGTATGCCTGCAAAAACGTAGATCCCGCAGAAGATCAGGAAGGTGACGAGGATGTTCATCGCGGGGCCGGCAATCGCTATCAGAAAACGCTGCCAGCGAGGCCTCGACAGAAACTCGTAAGGCGCGCCCGTGCGTTCTTCGACGGGGTTATCGCCGGCCATGCGGACGTAACCACCGAGCGGTAGCGCGCTCAAACGGTAGTCCGTGTCGCCGCGCTTCACGCCCCACAAGCGCGTGCCAAATCCGATCGAAAAGACGTCCACGCGCACGCCGCAGAGCTTCGCGACGACAAAATGTCCCCATTCGTGAAACAAGACCAGGATGCCGAGAACAAGCGCCCCGGCAATGATGTCCCGCAGAAAACTAACCGCCATAATCTCCTCGGCTACATTCTACAAAATTCGCCCGCATTTGAAAACGAACAGCGACGGTACCGTACCAAAAGCAAACTGCAAGGTTCCGGCGCCTGAAGCTTCTATCGGCTGGCTCGCTTCTTTCGTCGCTCGATCTCTTCGCGGGCGATGCGGCGAGCTTCGGCGTCGGCTGTCAGCACGTCACCGATGCCGTGAAGCGTGCTGCGCGGCATGCGCTCGAGAACGCGCTCGATCACTGCGGCAATCCCCGGAAACGGCAGCCGGTGCTCGAGAAATGCGGCTACGGCGACTTCGTCGGCCGCATTCAGCGCGCAGGGCAACGGACCTCCCTGGCGAAGCGCTGCTTTGGCCAGCTCCAAACATGGGAACTTCCGTGCCGGAACGTCCGCGAAGTCGAGCTCCCGCAGCGTAGACCAGTCGAGCGCACACCCATTGGATGCAACTCGTTCCGGAAACGTTAGCGCGTATTGGATCGGCATGCGCATATCCGTGGGGCCCAGCTGCGCCAGGATGGAGCCGTCCACGAACTCAACCATCGAGTGAATCGTCGACTGGGGATGAATGACAACTTGTACCTTGTCGAGTCCCATACCGAAGAGCCAGCACGCCTCAATGACTTCGAAGCCCTTGTTCATTAGCGTGGCGGAATCGATCGTAATCCGCGGGCCCATTTTCCAATTGGGATGGGCAAGGGCCTGCTTGGGCGTCACCTTGGCGAGCCGCGCGACGGGCGTCTTGCGAAAAGGTCCTCCAGAAGCGGTGAGCACGAGGCGCTTGACCTCCCGACGCTCTCCCGCACGCAGGCACTGATGGATGGCATTGTGTTCGCTATCGACAGGGAGAAGCGAAACGCCGTGGCGCGACACCGCGGCCATCACCACCTCCCCGGCGGCCACGAGAACTTCCTTGTTGGCGAGTGCGATGTTCTTGCCGTGCTCGATGGCCTTGTAGGTAGCGGGCAAACCGACGACGCCCACAGCCCCAGAGAGGACCGTTTCGGCTTCGGGGTGTGTTGCGACACGCTCGATGCCCTCGGACCCGAAAAGAATCTCTGGATTCGACTCAGCTCCTCTCGACGAGCGACCGGTTCCGAGGGCGGCCCGCAGTTCGGCGGCATCGCCTTCTGTGGCGACGGAAACAACCTTGGGCCGGTGGAGCGCGATCTGGCTCGCGACCAGCCGGACGTTTGAGCCTGCCGCCAGCGCGACCACTTCAAAGCGGCCCGGCAGTGAATCGACGACGCTCAGGCACTGGCGGCCGATCGACCCCGTGGAACCCAGTATGGCGATACGCTTCATGCGCGGGTAATTCTATAGGCGTTTCGCACAATTTGCGAATTCCGGGCGACCTATCTTCACGCGCCACCCCTGAGCCTTAACAGCTTCTTCAAGACGCGGAGCGGTGCTAGATTGTTGGCGGTGTATTGCAGCAGAATGCCCGCTTGAGATCATGACGAGGGAGGAGAGAATCCCACGATGAAACCCACGAACAGATTTGTCGCAGCTGCTTTTGCGATGACGATGGCATGGACGTTGGTCCTCGTGTTCGGCGCGAGCGCGAAGCCAGCCCCTGACAAGCATCCCGCCTACTTGCACGCTCTGGGGAACTTGCGGTACGCCCGTGCCCTTATGGCGCATCCGGATAGCCCCGTGTTGCACGATCCGGAAAAGGCGGCGATGGATGAAATCGACCAAGCCATCGCAGAGCTCAAGGCCGCGGGCATCGACGATGGCAAAAGCCTCGACGATCACCCGGGCATTGATTCGCACCTGCGATGGATCCCGCGCCTGAACAAGGCGGCTGACGTGCTCAACAAGGCGCACGATGACGTCCAGAAAGAACAAGACGACGCAGCCATGCAGGGTTTGCAGGGCCGCATACTCGAGCACATCGGCAAAGCGCATCGGCACGTTGAAGAGGCAATTGCTACTGAACAGTAGCTTCGCACCAGCTTGTGTCCGATAGCCGAGCGATTCGGCGGTCTCGCGGCAGGCCGAATCGCACTGTGATACGATGACCGTGAAGTCCTGAGAACGAACACTCACTTGAGCGCACCTTCTTTGTGGGCCATTCCGCTGGGCGGCCTGGGCGAGTTCGGCATGAACATGCTCGCGCTGCGCTCGGGCGACGACATCATCGTAATCGACGCGGGGCTCATGTTTCCCGAGCAAGAGCTGCTCGGCGTGGACATCGTGATCCCCGACATCACCTATCTGAAGCAGAACAAGCGGATGGTCCGCGCGATCGTCCTGACGCACGCGCACGAGGACCATATCGGCGCGATTCCCTACATCCTTGGCGACCTCAGTGTGCCGGTGTATGGTACGCAGTTCACGCTCGCGCTCGTGCGAAAGAAGCTCGAAGAGCACGGCCTGCTCGATTCAGCCAAGCTGCACGAGGTCGCGCCGGGTGAAACCACGACGCTTGGGCCGTTCCAGGTCGAGTATCTGCACGTGACCCACAGCACGATCGATTGCGTCGCGCTCGCGATTCGCACGCCCGTCGGCGTGATCATCCACACGGGAGATTTCAAGATTGACCCGACGCCCGTCGACGGAAAGCCGTTCGACCTGCACGCGTTCGCGCGCTACGGACAGGCAGGCGTGCTCGCGCTCTTCAGCGACAGCACGAACGTCGAACGGCCCGGTTTCACGCCCTCCGAGAGGGCCGTGGTCATTCGCCTGGAGGAATTGTTCCGCGCCGCGCCGGAAAAGATCGTGGTCTCGTGCTTCTCGAGTTCCGTCCACCGCATCCAACAAGTCATCGAGATCGCGCGGTCCGTGGGGCGGAAGATCGGGTTCGTCGGCCGAAGCATGGTGGACAACATCGAGATCGCGCACGGGCTCGGCAAGCTGCGCATCCCGGATGGCAGCGTCGTCCGGCCGCAGGATATCCGGACCTTCGATCCGAAGCGGCTCGTCGTGCTCGCAAGCGGCACCCAGGCCGAGCCGATGTCGGCGCTCTCGCGGATCGCGGTGGATAACCATCGAATGCTCAGCGTCGGAGAAAACGACACGGTGATCCTTTCGGCCCGCATCATCCCAGGAAACGAAAAGGCGATCTTCCGCATGATCGACCACCTCTTCCGGCGCCGCGTGCTCGTCTATTACGAAGGCGGGCGGTCCGCGCCGATTCACGTCTCGGGCCACGCGAGCCAGGAAGAAATGAAGATTTTGCTCCAGCTTGTTCGGCCGAAATACTTCATCCCCCTCCACGGTGAATACCGGCAGCTGTTTCAGCACGCGGCGATGGCCGAACAGGTGGGGGCGGTATCCGGGCAGATTTTCCTCCTCGAGAGCGGCCACCCGCTCGAATTCACCGCGGATGGGGGCGCCCACGAGCGGGAACCCGTGCCTGCCGGGCGCGTAATGGTTGATTCGGGCTCCCTCGAAGAGATCGAGGACGTCGTGATCCGCGACCGGCGCCATCTTTCCGAAGACGGCGTTGTCGTCCCGATCATCGCGATCGACAAGCACACCGGGCGCATCGAAATCTCGCCCGAAATCGTGACCCGCGGATTTCTGCCGAGCGACGACGGCCAGGAGATCCTGACGAAAGCGCGGGAAGTGATCCTAAAGACGATTGAACAATCCAGTGCCGAGGAAAAGATGGACTGGAGCGTCATCAAGGAAAAAATTCGCGTCGACCTGAAACGCTACCTGAACAAACAGACTTCCAAGCGTCCCCTTATCCTGCCCGTCATTCTGGAAGTGTAGGGTGAATCTGGACGGTCGATTTCGACCTCCTCTCTCTGTGGCTCCGTGACTCCGTGGCTTCAAATCTCACATTGCGCCCCTACCGGCCCGCCGATTTCGAAACCCTCTACGAAATTGACCAGGCTTGCTACGAGCCGACGATCGCATATTCGCGGCGTGAGTTGCGGAACTATTTGCGGTTCCCCGGCGCCGAATGCGTCGTGGCGGAAACCGGAGTGGACAAACCCGCGATCGTCGGGTTTTGCGTGACGGCGCACGAAGAGGACTGGGGCTACATCGTCACGATCGACGTGCTCGGGGCGTACAGGCGGCAAGGCGTGGCGACGGCGCTGCTCCGCGAAGTGGAGCGCAGGCTCGCCGCAAGCGGTGCGAAAGAGATAGCGCTCGAAACGGCGACCGACAATGCGCCCGCAATTGCGTTCTGGCAGAAGCATGGCTATCGTACTCGCGGGGTGAAGAAGGGCTACTATCCGGGAGGACGCGACGCCTACTCGATGGTCAAACCCCTCGCGTGATGCGCCCGTTCGTCGTTCTGTCCGAAGAATCAGGAAGGCGGCATTGCTCTCATGTCTTTGCTGCACGTGATCGTTCTGGCTGTTGTGCAGGGGCTGGCTGAACTACTTCCCGTCTCGAGCTCGGCTCATGTGATCGTCGCGGAAGAGCTGATTCGCGGCTTCTCTCGCTCCGGCGCAACCATCTCGACTGGCATGCTCCTCGGCGTGGGGAAGGTGCGCTCCGAGGATTTTAGTTTCGCTCTCGCGGTGATCCTTACCCCTGCCGCGATTGCGCGCGAGGCGTGGCGGCTGATTCAGACTCAGCACGGTCACCTTGGTTCGATGCTGACCTCCGCCGTCGTGCCCAGTGTCCTCGGAGCCGTCTTCGCTTTCCTTGCCGGCTTGCTGGCCCTGAAATGGCTGAGCCGCTGGCTCGAGACCGGGCGCTGGTATGTCTTCGGCGTCTACTGTCTCGTTGCTGCCGCCGTCGTCATGTCGCTGGCCCTCCACCAGGAGTGGATAATCCGCGTCTCGGATTAAATCTCCTTGCGGTTTTCGATCTCTCGGTGTTCGACACATCGTCCGGCCCCTTTTCCGTTTGCACAATCTTCAAAGATCGATGTTTACTCTCGCACCTTGTTTGCTATATTCGTGGGCGTTCCTCCCGCTGGGCTCCGTGCGATAGCGCCCGCACGGCCCGAGCAGGCCTTCCCCTATCCAGCCACGGAAAGCTTTCTTGGTCCTGCGCGATGGGGTCCCAGAGGGCAAACGGAGATGTTTTGTGCGCGTTCTTACACCAACGGAAAACAAACGCTTCAATGAGCTGATCGGCTTCGTAGGGCTCAGCCTGGCAGCCCTGCTCGCACTGAGCCTGCTCTCCTATTCGCCTCACGACGCCTCCTTCGACGTATCGGCGCCGCCACCCGGAGCGGGGCCGGCGCGGAACTGGATCGGACCCGTCGGTGCGTATTTGGCCGATCTGTTCTTCCAGCTGGGCGGCTACGCGGCGTTTCTCTTTCCGATAGGGATGCTCGTCGTGGCAATGCGCTGGTTCCGCAGCCAGACGGTGGGAGCGCCGGTGGCGAGGCTGGTTGGATCGGCAATGCTCCTTGCTTCGCTGGCCGCGGAGATGGCGCTGGCTCGCATCCCGGATGTGCGCGGCGCGCTACCGCCGGGAGGGCTGCTCGGCTCAATCCTGGCGCAGGGTCTGCGTGCGGCCTTCAACCCCTTTGGCGCTCATCTGGTGGCCATTGCGACGCTGTTAACCGCGCTGTTTCTGACCACGAGCTTCTCGTTCCGCGCCGCGGTGCAATGGATGAAAAAGCCGATGGGCGGCGAGGGCTTGGTCGGCGGCTGGATTGCGCGGGCGAAGCAGTGGCGCGAGGAGCGTGAAGCCGTCCGCCTGCGGAAGCGCGTCGAGGAGATCAAGATCGCGGGGCGGCCTCCGGTGGCCCAGCAACGGATTTCGACGAAGGAGATCGACGAAGACGAGGAGATCGAGACTACAGGGCGCGTCGAGCCGATACTGACGGAGCGCGGGCCCGCCGTAATCAAGTTCCGCGACCCGGATGCCGCGCCTTCGCCCAAAACACCGGGCACGGAGCCGAAGATTTCACGCGGGCGGACCAGCTTCAAGCTGCCCTCGCCGACCTTGCTGCACAACGCCGAACGCGGCGAAAAGATGGACGAGGGCGAGCTGAAAGAATGTGCCCGCGCAATCGAGCAGAAGTGCGCCGAGTTCGACGTCGCGGGCCATATCACGCAGATCAATCCGGGGCCGGTCGTGACGACCTTCGAATTCAAACCCGAGGCGGGAATCAAGTACAGCCGGATCACGGGCCTCGGCGACGATCTCTGCCTTGCGCTGCGCGCCGAGTCCATTCTGATCGAGCGCATTCCGGGAAAATCGACCGTCGGCATCGAAGTGCCGAACGCTCGCCGCGAAACAATTGCTCTCCGGGACGTGATCGAGTCGCCGGAATTCTCGCATTCGACTTCGAAGCTGACTCTGCCGATGGGAAAAGACCTGATCGGGCGCATCCGCGTCACCGATCTCACGCAGATGCCGCACCTCCTGATCGCGGGCGCGACGGGAACGGGCAAGAGCGTCTTCATCAATTCCCTGTTGATGGGCATGCTCTACAAAGCCACTCCGGATGAATTGAAACTCGTGCTGGTTGACCCAAAGCGGCTTGAACTCGGCCTCTACGCCGATATCCCGCACCTCTTCACGCCGGTCGTGACCGACCCGAAAGTGGCCGCAAACGTCCTGCGGAACGCGACCCGCGAGATGGAGCGGCGCCTGAAGACACTTGCGCAGCGCGGCGTCCGGAATATCGAGCAGTACAACCGCACGTTCGGGAAAGGGCAATCCCTGTCGCTGTTCGAAAGCGCCGAAGACGAGGAACACCGGCCGCTTCCCTACCTGGTGATCGTGATCGACGAGCTGGCCGATCTGATGATGGTGGATACGAACGGCGTCGAGGAATCGATCACGCGCCTCGCACAAATGGCGCGAGCGGTAGGAATCCATCTCATCCTGGCCACCCAGCGCCCGTCCGTCGACGTCATCACGGGTCTGATCAAAGCGAATTTTCCGGCGCGCATCTCCTTCCGCGTGGCGAGCAAGGTGGACTCGCGAACGATTCTCGACGCCAACGGGTCGGAATCGCTTCTTGGCAAGGGCGACATGCTCTATTTACCGGCGGGATCGTCGCGCCTGCACCGCGTTCACGGTCCCTACGTCAACGAAAGGGAAGTCGCAGCCGTGGCGGACTTCTGGCGCGACCAAGCGAAAGCCATCTACAACGAAGAGCTGCTCAGGCCGCCTAAGGACGAGAGCGTTATGGGCGGCGGTGCGGACGCAGCCGACGGCGGCGATGAAGAAGTGGACGACGACCTCTATCAGGATGCCGTCCGCGTCGTGTGCGAAATGGGGCGCGCTTCGACTTCCACTCTCCAGCGCCGCCTCCGGATCGGCTACGGTCGAGCCGCGCGTTTGATCGACTTGATGGAGAAGGATGGCATCGTTGGGCCGGCCGACGGAACAAGGCCGCGGGAAGTCTTGAAGAAAAGGGACTGGATGCGCGAGTTCGACGAATCAACGCGCTGACGACTCGAGCAGGGTCGTGGGTCGTCATCTCCGGTTTCGGGAGTCCGGTAACTCCACCGTAGTCTAGGCACGAACCTGAAGCCGACGCTTTTGTTCTTGGTCGGCTGAAGGATCTCTCTTCGGGGCCTCTCGCGAGGAAATTGTTTTTCTCTTTCCACTGCGCCGCGCTTTCCGTAAAATCTGGTGTTGTTCCGGTGCCGAGGTAGCTCACCGGTAGAGCGCGGCCCTGAAAAGGCCGGCGTAGGCAGTTCAACTCTGCCCCTCGGCACACTTTATATCGCCTAACAATTTCCAGCTGCCTTTGTAGCGAATTTCCTCGCCTTCTGGCAGCAGTATAATGGCGTCAATGTGCCGGAATAGCTCTTGGCGCACGATGGCGGGCTGGCCGTGCTTCCCAGCTAGGGCCTCCCGTATGTCCATTACTCCCTCGCGGACGAACTTCCGAAGGCCAACAATTTGCTTTTGTACGGAGCCTTTTCCCTTCCCGGTGATTTTCTCGACTAGGCCCGAGATTTCTTTCTCGCGTTCTACAATTGCTGCTCTCAGCGACGGCACATCATCAGGACCGCTAGCGATAGCGCGGGACAGGTTTCCGATCTCCGTTTCCAGCACGCCCTTCCGCTTCCGCATGGCGTCCATCTCCCCGCCCATTGCCGCGAAGCGCCGCTCGATTTCCTCTCCCAGCTTTTCGAGGACGAAATCTATAGCCGCATCGGACAGAACGTCGCGCTGCAGTTTCGACAGCAACTCCGCTTCTAGCGTATCTCGCTTAACCCGCCGCGAATTCGTGCAGGTTCCCCGGAACGCATAGTTCGGGCACCCGTAGTCAGCGCCGCGAACATAGCCGTACTTATTCTTTCCGCCTCCCGACACCAGCATGTAATTCGATCCGCACACGCCGCACTTCAACAGGCCCGAGAAGATGTAAGGGCTTGCGGCAGCCCGCAAATTCATCTTCCCGCCCTTCCTTCCGGCTATGCCGTACGTGCGGTTGATGAAGGCTAGGCGCTCGGTTACGGCCTTCCACAGTTTCTCGGAAACGATCCGCTGCTCGGGCATTTCGACGCGAATCCATTTGGACTCCTCGCTTGCCTTCTTTACGCGGAGTCCAGTCTGTGGGTTGTGAATCTTCCGGGTCTTCCCCCACGTCAGCACGCCGCGATACCGTTCGTTGTGCAGAATGACGCGGATGCTAGAGGGTGACCACGATTGCTGTCGGCTAGGGCGCGGCTGCGGCGAACGGACGTGCTCTTTGTTCAATTTCTTCGTGACAGCTTTCAGAGACAGCCCCGAGGCATACAGCGAGAAAATCTTGCGTACGGTCCTCGCCTGTTCCTCATCGACTTGTAACTTTGCCCCTGCTATTGCAGCCCGCCCGTACTGGTCGCGGCGTTCCGGGTCCTCAATAGGCACAGATCGATAGCCGAATATTCGCCCGCCATGATGCAGTTGGTTGAGCACCCGGCCTTCCAGCCCACGATGCGTCTTTTTCCCCAGCTCTCGGATGTATAGCGAGTCCACGATGCCGTGCGTTGCGAGGAGGACTTCCGCTTGTTCGTTGTCGGAGTCGATCCCTTGAGATACGAACACGATGCGCACGCCAGCAAACTGCAAACGGTCGGAAAGGTTGATCGAGTCGGACAGCTTGCGGGAGAGGCGCGAAGTGTCATCGATCAGAACGATGTCGAACGACTTGGACGTAGCTGCCTCCAGCAGACGTTTCAATCCAGGCCGTTCCGACGTAGCGCCGCTGATTGCTTCGTCGCTGTAGATGTGATCGGCGAGAACTTCCCATCCGCGAGGCTCGGCAAATTCTCGGCAATTTCGCACTTGGTCCGGGATCGAAGCTTTGCTCTGTCGATCAGACGAATACCGGGCGTAGACGGCGCATCGCAGCTTCATCGCTTCTTCTTTCTGCCGACATTCTCGGCAAACCATTTGTCCGCCAAGCTTGGAATAATGCACCGTTCCAAAAACTCGCGGAGTTCGGGCCGTAATTCTGGCCGTGGCTTCTTCGGCCTTCGAGGCGACTTGGGGCTGCTATGCACATAGGGATGAAACCCGGTCGCCTCAGTTTGCTAGCGAAAAAACCTCCGTCTCTCAAACGATTCGACGCCTCGCCGAAATCGCCGCATTTCCGCTGTTTCGGCGCGAGCGATTCCGGCTACCCTTTTCCAAACGGCAGCGCAACAAGGCCGTCGCAGCACTGACGCCCAACTCTTGCCCGACCTGACGCCACGATTGCCCCTGCCGCCGCAAGCGCCGGATCGAGGCTAGGTCTACCTCGCAGCGCGGCCTACCTAGTGTCTTGCCTTCGGCTCTAGCACGCTGCAAACCTGCGATGGTACGTTCCGAAATTTTGATCCTTTCTTGTTTCGCGAGCGTGGCCATGATCGCCAAGATCGCATCTTTGAATGCGCCGCAACTGTCGAAGTACGGCTCGGTGAAACTGCGAAAGCCTACGCCGTAATTCTCTAGTCGGTTCAGGTACGCGAGAGTTTGCGATGCGCCTTCCCTCGAAAAGCGGTCAAGCGCCCAAAAGAGAACTAAGTCGAACTCCCGCTTCGCGGCGTCCGCAAACAACCGCTTAAACTCCTTGCGATCCGCTTTGCTTCCAGAGTCCGTGTCGCTGTACTCGCGAACAATCTTCCAGCCTTGTTTCTTGGCGAACTGACGCAGTTGTGAGAGCTGATTCTTAGCTTCCTGCCGACCCGTGCTAACTCGAACATATAGCGCGACTTCCATCGCTTTTTCCTCCTCTGCCGGGGCCTGTTTTCCCGGCGCGGGCACTATACTACAGTGACCATTATCTAGGTAGTTAAATGACGGTTAGGGCCGAAATTAGGGCGCTTTAATCATGCCATTGCTCGCGTTTTAAGGCCGATTTGCCGGGTCTTAAGGGTGTTTTGGCCCTCCTACCCCCGAAACGGGCAGTTTCGCCTTCTCTTCGCCTAAATCTTTCAAGGAGCCGCGTTGGACGGGGTTTTATCTATAAAGAGATGCCGGATTCCGTCAGACAAGTGGAGGGGGCGGGTTTAATTTCTCCGGAGGCAAAGATGACGGCAGCGAAACGATTGAAGAGAATCAATTACCACCTAGCGCCGCATGGCGAAAGGATTGTGAGATGCCGGGCGAATGACCCACGCTGGGAGCGGCTGGGTGACTACTACATTGAAAACATCCGCACGGGCGCTGTGCCGGTAGCGTTCATATCGTTGCGGGAAGTAGGCACTCCCGATCTCCGATGCGAATTGGACTTTATCGAAGGGATACGGGCCGAACGAGAAAGGAGGGAAAGGAGGCAAGCCAAGCCAAAGTAAAAAGTAAGTTATGTAAGAGGTCAGTTGGGCGGCGCTGGGTTTTCTCCTCCAGAGCTTTCCCACACCGTCCGGCTGGCCTCCAAAAACAGTTCTGGAGGAACTCAAATGAAGAAGAGCCACGAGGATCATCACAGCAACAAGGCTGTCTTAGAGGTGGATCAGAGTTCGTCTCGGCTGACCGTTGGTGACAGAACATATCATTGGACCTGGGAATGGGGTCTGGATCCGCGCGGAGACAAAGAGCAAACCCGCTGCTGGGAACGCATCCGTGGTCGCTCGTCCACCGACGTAACTAAGCCCGCCAGGATCAAAAAGCTCAACAAGTTGTTGATGCGTGCCTTCGATGAACACGAGGCAACGCAGAGAGAAAAGTTCAAACTCGCTAACAGTATTTCGGACGGAATTCCGGTTGCAATGAATGATTCGGCCTCTCCCTCCGAAGAGTCTCAGCCAAAACGCCAAAGGGTCGCGCAGCACAGCGACAGTACGCCGCGCAAGCCGAGCGAACTAGCCGCAACCGGGCAGGGGCGCAACGGGCGCATTTGGCTCTATGACGCCAAACCGAACCAAAAAGGTGAACGGTATTACTGCATCTTTGGACTCGAAAACAATGCCGCGTCGAAGTGTATTAAGGCCGAGATCATCACGAGTCGCGGGCGGGCAACTCAACTCTGGGGCGAAAAAGAGGTGTCGTTGCTACTCAGGAAGGGCCTGCGAGTGTTCAAGAAGCGTTGGGGTAGGAAGAGGCTGAAACAACTGGTCGAAGGAATTCTTTCCCCGAACGTTAGGGGGGAAATTTCATAACCGAAACACACTTTCCCCGAAAGTAGGGGAATTTCGGTATTTCCCCTAACTAGTAACAGACTACGGGGGCCAGAAGCCCCCGAGTAGAAAAGAAAAAAGATTGTGCTATCGCACAAACCCAAAACCAAACCCCTCTCTCCAAAGTCAGACAGATGTTTCCAGAATCTCGGACAGACCCCGAACCCCGCGTTTTTCCGCCGGGGCAAGGGGAAACCCCGGTTTCGCCCGGACGACCCCGCAAATCGCCTGTCAACGCGAGCAATCATGCTTCGTCAATGCCCTCGAAACCCTTTTCAGGCAGCCCTGACGAATGTTTAGAAAGAGCTTATGAAAATGGCTGCCCAAAAACCCAAGCAAATACGCACATCACCCCCTCGTCTAGTCCGTTTAGCCAAGCGCCGTTTTTCGCCCGGTATATTCCCGTATGAAGCCCAAATGCCCTCTCCACGTTGGCAGACTGATGCGACTGGTCGAGACCATCGAGGACAAAGACAAGAGGATCGTCGGTCGGAAGTTCAGGTGCAGCGTGAAAGGATGCCCTCGCTGCGCCGTGATCCTGGTGGAAGTGGAGCCAAGACCGAAACGCGATCCCTTTCCAAAATCCGTCAAGCGTCGGCCGAAGCATGGTGGAGCGAACGCGAGCAGCGGGTTTTACGACCTGGGAAAAGCGAGCACCACACGAAAACGCCGACCCAAGTAACTTAATTGTGGTGGCAGTAAAGGAGTTTTACCCGATGAAAAGAATGCGACGGGGCGATCACAAAACTCTGGCGCGCAAGCGAAGGTTGCTCGGTCTTACCCAGCATAACGTCGCCCAAGAAGCGAACATCCCGATCAATCGGATCGTGTTTGCGGAAACCGGACGGGTCAGTTTGGAAGACGATGAACTCGACCGCATTCGCACCGTCTTCCGCCGAAGAGCGCAGAAAGCCATGGCGGCGGTAACGTGAGAGCCATGCGTAAATTAGCGCCGCTTCTGCGCCGCAAGCTCAAGAAGCGTCCGCGGGGAAAGCCCTTCCCTCTGGGAAACACTTTCGGGGTGCAACACCGTTTCAAGCCTGGCAACCGCGCCAACCCAGGAGGCCGGCCATCTTTCGCCGAGGTGGGAAAGGCCGCTCGCGCCTGGTTCGCTGCGAAGGTGCCCGGCGACCCGTACGAACGGACTGGCGCAGAGGTCACGGTCGAGATGCTCGGCACCCAGATACTGCGCGGCGATCGCGCAGCGGCAGCGGAACTGATAGACCGCGCCGAGGGTCGTCCAGCACAAGCCCTGCATGTCTCCAGCGACACCGACCCGCTAACCGAGTTGTGCAAGCTGATGGCCGAAGAGGGCCGGAGAGCGGGACCGCCCATTCTACAGGAGGAGGGTAATGGCAGAAATAGCGACGCAAATGGAGACGAAGCGCAGTGAGCTGATCCGGCGCATGCGCGCGGCTCACGACAAGGCGAAACGGGGCGAGAATCCGCAATTCCACATCACCAACATTCTCGACGGGCTGATTTCCCTCCACGAACTGGACGAGCAGGCCAAAGGAAGCCAATGAACGCCGAAGAGGTCAAGAGGCAGATCGAAACAGACAAGGTTGCGGCCATCACTGCGACGTTGCTGAAAATGGCGCACGCGAAGAATACACGTGAATTCCAACTCCTGCTCGATGGAATAACAATCATGTTTTTCGTCGATTGCGAAGATTGGTTGAACTGAACAGAGGAGAAACAAAATGAGCGACATCACCAAAAACGACGTGCAACGCGACGCAACATCGTCGCAGCGCGATCCGCGCCTCGAATGGAATCAGGTGCGTCCGCGATCACTCCGCAGCAGCGGCAAGGAGTTGGATGAGGGTTGCGAGATCACACAGGCCGAAGGTGGCTTGGGACTCGACCGAGCAATTCGCAAGATTGACAGAAGGAAACCGTGAAACCGACGGGCGAAACCACCGGCACAGAATTCACGGAAGCAACGACAGAACACAATGCGAATCCGAATGGTGTCCCGCCACTGCTGAGCGCTGCCGGGGAAGCATTGGCTAAGAAGACAGCTCCGGCTAACGCTCTGATCGTTAACACAGCCGCGTCACCCACCAATCCGCAACAGGATTCAATGCTGAGCATCTTTAGGAGAGGAACATGAAAGCATCCGATTTCGCAGCACCACAGCCACAAACCTTCGCGGTTGACCCCAAGCTGATGGCCCGCAATGCGAAGGCCACCAGCCAGACCGATTGGCGCGGGACTCACATCGCGGTAGGCGAGGGCGCAGCTGAATCTGCCCCATACGGGCGGGACGCCGCGATTGCGAAGTTCGCAGGTCGGAAGTTTCTCCATGCGGTTCTGGACAACGCGATGTCGCACGCCAACATGGACCAGAGCGCTTCGCATCGGCTACATGCCGCGCTGGATCGTGCGCTGGATGAAGGGCTGTTCAACAACGCGGTGACCAACGCGATTGCGCAGGGATATAACGCAGGTTTCCAAGGGGAGGAAGGCGATCAAGGCGAAAGGAACGATCCGAATCTGGCCCTCCATGAACCGGAGGCCGAATTGGACGAAGAGCAACCCGAGGCGTCCGAGGAACCACTGCCACCGAGGCCAGGATTCCGGCGGCGGATTCACGACCTGCTCGACGAGATTCTGGCGGACGACAAGCAGCGCGCCCAGGTATCGAAAGACCGCAGCGTGGCGCACGATCGGAAACCGGCGACTGGCATCGCACTAACAAAGCAGCGAATCATCGATTTTTGGGCCAAACAAGGAATCTGCCTGGTGTCGGGCAGGATTAAGGACTGACATGCACACAAGAACGCGGCAACTGTCTGACCGATCTGTCAGCAACTTCGGAGCTGTCTCCCCCCCGAACGCACCGTTTCTTGAGTCAGCCCAAGGCCTGACTCCGCTGGTGCGGGCGGAAACTGTGGCCCCAAGTGCTCCCCCGCCAGAGGAGGAATCCAGCTTGCTCGCAACGGTGATGGGACGCATAGCCTCTCCACAGCCAATCAGCGAAGAGCTGCGAGAGATGAAAGAGTCCTTGCTAGGCCAAACCACCATCGACCTCGCAGCGGCGGACGCATTCCTAGCAGCGTGCCGAGAGGAACGGACGCTAACCCTTGAGCAGCTGCGCGAAGCTGCGCGCGCAGCGTGCAGAAAGCAATCCTCCATTGTCGCAACCAAGGAACGAGAACTCAGGAATGCTGAATTGAACCTTCAAAACGCCGTAGCTGCTCAAGAATTTGCGCAAGGCGAACTAGGGGGACTTCATTTGATGGAGACTAGAGGCCAGCACGTCCCACGATGGGCCTCACAGAAGGAACTGGCGGCATGGGCATTACGCTTGGAGAAAGCTAAAGAAAAACTCCGGGCTGGGTTCGCAGCCTCGGCCGAGGCCCTGCAAGAGCGGAATGCCGCGGCAGCAGCTTGTGAACCAGAACTGGCGGAAATGTCACGTCTCGCCGCTGAGGAATTGCGTTTGCGACATGCGATTTCAGGACAGCCTTACATCGATGCCGAATACGGCCTGTCCAGTGTTCCGGCAGGATCGCAGTGATGATTTTGCCAGCATGGCGTGCATCCACGCTGGCAAAGCGCCCAGTCCTCCTACTGGGCAATGGGCTTGAGCGCGGTTAGAAGACGGTTTCTCCTTCCCGCGCTCGCCCCGTTTTCTACAGGGCTGAATAACGCCAGATTAACGCACTGAGCGGAAAAGTAGTCACTGATGCATTTCGACCCGCCATGCTTTCCGGCAGCACACCCCCAGGGTCGTCCACCCTTAGAGTTATTACCGCTAGGTGGTAATAACCTCTTACAGCTCTCTGGATGCTTCCGAAGCCAATCTCTTACCGTTACAATCATGTCGATCTGGTCCGCTTTGGAGTCATTACCAACATTTTCTCCCGTAGGATCAAGCCACTCTCCGGAACACGCCCTCAAACGGCACGGCGACTTCCAGCATAGGCAATATAGTGCGTACCGCGCCCTCGGCACCACTCACGCGTAGTCCGTTTCCGCCTAAGAAATCGAACGTGCCCCGTGCCACGTATCTTTCCCTGCCGTCGGGAACCAGCCTGATCCCACTCCGATGCTTCTGGCGGATTCCTTCACGATGTGCCAAAGCGCCTTTACCGTCATCCCATCTCCCCATGTCCTTCCTACTTTGTTGACCCGGCGAAACAGCTTTCCTCGATCAATTGCGGCTGCGGTGAGCCAATCGTCCAGTTCGGTTCGCACCCAATCGGGAACCGGAACCGTTCGAACGTGGCCTCCCTTGCCGACCAGATCCACAATGGCCCAATGCTCCTCGCGCTGCTGGAGATGATCCAATGTCAAAGTCACAGCTTCATGCCTTCTCAACCCACACGCGAGTAACAATGCGAGCAAGGCTCGGTCGCGTTTTCCTTTCAGTCGCTGACGATCGGGCGCTTGCCAAAGCGCATTGCCTTGTTCTGCCGTTAACCAGTTGCCGAGTCGAATGCCCAGCTTCTTCACCCCTTTGACGCGACGAATACCGGCCGCCAAATCAGCGCTGAGAAGACCACAGTCGGCCGCCTCGTAGGCAAGCCGACGCACGGCTGCCAAGACGCAAATTGATGGTTCCGGGGGCGAGTTGACGGGATTCGAGATGAGAGCGATAGCGCAAGACCACGATCCTGTTGAAGGCCAAGCGCGGTTCTGAACAATACCAGTCAACGAACTCATCGATGGCGTGACGATAACCCCGCTAGCTGGAACTGTTGGACCGCATGAATCCGACGATTGAGGAGTTGACCGCAGCCGCGGGTGGTTTAGATACTGCTTGGCTAGAATCGTCGGTGCGCCGTTAAGTGCGCTGATTAAGACGATCCCTAATCCAAGGTTGCCGCCGGCAAAGTTGAGGAAAGGCGCCCTGAGGCCTAGAACATAAACCTCAGAGCGAATTGAATCTGGCGTTGGCCGCCATTCGCCCCCGGGAAGGTCGTGCTCAGTGCGGTCGAGGGGAGGTAGCAGGGGCCAGTGCCCGGAACGCCGATTTGCCGCGACGGGTTGCAGATCGCGCCACCGGCGGTGGTGGCGGTCGGTTCCACATAGGCAGCCGGATTGGAAAGTTGCGAATAGTTCGGATTCGTGGGCAAAACGAGGCCGGAGGGGCTCATCAAGTCGACCTGCGCACTGCTGGCACTGAATCCAGCTGCTGCTGTGGTGAAGTTGGGGTGATTCAAGATATCGAAAAACTCCGCCCGCAACTGCATGGTGAGCTTCTCGGTCAGCTTAGTGTCCTTGAAGATCGCGAAGTCCAGGTTGGTGAAATTGGGGTTATTGAGCGAGTCGCGGCCGGAATTGCCGAGTGTGCCAAAGGCCGGAAGCACGTAACATTGCGGATTCCACCACTCGGCTTTGGTCCTCACCATGGGGTTGCAGCCGGGGACGCGCTCCGGACGCTCGCCTTCGGTGGCGCCTCCCGTGTTGGATTGATAGACTTCCAGCATGTCCTGGACGTTAAAGGGCAGGCCGGTAAAGGCGCTGACGATAGGACTGATTTGCCAGCCGTCCTTCAACCGATTGCCCTTGAACGGCAGCCGATAAATGGCATTGGCGGTAAACTCCTGGTTGGAGCTAAAGCTGCAAGGACCTCTATCCAGGCTCGGGTTGTAGGCATCCTCGACGGCCCACTCGTCCTGTTCCGTGCTGATGGTGGCCGAGGCATCATCCAGGCACTTGGACCAAGTGTAGCTGGCATTGCCAACCAGGGTTTTGGCGAACTGCCGGCTCAAGCTAACCTGCAAGGCGTTGTAAGTGGAGTGTGCCTCGGGTTCAGCCGCTTCGAACGCCCCGAAGTTCGGATTGAGGTGCACGCCCATAAACGGGTTGGTCAACGTGCCCCGCGCTCCCGCCCCGGTAGCGGTAGGGTAGTTTCCGGTTGCCAGTGCCGCCGCTTGGTTCGCAGGCGTCAGGTCGGAAAAGGCCAGCGGAGGGTTGGCGTCAATCCACAGGAACAGGTCGGCGCCCTGGGAACCGTTGTAGCCCACCGTGAGTACTGTCCCGGCCCCCAGTTCGCGCTGCACGTTCAGGTTGTACTGCATCATGTACGGCGCCTTGTTCACATTCTGCAGGATGCCATAGTACCAGGCGATCGCGCTGGCTGCCTGAACAGAACCTGTGATCGGGTTACCTACGAGCTGGGTGGGACTGTTAGGCAGAGCGGGGAAACCGGAGTCAAAGAGAAGAAAGAACAGCGGTTCATTCGGAAGCATTGACGTGTTGTCGAGGGCATAGGTGCGCGCGGTGACGGGCTCGTGGAACATGCCGAAGCCGGCGCGGATGGCGGTCTTGTGATCCCCGAACGGGTCCCAGGCGAGGCCGATGCGCGGATCGAAGTTCTTGACATTGGGATTGCTGGTGAAGGGATGAGCCGCGGTGGTGAAGTCGAATTCGGTCGTCGTCGGCGAAGTTAAGTTGTTGATCACGAACACGGGTTCACGGACCGTCGTCGGGTTGCTGGCCCACTCATAGCGCACGCCGAGATTTAAGGTAAGTCTCTTGGTGATTTTCCAATCGTCCTGGATGTATGGATCCAGCCAATTCTGACGCCAGTAGCGGTTGGGGTTGAAGGGATAAGCTACCCCACTCGGGGTGGTATAGCTGTAACCTGGGCCAGCCCCGCACACGCACAGCAATGGGGTGCCGTACAACGAGCCGCCCAACCCTCCGTTCAGGTTTGCCCACAGCCACGCGCCGCCGGAATATTGGTTCCAGATCTGGTTCAACTCCACGCGGGTTATGCTGGCCCCGAAGCGGAGGCTATGCGCGCCCAGCGACATGATGACATCATCGCCGACGCTGAACCGGTTGGTGACCGGCCGGCTTGGATTCGTAGGCGAGGGACCCAGATTGGACAGATTATCGCCGGGAGTATCAAAGTCCATAGCCGGCCTGCCGGGAACCTGGAACAGGGGGCCTGAGGTGGCGCCGCCGTTCGCCGTCAGCGTAAACAGCCGCACGAACCCGAAACGGACTTCGTTGAGAATCCTGGGCGAAAACGTATGCCGCTCTTCGATGGTGAGGTACTGGTTGTGCTCGTTGTCAAGTTCCGGGTATCCCGGGACCGGAGAATTCGTGTACGGGATAACCTGGTAAGCGCTCTCCCTGACGTAGCGGGCGAACAAGCTATCCTTCGTGCCCAAGGTGTAGTCCGCGCGCCCCAGCACATAGTCCTCGTTGCCGATCTGGAGATCATGTGAGCAGTAGAGGCCGGTGCCCGGCAGAAGCGGGATGTTGGTTACATTGGGGCACTGGGCCGAGCTTTGGGCAAGCGGATACAACCCGAATATGCTTTCCGACACCGGATTTATCGGCCCGAAAGGGCCCGTCCAGACGCCGCCGACTTGTGTCATGCCGCCGGCCGTGTACAGGGCGGGCAACGAGGTAGGCACGATGGCGCGCGAGGTCTCGCCCGTACCGGCGCGCAGGCCCTCGTAATTGACAAAGAAGAAGGCTTTATCCTTCTTGATGGGACCCCCTAGCGAGCCGCCGAATTGATTCCTCTTAAAAGTCGGTTTTTCCCCGGGGACGTCGAAGTAGTTCCTGGCGTCCAGGACGCTGTTGCGGAGGTATTCATACGCCGAGCCGTGCAGGGCGTTGGTGCCCGACTTGGTGACCGCGTTGACGGCCGCGCCGGTGCCGCCGAATTCCGCGCTGTAGGTGTTGGTCAGAATGTTGAATTCCTGGATGGCCTCCATGCCGAGGGAAGTCCCCATCACGCTCACGCCCGCGCCATGGTCCAGCGCGTCGCGGATGTCGGTGTTATCCAGCATGTAGGCCAGTCCCACCGGGCGCGAACCGGAAACGGAGTAGTTGGTTTCTTCACCGTAGACGGTTACCGACTGGCCGCCGCCACCAACGGTCGGCAACACCGTCGCCACGCCCGGCGCCAAGGTGAGGAGATCGGTGAAATTGCGGCCGTTGGACGGCAGATTTTCCATTTGATTGGGCGAAACCAGTTGGCCCACCGCAGCGGTTTCGGTATCGACTCTGGAAGCCTCGCTCTGCACCACGATCTTTTCCTCGGCTCGGCCCACTGGCAGTTTGAAGTCCAGGACCGGCCGCGCGCCGACACTCAGCACGACGCCGGTTTGCACCATCTCCTGGAAGCCGGCCTTCTGGGCCGAAACCTCGTAAGTGCCAACCTGCATTTCTGGGAGAACGTAGCGTCCCTGCCCGTCGGTAACGCCGGAATAGGTGACGCCGGTGTCGACGTTCTTCGCCTGGATCTTGGCGTCGACTATGATCGCGCCGCTCGCATCCATGACGGTTCCGGAAAGCGTAGCTTTTTCCACCTGCGCATATAAGTTGCCAGCAATAAGGACGCTCAAGAAAGGTATGGCCAGCGCTGCCAGAAACGCGGCGCGAAACACATCGGAGGAGCGAACGGCACTCCCATCTCTAAGAAGACTCTTTTTCAAGGACATTTTAGCCCCCTGTACATTGGTCCGCGATGCACGCACGGATTGCGCGTTGAGCGGTGCCATTGGAGTCTGCGTGGAAACTCGAGATCCCTTGCACGATGCGGCCTCGGCGCGGCCTCCAGAGCAAGTCTTGAAGTTGGCGGCAATCAGCAGGTGCAGGGCATCGACTCATCGCTCGCTGGCTGCCTCCAGTTCGCATCTATCATTCTTATCCCCTGCGCCGCATGGGCGTCGTCACCTAAGAGCCGGATGCGGGAAAGCCGCCTGTCCGGATCCGGGGAGGGGGTCAGGAGCAATTCTGATCCCTACTCCGACTGCCGCTGAATCTTGTGAATTCAAGTGCGGCACAGTCCCCTTGTACGCGCGGTGTACCACTAGAGAATGTTCATGTCAATGCAAAACTGTATACATAAATCTGAAAACCGCCTTTTTAGATGGCAAGGGCACGACAGGCCACACGACTTAAACCCACTTTACTCGAGGCCAAACTTGTTCAGACTCTCGAGATTGTATTCAAGTGAATAGTACTGCATACGTCGACAGGCTCCGGCGGTTGACGACCGGCTAGCGCCTTACGCCGCTCATCATCGGCGGAAATGCGAACGCTTCCTAAGCACAGTCTGCCAGGTCAGAAATGGCATTGGGAAGTTGAGTCGGGACGTAAAACAGAAAGATAGAACGAGGAAGGCAGGAAACGAGGATGCCCCAGAAACTGGCACCGATTTCTTCCGACTGCGCCATCATCCGCCCGCAATCGGCAAGCCCACAAAGGGAGCTTCCAACTTCCCACAACCGGACTTCTTGCCCAGAATAGACGTAACAAGGTGTGACCATGACGAAAAAAGGTTTGAAAGTGGAGCCCACACAAATCGAAGCTGACATGAAGCAGGTGATGGGAAGGAACGTCTACTTATTTTCCCGACGTTTCCCAGCCAGTGCGAGATCCGTAGGGGAGAGCTATTGTCACCCCTTCGATCTGGCGAATTTCCCCGCCTTCGATCTTGAAGAATTCACCAGCCTCAACACTGGATGGTCTTTGGGTAACGGGAGGCATTGGGACCTTCCCCACCCCTGGCACATCTGCCCACTTTACGTTTCCAGGATGATTGAACATGAGCAGGCCCAACACGATTCCCATCTTTTCGTCGACAACCAAGAAGCGCCGCGGATCGATCGATCTAATGTAGGTCCAGATCCGTGTGTTCATATTTTCGCGGATTCCCATCGAGTCTGGCCTAAACGATCCCATGTCGAACCATCCCTTTGCGGTGGGATTGTTGGTGTCCTGGTATCCATCGAGGATGCGGTTGCATTTCGGATCAAAGGGCACCATGTCACCCGAGGAATGAAGAATACCCTCGAAATACAGATTCGCGGTCTTGAGCATTTCTTGGCGTGACATTTTCTGCGAAGCTTCGAGAGGTTGAAGCCAGACTGGGTTTGGGTGCCCAAGCTTTTCAAGGGCTTCAGCATCCTCCGCGTTTCGATGGACCAGCGTCTCAACCTCCGTGATCTTGTGGTTGACCACTTTCAATCGGAGCAGGAGGATCGCGGGGATGCCGTTCTCCCGGATCGTCCCTTCGAATCCGACTTGTCCGTCGTGCGGATTGGCGAAGTACAGCTTGTAAGTTCCGATCCCGCTCATGGTGCCCCAGAGGGCATCGCCGAGTTTGAGCGGAATCGTGTTCTCGGTGAATCTGACATGATCTGCGACCGGAATCTGGCTGGGATCGTGCGCCGCGAGGGCCGTCAGGTACCGATCCACGAGGCCCGTGAGACAAGCGTAATCGCACGAGTTTTCGAGCGAGATAGGCTGCTCGCGTGCGGCATCAGCCGTCGCAGTGAAATGCACCGCGGAGGCACACAGAAGCAGTGCGGTCAGGCTTATAGCGACTCCAAGGCTGTGTCGCATATTCACTCTCCTTTTCGTAACCTTTGGGTGGTGCAGGCATCGCACTTCATTGTGGATTGTCCGGAGCGCGGAAAATTGGAATGACAAGGCAATGCACCACGGAAGCGCCCTCTCGGAAGTCTCTCCCATTCAGATGTTATGCCGCAATTGTCGAGCGAAACCGCGAGTCAATGGGTGTGTCAGGCGATCCCGGCCGGTTACAGCTACTCTGGGGAAAACGCCAGCAGCACGTTGCCGGCTTGCGTCCCGCTCAGCACAGCGTAACCGGATCCGACGAAGAGCATTCCTCCGGCGATGGTGGGCCCAGCGGATCCCATTCCGCCGCCTTTTGCCGGCACGCCGTTCACGGTCTTGAACTCCCGTGCCGTGTTGAATTGCCACAAAATTCTGCCGTCCACCGTAGATAGCGCGTGCAGCCTTCCGTCCCACCCTCCTACAAACGCGACACCTGGAATCGTGCTGACCGCGGCGGACTGCCCGGCGTCCTCATCGCCCGGTTTACGGTTCTGCGCGAGCAACGGCGTGAACCATTCTCGTTCTCCTGTTGAGAGTCGCAGCGCGACCATGCCGCCGGTGTGGAGCGCAAAATATACGTTCTGTTCGTCGGCGGCTCCTCCGAAGACGATCAGCCCGAGAGAGTCCGGCCGGGCGTCATTCGGCGCGAGCAGGTTCGTTTTCCACAGGAGAGCGCCCTTTCGATCGGGATCAAAGGCGAATACAGTGCCGCTCTTCTGGCCGGCGATAAGAACTCGGTGGCCGTTGGGCAGAGTGCGCAATATGGGGGAAGCGCCGAAATCCCAATCGGGCCCGAGGTGCTTTGGACAATTCTCCGAGCGATGAGGATTGTCCTCGGAACAACCTCCCAGGAACGCATCGCCCGCGAGGCCCTGGAAAGACCAGAGTAGCTTGCCGGTCTTCATGTCCAGCGCCATCACGGAATCGGAATACTTCGGTGCAGGGTCCGTCTCGGCATCTCCGGTCCCGAAATAGATCGCATGGCGCCGGACATCGATCGTCGGCGTACTCCAAACGGAAACGCCTGCTGGGGCCCAGAGTTGGACGCCTTTCGAATTCTTTTTCACCGGTTTTGGCGTTTCCGGGATGATGTAGTGCTTCCAGATTAGCCGACCGGTGTTTGCATCGAGGGCTAGCACGCTGCCGCGGAACGTGCAGCAAGGGTAGTCCTCACTCGAGGCGGAAAAGCCCTCCCAAGCCGATATGGAAACAAATACGCGGCCGCCATAGACTGCAGGCGCGGCGGTGGCACGTGAAGCTATATGGTCCTCCACCCGCCGCACCCAGAGCAAACTTCCGTTCGCCGCATTAACTGCATACACGTTGGCCTTCAAATCGCCAAAGTACGCCGCATATTTTGTCGTGCCGTAGCCCTTGATCGGCGCTATGGCGATCGCGTTGCGCACCGCCGCGTTGGCCTGGAAGGACCAGTAAACGCACCCGGTGCTGGCGTCGAGCGAGTACACATGGCCGTTGTCGCTGGCAACGAAGACGCGTCCGGCTACAACCGTCGGCTGGCCGTAGGCGGAAACGCTCCCTGGAAAACCGAACGCCCATTTCAGCTTGAGGCTAGGGACCTGGTTCGCCCTCAGTTCGGCGCCACTCGTCGTTTGGTAACGCGTGTTCTCGGGGTCCACTCCCCAGCCATTCCACGCAGGCCCAGCGAGAGGATCGGCCAGCGGGGGATTCGCCGCGCAACGGTTCGGGAAGTTTTTGGCGTCGCCAAGGACAGCGCTTCCGAGCGGACGGCCGCTCAAAGACCGGCTACCCGGCGCTTCTGTTCATCAGTCAGCTTCGGGCCGATTATAGCGGCCATGGAGCCGGTAGTCAGCGCGTCATAGATCGCTTCGGGCGTCATCTGCCTTAGCGCGGCGGGGTCAGGGGCGTGGGTCTCTGAGGCAGGATTTCCATGGCAGGAGGTGCATGTCTGCTCGTAAATGCTATAGCCGAACTCCGTTCCCAACGGGCGAGCATGCGTTTCAGGCTCCTGCGCAGCTTGCTCCGCTTGCTTTTGCGCGACGGCGGAGGAAACAAGTGTTGTGGTAACGCAGAACATCAGATAAAACCAGCGCAGGCGTAGTTTCACTTCGTGCTCTCCTGTGATGGCGGCTCCGGCGCGAACGCCAGTAATACGTTGCCAGGCAGCCCGCCACCGAACATTGCATAGCCCGACGGAACGTAAACCATCCCGTTCGCCACCGTCGGGCCAGGTCCTCCCATCGAGCCACCTCGTGCCTGAACGCCGTTGACCGTGGTGAACCCCTGCGCTGTATTGAATTCCCACAGCAACTTCCCATCGACGGTGGAAAGTGCTCTCACAATTCCGTCCCACCCGGAGGTAAAAACGGCGCCCGGGATACCCGTCACAGCGGCGGATTGACCGAATCGCAGGCCGGCTTTCGTCCGGGGTTCGCCGCCCGAGTTTGGTGGCCCCAGCTCATCGAGCGACTCCAGACGCGTGCTCCACGCCTTCTTGCCTCGCGCAAGGTCGATGGCCACGAACGTGCCGTCCTCAAGCCCAAGATAAACATTACGGGAATCCGTCGCTCCTCCGAGCGCGATGAGTCCGTTCGTGGCTGCAGTCTGATCCGTCAGGATAAGCTTCCAAATCAGAGCGCCCCGGCGGTCCGGGTCGAGCGCAAACACTGTTCCGCTCTTGGGAGTGACGAGCAACATCCGTCCGTTGGGCAATTTCAACAGAATCGGGGAAGCCCCTACATCATGATCGGGGCCCAGGTCCTTAGGACAGTTGGCTTCAGGTGAGGGTGAGGGGCAATCGAGAATCCACGCGTCGTTGGCGAGGGTCTGGAAAGACCACAGGATTTTTCCCGTCTTCAGGTCGAGCGCTTCGACGGCATCCGTCGTCTTCGGCGCAGGTTCCGTGTAGGCGTCTCCGGTTCCAACGTAGAGGGCATCCCGCTGCGGGTCGATCGTCGGCGAGTTCCACACCGCGCCCCCAGCGGGCCCCCACAATTGCACACCGCTCGAATTTTTCTTCGTGGGCTTAAGTTCTTCGGGAATCGTGTACGTCTTCCATAGCTGCTTTCCCGATTCGGCGCCGTAGGCCAAGATGCTTCCCCGGAAAGTGCAACATGAATACGACGGGGTAGCGGAAACTGCTTCTTCTCCGGACGACACCGGCACATAAAGGCGGCCGCTGTAAAGCGCTGGCGCGCCGCTGATGCGCGCGGTTAAATGGTCGTCCGCTCGTGCCGTCCAGAGCGGCTTTCCGGTGGCGGCATCAAGAGCGTACACGTTAGCCCGCATATCGCCAAAATAAACGGCGTATTTGGTAGGCCCACGGCCTTCAATTGGGCCCACCACGGGCGCGGTTCGCACCCCGACCTTAGTCTGAAACGACCAGTAGACGCATCCGCTCGCTGCATCAAGCGAATAAAAATAGCCATTGTCGCTACCCACGAAAATTCGCCCCGATACGATGGCGGGCTGGCCATACGCGGTTGTTCCGCCAGGAAATCCGAAAGCCCATTTGAGCTTCAATCGCGGGACCTGGTCCGCTGGCAGGCCAGCAGTTTGAGCGCTCGCGAAACGTGTATTGGCGCTATCCGCGCCCCATCCGTTCCAGGAGGCGCCCTGATCCGGATCTTGGATCGGAGGATCGCTCGTGCAGCGGTTGGGCATCGTCTCGGCGCTGCCGGAGCGCGTGAGATCGAGCGGCCGACCACCGAGGTACTCGGCAATGAAGCGCTTCTGTTCGTCCGTTAACTTTTGCGCTGGAACGGCCATGGCTCCCGAGGTCATCTGGGTGTACAGGGCTTCGGGCGTGAACTGCATCAACACCTTCAACTCAGGGGCGCGGCTGTGTTTAACCGGGTTCGCGTGGCATGATGCGCAAGTCTGCTGATAGAGAATTTCGCCCGGCGCCTTTGGGATGATCTCGGGCCCTTGCGCGGGCGCCGGTCGTGCGGCCAGCAGCAGGATTCCCCCAGCAACACATGACGCGCTGAAACGAAAGAATGCTTTCATGACGGCTTCCTCCGTCCGGATTGGGTCGGCCAAGGCGCTAAGCTTATCATTCTGGGGTTTCAGTTTTGATCCCTTATGCACGCTGAAGCCCTAAACGATGAGTGCCTCACGAAAAGTTTCATGTTTGCAGGTGGCGTCTAGAAGGCTGGGGAGTCCTCATCGTCGTCGGCTAATAACGGTGACGGGACGCGGCTACGTGGTATTGACTTGGCGGATCACACATTCCGAGTGCGCGACAAGCACAGGCTACTGGCGCCGAAAGAGCAGGTGGCCGAGAGGTTGAGCACAGCGATCGCTGCGAAGGAGTACGCGGAGGCAAATCTCAAAGGGAAAACTACTGCACGCGATGAATGGCCTCGGTTTCGCACAC
>JBEKBY010000024.1:0-54750 GCA_050015155.1 Candidatus Acidiferrales bacterium | reverse complement strand
GCGAACCGCCGCCTGCCGCGCCCGCCCGAGATCAAGGCGTTTCTCGACGGGTACGTGATCGGCCAGGACAAGACGAAAAAGAAGCTGGCCGTGGCGGTGTACAACCACTACAAGCGGATTTTCCTGAACCGGCAGCCGGGCGACGTGGAGCTCACCAAGTCGAATATCCTGCTGATCGGGCCGACCGGAACCGGCAAAACTCTGCTGGCGCAAACGCTCTCGCGGATGCTGGATGTACCGTTCGCCATCGTCGACGCAACCACACTTACTGAGGCGGGCTATGTCGGCGAAGACGTCGAAAACATCATCTTGAAGCTCTTGCAGGCCGCCGATGGTGACGTCCAAAAAGCCCAGCAAGGCATCATATACATAGACGAGATCGACAAGATTTCGAAGAAGGACGAAAACCCCTCGATCACCCGGGACGTTTCGGGCGAGGGCGTGCAGCAGGCGCTGCTGAAGATTCTCGAAGGCACGGTCGCCAACGTTCCACCCCAGGGCGGGCGCAAGCACCCGCATCAGGAGTTCACGCCGGTCGATACGACGAACATCCTGTTCATCTGCGGCGGGGCCTTTGTGGGACTGGAGAAGATTATCGAGCGCCGCGTGGGGCAGAAGTCGCTCGGGTTTCATGCAGATGCGCAGCCGACCACGGCCACGCGCCGCAATATCGAGGTGCTCGAGCAGGCGCAGCCCACCGACCTGATCCGCTACGGGCTGATTCCGGAGTTCGTCGGCCGACTGCCGGTTGTGGGGGTGCTGAGCGACCTTGATAAGGGAGCGCTGGTGCGCATCCTGACGGAACCGAAAAACGCTCTCGTGCGTCAATATCAGAGACTCTTCGAATTCGAAAACGTACGCCTGCGATTCACGGACGACGCTCTCGAGACGGTCGCCGATCTGGCCCTTCAGCGCAAAGTCGGGGCGCGCGGTCTGCGCATGATCCTGGAAGACTTGATGCTGGAAATGATGTACCACCTGCCGGCGCAGCGGAAGCTTCGCGATTTCGTCGTCACGGCGGACATGGTCAAGGGCCGCGAAATCAACTGGAGCCTGCTCGAAAAGGCCGGCTGATCGTTCCGGTTCTTCAGGGCCTCTCATCGCGCCCAGGAAATTAGCCGTTCTGAGTGCAACGAGAAATCTTTCTTCGACGGGCGGCATCTAAAGAAACTAAGAAGGTAAATGTTCAACAAGGAAAAACTCGAAGTGAGGCGCGTGCCGATGATGCCGGTGCGGGACATGGTCATCTTCCCGGAGATGATGCACCCGTTCATCGTCGGGCGCGAAGCGTCGGTCCGGGCGCTGGAAGAAGCACTGGCCGGCGACAAGAAGATCTTCCTCGTCACGCAGCACGATGCCTCCGTGGACGATCCCAAGCCCGAAGAGATCTACCAGGTCGGGACGCTCGCGAATATCGTACAGAGCGTGAAGCTGCCGGACGGCAATATCAAGGTCCTGGTCGAAGGTACCGAGCGCGCCAAGGTGGTGCAGGTCACGAGCGAGGAAGGGTTCTTCCGCGCCTCGATTCGCCTGGTTCCGGTGAAAACCGAGCCCGGCCCGCAGACCCAGCAGGCTTCCGAGCGCGTCACGAATCTCTTCGAGCAGTACGTCAAGCTCTCGCAAAGCCTGAACTACGACACGATGATCGCCGCGGTGCGCGTCGAGGATCCCGGAAAGCTTTCCGACGCGATTGCCGCGAACCTCCAGATTCCCGTGGAAGAGAAGCAGGAGCTGCTCGAAATTTTCGAGCCCATCGAGCGCCTGAACCGCATCGCGGATATCCTTGACGTCGAAATCGAAAAGCTGAACGTCGATCGCTCGATCAACACGCGCGTGAAGCGGCAGATGGAGCGCGCGCAAAAAGAGTACTACCTCAACGAGAAGCTCAAGGCCATCCAGAAGGAACTAGGACGCGGCGAAGCCAACGAAATCGAGCAGCTCAAGAAGAAGATCGAGACCTCCGGCATGCCCGAAGGTCCGATGGACAAGGCTCAGCAGGAGCTGAAGCGGCTCGAAATGATGCCGCCGATGTCGGCCGAATCGACCGTCTCGCGGAACTATCTCGACTGGCTGCTCGCGGTACCGTGGAAGAAGCGCTCGAAGGAAATCCGCGACATCAAGAAGGCGGAGGTCATTCTCGCCGAGGACCATTATGGTCTCGAAAAGATCAAAGAGCGCATCCTCGAATACTTGGCCGTTCGCCAACTCGTGAAGAACCCGAAGGGTTCGATCCTGTGCTTCCTCGGGCCTCCAGGCGTGGGCAAGACTTCGCTCGCGATGTCGATCGGCCGCGCCACGGGCAGGAAATTCGTCCGCGTGTCGCTCGGCGGCGTGCGCGACGAAGCGGAAATTCGTGGCCACCGCCGCACCTACATCGGCGCCCTACCCGGCCAGATCATCCAGATGATGCGCAAGGCCGGCACGGTGAATCCCGTGTTCGTCCTCGACGAAGTCGACAAGATGTCTATGGACTTCCGCGGCGACCCGTCGGCGGCGCTGATGGAAGTGCTCGATCCGGAGCTGAACCACTCCTTCACCGACCACTATCTCGACGTCGAATACGACCTCTCGAAGGTGATGTTCATCTGCACGGCGAACGTGCTGCACACGATTCCGCAGCCCTTGCAGGACCGCATGGAAGTTTTGCGGCTGCCCGGCTATACGGAGCAGGAAAAGTACCAGATCGCGCAGCGGTTTCTGGTCCAGCGGCAGCTCGAAGCCACCGGCCTGACGAAAGACAACCTGAAGTTCACGGACGAGGCCATTACGCACATGATCCGCCACTACACCCACGAAGCGGGCGTCCGCAACCTCGACCGCGAAATTGCCAATATTTGCCGCAAAGTGGCGCGTAAAGTCGTGGAAACTGGCAAGAATTACACCGCCGAAGTCACGGCTGCCAACGTCAACGATTACCTGGGCATCCTTAAGTACCGTGATTTCTTCGCCGAAAAGAAGAACGAGATCGGCCACACGACCGGCTTGGCCTGGACCGAGGTCGGCGGGCAGGTGCTTTCAACGGAAGCGACTCTGATGCAAGGGCGCGGCCGGCTGACGCTCACCGGAAAGCTCGGCGACGTGATGCAGGAGTCGGCGCAGGCGGGCATGAGCTACGTCCGGTCGCGCAGCCATCTCTTCGGCCTGCCGAAGGACTTTTATCGGCATATCGACATTCACGTGCACGTGCCCGAGGGCGCCATCCCGAAGGACGGCCCGTCGGCCGGCATCACGATCTGCACGTCGATCGTCAGCGCGCTGACGCGCATTCCGGTTCGCTGTGACGTGGCCATGACCGGCGAGATCACGCTCCGCGGCAAGGTGCTTCCGATCGGCGGCGTGAAGGAAAAGTTGCTGGCGGCGCATCGCCTGGGCCTGCGCACGGTGATTCTGCCGAAAGACAATGAAAAGGACCTGGCGGACATTCCGCCGGAGATCCAGGCGCAGATGTCCATTCAGTTCGTCGAATCGATGGACGAAGTCCTGCAAATCGCGCTCGAGAAGCCGCTGCCGGTGGCCGGGCATCCCCCGGTTACCGAAGTCGAACCCAAGTTCGGCACGGATGTCGCGCAGGACAAAGAACTGACCAATTGATTTCCTTCGGTCACCCCACAGTCTGCTTGGAGCTGGTGAATCCTGGCCAGCAGGTTCGGCCCGCGACCGGAGTGTAAGGATTTTCTGTAACTAGCCCGTTACGAATCTGGGATAGAGTGCCTCAATCGAACGCGCCCGCCCCGGATCAATTATTTCAAACTACGATCACGCCTGAGAAATCAGGCTTAAGAAGGAAAGACTCAATGAGCGTTAGCCTTGCAGAACTGAAAGACAGAAACATCACCGATCTGGCGAAGATCGCCAAGGAGCTGAACATTCCCGGCGCCTCCGGCATGCGCAAGCAGGAGCTGATTTTTCAGATCCTTCGTGCCCAGACGGAAAAGAACGGCCTCATTTTCTCCGAGGGCGTTCTGGAATGCCTCCCCGACGGCTTCGGCTTCCTGCGCGCGCCGGAATACAACTATCTGCCCGGACCGGACGACATCTACGTCTCGCCGTCGCAGATCCGGAAATTCGACCTGCGGACCGGCGACACCGTCTCCGGTCAGGTCCGCCCGCCAAAGGACGGCGAGCGCTATTTCGCGCTGATCAAGGTCGAAGCGGTCAACTTCGAGGACCCGGAAGTCGCGCGCAACAAAATCTTCTTCGACAACCTGACGCCGCTCTACCCGCAGGAGCGCATTCGCCTGGAAACGACGAAGGAGAACCTCACGGGGCGCGTGCTCGACATGCTCTGTCCCGTCGGCAAGGGCCAGCGCGGACTGATCGTCGCTCCGCCCCGCACCGGCAAAACCATGATGCTGCAATCGATCGCGAATTCCATCACGGCGAACCACCCGGAAATCGCGCTGATCGTGCTGCTGATCGACGAGCGGCCCGAGGAAGTCACGGACATGCAGCGCACGGTGAAAGGCGAGGTGATCAGTTCGACGTTCGACGAACCGCCGCAGCGCCACATTCAGGTGGCGGAGATGGTGCTCGAAAAGGCCAAGCGCCTCGTCGAGCACAAGCGCGACGTCGTCATCCTACTCGACTCGCTGACGCGGCTTGGCCGCGCCTACAACGCGGTGACGCCGCCTTCGGGCAAAGTCCTCTCCGGCGGCATCGACGCCAACGCCTTGCAGCGGCCGCGCCGCTTTTTTGCCGCCGCGCGAAACATCGAAGAGGGCGGCTCGCTCACCATCATGGCCACGGCCCTGATCGACACGGGCAGCCGCATGGACGACGTCATCTTCGAAGAGTTCAAGGGCACCGGCAACATGGAAATCAACCTCGATCGTCGGCTGGTCGACAAACGCGTTTTTCCGACTATCGACATCAACCGCTCGGGAACCCGCAAAGACGAGCTGCTGCTGCCGGCCGACGAGCTGAACCGCATCTGGGTGCTGCGCAAGGTGCTGAGCCCTCTTTCGACCGTGGAAGCGATGGAACTTCTGCTGGGCCGCCTCTCGAAGACCAAGACCAACGCGGAATTTCTCGCTTCGATGTCGAGCCCGGCCTAATCGCGGCGCCGTGCGGGAAGCGCGCCGTTCCCTTTTCCCGGAAACTTGACCGCGCGATTCGAGCCCTCAGTGCGGTGAACTCTTTGCTTTCTGCTGCGCGATCCATTCCTTGACCCGCGCTTCGAGCAGATCGAGCGGAAGCGCGCCCTGGCCGACAACGACATCGTGGAAGGCGCGAATGTCGAATCGATCGCTGAGCTGCTGTTCGGCCAAATGGCGCAGTTCCTGAATTTTGAGCCGGCCGATCATGTAGCCCAGGGCCTGGCCGGGCCAGACGATATAGCGATCGATTTCGGCCACGGCGCTTTGCTCCGGCTGGCCCGTGTTTTCCTCGAAGTACTGGATGGCCTGGTCGCGGCTCCAGTTCATCGAGTGGATTCCCGTGTCCACCACCAGGCGGACCGCGCGCCACATCTCGCCGCTCAGAAATCCGAACTTCTGGTAAGGATCAGTGTAGAAGCCCATTTCATTCCCGAGCGTTTCGGAATAGAGAGCCCAGCCCTCCACGTACGCGGTGTAGCCGAGCTGCTTTCGGAAATCTGGGACATCCGTCATTTCCTGATCCAGCGAAATCTGGAGGTGATGTCCGGGGACGCCCTCGTGCAAAAACGTATCTTCCGCGTCCCAACTGGGTCGCGACGCGAGATTGTACGTATTCACGTACACGTAGCCGGGGCGCGCGGCCTCCGGCGATCCCTGCTCGTAATACGCTTCCGTTTCTGAAGGCGCGATGGCGTCTGGGATCGCTTTCACCCCGTAGGGCAGCCGCGGCAGCTTGCCGAACATGAGTTCGAGCTGGGGATCGGCGCGCTTTGCGATGTCGCGGTAGTGCATCAGCATGTCGTCCTTGCTCGAGTACCTGAATCGCGCATCGCTGTTGATGAACTTGATGAAATCGGCGAAGCTGCCCTGAAATCCGGTCTGCCGGATCACCTGATCCATCTCGGCGCGAATCTGCTTTACCAGGTCCAGCCCGATCTGGTGAATCTGCTGCGGCGTCAGGTCCGTGGTGGTGTGCCAGCGAATCCGGTATTTGTAGTAATCGGAACCGTCCGGAAGGGAGGCGACGGATATCGACTCGCGGCAGGCGGGAATGTAAGTGCTCACCAGGAAGTCGCGGAAATTCTGAAAGGCGGGCGCTACTTTGCTCGTGTACGCCGCAACCGCCTTGCGCGTGAACTCTCCCTTTTGTTCGGGAGTAAACGCCGCAGGATAGGATTTGAACGCGCTCAACAAGGGACTCGTCAGCGGATCGGAAATGATCTGGCTTTCGGCCTGCTTCGGCACGTCGCGCATGGTGATCTTCGGCGGAACCCATCCGTGCGCCATGCCGTCCTTCATGAGCGCGATTTCCTGATCGACGACGACGGGAATGGCGTCCAGCCGCGACAGGATATCTTCGTAGTCGCTCGCGCGCACGGCGGGCATGAGGGCGATGATTTCCGGGACACCATGAAGTATCCCGGACATCTGATCGTCAGGGCTGTAGACGTTGCCCGGCGTCACCCCGGGGATTGGAAACGCATCGCCATGAAACCGGAGTCCATCGATCGCCGTCTGGATGGCCTCCTGATAAAGATCGTAATTCAACCGTCCGTCCGGCGGCAGCTCGGCGCGGGGAATCGCCTTCAGTTGCTTCAGGCTTTCCGTAAGGTGCCGGTTGCGTCGTTCGATGGCGGCCGACGATGAATCCGTCCAACGACCGTTCTGGCCAGGATAGCCGACGCTGGTCGCGGTTTCCGGATACTCGTGCATCCAGTACGCCCAATCTTTGACGAGAAACTCACGCAGTTGCCTCGTGGTCGTTGTGGAAGTTCCCTTCGTACCTGCGGCACTAGCTGCCTGGGCCGGCGCGCGTGGTACGGCGATCGAAAGTGCGAGCGTCAGGCTTCCGGCGAGAGCTGCCGTCTTAACGCTCGCTTTTGAAAATCGCTTCAAGGAATCACGCCCGCCCCGTCGAAGAAGATGCAGATTTCTGTTCGCGCGCCAGCATGACGACGAGGCGCGCGACTTCCTCCGGCTCCATCGCCGTGCTATCCACCACGACGGCGTCGTTTGCGCGCGCGAGCGGCGACGAACTGCGCTCGCTGTCGCGCCGGTCCCGCTCGCGAATTTCCTCGAGCGTGCGCGCAAGATCGATCGCGTCGCCTTTCTGCTCGTGCTCCCGCCAACGGCGGTCCGCCCGGACTTGGGGCGACGCGGTCAGAAAAATCTTCAGGTCCGCGTCCGGAAAGACGACGCTGCCGATGTCGCGCCCCTCCATTACGACGCCGCCCTGTTCGCCCGCGCGGCGTTGCTCGGCCACCAACACATGGCGCACGCCCGGCACGACCGCGACCTTCGAAGCCGCCTGCGCCACTTCCGGCGTGCGAATTGCCGCCGTCACGTCTTCGCCATCGAGAAATACTTGCTGCGCCCCACCCTGCCCGCGCAAGTCGATGCGCGTGTCGCTCGCGAGCACGGCCAGTTCCTCGCCGGCGGCGAGCGAAACTCCGCGCCGCAGCGCCTTCAGCGCGACCGACCGGTACATCGCTCCTGTATCGATGTAGACGTAGCCCATCAGCTCGGCCACGCGCCGCGCGAGGGTACTCTTCCCCGAGCCCACCGGCCCGTCAATCGCGATGATGAGCTTCTTGGTCAAATCCTCTTGAAGGCGCGCTCGATTTCGCGCACGGAATAGCGCAGCACGATCGGCCGGCCGTGCGGGCAGCTCATCGGGTACTCGGTCTTCGCAAGCTCGCCGAGCAGCCATTCCATCTTCTTCGCATCGAGCGGCGTATTCACCTTGATCGCGGCGTGGCACGAGGTCGAGGCCGCGATTTTTGCCTGCAGCGAATCGATAGAGATGGCCTGATTCTCTCGCGCGATGCCATCGAGGATTTCAAACAGCAGCTTTTCCGCGTCGCCGCTCGCGATTCCGGCCGGCGCCGCCTGGATCGCCACGCTCCGCGCGCCCATCAGGCCGGCTTCGAATCCGTTCGCACGCAGCTCGTCGCCAATCTGCTCGAAAATCGCAAGCTGTCGCGGATTCAATTCCACCACGATCGGCATCAACAGCCGCTGGCCGCCGAGGTCGCCTTCGCGCCGCGCCCGCAGGTGCTGCTCGAAAAGCACGCGCTCGTGCGCCACGTGCTGGTCGATGATCCAAAGCCCCTCGCTATTCACCGCAATGATGAAGCTCGCGTTCACTTGCCCGAGCGGCTTCAGGTCCATGATGTCTTCGGCGCTCGGCAGCGCTCCAGGAGCGCCTTCGCGCGAGGCTTCGGTGGGCGCGGCCACCGGAGCTTCCGGTGCAGATGGCGGCGCAAGCGGGAAATTCATCTCCGCGTTCGCGTCAAAACCCAACCGCTGCGCCATCGGCCGATCGAGCGCGCCGGACAACTCGAATTCCTCCGCCACAGGCGCGCTCGAAGCTAGCGACGTCGGAATCTCCGCCCGCGGCGGGCCCGGGAAAGTGCTCGCATCCGGCATCAGCGCATAGCCGCGCACGCTGCCGGGGCCTCCACTCGCCTCGCCCGGAATTCCAGCGCCCGCTGCAGCCGCGCGCGCGGCCGGAAAGCCCGGAATCGGGCGCGCGATCGAAAGTGCGTGGCGCAGCGCATCGCGCGTGAAGTCGTGAACGAACTGCGGATGGCGGAAGCGCACCTCGATTTTCGCCGGATGGACGTTCACATCGACTTCCTGGTACGGGAGATCGAGGAACAGCAGCAACACCGGGAACACGCCCGGCGGCATGATGTTGCGGTAGGCCTCGCCGATCGCGTGGAGCAGCAAACGGTCGCGCACCAGGCGTCGATTCACGAAAATGTAGATTCCGTTGCGGTTGGTGCGCCGCACTTCGGGATGCGAGGCGAACCCGGTCACGCGCAGCGTCGCCGCCTGCTCGTCCGCCTCGAGCGAAGGCTCCGTGATCACGGAGGGCACCGGCCCCTCGTTCGGCGGAATCTCGACCAGCTCTTCGAGCGCCTGACGGCCGAAAATCTGGTAGACGCGGTCCGCAAGCTTTTCGACCGGCGCGCAATCGAGGATCGTCTGCGACGGCGTCTTCAGGACGAACTGCACTTCGGGATGCGCGAGCGCATAGTGTGTGACGAGCGAGGCGATGTGCCCGAGCTCGGTTGTCTCGGATTTCAGGAATTTTCGCCGCGCGGGCACGCAGTAAAAGATGTCGGCGACGCTGATCGACGTCCCGGAGGGCACGCCCGCGGGTTTCACGCCGACGAGCTTCCCGCCCGCGAATTCGATGCGAGTTCCCTGCTCGTCTTCAGGAGTGCGCGTTTCGAGAAGCAGCCGGGAGATTGCGGCAATCGAGGGCAGCGCTTCGCCGCGAAAACCGAGCGTGGCGATCGAGAGGAGATCGTCCGCGGTGCGCAGCTTCGACGTGGCGTGGCGCTCGAAGGAGAGCAGCGCGTCGTCGTGGTTCATCCCGGAGCCGTCGTCGATCACGCGGATCATCCGCTTGCCGCCCGATTCAACTTCGACGCGGATCGAGGGCGCGCCCGCGTCGAGCGCGTTTTCGAGCAGCTCCTTCACCACCGACGCCGGCCGCTCGACTACTTCGCCCGCGGCGATCTTGTTCGCGACGTTTTCCGGAAGTATCCGTATCCGCGACATAGCCTTATTTCGGTGGCTCCTTGATTGCGATCCCCAATTCCTCCAGTTGCGCTGGATCGACCTCGGAGGGCGACTCGGCCATCAAATCCACCGCGGCGGTGGTTTTGGGGAAGGCGATGACGTCGCGAATCGATTTTTCGCCCGCCAGCAGCATGACCACGCGGTCGATCCCGAGGGCGATGCCGCCGTGCGGCGGCGTGCCGTAGGTCAGCGCGTCGAGGAAAAATCCGAAGCGCTGCTTCGCCTGTTCGTCAGTCAGGCCGAGCGCCTTGAACATCCGCGCTTGCACGTCCTGCCGATGGATTCGGATGCTGCCGGAACCAAGCTCGTTGCCGTTGAGCACCAGGTCGTAGCCTTTCGAGCGGCACTCCCACGGGGCGGTTTCGAGCTTGTCGATGTCTTCTTCGTAGATTCCCGTGAACGGATGCTGCGCGCTCACCCAGCGCTTTTCCGTCTCGCTCCATTCGAAGAGCGCAAAGCCGGTGATCCACGCGAACTCCCATTTGCTACGGTCGATCAGATTCAGCTTGTCGCCGAGATGGAGGCGAATCTGGCCCGCAACGTAGAGCGACGTGTCCGTGTGCGGAATCTGGTCCTTCGCCGCGGCCGCGACGATCAGGTCGCCCGGCTTCGCGCCGACGGTCTCCGCCAGCTTCTTCAGCCCATCCGCGCCCAGATTCTTTTCGAGCGGCGACGAAATCCCCTCCGCCGTCACCTTCACCGTATAGACGCCGCGCGCGCCCGCCGACTTCGCGAATTCGGCGAGCTCGTCGAGCTGCTTGCGCGACCATGACGCCGCTCTCGGCGCGACCACGGCCTGCACGTTGCCTTCGAAATGCAGCACCGCGCGCACCGGCTCGAAGAATTGCGTCACGTTGTGCACCTCCATGCCGAAGCGCAGGTCCGGCTTGTCAGAGCCGTAGCGCCGCAGCGCTTCCTTGTAATCGAGGTGGCGGAACGGCCGCTTCGCCTGCACACGGACGACGGCGCAGGCGCGCTCCATCACGCGCTCGATCACGTCGAAAACGTCCTGCTGGCGCGGGAACGATATCTCGAGGTCGAGCTGCGTGAACTCGAGCTGGCGGTCGGCGCGAAAATCTTCATCGCGGAAGCACCGGCAAATCTGGAAGTAGCGATCCATATTGGAGATCATCAGGATCTGCTTGAAAATCTGTGGCGATTGCGGCAGCGCGTAGAACTTCCCGTGATGGATGCGGCTCGGGACCAGGCAATCCCGCGCGCCTTCGGGCGTCGAGCGCGTGAGGATGGGAGTTTCGATCTCGAAAAAGCCGAGCTCGTCGAGCGCTTTGCGAATCTCGAGGATGATGCGGTGGCGCAGCTCGATATTGCGATGCAGGCGCGGGCGGCGTAGGTCGAGATAGCGGTAGTGCAGGCGCGTTTCTTCGTTCGCCGTCACCTCTTCCTCGATCTGAAACGGCGGCGTCTTCGAATTGTTCAAGATATGGAGGCGCGTGGCGATCACTTCGACTTCGCCCGTCGGGATGTCCGGATTGGCCTTCTGCCGGCGGACGACTCGGCCTTCGACCGCGACGACGAACTCCGAGCGCAGCTCCTCGGCCTTTGCGTGCGCCTCGGGGTTCTGTTCCTTGTTGAAGACGATCTGCGCGATGCCGGCACGGTCGCGGAGGTCGATGAAAATCAACTGGCCAAGATCGCGCCGCCGATGGACCCAGCCCATGAGGACGACGGTCGCGTCCGTGTCCGACGCGCGCAACGCGCCGCAGTAGTGTGTGCGCTCCAAATTTCCCAGGCTGTCAAGCATGTGTTCCCCTGCGTTCGGATTCCAGGTATTCGAGAAGCTCGCCTTCGGCAAGCTTTTTCTGCTCCGCGTCGGCCAGACGCTTCAGAGTGTAGGTGCCCGATGCGATCTCGTCTTCGCCGATGATGAGCGCGTAGCGCGCGCCGAGCTTGTCCGCGAGACCCAGCGACTTCTTGAATTTCATCTCCTCGGGCTGCAGTTCGACCGAAAGGCCGCACTCGCGCAGTTTTCGCGCGATGCTCACGGCCGTGGGATACGCTTTCGCTCGCATCCAGGCGACAAACACCGCCAGGCCCGGCAGCTTTGGCAGCTTGCTGCCCTCCTGAATCGACAGTATGGCGCGGTCGGCCCCGATCGCGAAGCCGATGCCTTTGGTCGGCGGCCCGCCGAGCAGCTCGACCAAGCCATCGTAGCGCCCGCCGCCGCAAATGGCGTTCTGCGAGCCGAGGCCCGCGGCCGTGACTTCGAAGGTCGTGCGCGTGTAGTAGTCGAGGCCGCGGACGAGCCGCCAATTCTCCTCGCAGGCGATGCCGCGAAGCTTCAGTTCGTCCTTCAGCTTGGCGAAATGCTCGCGGCAGGCTGCGCACAAATGATCGCAGATGCGCGGCAGCTTCTCGATGATCGGCTGCTCTTCGGGCAGCTTCGAATCGAGCACGCGCAGAGGATTCGTGTCGATTCGGCGCTGACTGTCCGCGCCGAGCTTGCTTTTCACCTTCTGCAGTTCCCCGCGCAGCAAGTCGACATATTTCGGGCGGCACTCCTTGCAGCCGATGGAATTGACGTAGAGGGTCGTCTGCGTCAGGCCCACGCGCTTGAAGAATACCAGCAGCATTTCGAGGATTTCGGCATCGATGGCGGGCGCGTCCGATTGCCCAAGAACTTCCGCGCCGACCTGATAGAACTGGCGGTAGCGTCCCTTTTGTGGGCGCTCGCGGCGAAACATCGGGCCGACGTAGAACAGCTTCACGTCGCCCGGCAGCGTGTGCATCCCGTGCTCGATGTAGGCGCGCGCGACGCTCGCCGTCGCCTCCGGCCGCAAGGTAAGCATCTCACCTCTGGGGCGAGCATCGAACTCGTGGCGAATCCTCGCTAACCATTGCTCTTCGGTTTCTTGCGGCGCGATCCGGCGACTCAAAGCGTGTTCTATGCTCTTCCAAAACAGGTCGTCCGGAGTGAAAGGGTCGAAAAAAGTGAACATCTCCTTTCCAACGATATCTGTATCCGCGCCGATTGATCGCGCGAAGACCTCGGTTTCCTCGAAAATCGGCAAACGAATATCGCGGAAGCTGTAGGACTCAAAGACCTCGCGGGCGGTCTGCTCGAACCAGTTCCACAGCGCTGAATCCGGCGGCAGGATGTCGCGCGTGCCTTTAATGGCCCTAAATTGCCGTTTCTCAGTCATTTCTAGACGGCATTCCGAGACAGAAAGTCATCCGAACATACTAGCAGGGAGGAACGCTGATGCAAGGGCGTTGGCCTGTGGACTCTCGAGCAGCGGGCCGACCTTATCGAGGGAGGTTTTCACGTACCACGAGCAGACCATTTGAAACGTCTATCCCCTCCATCAAAACGTTGCATTTTACGAATTTCATATTTCCGTATAGTCTCCGGCCCTCAAGGTTTTGCGTTGTTCCATCCTCACAAGGAGAGTCTACATGGCCGAGAAAACCACGGGTGAGATGAAGCCTACCTTAGGGTTGACCGGGTTGACGGTGAACGCGATGGCGCTCATCGCTCCCGGGGCATTCCTTTGGCTCACCTTTGCACCCCAGGCGAGCGAGGGCGCCACAACACCATCGATGTGGATTGGCATCCTCTTTGCAACTCTGCTGTGTCTGGCGACCGCGGTTTCTTACGCGGAAATGGCAAAGATGTATCCAGGCACCGGCAGTTCGTACTACTTCGCGGAGCAGTCCTTTCTGAACCACGAGAAGGCGTGGAAATACGCCCGCCTGATGAAGTTCATCGTTGGCTGGGGGTCCCATCTCTACTACTGGATCTACCCGGGCGTGATGGTCGCCGTCACGGGGATCTTTTGCGGTTACATCGTAGGCACACTGTGGCCGAGCTTCATGAGCGCCTCAAATCCTGGTCCGATGTTCATGATGGCTGTGGCCATCGTGTTCTCGTTTGGCGTGTGCTACATCGCACACCGAGGGGTTATCGGGTCCACGGGAGTCAGCTTGGCCGTCAACATCATCCAGATAGTCGCTCTGCTCGTGTTTTCCATCATGGCCATCCACTACCGCGTGGGCCATCCGCCGGGGAGCGTGGCTTGGCAGTGGGATGCGACAACGAGCGATGCCTACAACTGCGAGTTCGCGACCACAAGCCAGACGGTTAATGGCACGGCTACCGACGTGATCACGCGCGATGCGAACATGGTCCCGGTGTGCAAGAAGGACGCAGCCGGGGCGCCAGTGCCGTATCACGTCGATTACACCCCGAACGATTCGAGCGGGAACTTCCTGGCCCATCCGAATGGAGCTTCGGTGATCGGCATCCATAAATTTCAGTGGATGTTCGTTCAGGCCACGGTCGCCATCCTGATCCTGGTTGGATTCGAATCGGTTACGTCGCTGGGCGGTGAGGCCAAAAACGCCAAGCGGGACGTGCCGATTGCGGTCATCACATCGCTGCTCATCCAGGGGTGTTTCTGCTACCTGTTCGAGTATTTTGCCACGCTTTACGTCTTAAATAGCGGTTACACGATGCAGACCGCGACTGGTTCCGCGGCGCCTATCGGCGACTTGATGGTCATGGTCGGCGATGCGGTCTTTGGCGCGGGCCATGGCCGCACCTTCATGCTGATCGAGGCAGTTACGGTGTTTCTGGCATTGATCGGCACGACGCTCTCCTGCATCAACACGGGGGCGCGCGTGACCTATGCCATGGGCAAGGACGCGGAAGTGCCGGAACATTTCGGCATGTTGCACGACAAGAACCTAAGCCCGCACAAGGCCATTTGGACGCTGGCAGTGGTTTCAGTGGTTTTCGGGGTTCTCGCACTGCTGATGCTCTTCGGCGACTCCGGCGCCTTGCCGGACGCGACGATTCAGGCCTTGCCCCATGGGTTCTGGTCAAGTTTCGGGTACGTGTCTCATGACACCATGGCGAAGATGCCCAACAGCTTGCTCACGATTACCCTGGCTTCGAACTTCGGGACGTTCCTGCTCTACGGGCTAAGCTGCGTAACCTGCATCTTTTGCTACCATGGGCATCCGAACTTCAGCTTCGTCAGGCACCTGCTCATCCCCTTGTTCGGAGTAGCCGCAAACCTGATATGCATGGGCGCTTACCTCGTCCTGCCGTTCATGGGTTATGGCACGAAGATGGAGCCGTTCCTGGCCTTGGGCATTGCAGCCGTCTGGGCCATCTACGGAGGCATCTATTTCACGGTTAACAGCAAGAAGCAAGGACGGACAACGATGGTCACAGCTCGTACGACGACGTGACCTGCGAAGAGCAATCAGAACAAAGGGGCGGGCTTCGGCCCGCCCCTTTGTCTTTGGCGAGGCCCTTTGTTCTTAGTGGAGGATGAGTTTTAATGTATAGAGGTCTTCACGTATCGGCCTCCGGAGCCGCCGCCGCTGCGGCCCGATCACCCATTGGGCAGCAGATCTCGATGGATGTGGAGTTCGCACAGCTCTCCGATCTCGGGCGCGTCCGCCTGGGAAACGAGGACTATCTCGGTTTCGTGCAGCCCGCCACGCCGGAGCAGGCGCGCAGCCACGGCTGGCTTTTCGCCGTGGCCGACGGCGTCGGCGGCCACGACCTCGGCGAGGTCGCTTCCCACACCGCCGTCGAGAGTCTGCTCGAGGGCTTTCGCAGCGCCCCGGCGGGAACGTCCCACCCGGCGCTACTCGAACGGCTGATCAAGAATGCCAATACCCGAGTCATCGACGCCGGGCACGCGACCACCGCCGGCAGCTCGCGCATGGCGACAACGCTCGTCGCTTGCGCGCTGCGATACGACCGCGCCGCCGTGGCCCACGTGGGCGACTCGCGCTGCTACTTGATCCGGCGCGGTGAGGTGGCCCTGCTCACGCGAGACCATACGATCGTGAACGAACAGGTGCGTCTCGGGATCATTTCCGCATCGGAGGCGTCCGGCTCGGAAGCGCGCCATCTGCTCAGCCGCTCGCTGGGAGCGGAACTCTTCGTGAATGTGGACGTCACCGAACACCAGGTGTTTGGCGGAGACGTCCTTCTGCTGTGTTCCGACGGGCTGCACGGCTCGGTGGACGGTTCTGAGATGGCCGCCGTGGCGGGAAATGGGGGCGACTTGCACGCGGCGGCACAGAGGCTCGTGGATATTGCCAATCAGCGAGACGGTAGTGATAATATCAGCCTGCAACTGATCCGTGTTCGACGCGTCGAACGCGTCGGCATGTACCGGGGGCGGCCCTATCGGCTTCGCTGACCCCGGCGCGCCGGCGCTTCTTACCTGACGCGCGCTCGCGAGGATTTCCGTACACCCCGGCGAACAAATCGATCACTACCGCCTCGAAAGCGTTGCGGCCCGCAGCGGAATGGCGTCTATTTTTCGCGCGACCGATCTCCGCACGGGCCGCACGGTCGCCATCAAAGTGCCCCACCCGGAAATGGAAAGCGATCCCGTCCTCTTCGACCGCTTCAAGCGGGAACAGGAAATCGGCACGGCCCTCGATCACCCCGGCGTGATGAAGGTTTTCACGGACGACGACCGCAGCCAGCTCTACATGGTGATGGAGTGGGTGGATGGGCGCCTGCTGCGGCAAATCCTGAACGAAAAGAAGAAACTGCCGCCGGAGCGCGCGATTCACATCGCCACCGGCATTTGCGGCGCTCTCGATTACATTCACAGCCACGGCGTCGTTCACCGCGACCTCAAACCCGAGAACATCATGGTCGATGCGAATGACAACGTGAAACTGATCGATTTCGGCATCGCCGGCAAAGAAGGATCGCGGCGCCTGACGTTTGCCAAGCTCTCCCAGATTATGGGCACGCCCGAGTACATCTCGCCCGAGCAGGTCAAGGGGAAGCGCGGCGACGGCCGCAGCGACGTCTACGCGCTCGGCGTCATGCTCTACGAAATGCTCACCGGCAAGGTGCCTTTTCAGGGCCCCAATCCATTCGCCATCATGAACGATCGGCTCCTCAACAATCCCGTTCCGCCGCGCGAGATCGATCCCTCCATTTCGCCCCAGTTGCAGGAGGTGATCTACCGGGCTCTCGAGCGCGATCCCAAGAACCGCTATGGGACCGCCCGCGAAATGACCTGGGATCTCGAGCATCTCGATCAGGTCGGCGTCGCTGAGCGCCCTGAATTGCGGGACTGGAAGAAGCGCCGCACGCCCTGGATCAGAAGGATCCTCTTCTACATCATGCTGGCCCTGATTCCGGTAGTGGTCTTCGGGCTCCTCTTTCTCTTCGCACGCCTCGCAAAGCACTAACCTAACCGGCCCGGTTTAGGCCTAGCGAGTCATTATGTTCTGCATATATCTAGTTAACGATTCCCTTAGTTAATTCCGTGATGCGCTCGACCTCGCACGTGAGAATGGCTTCGCATCTACACTTCAAAATCCTCGAAAACAGACTGCGTTTTTGGACCTATCCATCTCAGCATTGCTACATAAGGCTTAGATAAGCAGAATACTTCGATTATTTTTATCTAATCCATAGATTTAATGAGTTGGACCATTCGCACCATCATCTGTAGTTTGTCTTTCACCGTCGCGAATCCTGGCACTCAAGATGAGCGCGGTAGGGAGGGAAGGTTTGCATATGAAACCTGCGTTGAAGTGTGTTTCCACGGTCACCGCGGCTATTCTAGCCGTAAGTTTTGCAGTCGCTTGGGCGCCGGTGTCCAAGGCGGGCGAGAATCCGTCCGATCCGCCCGCGGCCCAACCGGCTTCCGCTGCTCCGGCTCAGCCGAGTGCCGCTTCATCTTCATCGGCGGCCCAGCCGGCTACCAGCCCTGCGGCGTCATCGGCTCCTGCGGAAACGGAGCAGCGCTTGGGGGAGCTTGAGAAGGAAATCAGCGCCTTGCAGGAAGAGATCGCCGCTTTGAAGGAGAGCGAAGCCGCGAGCATGAAGGCGGCTGCCTTGGTGCAGCCGGTGAATGCTCCGCCGCCGGACGACGCTCCCCAGAAAGTGACTTTCGCCAGCCTGCTAGGCCCAACGACGCTCAGCGGCTTCGTTGATACCTACTACGCTTTCAACTTTAACCAACCCACCAATCTCGGTAGCGGGCCGGGTTCTGCTACCTTCGGCAATGCGGGGCAATTCTTCGACAACAACACGCAGCAGTTCAGCTTGAACGCGATCGAGCTGGTCGCCGATAAGGCGCCCGATGCCACGGCCGGCGGGACCGGCAGGGCCGGCTACCACGTCGGGATTATCTACGGTCAGGCCGCCGAGGCAGTTAATGGTACGAATAACTCGACCGACGCCAGCAACCTTGCCTTGAAGGAAGCGTACATCGACTACATCGCTCCCATCGGCAAGGGCTTGACCATCACGGTCGGCAAGTTCGTCACGCCTGCCGGCAACGAAGTAATCGAAAGCAACGCCAACTGGAACTATTCGCGCAGCATTCTCTTCTACTACGCGATCCCGTACTTCCATTTCGGCATAAACGCGAAGTACACGTTCAATCCTCAGTGGTCGATCACCGGCTATCTGGTCAACGGCTGGAACAACAGCCAACAACAAAACACCGGCAAAACGTATGGTGTGAGCCTGGCATGGACTCCGAACAAGTATTGGGCCGTCACCGAGAACTACCTGGCTGGTCCTCAGGATGACATTGCGCTCGGAACCGGCTACGTCGGCAAGCCGAACGACAACTGGCGTCAGCTTGAGGACGCTGTCATCGCCTATACTCCCAATGCCAAGTGGGCGTTTGCGGTCAACGGCGACTACGGCTATGGGGACAAGTTCGGGGACGGCGAGACAGTCGCAGGCAACTCTCCGGCGGTCGACTGGTGGGGTGCCGCGGGCTATTTGAAGTACACGCTTAGCGATAAGGCGTATTTCGCAGCCCGTTACGAGTATTTCTCCGATCCCCAGGGGTTCGAGCTGGCTGTTCCTTTCTCCAACACGCACGTAGAGGAAGGTACGGCTACGTTCGGCTACAACCTGACGAGCGCTTTCCAGACCCGGTTCGAGTTCCGCGAGGATTTCTCGAATCAGAACATATTCGAGAAGGGCGCGCGGTTCGTGGGAATTCAACCTATATTGGAAGTCGGGTTTATCTACACGTTCAGCAGCGCGAACGCCAAATAGTCACTCTCATCCGGCTCCCGCGCGAGGGAACCGCGATTCAAACTCAAACGGCCATCCGGCGTCTTCCACCCCCGCCGGGTGGCCGTTGTTTTTTGGGGCGATGATTTGATGACGGACTATCGCGGTGTCGCGATCACCGCATTGCCGGTGGCGTCCTCGATAAGAGCGAACTTCGCCTTTGCTTTCCGCGCGCGGCTGTTCGCTTCGGCCGCCTGGGCCACCGAGGCGTGTTGAGCATCCACTGCCGCCTGGCCTGCGGCCACGGCATTTTCAAACGGAAGGAACGTCGAAGGAACGAATTCGGCATTCGTCCCGCTGATTGCGGTCGCCGCAAAACTGGCTCGCGGGTTGCTAGGAAGCGTTGTGAAGCTGACGCTGCCGCCACCGACCGCTCCGGCACCACCGGCACCGCCACCGGTCGTCGGAGCTGAGCCGCCGCTGAAAGCCCTGCCGCTGGATTGGGCGCTGGCGGATAGGGTGAATCCTAGGATCAAAATTGCGAGACCAAGAAGTCGTTTCATAGGTTCCAGCCTTTCCCTGCTACAAAATGATTCTCGCAATCACCCTGCCAGATCCGTCCTCGCCGGTTTTCATACCTATCTGCCGCGAATTCAATGGATTTCGAGCGCAACGATCGGTGGAAACGCGCAGTCACACCCGCGCGAAGCGAAATCCAAGCTCATTTGTGGACAAAGCCGTGCTGCACTGATCCGAGTGGCGTACCAGGACTACCGGAACGAATACGGGGTGAGATTCGGGGACTAGAGGCCCTTCCAGGCCGCGTACGCTGCTCCCTTAAGCGGGCATTCTTCGTCCAGCACAACGTGAATGGGAACCTGCGCGAGGAAATCCTGCATCTTTTCTTTGTGTCTCGCCGCCGCGACGAATCGCCCGTCCTTCAGCTTCGGAAGAATCTTCACGGCGATTCCCCCGGCGACATAGATTCCCCCGCGCGCCACGCTCCGAACCACAAGGTTTCCCGCTTCCGAGCCGTAGATCTCGACCCACAGATCGAGCGTGGCCACGCAAACCGGGCAGCTGCCGTCAAGCCCCATGCGCGTGATCCCGGGAGCGGGATCGACGCTGGAATCGTCGAACCCCGGATGGCGCACCGACGGATCGAGGAATTCGTGCACCGTCCGGAATCCCCGTCCAGACAGTATGAGTTCCGCGCTCGCAAACTCGTTGCGGGATTTCACGAACTTCCACAGCTCGGCATGCTGGTCCGTGTGCGGCGCAAAATCGGCGTGGCCGGCTTCGGTTGCCATGGGCACGTGCTTCGAACCGTCCCAGAAGAGGATGGCTTCGCCCAACCCGGTTCCCGCGGCGATTACCGCGCGATGCGTCTGCGGAGCGGGGACGCCGGCATGGAGGGTTTCAAGATCGCCCGGTTGCATGACGGCGATTCCGTGCGCGGCTGCTTCAAGATCGTTCATCAGGCGAACGCGCTCGAGTCCCAGCAGCTTCGCCATTGTTGTGCCGTCGATGATCCAGGGAAGATTCCCGGCGCGCACACGATAATCCACCACCGGGCCGGCGATTCCAAAAGAGGCGGCGTTCACCTTCGCGCCGGTTACTCTCACAAAGTCCTTCGCGATCTCTTCGAGGCCCTCGTGATCGCGGCTTGCGTAGCGCTTATCAGTGACTTTGGAAAGCTTTCCCTGCTGTACGTTGAATAATCCCAGGTTCGTCTTCGTTCCGCCGATGTCGCCCGCCAGTATCATCCGCTCCTCCGGAACGCGCGGCCGCAAGCTCGAAGAACCCTCTTAGCGCGGCAAGGCAAAAGTCGCTTCATGAATGATCTTGGAATGCCGAGGCTTCCGTCCCGGCGCAAATCAGGTAAGAACGCAACTGGCACGGCGCTATAGTGGCCGCCAGTTCCGGCCTTCGGAAACCGTCAAATCGTGCGCCGCCTCAGGTCCGGCGCTTCCCGCAGCGTAATTCGGGAAGGACGGCGCCGCAGCCTGCCACGCCTCGAGGATGGGATCGACCAGCCCCCAAGCAGCCTCGACGCTGTCGGCGCGATCGAACAGTGTCGCGTCGCCGCGGATGCAGTCATTGATCAGCGTGGCGTAAGCCTCGCGCGAGCCCGACGCGAACGCCTGCTTGTATTGAAAATCCATGGTCACCGGACGAATCTGCATCTGTGATCCGGGAGCTTTAGCGCCGAACGAAAGCGAAATCCCTTCATCCGGCTGAATATTCATGACCAGCGAATTCGGCTCGACGTCCCTGCCCTGAAAAACCATGTGGGGCGCTTTCTTGAATTGTATGGCGATTTCGGTGCCGGGCCGCGCCAGGCGTTTTCCGGTGCGCAGGAAAAACGGCACGCCGCTCCAGCGCCAGTTGTCCACCAGGAGCTTTAGCGCTACGAAAGTTTCCGTCGCCGAGTCGGGCCTCACGCCGGGTTCCTGCCGGTATCCCGGGACGTCCTTTCCCGCGACCCTGCCCGGCCCGTATTGCCCGCGCACGACGGATTGCGCGACCGTCGCGGGCGTGAACGGCTGGATGGATTGCAGGATTTTGATCTTCTCGTTGCGAACCGGTGTTGCGTCGAACGTTGCCGGCGCTTCCATGGCCACGATCGACGTCAACTGGAGTACGTGGCTCTGAATCATATCTCGCAGCGCGCCCGCCGATTCATAGAACGCGGCGCGGCGCTCGACGCCCAGCGATTCCGCGGCCGTGATCTGAACGTGATCGATGTAATTCCGGTTCCACAGCGGCTCGAAAATGCCGTTGCCGAACCGGAAGACCAGCAGGTTCTGCACCGTTTCCTTGCCGAGATAGTGGTCGATGCGGTAGACCTGCGATTCGTCGAACACGCGAAGGACTTTTTCGTTCAGCTTGCACGCCGAGGCCCCGTCACGGCCGAAAGGCTTCTCAATAATGATGCGCGTCCAGGTGTCCTTCGACTTGGGTTTTGCCAGACCCGCGTGCCCGAGTTGCTCGATGACGTGCGGGTAGACGTCCGGCGGCGTCGAAAGATAATAGAGGCGATTCCCGCCGAGTCGCGTGTCATGGTCGACTTCATCGAGCCGCTGCGCGAGACGCCGGTAGGATTCGGGATCGTCGTAGTTCCCCGTGAAATACTCCAGATTTTTTAGAAAATCCTGACGCCTGTCTTGTTCGCCCTTCTTTGGAAGTGCCGCATCGGTGCTCGAGCGGAATGCCTCGTCCGTCATGGGAGTGCGCGCAAATCCGAGCAGCCGAAATCGAGGGGCGAGGCAGGAATGAATCGCAAGGTCGTAGAGCGCCGGTAGGAGCTTGCGCTTCGCCAGGTCGCCCGAGGCGCCGAACATCACGATCGCGCACGGCGATGATGGAATCTCGCAGAAATACCCATCTGTTTGAAGCGATTGGGCGGCTTCGATTGTGGGGCTGCTCATCTTCGGCCTCCTGGCCGGATCGCGCTCGGAATCGCCCCAGACTACCACATCTGCGCGGACGCTTCGTGCGCCCGCTGGCCTTTCTTAGTGGCTGTAATGAAAAATTAACAAGGGCCGTGAGAAGCCGGTGGGCAACGACTGCCTAGAGCAGCGTATAGTAGCGGATCAGGTTTCCGTCCGTCTTCCGCTCGCCGACGCCGATGAAGACGTGCCGAGTCAGCCAGTCGTGCTTGCCGGCCTCGACTTCGAAACTCGGAGAGGCGCGGAGGTAGTATTCCGAGGGGTCCACCGGCGGGCCGCCGGAGAAGACCATCTCCCGTAGCCGATTCATTGTGTCGTCCTTATAGCCCCAAAGGTAACCTCGATTCGTCAACAGGATCAACGTCCCGTCGTCCTCTTGCAGCATGTACCGCGCGTCGAACGAAACTGTGCCATCCGGGCGGAATAGGGCGTAGTCGCCGCCGCTGTTCGGAACCGCTTTGCCGCGCAGCCGCGGCCCCTGGAACTCCCCGCTGTCCAGATACACGCCGCCGCGGTCGGCGCCCGTCGGCATGTGCGCGATCGTTTGCACGCGCGTGAAGTGCAGGCGAACCTCGAAAGCGAATTCCAGTTTCGGCTCTGTCAGTGTCGACGCTTGCGAACCAAACGGTCGGCTATGGGTCACGGGTCTCTCACCTCGATGGATTGTCTCGGCCAGCGATGTGATAAAGTCCCTCCGATCTTTCGTTCTGTCAACGGTGGTCAAGATCTTTGGGAGGCAGCGGCATGAAGGTCGCGTTGATCGGAGCAACGGGTTTCGTCGGATCGAAAATTCTGGCGGAGGCGCTGCGGCGCGGCCACAAGGTAACGGCGATTGTTCGCCATCCTCAGCGCCTGATGCCTCACCGGAATCTGACCGTCAAGAGCGCCAATGTTCTGCACCGGGACGAGCTCGCGCGCATTCTGCGCGGCCACGACGTTGTGATCAGCTCCTTCAATCCCAAGCGCGGCACTCCCGGCCCCGAGGTCTTCCACCGCCACGTTCGCGGGCATCGCGCGATCATCGCTGCCACCAAGAAATCCGGCGTCAAGCGATTCCTCGGCGTGGGCGGCGCGGCGAGCCTGAAGACGCCCGCTGGCATCGAGTTTCTCGACTCGGCCGAATTCCCCGCCGCTTTCGAGCCTTTCAAGCCCGGCATCCGCGGCACGCGGGAGCTTTACTATCTGCTGAAGCAAGAGCCGGGTCTCGACTGGGTGTTTCTCGCGCCCTCGGTCATGATTGCGCCGGGCAAAAGGACAGGGGCGTACCGCGTCGGCAAGGATCACGTGCTGTATGACGAGAAAGGCGCCAGCCGAATCTCGCTCCAGGACTACGCCGTCGCGATGATCGACGAACTCGAGCATCCCAAGCATCATCGCGAACGGTTCACCGTCGGCTACTGACGCGGGCGTGAACGCCCGGTGGGAGCACTTCCAGCGGGCAAGCCGAAAAAAGAGGTCAACATGAAACAACCGGCACTCGGAATTGCTGCGTCGGTGCTCGTGATCGCCGTCCCACTGGGCTTGATTGCGCTATTCGCCTTTCCCACATTCGCGACGTGGGTTGCCTTCCTGGCGATCTGCGTCATTCCGATGCAGATCGTCACATCGGTAACCTGGGGTTGTAAGCATCCCGATTTTGCTGCCATGCGCCCCCAGCCCGCCAAAGGCATTCTGCTGACGCTGATGGCGTTGGTGGTCGGAGCGATCGTCGCCGCGGTCCATTTCTCGACCGTGGGCGGCGGCATCAATCCGCCCACGCCGATGCTGGCCATGTGCATCATCGCATCGGTGATCATCACGTTTTGGCTCGCCATCGTGTGGGACGGCTGGCCCTTCCGTAAGCTGATCAAGAATCCCGTCGGCGCCGGGTTCGCCCTGCTCGCGTCGTGTTACATCATCAACTATCTGTTGTTCCGCCTGTTTTTCGATTACGGCTTCATGCGAAGCGCACCGGTGTACGTCGCGGCGCTCGATCCGCACGGGTTATTCAACGCTTGGAGCGCGCTGGTGTTTTACGTCACCGCGATCGCTGCCATGTTCCTTTCGCTCAACTTCGATCTGTGGCCTTTCACGGCCACTCCGGCGGTGATGAAACAGCCGCTGCTGGGGATCGTCTGGACGATCGTGGCGTTGGTCGTCGGAGGCCTCGCGTTCTATGTGGGCGTAGATGTGATCGGAATGGATGCCGTCGCGTTCATGGTGCGCGTTCCCAAACCCTTCATCTTCGGCACCATCATCGTTCTGAACATCATGCAGGGATCGTCGTTTGGCAAGCTGGCTCAACTTTTGAAGGGTGTCTTGAATGCAATTGCCTCCGCCGTGATTGGAATCGTGCTCGCACGGATCTACGGAGTTCTGGCCCCGTTGGTGACCGGTACGGTAAAGCCCGGCCCGCCGAGCTACGATTTCGAGATCTGGCTCGCCTCGGCGCTGCTAGCCGTGACGTTCCTGTTCCTCATTTTTTATGCGGAGTTCTTCAAGATGTGGCCGCTGCAACGGGAAGCCGAACAGGCCAGGATCTATCGGCCCGTGCCTGACTTGGAGCTGACCCGATCGGAGGAATGACTACATGCCCAACGCAGGGCCCCTGACCGTCAAAGATCGAATCGAAATCAACGATCTTATGGCCGCCTATCCCTGGGCGCTCGACACCGGCGATGTGGACTCGCTTGTCGCCTGCTTCGTGCCGGACGCCATCGTCATCGAAGAAGTCTTCGAGGAACCGGATCGCTGGGAAGGCCATCAAAACATCCGGCGATTCGCCGAGCACTTTCGCTCCGTGCCCAACTTTCCGGGTCGCCAGCACCATATCAGTCAGTTGCTCGTCAAAGGCGACGCGCGACGCTGCTCCGCGCGCTCGTTCGTCTTCGTCACCGAATGCCAGGGCGAGCCGCCCTACACGCTGCGCTTCGCCGGGTACTACGACGATAAGCTCGTCAAGGCTCGCAACCGATGGCTCTTTCAGAAGCGCATCATCCGCCTGTGGGATGGCGAAATCCTTGCGCGCTTCCCGGGCCGCGGCCAGCGCACTCCGCGCAAGCGCCCGCCCGAGCTTGTAATCAGGACCACTTAGATGGTTTACTGCCACGGCTCGAAAATTCGTGCCGCCGCAAGAAGGGATTGAATATGAGAGTTCTCAAACTTGCCGCACTGATGGCTGCGCTTGCCTTCGCATCGACGCTTGTCGCGCAAGCGCCTAAGCCCGTTCGCACCCAGGCAGGCTTGGTTCAGGGAACAAGTGAAAATGGTCTGAGGGTGTATCGGGGCATACCGTTCGCCGCGCCGCCCGTGGGCGATTTGCGCTGGCGGGCGCCCCAATCGCCCGTGGCGTGGCAGGGAGCCCGCCCGGCTGACAAGTTCGCTCCTGCGTGCATGCAGATTCCAATCGTAATGCCCGCACTCGGTATGGAGGCCGTCCCCACGAGCGAGGATTGCCTTTACTTGAACGTCTGGACTCCCGCGAAATCGCCCAAAGACCATTTGGCGGTGATGGTGTGGATATACGGCGGCGGGTTCACTGCGGGGGCCACCTCGCTCTCATCGTACAACGGTGAAAACTTCGCGAAGAAAGGCGTCGTTCTAGTGAGTATCGCGTACCGCGTCGGCCCGTTCGGCTTTTTCGCGCATCCGGAGCTCACCTCCGAGCAGGGCGGCCACTCGGGCAACTATGGTCTGCTGGACCAGATCGCCGGACTTGAGTGGGTGGAGCGAAATATCGCCGCGTTTGGTGGTGATCCCCATCGCGTGACCATTTTCGGTGAATCCGCCGGGGGAATCTCCGTCAGCATGCTGGCCGCCTCGCCGCTCGCGAAGGGGCTGTTCCAGGGCGCCATTTCGGAAAGCGGTGGAAACTTCGCGTCGGCCCGCAGCGCAAACGAAGGCGGCGAGAACATGATCTCACTCGCAACCGCCGAACATAACGGCGCTGCGTTCCTTTCGAAATTGGGCGCTTCCTCGATAGCGGATGCTCGAAAGGTTTCCGCCGAAACCATCATGAAGAACGTTGCCCCTGGCCTCGGAGGCTCCTGGCCAGACTTCGACGGCTACGTGCTCCTGGGCGACCAGTACAAACTCTACGAAGTCGGACATTACAACGACACGCCCATCTTGATTGGAAGCAACTCGGACGAGGGCGCGCTTTTCGTCGCCACGGCCACCGCCCCAGCGGTTCAATCGTCGATTCGTTCCGGTTACGGCGACTATGCCGACAAGATTTTCTCAGTGTATCCCGCCGGCACGGATGCCGAAGCTCTCCGGTCAGCTCGCGATATGTTTCGGGACACCGCCTTCGCCTGGCCGACATGGGCCTGGGCGCGTCTGCAATCCCGCACGGGCAAGGGCAAGGTCTTCGTCTATTATTTCAGCCACCGGCCGCCTTATCCCAATACGCCGCAGTTCAACAGCTGGGGCGCGGCACACGGCGGAGAGATTTCCTTCGTCTTCGGGAATTTTTCGGCAACCATGTCCCCGAGCGCCGATGACAAAGCGGTGTCAGATCAGATTTCTTCCTACTGGGTGAACTTCGCCAAGACAGCCAATCCAAATGGGCAGGGCCTGCCCGCATGGCCGGCATTCACCGAAGCCAACCAGCAGGTGATGAATCTGAACGATCCATCGAAGCCGATCCCGGTTCCCAACCTCGACAAGCTGCAAGTCCTGGAGGGCTACTACGCTTGGCGACGCAGCCAGGCCGACTCCAAACACTGATCGAGGCTTCGTTGGTTAGGGTCGCCTTTCGCTTCGGGCACCGATCCGCGCTTTTTCCGCCGGCTCCTAGCGAAACTGCTGCGTCATCCTGTTCAGCTTCGCGAGCAACGTCGAGTCCAGCTTGACATCCAGCGCCGCGATCGACGCGTCGAGTTGCTCCGGCCGGCTCGCGCCGATGATCGGGCTCGTCACCGCCGGATTCGCCAGCACCCACGCCACGGCCATGGTCGGCAGCGCCAAGCCGGCGTCGGCCGCGACAGGTCGCAGGTCGTCGACGCTGTCGAAGACGCGGTCGTTCCAATAGCGGTCCTGATAGATGGCGCCAACGCGCCCGCCATATCCAAAACGAGTGCCTTCGCTCGGCGGCTTCCTTCGATCGTGTTTACCCGTGAGCAACCCGCCCGCAACCGGATTATACGGGATCACGCCGATGCCCTCCTCGGTGCACAGCGGCAAAAGCTCGCGCTCGATCTCGCGATAGAGCAAGTTGTAGCGCGGCTGCACTGAAACGAAGCGCGCCAGCCCGCGCACGTCGCTCCGGCCGAGCGCGCGCGCCACCTGATACGCAAGGTGGTTCGAGCAGCCGATGTAGCGCACCTTACCCGCATGGACCAGATCGTCGAGCGTCCCGAGCGTTTCATCCACCGTCACCTGCGGGTCGTAGCCGTGGAGCTGATAGAGATCGATGTAGTCCGTGCCCAGCCGCCGCAGCGCCGCGTCGATCGCATCGAAAATGTGCCGGCGATTGTTCCCGGCGTGAAATGGCTGCGGCCCGGTCGCCCCGAAGCATTTCGTCGCAATCACAAAATCGTGCCGCTTGCCGCGCATCCAGCGGCCTATGATCTCCTCGGTGCGCCCCGCTCTTTCAAGCCCGCCTCCGAGTGGATAGACGTCCGAGCTGTCGAGAAATGTGATCCCGGCTCCGGCCGCGCGATCCAGAATCGCGAAAGATATCGCTTCATCGCACTGATAGCCGAACGTCATCGTGCCTAAACAGAGCCGCGATACCCTCAACCCGGTCGACCCGAGCCTTACGTGTTGCACGCTTTTTCCCCTTCTTTCGCGATTGCGGACCGCCCATTGTCGGCCCTAGGATAGGCGCGTTTCAAGAGCGGAGATACGACGTGACCGCCAACGATTTTCGCCGCATCGCCCTTAGCTTCCCCGAAACGACCGAGAGCGCTCACATGGATCATCCGGATTTTCGAGTTGGCGGCAGGATCTTCGCGACCCTTGGCTATCCCGACAAGGGCTGGGGCATGGTCAAGCTCCCGCCGAAACAACAGGTCTTCTTCATCGAAGCCGAGCCGGATGTCTTTGCACCCGCGAAAGGCGCCTGGGGACGTCGCGGCGCCACGACGGTTCGCCTCCGCGCGGCCAAGAAAGCCTCCTTGCGCCGCGCGCTCGCCGCCGCTTGGCGCAACATCGCCGCCAAGCGCCTCGCCGCACGACTCAACCACATCGACCCCTAACGACAAACGGCTGTCATCCCGAGCGAAGTCCCGTGCGCCTCTGTTTTCCCGCGGTGTTTGCGGGCACCGGGCGCAGCGAGGGATCTGCTTTTCGTCCCTTCGCATCTTGAGGGGTTCTGTTCTAGAATTTCGCCCTTGCTTGCAGTATCTTGGGTCTTCGCTGAAATCTCACCGGGAGGCATCTTCCAAATGGCCGATCAGAAACAACCGGGCGCGCAAACCGTGCGCATGGTGAAGTGCGTGAAGCTCGGCCGCGAACTGCCTGGCCTCGATCGCCCGCCGTGGAAGGGCGAAATCGGCAAGCGCATCTACGACAACGTCTCGAAGGAAGCCTGGGCCATGTGGATCAACCACTCGAAGATGCTCTTGAACGAATTCCGCCTCAATCCGCTCGATCCCAACTCCCAGAAAATCATGGAAGAGCAGATGGAGCAGTTCTTCTTCGGCGAAGGCGCCAAGCTCCCCGAAGGCTACGTTCCGCCTAAGCACTGACGCATCTGCTTCGAGGTGAATTCTCACCGGTAGGCGCACGCTATGTTGAACCGCGACCGTGGTCTAACAAGGCGGCTGCCGCCGCAACATCCTCCTCTCCCACGCGAAGCTTGATCCCACCGACCGCGTTTGACAAAAACCAGTTGATTCGCACCACGTTCTCGTCAAACAAGAAGCATTCGGCGCCCGCCGAATCGAGGATACTTTTGGCCACCAGAGCCTCTGGCACGTTCACGTACTGCCGCAGGGTCACGAGCTTCGAGAACTTGTCCTCCTTTACCGCTGAATCGCGCAGCGTGATTCCCAGCCTTCGCCGCAACAGCTCGGCTTTCAGCGCCTCTCTTGCCAGTTCCGTAAGCGACCACGCTTCGTCTGCGAGCTTTTCGAGTTCGCCTTCGCTCATTCCCGCGTAGACTTGAGCAAGCCGCTGCCGCTCTTTTTCCGGATCGATCGTTACCACTTGCGCGCAATATACGCGACATGCGTGGATCGTTGCAAAGGTCCACAGGCTCTCGCACTTGACAACGACTGCCCGGCGCCTACCATGGATATCGTGAATATTACGATCAAACTCGGCATTGGCAGTCGGCGGCGCGAAGGCGGCCCGAGCGCGAAAGGCTTGGCGCCCGCCCCCTACGCAGAGTTGCGTGCACCTATGATTTTCTTAATCGCAAATATGGGATATAAAATTTCTCCTAACTCGCTGAAAACACGCGACAAGATTTTTTCTAGTCGCAAAGTTTTCGGGGCGTCGCTCACTTCAGCGGAGGCCCTCGAATCCAGAAAAACGGAGCCATTGGGCCCGCGCGAGTGCGCTAAGATAATGGGTTCCACAAAAGGAGAATTCGCCCTCGTATGACGGCTGCCTCGAAAAACTCTTTCTCGACCCGCGCCACGCTGCGCGTTGGCAACGACTCGTTCGAAATCTACCGGCTGCACGCGCTCGCGTCCGCGAGGATTGGCAACGTCGCGCGCCTGCCGTTCTCGCTGAAGGTCCTGCTCGAAAACCTTCTGCGCCACGAGGACGAGCATTTCGTCCACGCGGACGACATTCGCGCGCTCGCCTCCTGGGATCCCACATCCGCCTCGGGCGCCTCGGAAAGAGAAGTTTCCTTCATGCCCGCGCGCGTCCTGCTCCAGGATTTCACGGGCGTTCCGGCCGTGGTCGATCTCGCCGCGATGCGCGACGCGATCCGCAATCTCGGCGGCGACCCGAAAAAGATCAATCCGCTGCTTCCGGCCGAGCTTGTGATCGATCACTCGGTGCAGGTGGACAGATTCGGCGCGGCGAACGCCTTCGCCTTCAATGCCGACCTCGAAATGCAGCGCAATATCGAGCGCTACGCCTTCCTCCGCTGGGGACAAAAGGGTCTTCGCAACTTCAAGGTTGTCCCGCCGGACACGGGCATCTGCCATCAGGTGAATCTCGAATATCTCGCGCGCGTCGTCTTCAGCGAACAGCAGGACGGCAAGCGCTTCGCGTTCCCTGACACGCTCGTCGGCACCGACTCGCACACCACGATGGTCAACGGACTCGGCGTCTTCGGTTGGGGCGTCGGCGGTATCGAGGCAGAGGCCGCCATGCTCGGCCAGCCGCTTTCGATGCTGATTCCCGCGGTCGTCGGCTTCAAGCTCCACGGCCGCCTGCCCGGAGGCGCCACTGCCACCGACCTTGTCTTGACCGTCACGCAGATGCTGCGCAAGAAGGGCGTCGTAGGAAAGTTCGTCGAATTCTATGGCACCGGGCTTTCGAGCCTCACGCTTCCCGACCGCGCCACAATCGCCAACATGGCGCCCGAATACGGCGCGACGATGGGCTTCTTCCCCGTCGACGCGGAGACGCTCGCGTATCTGCGTTTCACCGCCCGCAGCGAAGACCAGGTCAAGCTCGTCGAAGCCTACACGAAGGAACAGGACATCTTCCGCACGAATGCAACGCCCGACCCGATCTTCTCGGACACGCTCGAGCTCGATCTCGCGTCCGTTGTGCCCACAATGGCAGGCCCCAAGCGCCCGCAGGACAGCGTGCCGCTCACGCAGGCGAAATCGGCCTTCGAGAAATCGCTGACCGGGCCTCCGAAGCACGCCAGCGTGCAAAATAATGGCGACAAATTCGAACTGGCCGACGGCTCCGTAGTGATCGCGGCTATCACTAGTTGCACGAACACCTCGAATCCCTCGCTGATGCTCGGCGCCGGCCTGCTTGCGAAAAAGGCGGTCGAGCGCGGCTTGAGCGTGAAGCCCTGGGTGAAGACGAGTTTCGCGCCCGGCTCGAAAGTCGTCACCGACTACATCGAAAAAGCCGGGCTGTGGCCTTTTCTCAACGAGCTTCGCTTCAACCTCGTCGGCTACGGCTGCACCACCTGCATCGGCAATAGCGGCCCGCTCGCGGAATCGATCGGCAAGGCCATCAAGGACAATAACCTCGTCGCCGTTTCCGTCCTCAGCGGCAATCGCAATTTCGAAGGGCGCATCAATCCGCTCTGCCGCGCGAACTATCTCGCCTCGCCGCCGCTCGTCGTGGCCTACGCGCTTGCGGGCCGCATGGATTTCGACATCGTCGAAGAGCCGATCGGCAAGGACAAATTCGGCGAGGCCGTCTATCTGCGCGATATCTGGCCCACGCCGCAGGAAGTCGAATCGGCGATGCGCACGTCCGTCTCGAGCGAAATGTTCCGCAAGGAATACGCGGACGTTTTCACGGGTGACGAGCACTGGCGCGCGCTGCCGGTTCCCGAAGGCGATCTCTACGCCTGGGACGATAAATCGACCTACATCAAGAATCCGCCGTACTTCGAGGGCATGAAAGTGAAGCCCGGCGCGATTTCCGATCTGCGCGGCCTGCGCGTGCTGGCCGTCCTCGGCGACAGCATCACGACCGATCATATCTCCCCGGCCGGCTCGATCCAGCCCGACGGCCCCGCCGGCAAGTACCTGATCGCGCACGGCGTCCAGCCGAAGGACTTCAACTCCTACGGCGCGCGCCGCGGCAACCACGAAGTGATGATGCGCGGGACGTTCGCCAATATCCGGCTGCGCAATCAGCTCGCGCCCGGCACCGAGGGCGGCTGGACGGTCCATCAGCCCGGCGATGAACAGATGACGATCTTCGACGCGGCCATGAAGTACCGCGAAGAGGGCATGCCGCTCGTCGTCATCGCGGGCAAGGAATACGGCTCGGGGTCGTCGCGCGACTGGGCCGCCAAAGGAACTATCCTGCTCGGTGTCCGCGTGGTGCTGGCGGAAAGCTTCGAGCGCATTCACCGCAGCAACCTCGTTGGCATGGGCGTGCTGCCGCTCGAATTCCTGCCCGGCGAGAGTCCCAAGTCGCTCGGCTTGACCGGCCTTGAAATCTACGATTTTGAGGGACTCGCCCAGAATTTCGAGCCGCGAAAGAAAATCAAAGTCCGCGCGCGCGATAAGTCCGGCAAGGAGAAGAGTTTTACAGCCATCGCGCGGGTGGACACACCATTCGAGGTGGCGTACTACCAGCACGGAGGTATCCTTCAGTACGTCCTCCGCCAGATGCTCTGATTACCTGACAAATTACTCTTGACCGCTCGTGCCATCATTGGCAATATTTCCGGCACGTCGAACGCCCTTGGTTCGATTCCGCCTTCCGGCCGTGCGCAAATTCCTCCCCGCCGGCGGCGAAAGACGATCACTTGGCTCTGGTTAGCCACCCAGAGGCGACCATGCGAAAGTTGTTCACCGGGTCTCGCGGCATTCTGCTGGCCGCGGCAATCCTTTTCCTGCTTCCTTCGTTGACGCCGGCGCAGATCAGCAACATCCAACCACGCATCACCGCGGCTATTGACGATTCGACCCGAGTGACGATCCCTCACTCGACGCATCCCCTCGCCCTACCCGCCTTCGATACGGGACGGCTGGACGGCAGTACCTCCCTGGAGCGAATGATCCTGGTGCTGGGTGTGCCGACCGATCAGGACCACCAGTTGCGCACCTTCCTTGACAGCCAGCAGACGCAGGGCTCCCCGGACTACCATCGCTGGCTCACGCCGGATGAATTCGGCCAGCAGTTCGGCCCGGCACCTCAGGACATCCAAACGGTCAGTGCCTGGTTGCGGCAGCAGGGTTTCACCGTGGGCGAGGTCGCGCGCGGCGGGCGCTGGATTGAGTTCTCCGGCACGTCGGCGCAGGTGGAAAGCGCGTTCCAAACCCAGATGCACACGTATCAGGTGAACGGCGAAGCGCACGTGGCGAATTCCAGCGATATTTCCATTCCGGCGGCGCTAGCGCCGGTGGTGCGCGGCATCGCTTCCCTGCACAACTTCTTCAAGCAGCCCCTGCATATCCAGGGCCCTCTCGTTCAGCGGATGGCCGACGGGACGTATGCGCCCGCAAATAGCGATTCCACCTTGTCGAACGGCACACACGGCCTCGCGCCGGCCGATTTTGCGAAAATCTACGACGTGCCGAACTCGCTCTTGAGTCCGGCGCCGGCCATCGTGTTGAACGGCACGGGCGAGACGATTGCGATCGTGGCTCGAAGCGACATCAATACGCAGGACGTGGCGGACTTCCACACGGTGTTCGGTCTGCCGGCAGTCGCTCCCACCTTCATCCTCAACGGGACGGATCCGGGAATCGCGTCGTCGGACGATCAGGTCGAAACCACGCTGGACACGGAATGGTCAGGCGCGGTGGCGCCAGGCGCCACGATCGATGTGGTCATAAGCGGGTCCACTCTGATCGTCGACGGCGTGGATCTTTCGGCCGCCTATATTGTGGACCAGAATCTGGCTCCAATTATGAGCGTGAGCTTTGGCACCTGCGAAGCGAATCTCGGAGGCGCGGGTTCGGGGGAGAACATCTTCCTAGAGGCGCTTTGGCAACAGGCGGCGGCGCAGGGCATTAGCGTCTTCATCGCTTCCGGCGATACCGGAGCCGCCGGTTGCGACCCCAACGCTCCCGCGCCGGAGCCCGGCGCTCAGGAGGGAGTAGGGGTGAGCGGCGTTGCTTCCACGCCTTTTGATACCGCAGTGGGCGGCTTGGAATTCAATGAAACCGGAGCTGGTGAAAACCCGCCTCCGAACCCGCCGACGACCAACGCTACTTTTTGGAGCGCGACAAACGGAACCAACCGTGAATCGGCGCTCGGTTATATCCCAGAGATGGTCTGGAACGACAGCTGCAACACGGGGTGCGAAGAAGGAGAGGATAGCCTCGAAGCCGGGGGTGGAGGTGTGAGCCTGCTCTACGCTACGCCGTCATACCAGACACTCGGCGTTGCTGGACTGGCGACGACGCTCAACGCGTTCACATTGCCGGGCTCCACGCTGCACCCGCGCGGTGTGCCCGATGTCTCCCTGACGGCTTCTCCCAACCATGACAGCTATCTGATCTGCCTCAACACGAGCTGCGAGCCGACCAGCAGCCCGAAGGTCCTTCTGGTCGGTGGCACTTCGGCTTCGGCACCGGCCTTTGCCGGCATCATGGCGGTCGTCGATCAAAAAATTGGCGAGCCCCAGGGGCTGGCCAACTACGTCCTCTATCCATTAGCTGCGGCTGCAACATATAGCGGCTGCAACTCCAACAGCCGGACAAACCCGGCGACGCCGACAACCTGCGTCTTCAACGACGTCACGCTCGGAAACAACGGCGTGCCGGGAAACGACGTGACAAACGACCCCGCGACCGGTGCGACCGGTTACCCCGCCGGTACCGGCTATGACCTCGCCAGCGGCTTGGGATCCGTCGATGTCAATAACCTGGTCAATGCCTGGAGCACGAAGGCAGCCCTTTTCGAAGGTTCGCTGACAACGATCTCGCCGAGTACGGCGATCAACATCACACACGGCCAGAGCGTCACGTTGACCGTGGATGTGGCGAAGATGCCCAGCGGCTCGGGCCCTACAGGCAATGTCTCTCTGATTGCTCAAGGGGGCAATCTTCCCAATACGGTTGGCGTTGCCGCCAGTGCGCTGAGCGGCGGCTCCGCGAGTGTCACGTTCAACGGTCTTCCAGGCGGGACCGGCTACAACCTGATAGCGAACTACCCCGGCGATGGAACTTTTGCCGGGAGCATGTCGAATGCGGTCCCAGTCACCGTTGCAAAAGAGGCGAGCGCCGTCAAGATCATCGACGCAACTCCGAACTCGACCGAGCTGACCAATAGCGCCTTGAGCATTCCCTACGGAACTCCCCTGGCATTCGAGGCCTTGATATCGGGTCAATCGAGCATCAATGATCCGACTGGGGACGGCGCCGCGACGGGAACGGTAACCTTCACAGCGACGCTCGGTTCGACCACGACGAATCTCTCGACGGCGCTGCCTCTGGTCGATTTTGCGCAACTCAGTGTGGGGAACGCCGAGTTCTACGACTGCTCTGGGACCCAGAACTGCCTCGCGCCCGGGACGAATACAGTCAATGCCAGCTATTCGGGCGACAACAGCTTTCTTGCGGGCAATTCGAGCCCCAACTTTTCCCTGACGGTCACCGTCACTTCGGCGGCAACCGCAATCTCGGCCTCGTCTCCTGCGGCCGGGACCACGATACAGCAAGGGGCGTCCGTAACGCTGAATGCCACAGTCACCACCACGAGCAGCGGCGCCGCGCCAAATGGCACAGTCACGTTCTTTTCCGGGAGCACGCAGCTTGGCAATCCTGTCACCGTTACGGGCACGCCAGGCAGTCAGACGTTCTTCGGTGCGGGCGCTTTTGCCGGGGCCACAGCCTCGTTGACAACAACCAGTCTTCCGATCGGGACAGACAACATCACAGCCAAGTACAACGGAGATAGCGGTGATACGGACTACGCCGCGTCGCCTGCATCCGCCGGAATAACCATTACAGTCACCGGGCCGACGTTTACGGTGGCGGCAAGTCCGACGACGATTCCAGTCAGTGCACCTGGCGGTGTGGGATCGACCGTGCTGACGTTCACGGCGCAGAACGGATTCAGCAGCGGCGGAGCGGTTACGGTCACCCCGGTGTGCTCGGGATTGCCATCCGAAACCACGTGCAGCATCGGCGGGCAGGTGACCATTCCGATGAACGGGACTGCGATGGCCACGGTCACGTTCCTGACGACCGCGCCGTCGGCCGCGATTCCGACATCCCGTAATCGGCCCAATATTCCCGGATGGCGGACGATAACCACCACCATGGTACTTGCTTGTCTGCTCTGGATGTCTCTATTGCTCCGGGGGCTCGGCCGGAAGCAGCGGCGCCGGAGCTTCGCACTTGTTTTGACGGCTTTCGTCCTGTTTGCGGTGAGTGTCGGCTGCGGCGGCAGTGGTAATACCGGCCCACAGAATCCGGGTACGCCACCGGGGCAATATTCCATAAGCGTCATGGTGACGATCAATGGCGTCACGCAGAGCATTCCCAATTTGACGCTGAACGTCCAGTAGCGCAAAACGGCCGGGCGTCGTATCTTCTACGCCGATGCTTTTCGGTTCGACTCTGCCGCCGGTCCCGGCTGGCACCGAATTGACCGCGCTCCTGGTCGTCGTCTGCTTTTCGGCGGGACTAAACGTCTACGCCACAGTGGCGATGCTCGGACTGCTGGGCCGAGCCGAAGTACTTGCGCTGCCACCTTCGCTGCATGTTGTCGAAAACTGGTACGTCATCGCGATCTGCGCCGTCCTCTTTTTTGTCGAATTCATCGGCGACAAAATCCCGATCTTCGATCTCCTCTGGAACGCGATGCACACGTTCGTGCGCGTCCCGGTCGCTGCGCTCCTGACCTACGCCGCCACGGCGCAATTGCCCGAGTGGGAGCGGCTCGCCGCCACGCTGCTTGGAGCCGCAATCGCGCTTGCCGCGCACGGCGGCAAGACGGCGGCGCGAGCGGCCGTCGCACATTCGCCCGAGCCTTTCTCGAACATCGCGCTCAGCTTGAGTGAGGATGCGGCAGTGCTGTTCCTGATGTGGTTCGCGACGCGGCACGTCTACGCGGCAGCTGCCATCTCGCTGGCAGCGCTCGCACTGATCGTAGTCATGATTCGCGCCGTCGTACGCGCGATGTGCAATCTATTTGGCGGTGCCGAAAACGCACTCACGAAGAGCGCTTAGCCTTCAACGACGGATCTGTTTTCGCTATTGGCTTTTCTTCTTTCCGAAGAGGCCGCCGAGAGCTCCCTTCGCCGCGCCCGTGGCGCCGCCGGCATCGCCGCCAACGCCCTTCACCATGTTGCCGGCCATGCCCTTGACGTCCGGAAGGAATATAGGACTCGAAGTCGTACCGGTGATGGTGAACGGAATGCCGCCGCCCTGCGAATTCTTGCTGCCGCCGAGCGAGCCGAGCGCCGAAGTTACGGTGCCGATGCCGCCCGCGAGTTTCGCGGACATCTTGCAATCGAGTTTCTGGCTGGCGCTGACGTTCGCGGTTCCGGTGACCGTTCCGATCGACGGAACGACCACATCCAAGTCGTTGGCCTGCGTTCCGCTGGGATCGACGTGCAGGTTCGCGCTCAGCTTCTGAATCTCGGTATCGGAGCCGCCACCCCCGCCGCCAAGTCCCGCGAACGAACCGAGCGCCCCGAGCTTGGATTTCAGATTGAAGCCCGACAGCTTGCCATTCGAAAGGTTCACAGGCCCCGCGATCACGAGTCTGTCCACAGGGCCGCTGATGGCGAGGTTCAAATCGAGGCTGCCGGCTGTAAGGGACGCCCCCGAGGGCAGCGTGACGCCGGCCGCCGGCAGGATGCCTTCGAGATCCGCGACGGGCATGGCCTGTCCGTTCAACTTCATCTGAACGGTCGCCGTGACGCCCGCCGTGTCGTACGTTCCGGTTAGATGGGCAAGAGCCTTGCCGATGTGAACGTCACCCTCCTGGAGGCTGCCGGTTTGCTTCTTCAAAACATAGGTCGTGTCGTAATCGACCTTGACTGGCACCCTCGAAGGCGAGCCGCCCGCGACGGCCTTGATCTTGTTCGCCTTAACGGTGCCTTTGGAAGTCATCTCGCGGCCGTCGGATGCAAGAGCGCTCGTGAAGTCGATGAACCCGGCGAGGCCGGACGACGGATCGACGAACCCGGTCGAGGCGATATCGAGATGTTCCACGTCGACCGTGGCGCTGAGAGGCGTGAGCGAAGAGTCGTTCGGATCGACGGGCCCGGCCTTCCCTTCGATCTTCACCGAGCCGTCTCCGGGCGTCTTCGCCGAGAATTTGAACGGAAACTGCGAAGTGTAGGAAAGGTCGGACGCCTCGAGATTCACGTCCTGATAGGTTTGGGTTTTGCCGCCCGCGCCAATTCTGCCCACGACGATCGTGCCGTTCACTATCTTCAGTTCCCCAACCGAAAGGCCCGCGGCCGCAGATGAACTCGAAGAACTGCCGCTTGGCGACTTGCCGCTCGGCGCGCTGCCAGCGCTCGCCGGCGCGTTCGATCCGCTCTGGCCGAGGCTCGAAAAGTTCCACTTGCCCGAAGACGAGTGTAGGAGCGAGACCTGCGGATCGGTCACCGTGAACGAGCTCACTTCAAGCTTCTTCGAAAAAATCAGCGGCATCAGCGCCACACCAGCCTTCAATTGCTTCGCTTGGAGGAAAGGCGAATGACTGAACGCGGGATCGTCCGCGATCACGACGTTATCGACCTTGACGCTGCCCGAAAGGATCGAAAGCCCGATATTCCCGATCTCCACCTTGCGGCCGAGCGCATTCGTCAAATCGGTCTCAAGGGTCGGCTTGAACCGGTTGACATCCATGACGAACGGCAGAATGACAGCGATGAGAATCAACACGACGACGATGATTCCGAGAATGGTGAAGAATTTCTTCATACCGGCCTCCTCCAAATGCGTTTCAGGCGGGCGCGCGACGACCGATCAGATGCCAAGTGCGGCTATCATACTCTCACGGCACCTTGAGGCGAGAAAGTTTCGAGACCCAGGCCAGCGCCCTGCGTGCAGATCGCTAGGGCCTCGAAAGCATATCCGCCTTGCCCGTCGCCATGTCCACCGGGAACGAAACGTGTTCCTGTACGATGAGCCACTTCCCGTTGATCTTGCGGTAGACGTCCGTAACACGAACGACGCCGTTCGTGTGGGAGCCGTCTTTCCCCGTGAAATGAGCGGTCTGGATATTGTGTCCGTAGGCGACTGGCCCGACGACCGTGATGCTCTGCTCCGAAATCGCATTGGAAACTGGGCCCGGATAAGCAGAGAACAGGCCCTCCCAATCCTTCTTGTAAGCGTCCCAGCTCGGATATTCGCGCGGAGGTATGGCGTCGAAGACAAACAAGCCCTTGCCGGGCGCGTAGCACGCCATGATGGCGTTCACGTCCTTTGCGTTGAATGCGTCGTTGTAGCGTTGCTCGAGCGCTTCGATGTCTGCTTTGTCGTTCGCGGCGGACCCGGCCTGAGCGTATACCGTAAGAGTCGTACCGGATGCGCACAATGCAACGAGCAGAGCGCTCGCCAGAATCACGGGCTTAATCATTTTCAGTCTCTCCTTTATTGGAAAGTCTATCGGGCTCCGGGATTGTAGGGGAAACTACCTCTGCGACAGTGCGGTGTCAAGGCTTCCAGGTATGGCGCGGGTTGCGGAGCGGGCGTTCAAATTGCTGGGAAGATTGGCTGGGAGGCCTGGACTCGAACCAGGATAATCAGATCCAGAGTCTGATGTACTGCCAATTGTACGACCTCCCAACTATTTGCTTGCAGGGGATTTAGTTATTTAATGGTGCCCGATTTTGGTGCAACTTGCATCGAACTTGTATCGACATTTCCAGCCGTCAATGCAACCCCAGAAGCGGGCAAAGCCTTTGCAGCAGCCTCGACACGATTCATTGCCTTGTGCAAATCATCCGTGCTCACGATGTGATATCGGTCGAAAATCGCTCGTGTTTTGTGGCCTGAAATCTGCATTGCAACCTTCTCATTCACGCCAGCTGCTATCATATTTCGAACCGCACTTCGCCGCAAATCATGAATGATAAGCCCTTCGTATGTCTCATGTTTCCGTTCGGGGTCTTGCCAGTGTCCAAGCCCAACAGCGACGCATGAAGTTTGCCATTGTTTTCTGAAACTGCCAATTGGAAAGAGATGCCCCACCTTCTTAGGGGCGCTCTCCAATATGGTCACGAGCAGGTCAGGCAACGGCAAAATGCGAGGCTCCGAATTCTTCGTTTGGTCTCCCTCAAGTCGCACCGTGTGGTTTTGCAAGTCAACCTGCGACCAGAGAATTTTCTTTGCCTCGCCCAGTCGGCACCCTGTGAAATAAAGAAAGGTCACAATTGACCGCACTCGTTCTGGCAGTTCAGCAATTAACTTCTCGAACTGCTCATGTGTCACGAATCCTTTTCGAGGTGCATTCTCCTTCAGCATCGGGAAGAACGGGACAGACTGGACTTTGCCCTCTTGCTTGACAAGGAAAAACATTCGACGAAGTAGCGCAAGGTTTCTGTTGATTGTGCCCGCCTCCGCACCCTGTGCCTGCCGCTTTTTGATGAAGGCTCGAAGTATGGTGGTGTCGATTCTTGCAACGGACTTCCCTTTGAAAAAGGTATCCACATGCTTCAGTCCGTCAATGGTTCCATTCTCTCTGAGGGAGCGGTTTCCCCTGATGGCATAATCGTCTAAGAGCGTTTGTCGGATTTCTTCATATCGCAACTTCTTCAAGTCCGATTCTGGTTGCATCCCAAGTCGGACTTCACCTAACCGTTTTTGCAAGAGTTGGGTTGCGACCATCTGAGATTCAGATTTGCTCGATTCCCGCCGTTGCTTTCCGTCAGAGCCGTAATACCAGATGTAAAGGTATCTGCTTCCTGCGATTTTCCCGATTGAACCTGTGCCTCGTGTTCGCATGGTCATAGGATAATCAGTTTGTCGATACAACACAAGTGAAAAAAGGCAGTACTTCCTCTTGACAACCGACCCCAAACCTGGTACCATTACCCCGTAATCAAATTCGAAAGTATCCATAGAGTGGGGTGGCTTCTAGCCATCTCCAGCAACCGAGTAGAGAAAAGGAACTCTGCCACGGTGCTTCAAAGATTCACGGATACGGCTCGGGAGAGCAAATGTCTGTCAAACGTGCAGTTGTATCTAAAACGCAGTCACCCTCCGCAGTCTCCCCTTTAAGTCCAGCGACCGCACAGCCTCGTCTGCTCCGAGTGGCTGAAGCCGCTCGCTATTTGTCCGCCACCCCGTGGTTTATTCGATGCCTCATCTGGTCACGCTCGATTCCCTACCTCCAACTAGGCAAGCGTCACCTTATCGATGTGCGTGACTTAGACACCTATGTGGATTCGCAGAAGACAGGTGCGGCATGAAGTCAAATATCCCAGAGAACAGGAGTGCAAAATGAAAACCTTGTACAAAGAGAACGTTGGGAACGACGGCGGTGCAGTTTATGCGATTCAGATATTGCGAACGGAAGCCGTGGATTGGGAGATATCTTCGCCGGTGGTTAAGGCTGAATTAGAGAGGCTACTCAGCAAACCCGGACAAATTTATGGGGTGTTCGAACAACCCCCTTCGTACATGCGTGCCGAGTACTACGATGACGAGTTGTACTCTGTCCACTCATCGGCGGCGGCGGCCCTCAAAGCAGCCAAGGAATTCGCCAAAACAGGCGAAGGTCTACCATCATGAACAGCCTAGTGAAATATGACGCCGCTTGCCGTGCACTTGCAGCAGCTAGCCGGGTAGACGAAGCAAAGGATATCCGTGACAAGGCCGAGGCCATTCGAGTCTACGCACGCCAAGCAGGCAACCGTGAACTCGAACAACAGGCGATAGGGATTCGGCTTCGTGCGGAACGCCGCACCGGGGAACTATTGAAAGAAGCGGCGGCGAACGGACAACGGGACAGCGGAAAAGGCGGCAATCGAAAATCACGGTCGTCCGCAACTACCGTGAAACCGGCTACGCTAAAGGACTTCGGTATCACCAAAGACCAGTCATCGAAATGGCAGCAAATGGCTGCGATACCCGCCAAGGAGTTTGAAGTTCGAGTCACGAGTGTGAATGGCGATTTAACAACCGCCGCTATTTTGCATCCCGAGAAGGTTCGCAAATTTGCCGCCACTCTGGACCGTGAACCAACTGAACATGATAACGGCCACTCGCATGGCAACACTGTCAACGGGTATGACCTTTTCGTGTTGAAATCTGTGTTCCAAAAATCCATCCGCCGGGGACTCAGCGTTGCTTTGTATTGGTCAAGAGAACTAGTCTTGAGTAAGAAGGTCACAAGCCTGTGGAATCTGCTTCGAGTGATAGGCAGCGAGGACATCGGGTTCGCTGACCCTGCGGCAGCACACCAAATCTATGGTCTGTTTAAGGCGTGGGAGAAAACACAGAATGAAGACTTACTTATCTATGCGGTTGTGATTTCCATGCAAGCCGAGAAGTCTCGACTCGTTGATGATGCTTTCAACGTAGTTAAGCGAGAACACATCATTGATGAGTTTGAAAAGCATCCTCTCACGAACGGCGAACTTAAAGAACTTGAGGATGATTCTCTCACCATCGAAGACATAATCGATAAACGTCCCATCACCATCAACAAAGAAAAAACACTCGCCGCCTTGCGGACTTCGATGATCAAAAAAGACGAGCAGGCGGCACTGCTTCATGCGATTCAATTGGACAAGTGCGGGTACGGAACAGACCTTTGGGAGTGTCTCCTCAGCTTCTCCAATCCAGCAACCGTTTCTCACCTTCAAACCTTTTACACCAACTACAAAGAGATGGTTCATGGGTATGACAAGATAGCCCATAAGCCGTACCGAATTTTCCTGACACACGCAGTCATGTGTCTCATTCGGACAGCAAAATGCGTAGACGTATGCTTCGAGGTTCCCGCCATCGATGCTGCGAAGCGAATATATGAGTCCCATGGCAAGAAAATAGAACTCGTGCCGGGTGGTGAGTTCGATTTCGCTTTTGACATGCACACTTCTTGGGGTGCCGTTCACGGACGAGGGAAAAGAACCATCGAGGGGATGAGATTCTTCTACGAGGTTGGGACTCATCTTGAGAACGCTGCAAACATTCCCAACCCCTACGCAGAACGTGCCAAAACCCTCGCATTTCAAATCATCGAAAAATCCGCAAGAGTAGGGGGTGCGAAGTGATTGGCACACGACGCAGACCCGAAGAACACCGCATTCAGCATGTACGGCTGGACAAACTCCCAAAACGAATTGTGACTGGAGACGCACGTGAAGACCATTGAAATTTGCACGCACGAAGGTTGTGACCGCCCGATTCGATGCAAAGGGCTTTGTCGCAATCATTACGAAAAGTCCCTACGTGGTCCTCGTGTGGTCGAACCAAAGGACACAACGGCGAGCCGCTTACGAGACGCTGTACTCCGGTGCTACGAGAAGCACAAGGGTGAAGGCATGTTGCCGACCTCGTGTCGGTTCATCTTCTATGAACTTGAAGCCGCTGGCGTCGTCCCCAAGAAGTATCCCGACCGTGAAGACGGCAAACCTGCTTCTCGAACACCGGCCCAAGATATCTCCTGTGCGTTGACCTATTGGCGGGAACGTGGGGCAATCCCATGGGCAGATATCAAGGACGAAACTCGAAGTCTAACAAGGTGGGACCGTGTACCTGTGTCGGTAATGGATGGCGTTCGAAGTGCATCACAGGATACACGCATCTCGTTCTGGTTCCCTGTGCCCGCACCTATGATTCTCTGTGAAAGCCGTTCGCTTGCTGGCGTGTTGGATGACCTCGCTTACGAGTACCAGTGTTCCATCGCACCGACGAACGGTCAGTGCGGAGGCTTCCTACATACGGACATCATTCCTGCCCTAGTGCCCGGACAACGAGTGCTGTATATGGGCGACCTCGACTTCGTTGGCGGGCAGATTGAAGCGAATACTCGTCACGTTCTCGAAAACGACTTGGGTCCGCTGCAGTGGGAACGGGTAGTGTTGACCGACGTTCAGGCGAAGGCGGCGAGTCTTACCCCGATTCACAAACGAGACGAACGCAATGGAGAATATCACGACGCCATCGAAACAGAAGCACTCGGACAAGGCGTCATCATCGCCCTGCTTCGTGCCCGACTTGCGGAATTGATGCCCGACGATGTACGGGACGCTGTACAGGTACGGGCTTGTACAGAACGTGACGCCATCCAGAAGGCAATCACGGGGGTTATCGGATGATAAACCTCGCCGTACGGTTCCCGGGCACCAAAAAGGAACCAGCGGGTTCCAAATCGGAACCGTTCCGAGGTAGGCAGGGGTGTAGGGTTCTTCCACGAGACAAGGGTCAACCGCCAGTAGCACTCACCCGAAAAACCTCCCTTCGATTGCACCAAAGTAAGGCGTCGCACAATCGTCAATGTTTATGCGGGTTCCCGTCGTTTTTCACAAGTTTTAGACTTTCTGTTTCTTATATAGAGGCAGTAAAAAGTGACTAAAGTTGCCTTACTTGTAGGCAGTAAGAACGACACAACTGTGATTAAGCGAACGAGAATGCGAGTGACCAATTTTGATGCAATCCCCGACCAGATGGCTCAGTTGAAGGCCATCGGGGCACAGAAGGGTCTAAGCATGGCGTCGTATCTGCGGATGTTGATTTCTGAAGAGTTGCGCCGGGTTGCCCGAGAAGTCGCAAAGGACCGCAAGCGAGCGGCGGAAGCACCAGCACTTTTTGAGCAGTAAGCGGTGTCGTGACCGGCAGTTTTCACGATGGTGGTTTTCGAAGGTGGAATATGGAAGCAATCATCAAATTCGTTAGCGATAAAGGCTGGTTCCTTGCCGAAGACCTTTCGGATTCTTCTGGCGTCTACATCCATCAAAAAAGCGTTGAGAAGCGGAGATACCTCAAAATCGGGGATATCGTGTCGTATGAATCTGCGCCTAGCAACACCCGCCCCGGCGAAACGATGGCCATCAATGTCAAATTCCTCGGGCGTGCTCCCATAGCGAGACAAATCTCGACGGAACAGAAGGCCAAAGAGGAAATTCCAGACGATTTGGGTAACCGCCGTACCGAGGTGGGCCAATGAGCAGCGCAACCTTCGCCGACCGAGCCGCGCTCACAACTCAATACGGTATCCCCGTGATGCCGTTGGGGCCGCACGACAAAATCGCTTTCTTGCCTGAATGGCAGAATCTCGCTACGACGGACGCAGCCAAAATCACCGAATGGGACAAACAGAATCCCGCATACAACTGCGGTGCAGTAGCGCACGAGCATGAATTCTGGTTCCTTGATATTGACAACCCTGCGGTGTTCTCTCAAATCGAAAAGGAGACGGGACATCGTCTCGATGAAATTGACACGCTTGTTGTGTGCTCATCAGGCGAGAAACGTCACTATTATTTCAAGCAAGATTCACGCTCCGAAGCACTGGGAAACTTTAGTAGCGACGATGCGGATGGCGAACGCTTCTCCGTCCGAGCGCACAACCAGTACGTTGTGTCTGCTGGTTCGATGCACCCAAAGACAGGGCAACCGTACGAAGTTGTGAACGAGCCGCTGTTCGGAACAATCCCTGCGGCTCCTGATTGGTTGATGGACTGGCTCATTCCGTACACCAAGAAGAACGCAACAGCAAGCGCAGCGCAGACCGCGCAGGTTTCTGAAGCCATCATCATTAGTGACGGAAAACGCAATAAAACACTGGCGTCTATGGCAGGTACGATGCGCTCTCGGGGAATGGACAAGGAAGCGATTCTTGCGGCGCTGCGAGTGATAAACCAGAAGCAGTGCCAGCCACCGCTGGATGATGCGGATGTGATAACCATCGCGACCTCCATCTCGCGGTATCCAGCAGGGGCGTTGCCGTCCACGCCGACTGATGCGGAAGCCGAAACTCCACGTGCTGTTATTGTGCGGCCTGAGTTGAGCGAAACTGCGTTTTACGGATTGGCGGGGCGAATCATCAAGAAACTGCAACCACAGACTGAATCGCATCCTGCGGGTAATTTGGGCGAGTTGTTACTCTCGTTCGGAAATATGGTTGGACGGTGCGCCTTCTTCCTAGTCGAGAGTACGCGGCATTACACAAACGAGAACATGGTGAAAGTTGGCGAGAGTGCGAAGGCTCGAAAAGGCACGGGGAAAAATCGCATTCGCGCTATCTTCGATTTAGTTGACCCAGAATGGCGCAAGAACTGTGACATCTCAGGCGTCGGCAGCGGCGAAGCCATCATCAATTTGATTCGCGACGAACGACAGGAAGACATTCTGAATCGCCGTTCGGGACAATTTCAGATGACGCTTGTAGATAAAGGCATTGAAGATAAACGCGCGTGCGTGAACATCGGTGAGTTTCAGGGCATCTTGGCGGTGTGTCACAAACCCGAAGGACTGCTCTCCGTTGTCCTGCGTGATGGATGGGACGGCGTGCCTCTTCGCAATACCGTCAAGGCATCGCCCGCTCGATGTGAGCGACCGCACTTGACGATTTTAGGGGACACGACGCAGGCCGACTTGAGCACGAGTTTAACGCAGGCCGACCGCACAAACGGATTCGCGAACCGAATCTTATGGGTTTACGTTTATCGAACCCAACTTCTCGCTCACGGCGGTGAAGAGATTGATTGGACGGCAGAAGCAGAGCAACTGATTCAAGCAGCGGAGTTCGCTCGATGTCAAAAGCGCATGTTCATGTCCAAGCCCGCGTATGACTATTGGGAGCGCACGCTGTACCCCAAGTTGGAGCGCGATGTCCCAGGGTTTATCGGTGCGCTCACGTCCCGCGCGTCGGCACATGTCATTCGGTTGGCGATGATTCACGCCCTGATGAACCAGTCAGAGCATATTGAGGTCGAGCACCTGAAGGCCGCCGCCGCGTTTTGGCAGTACTGCGAAGATTCTGTGCAGACCATCTTCGGCGACCTGTTGAGTCCCGAGCAATCGCAGATTTTGGATTTTCTGTCGGCGGTTGGTACAGCAACAAAGACCCGCATTATCCGCGATTGCTTCCAGGGACATCGCAAGTCCGACCTGATTCAGCGGGACATCGATGTCTTGGCAGCGCGGGGCAAGATTACAGCGAAAGCGATTGACGGGGTATGGAACTACAGCATCGCGCGCAGTTCGTAAAAACTGCACGTTTTCGGGGTTTGGTCGGAATTGAAAGGACACGTTGGTTCGCTAGTTCGCAAGTACAGCGTGAAAAACGTAAGTATAAGAAATAAAAGAAGAAGAAGAAGAGAAGAAAATGAAAACATGCACTTTTTGCGAACTCTCAACTCGTATCGTTAATTGACTCTTCACGGCGTGCGAACTAGCGAATAAGGGAGCGAGCGAATGTACCCGACAAAACAGGACGCCATACAAGCCGCAGTTGATTGGGTGAGCATGCGTGACCCCGAAAGCAAGTTAGTTGGGGGTTCACCGATGATTTGGCAGCCGACTTTGGCGCGTGATTCCGAGCGGTATCTTGTCACCCATGACGGCCTCGTAGGGCGACTGTTCGTCGCAACATCACCGAACCGTCGAGAAGGGCACGTCACTGCGGTCAAGGAATCGAGCGGAGAGACGAACAGATTCACATGGCAGGACGACGGCGAGTACGTGCGCCTGAAGCGCGCCCGAGAAGCCAAAGCGCACTCCGCTCGGCAGGCTGCGAGCGCAGGACCGTCACTGCAGACGAAATTGTTCGGGCAGAGGGTGGTTCGTGTGGCGAGTCGCATCTGGCAGAGAATCGTGGAAGGGTGAGCAAATGAAGGGACACTTTCGGCCATCTTCTCCGTGGGTCACGGGCGTGACGAACGCGCTCGTGGCGGCTGGGTTCACCCTCGGCGGCGGTCGCTGTGTCCCACATGCGGTGTCTTCATGGATTCGCCGGGGGGTTGTTGTGGAGATTTGCACGAAGCAGCGGCTGCGGGTGCTGCACTCCGGTCGGGAATTCAACTATCACGTGCCGAAACTGCCGGATGCGATGCGGGTGATAGATGCGGCGGCGTTGTCAGGGGACTTCCCTGACTGAGAAGTGATGATGGGAGGCAAAAGCAATGATGCTCAAGGAAAGATTCTACTATCCGGCACGGCAGCAAGGTCAAACGCACGCATTCGAGGAGGCAAAAGCAATGATTCATAAGTGGACTGACATGAGCGAGCAGGACCGGCAGGGATACTTGAGCAAGTTCAAGGATGGGTCCGGCGAACGACTCGCAGCCGACAAGCTGGCGGCTTTCGTGACGACACCGGGGAACCAGTTGCCCGTTGATGTGCGAGGCTGGCTCGAAACGTTCGATGTACGAGGTGAAAAGTCATGATGAAAGAGCAGTTGATGACCGAGCGGCGCACGGGGACGTGGTGATTTCGCATCACTCCATAGGAGATAAGACGATGGGAAGAGGGATTGGCGATTTAGGAAAGCGGTTGTTGGGTAGAGCCGAGGCTGCAGGCTTTGTTGGCATCACGATACCCCAAGCCGTGGAAGCCGAACTCGCACCGATGTCGGCAGACAAGCGAAAGCAAGTACGCCATGACTTGTCGTGGGATATCGCTCGCACGATGAAGGCTCTGGTCGAGCGCAGTCGACTGCGCGTGACGTTCTCGCAGATTCTCGGCGTGCCGACTTATTTCTATTCACAGCAAAACGCCTTGTGCCCGCCGACGCAACCGCCCGAGTCGCTGATGCAGGAACTGGCTGCGTTGGAGACGAAGGCGTTGACGTATCTCGACGAGAACCGTGATGTGCCGCCCGAGAACAATCCACCCATGGGCTGCATCACGCCCGAGATTGTGCTGGCACCTACGGTCACGGTTCCACCTGCTCCCGAGGTTGCACCAGTCGTGAACAACCTGACGACGATGCCGAGACTGGACGACCTGAGAACGCATGACTCCAGCGGGCAGCCACTGGCACCGAGGGGTGTCGATGAAATCATGGAGTTGCTCAAGTGGGAGACCGAGGAGCAGACCCAACGTCGCATCGCCAATGACAAGCAACGTGCTCGGCTGCGGCAGACGGGTACGGTCAACCAGCAAAACTTCATCGTGCCGCCCAAGCCACAAGCGACATGGTAGGCGGCGAAAGATAATAATTGCCCGCCGGTCACCGTGACGTTGTCGGCGGGCGTTTCCCCTTCGTAGACCCTCCCCCAGCCCACTTTCCGACGGCGAGTTATCATACGCAACGGAGCCACAGGCTGAGGCGTGAAGTGGCTCGCCGTCAGACAAGACACGGAACGCCGTTGGGTTGCGGCTGGCGTGCGGTGCTCGGGCGGCGGTCGGAGTATGGAATGAGCCTTGTCATGGTGCTGGGGATTCCCGCAATGCCTTTCACGCATGCGAAGCATGGTCTCCGTGCTAATTGCGGCGTGCTATTTGCAGCATTGTAGTGTGGCAACCCCACGAAGTTTTCTTTTTTGACTGCGAAAATGATCGCGCAAAGCATCTTTTAATCGTCATGATCGGACACATCCTTATTCTTTTCAGGGCTCTGCTGCGAAATCGCGGGCAACTTACATCGGACTTACGGCGAGCCTTAAATCTTGTTACTCAAAAAATGTCGCGACGGCAGTCACGTTGGCTGTAGCAGGAGCGGCAACCCACACAAAACGTTGTGGATGGCCGGCTGGCGGAGAATGTGGTCTTTTGTTCCGCCTGCATGAAAATTGAATTCCTCGTAACAGGGTCCGTCTGCGAATAGGTTGTGGGATGATTTCTCCCCATGAAAGTAAAGTGGCATTTTCGGGACTGAAAATAAGTCTGGCATTTCAGCGGGCTTGGAACCCACCAAAACGCCAGAATGCCACAATACGCCTGTATTGAACGCTAGAAGACCTGGGAGAATGCCTTCTGAATGGCAGCCGAGGCGTCGGCATCGGACGGATTGACGTAGGCCAGCGTCGAGTTGAACGAGCGATGGCCGAGCGCCTGCCGGATCAGGAAGGCGTTGGCACCGCCGTGAACGAGCCTCATTGCAGCCGTATGTTTCAGCGTATGGGGGTTCTGTAGCGTCTCCGGGAGCCCGGCGCGCTTGGCGATCTTCTTGAACAGGCGATAAGCGGACACGCGGTCGAGCCGGGTGGATTTCTGGCTGTTGAACACGAAATTGTCTGCATCAGGCTCCCGAACGGCAAGCCATGCCTTGAACGCAGCCGCTTCGTTGAATAGCGCATTGCCTTTAACGCGCAGCAGCGATTGTGTGGAGGCGAGCGAGCCTTTCAGGCGGGCAATGTGGATCTGTTCGTTTTTGAAGTCGATATCGGCGATCCGCAGGTTGCAAACTTCGCTGATCCGCGCGCCATGCGCAACGGCAAACAGGAACATCGCATGCTCGCGGGCCCCGTATTCCTTGGCAGCCTGCAGGAAACGTTCGAGTTGTTCGTCGCTCATGTAGCTGATTCGCGTGCGAACCCGCTTCGCTCTTGCCTTCGGGATCGTGATCACGTTCCGTGCGATCGATGGCGTCATTGGACTTGCCTCCATGCAGGCCACTGTACGAAAGTAATGTGGCATTGTCCATAGTACGTTGGTACCGAATTTCGCAAAATAGAAAGGGTTAGGGGATCCTTTTAAAACGAGATTTGGGAAATTTTCGCCCCAAGTACCTGTGTCTGCTGGCCGAAGCCTGGTTACACCCGACCTACATTGTTCGTTAATCCTCATTACATCCGTGATGCGGCGAACCAATATTTCCTTTGTTGACGCCCTATTGTGTTCTGCTTCCCTGGCGATTTTCAGCCGATCATCGCCTACCTGTTCACAGAGTCCCCACCGGGATTGATGATTCTAGACCGATGCCGCTGCGGGGATGATTTCTGCGCGACGTTCTACACGCGGCCCAAGCCAAACGGCAGTTTCGGCCTCGGTCATCGGAATGTAGCCCTGACACCCAATGAACGGATGCTCATATGCGAGCACGCAAACCCCTTCTTTCGCAGCTCGTAGGAACACTCGAACGGTGGAGCATGACCTGTACACGCAGCCTTGTGGTTCGAGGACGAATGAGGACTTTCTTGACCACGACCGCGTGCCATCTGGTGGACAACCATACCTACCTTGGCGGACGATCTGGTGGCAGATTCGTTGTGCCGAGTGCAGGAGAAGCGTACGATGCACAAGCCCGAGGTCCAAATCGGAAATTCCGGCTAACTTAAGGAGATTGTATGGACCGTGCAGAAGTGCTATTGGGTCTCCTCGGTCTGTTTTTGAGCGCAATTACTATCTTTGCCATTTATTACGGCCCAATCGCCGCTCTTAATGTCAGTAAAATGGGACGAGACATAGGATCTGAAAAAGAACGTCCGAGCGATAACGCGACAGAAGCGAAGAGCGCCTTTTGGATTCTCGCACTTTGCATCGGGGGCGCACTGGTGGCTGCGACCATAGGAATAGGAATGGCCATTTATCTGCCGCACCTCAAGTAGGCCACCTTTTTACTTCTTCTGCGCGGCACATCCACATCAGCGATGGCAAGGTACACTCTTACGCGTTCACCTGTCGGGTCGGCAGCAAGCCATTCGAGCTACGATTGGAACACTAGCAGGAACTGTGGTTGACCTTATTTCCGGCCCTGAGAATTTGCAGATCGATCTGAACCACGAAAAACACGAAAGGCATTCCGCGCGGTCGAACCGTTGAGTCTCGAGCACGCAAAGGCGAACCCTAAAAGCACCTCCCTCCTCGACCGAAGTTTCCGCGCAAGCATCATGCTCAAGGGGCTTCACGCACTCCTTGAGACGGTCGGTGGGATTTTACTTCTCAAGATTGCTCCGCAGACTGTAAATCGAATCGTGTGGACAATCGTCAGTCAAGAACTATCCGCCGATCCTAACGATTTTGTTGCCAGCCATCTCCTTCGGATGGCAGAGAGCTATGCTGGTAAGGGGAGGCACTTTGCTTCTCTTTACCTCCTCTCTCACGGCATTGTTAAGCTCGTGCTAATCGTTGAATTGCTGAGAAACAAACTTTGGGCTTACCCGTTGATGATCGTGACCCTAGCCATTTTCGTGTGTTACCAGATATACCGCTTCGCCCTAACCCATTCTGTCGCGATGATTCTACTGACACTGTTTGATCTGGTGGTCATTGTTCTAACATGGCTTGAATACAGGGAGCAGAGGCAACGACGCAAGCATCGATAGCTCTAGACGATTGGCCGACGAGGGACGATGAACTACTGTTCCGGAAGCTTTTCCTCGAGTTCAGTTGCGAGCTTGTGCATGTCAGTTGTCTTGCTAAAGCCTTGAACCTGCTGTGTGGCAGATTTCACGAATGGCCGCTGCCTGGGTACAGGCACAGAATCGCTTCTACATTCTGCCGTCCCAGTATTTCAAGATGTTGCCCAACATTCAGCCAATGCCGAAGCTTTTGTCCTTAAGATAGTAGTTTTCCGGGGTCTCACCGCGGGAATTGAGAACGAGACGGAGGCACCGCATGAAAATGAAGTGTGCTATTGCACTTTTGCTTTTTCTCGGAATCTCCGCAACCGCGCTGGCAAGACCGCGCGATCGGGCATTCTTATGAATGTACATTCGATCTCCCGGATTGATGTGATTGCTCAGCACAATCAGCATCCCCGGTTCTGGTCGAATGGACAACCTGTTGAAAGATCACAGCTAGAAGGTAACAGGCCGCGCCGATCCGCCCGCAAGTAACGATGCTGGTTTCCATCGAGATTATGATCGCTACAAAGCTTCCGAGGGTCGCGGCAGCGCCGTTGAGGGCCCACATCCACGGCAGGTGTTCCTCCTGCTTCAGCGCGGTAATCCAGCGAAGTCCAACCGGAAAGCAGAAGCCCATCAGGAACCCGTTTGTCTGTGTCCCGCTCATCCATCAGGAAAAACTTAGCACCTTCGAACGGAAGTGCGATCTCCACGATCCCCGAGAGAGCCATCAATGTTTGAGAATGAACCAACACTTCGAAGATTTGCGCGGTAAAAGTCTGCTGCCCTCCATCTTTATTCAAAGTGTTAACGGAGAGTGTCGCTGCTTCTTCGCACCATCCCTTAAAAAGTAAGAAGGCTTCGTCGGATGAGATTTCCTTCATAAACTTACACGCTAGCCGGTCGAGCACAACTCTAGCGCAGTTCTCAACTCCCGATAAACACGAATGCATCGTCGGTGACTCAACTGCCATCTTGCGGGTGTAAAATGTGGCCTCAAGACCAAGGGCTTTCCATTCGTGTCCCATAGGATGGGAAATGGATAGAAGAGAGTTGGATCGATACGAACGGGCGCTGCTCGAAAAACGGGGCGAATTGTCGGTCAACAGTGTCGAAGCTGAAAGCAGGATCCCGGCGGCAGGAGGCGGGGAAGGTGATCAGGTCGATCAAGCCAATGCTGATGCCGAAGCGGAGCTTCAAATCCGACTGCATCAGACCGACGGCCGTCTCTTGAGAGCGGTCGAAGCAGCACTCGCTAGGATCAGAGATGGCACATTTGGCATATGTGAGGCTTGTCAGAATCCTATTTCACGAGCACGCTTGGAAGCTGTGCCCTGGACGCGCCACTGTCGTGATTGCAAACAGCGGGAGCATGCGTGAAGGCACGAAACGAACCGAAAACACGTTATCGATTCTTCTTAAACTGGAATGGCGCGACGATGCTCCCTCCGGTTACATTCTAGGCGGCGCGATACGGTCCAGGTACTCTGCCGGTATCTCATGGTAGGATTTGTCCTTCATCCGTCAGATTGGGAGAGGCGAACATGCTGGAAGCAACCACCGTTGTCACTCCAACCCGGTTCGAGCAAGGGCTCCGCTATGCAGATTTCCTGGCCCAAGCAACCGTCAATCGCGACAAATTTGAGCTGTACTACAAGGAGTCCCCACTCTCCGCCGAGGACCTCTCATTTTTCAAGAGAGCCGCTGCCTTATCGAACGGCCCAGCGAAAATACTCGCCCTAGCGGAAGCGTGGTGCGGCGACGTGTACCGTGAACTCCCAACCGTGGCCCGCATCGCCGAGGCGACGGGCATGAGCCTGCGAATCTTTCTTCGTGACGAGAACCCGGATATCATGGATGAGTTTCTCAGCAATGACGGAAAATCCCGCGCGATACCCGTGTTCGTGTTTTACACGCGCGATCATCGCTATATTACGCACTTCACGGAACGATCGGCGGGCGCTCACGTTGAGCTGGCCGCAATCATGGACCAGGTCAAGTCCCAGCTAAATCTGCCCCAAGAAGCTACCTTTGCGACGGTGCCGGAGGCCGACAAGCAAGCATTCCTTCGAGAAGTGATCGCGAGAATTAAGCCCCGCTTCCCGGATTGGCAGAAGGAATCAATCAAGGAGATGCGTGCGCTCCTGTCGACTGCCCTGAACTTGCCGGATCGCGGGTGAACCGAGGCGCGTGGACATGCAAGTTCCCGTTGTGTACACCATCCGCGGATGCGATGCGTGTGTAAAACTTCTCCGGAAGTGGGAAGCCGAGGGCGTCGCATACGAGGAACGCCGGGTGGAGTTGAGCCAAGAACTGCTGGACCAAGCCCGCACTTACGGCGACGTGGTTCCCATCGTGGTTTGGCCGGATGGAAGGGTGGAACAAGGATTCGAAGGTAATCTTGGCTGCTTCATTTAAGGGTGTTGTTCGCCGCGTGCGCCACTCGTTGAGCGATTTTGAACTTCCGCGCTTAGTCCATGAATTTCCATCTGAGATCGGGGATCGGATTGCCGGAGATTTGAAGTAGTCCTTCACTTTTCCGATAAGCGCTGGCGAAAGATCCTCCACCAATGTCGGAGCAGGCGATTCGGGCATACAATGCTCGCCGTTGTCGAAGTCAAAAAAGGAAATCTCGGTTAGGGAGCGCGCCATGGGTGAGCCGGCACAGGATACAGCCCGATTCAATCAAACCGATCGTTACGCTGCCTTAATGGACGTCGTGCGCAATCGCATGACGAACCGCGCGTTCGCCCCCTACAGCGTGCCGCGCGAGCACTTCGAGATGATCCTCGAGGCAGCTCGCCATGCTCCTTCGGGCGCCAATGCCCAGCCCTGGCACTACATTGTCGTGACCGATCCGGCCGTAAAGCAGACTATCGGACAATGCTTCGTGAATGAACAACAGCACCGCGCCCGGTTACACATGGGTTTCCC
>JBEKBY010000023.1:0-55331 GCA_050015155.1 Candidatus Acidiferrales bacterium | reverse complement strand
GAGCTGGCCAGCCCGGCTCAGCTCGCGCCCAAAGCGCGAGAGCTCTCGCGCTTTGGGCACCTTCCCCCATCGAATTTGCATGGCGACACTCTACCGAGTGTCACCAATCATTCTGAACGAGAACACGTGTTCGAAATTTCTGAGAAATGCGTTTTAGCACCTGTGTGGGAGTGAGACAGTTTCATGATGGAAGATTCGCAGGAGGGGAACTAGATTGCCTACCTCAGTACCAAAAAGCAGGCGTTCGCGCTGTGCCACAACTGTTCCTAGGCTCTGTATCAAAACAAATGATTTGGAACGACGGAGAACGGCTCGGCCGCGGCTTGAAGAATCAACGAGTCGTGGAGTAGCTAGAAAGCACCTTCTGGTACGCGAGCGCGCACCAATTGAATGCAACATTACGCTTGAAGCAGGCGTGACCAGAGAGCAGCTCAATCCCTCGAGATCCAATCCGGAATATCGAATAACGCAACAGAAGGGGTAATTTGCTGCGTCTGATCTGTTCCTGCGGCGAGGTATAGCACAACCTGTACAACAATGCGGTCAGGTACTACAGTCTGGCCAAGCGACCCTCCCTTTGGGGCGGCCCACCCCGCCGGCCTCGATTTAAATAGGGGTCCCAAAGCGTCGGCTTGCAATGCGCCAGTCAATGGCGGTGTGCGGCGCGACGCCGCTCGAAGTGACGAGATAACGACGTGAAAAACGGACTGCGTCTCCTGAATCCATGAACAGCAAAGCAAAAGCCAAGAGAAGAGCCGATTTCAAGAGGCGCTTCAAAAAGGTCGCATATACCAAACGATGGGCAGTTACTATGACGAAGGTGCGTATTCGTCAGGCAGTGGCGGAAAAACCGTTTCCGTACTGGCATTTGTTGGTGTTCTCCGGGCCGAAGCGCAGCGAGGCGCGTGGAGTCGTAGATTTGATAGCAATTCGCAAGGATCATGGACCGCCGCGCAGGGGAACTAAACGCGGGGATGATTTCCAGATAATTCTTATTCAGGTCAAAGGTGGCTACGCAGCAATGCCTACTGCCGAGGATGCAAAACGCCTTCGTTTAGTCGCCCGTCATCATCGCGCTCGCAGAGTCCTTCTGGCGGTATGGATAAAGGGAAAAGCGGCACAGTTTTTCTACTTGCGCCGGAATTTGAATGGTTGGCTTAAAGTAGATGATTTGAAAACGATTTTCGGCTAGAAGGACGTACTAATTATGCCAAAGAAGAAATATCCTTACCGGCGTGGCCGGAGATTCGAGGAAAACGATTTTCCGCGAGCAACTTCAGCAATAGCAGAGCATCGTGGCCGTCAACGAGTCGTAGACCTTGCAACGCGCCGGTCAATTCGGTGCACGGTGCCCGCGTACACTATTCCCGCATTGTTGCATCCTGGCGTTTTCGCCCGTTTCAAGAAGGAAGACCAAACGGATCGGATTTTTCGACACGGCTAAATCTTCTCGGCATCAGACAGAGAAGGGGTCGATGGTATTTCCTCGAGGGGAACACCGGTACGACCAGGTTCGCGCCTTCGTTCCTCGAATCCGACGCCGATGGCCAAATAGATGAGTGCTGAACGAGCAAGCTTCAGAAGATGCCCGGCTTTGCGCTCGAACTGCTCGCGCGAAACCATCAACGCTAAGTCGTCAGGTGGTGCGGTTGGAGACTCAGCTACTGTCACTCGCAAGTATTTGTGCTCGATAAAGTTCCTTATGTCGCTAAGTCCGCGGGCCTGGGGCTCAGCCACCTCGTCGTTCGCCTTTTCGAAGAAGTCCTTGGCGAGCCAGTACAAAGCACAGAACCCCCGGTCGCCGTACGAATCTGTGCCTGAAGCCTTGGGTCTTGGTTCTCCAAGCTCCTCAAATAAATTTGGGTCGTCTTTATGTCGTAGTGCCCGAGCAGCCTGCGCACTGTCTCGATGTCCGTGCCCGCCCGGTTGAGCCGGGTGGCGTAGCTGACTCGGAAGGCGTGGTTCGGCTTCTTCGGCACCGGGACGCCAGCCGCCTTGGCGATGCGCTTCGTGCGTCTCTCCAGATGGCGCTCGACGCCGCCCCGCGCTGCCGCGAACAGCAATGACTGCCCCTCGGGAAGCCCGTCGATGTACCTCTTGATGCGGGCCATGAGCGCAGGGTCGATGCCGATGGTGCGCTCCTGCCGATCCTTGACCTTGTGGTCGTATTTCGGCTTATTCCGCACCGTAACCTCGTTCGTGCGGAAGTCGAAGTCGTCCCGCTCGACGTGGACGATCTCATTCCGCCGGATGCCCGCCATGGCGATCAGGGCGACGAACTCCCAGTCGCCCGGCTCGGTGCATCCCTTCTCCAGCATGGTCTTCGCTTGCTCGGGCGTCCACTCCACATATCTGTGTCCGTCGTCTTTGCGGGGCATGTCGTCCTTGGAAATCCAAGTGAAAAACTTTGCCCGGCGCAGGCAGCCGTGAAGCTGGTTGAGCAGCTTCCAGCGGTATGCCTCGGCGTAGCCCTTGCGCTCCAGCCAGATTTTGTAATCGAGTATCAGCCCCTCGGTGATCTGGTCGAGGAACACGGGCGTGTCGCCGCGCTCGGCGAGGAACTCGTGGAACGCCTCGGACGTGCGGTTGCAGGCGTCGTATGTGCCCGGCGACTTGTGCTCCTTCGCCCACAGCAACCATGCGGCGGTCACGCTGGCGATTGACCTGCGACCGTTCCCCGGCTGCGCCGGGGCGGCGAACTCGGGGGCCGTGGTGCCGGGCACGCAGTCCTTCTAGCGCATCGCCATGATTGCGACAGCGGGGTCTTTGCCCACGCACTGGACATGGCGCTTGCCGCCCTCCGTCCAGCGAACATAGTACGCGAACTCGGCGAACGGCTCGTGCTTGCCCTTGGCGAAGCCGGGTCGCAGCGTGCCGCTCTTGTTCCATGCCGGGGCGTAGAAGCCGTGGTCGCCCTCGGTCATTGCTCTGATTAGGATTGATGCCATTGCCTTCCTCCATTGTTCAATACTGGATTCGGGAGGAAAGCCAAGGAAGTTTTCGGAGAACGGCAACACGAAAAGCCCGAAAGTGGCAACAATTTGCGTTTTTCTTAGGGATTTCGAGCTATGGAGCGGGATAAGGGAATCGAACCCTCGCCTCGACCTTGGCAAGGTCGCGTACTACCACTATACGAATCCCGCGTGCAGCATAACGAGTAACCACACATTTATAGCATGCGGTCCGAGGCCGAACAAGGGGACCTCTTGCGGGCCGAAAGTTGAGCGGCTGAGGATCCAAACGTAATCGCCATTCTCTTACGCGTACGCCATAGCTCTCAGAATACACCCCAACGGAGCGGCTCATCAGGTGGAGGGCCCGGTCGACAAGCGGTGTGGTGACGGACACCGGCTGTGGTAGGGGAGCCTGAGTTGCTAGTCGACTTCGAGGATGCGAGTTGCCTTCACGATCGGCGACTTCTTCTGGCGTTCGGCAAAGCGCACGGCGCGGTCGCGGTCGATATAGACGCGGGCGAACTTTTCGCCGTCGTGGTAGTAAACGGTTACCTGCCAGTGACGGTGTTTGCGCCGCCGATCCTGTTCCAGCCGGCTGAGCTTCTTCGCTGTTGGCTTCTTCTTTTTCTTTTTCACGTTGAAATAACCCTCGAAAAATCAGGTGACTATCGCAAGTTCGGCCCAATCGCGCAAGTAGCAAGTTAGGGGTTAACGCCCACATTAATCGCCGCTTCCAGGCAGCGAGAACAAATTGTATCCTGCTTCAACGGGCAACCCACAGATGCGTATCGGCCGCGCGTGGAACGCATGTAGCGACGGGTTCCCTTAGACGAAACTCACTACTGCTTCCGGCACAGCACGTCAGAGGATGAGGTCGGCAGGCTTGAAGTTCAGGTCATCGAGAGCCTGCTTCTTGAGCTTATAGAGCGACGGGCTATCGCTTCCCTGTGCGTAGACGAAATCTCCGGACGGCTTTGAAATCCGGAGAGTCACCGTCTTGCCATTCGTATCGGTCAGAACGGCGCGGAGCGCAGGGTGCGTGAGTTGTGCGGTCAGACTGGCGGCCGGGCGATCGATCACATTCTCGGCTCTCAAACCGGTGAAAGGATCGAGGACCCTCCAACCTGCAGCGGACTTCCCTTTCTCGGCCTCCGGCGCTTCGACGGTCCACTGGCCCGGCTTGTCCTTGGCGCTGCTGACGACGATATCGCCGTTTGCATTGTGGATTTCGACCCGCTGGATATCGGCGGCGTCCAAGTGGATGACCTGTTTGTCCCGAAAGTCGCCGGGGCCTTCGGAGAGCTTTTTGTCCAGGTCTTCATTGATGCGGAAGATCATGGGCCGCGAAGGGTCTCGCGCGAAGTAATCGTCGCCATCCTTCTTGCCCACCAGCAGGGTAAACTTCTGGCCCTTCTCATCCACAGCTGTGAATGTAACGGCAGGCGTCGCCAAACCGTACTTGGAAAGGTTTTCAGGCTTCTCGCTCGCGATGCTGGTCATTCGGGCGGCAGCCAGCGCCGAAAGCAGCGAATCGATGGAGTCTTTGTCCGCGCCCGGGCCAGAAGGCTCTGTAAATTTCCAGCCCTCTTTTTCCCGGGCCGCCGCCAGTTCACCGGAGGAGTTCTTGAGGCTCAGCGAAGCGACCGACGCGGCGTCGACATAGAGGACGGTACGATCGCGCAATTCCTCGAGAGACTTGCTCGTGCTGATCGAAAGCGTTTGCGGGAGGAGCGCCACGCTCTGCCCACCGTCGACGACTGTATAAATGGACGTTTCGGTGAAGTCCTTGCTGCCGATCAAAAGGGTGTGCTTCGAGCCGTTCTGAAGTTGAAACTCCAGGGACGTCGAAGGTGGGTCGAGACCGTACACCTTCCGCCGGTCGGCGCCGCCTGGCTCTGTCTGCGCAATGCGCGCGCCGGCAAGCTGGTCGACGATTCCTTCTGCCGTCGCCTGGTCAGCCTGGGTCTCGATCGGTTGCACGATCTCCCAGATGCCGCTGCGCTTTTCGAACCGTATCGGCGTGTCCCCTCTGTTTGCAGGGTGGGCGAGGGTGAACGAGGCGACGTCAGAAGCCGCAAAAGAAAACGCAGGCTGGGAGGCATCCACGGGCTTCTTTTCATTGCCGCGCTTCCAATCAAAGAAGTAGACGGCGGCGCCGAGAGCCACGGCACAGATGAGAATGATCAGAGTCGGTTTCTTGATCATGACGATCCACCGGAAACCTTACCGGCGCTTCCACCAGATGGAGATTCCCAGAACGAATACAAAACCCGGCAAAAGGAAAAGTTCCAGCCAAGCGAGCGCCGCCGCCTGGCCCTGGGTCAGCGTGATGCGGCGGTTCGTCGCGGTCTTGGGCCGGATGGATATCAGGTTCTCATCCTGCGCGAGCCAGTCGATTGTGTTGAGAAAGAGATCGCCATTGCTCTGCGCGCCGAACCACGGATTGGCGGCGAACGCCGAATTCCCGATTACGACTAGCCGCGCTTCGTGGCCGTTCGAATTGCGATCGGCAGCCACGCCCAACGACAGAGGTCCCTGAGTGTCGATCTTTGGATTGAAACTGACCTCTTTCTGCCCTTTTTCGAGATTCGGGATCGTGAAACTGGCCTGAGAAGTCTTCAGCAACTCGACGACCTGAGAGTCAAACCTCTGTTTATCGGCGACGGAGACGGTGCGTGCCATCGGGAAGAGCGTCATCGTCCTTGCGAGGTTCTTTGTGATAGGGCTATCGCCGTAATCGAGAACGATTGGGAACGTCGGGCCGGTGCCAAAGAGACGCCCCGCGCCACTGGCATCGACGACAACGTTCTTCCCTACATTGATATTCCACGCTTGGAAAATATCGCCGAGCTTCGGGTCGGTCTCGGGATCGATCTCGATGAGGGCCTTCCCTCCCCCGTTGAGGTATTTTCCGACCATCGCTGCTTCCTGGGGGAAAAACTCTCGCGCGGGGCCCGCAATGACCAGAACATCGCAGTCGGAGGGAACGGCGTTTACGGAAGCGAGGTTGACAGTGTTTGTGCCGTACGTCTCCTGCTTGAGTCGCTGGTCCACGAGCGTGTAGCCTTGCGCGCTGTCGTCGCTCAGCGATTTCTCGCCGTGACCGGTGACGAAGCACATCATCTTCGTTTTGTCGCGCGTGATTTTCAGAATCGCGCCTGTGATTCCTTCTTCCGAGAATCCGCCTTCCGCACTGGGCGCGATGTTTTCCTTGTGGGGACCGGAAGCGGCGATCACGTCCCCCATGCGGGTCGCTCCGTACTCCTTTGCGACGTCGGGCTTTTCCTGCGGGTCCACATTCTGGTACTTGATGTGAGAACTGAGGTTCTTATATTCGGTCATCAGGTCGTCGAGCTGAGTGTCGGGCGTCTTTGCGAATCGCACGATGGTGAGGTCCTGCTGAAGCCCAGCGACGATCTTGCGGGTCTGCTCGGAGAGCGTGAAGAGTTTTTCGCTGGTGAGATCGAAGCGCTTGTGGTGCCGGTAGCCGAGAAAGTTCAGGATGACGAGAATCGCCAAAACCGCGAGCGCCAGAATGGTCGTGTTCGTGCCCAAGCGCGAAGAGCGCTTCGAGAAGAAATTTAGGATGTCCCGAAAACCGAGAACGACCGCCGCGAGAACGAGAACGCCGCCCGCGATCAGCAGGATCTTGCTCATGAGCATCCATTCGCCCTGGATCGTGTAGCGCAAATAGCCGGCGATCAGGCTAGCCGCACCGATCGTTCCGGCGAACTCCGCCCAAACGTTTCGCTGCGCCTTCATTTAAGCGCGCCTCCATCGCATCGAATCGACGGAACGCACCGTAAGAAAAATGAAAAGTACCGGGAGGCTGACATAATAGACCAAACTCGACGTGTCGATAATCCCGCGCGTGAAATCGTCGAAATGCCGAACCACGGACAGGTATTGCAGAACTTGCCCGAGCGTGCTATCAGCTCCGCGCACGCTGAAATCGATCACCCAGAGCATCAAACTAGCGCCGAAGCTGCCGGCGAATGCGATCAGCTGGTTTTCGGTGAGCGACGAAATGAACGACCCGACTGCCAGCAGCGACGCGCCCAAGAGCAGTGCTCCCAGATACCCGACGAGTATCAGGCTCCAACGCGGCCTCGGGTCGCTGTGGAAGCACATGTAGGCCACATAGAGCGCCGTCGGGAGCAGCATGGCGGCAAAGAGCGTGAGCGATGCGAGGTATTTTCCGACCACGATCTGAGCCTCCGTGATCGGCGACGTCATCAGCAATTCCATCGTTCCGCGTTTGCGCTCCTCGGCGTAGGCGCCCATGGTGAGCATCGGCGCCATGAACAGAATGAGCGTCGAAAGCAGGCCGAAGAACGCGCGCATGACCTCGCCCGGCATGTCCATCTCCGAGGGCATGCCCTGCATCGCCATTTCCAGGCCCTGCCGCAACACAGCGCCAACGTACAGATAAAAGAAGAAACCTGACAAAGCCAGAAAAATAGCAACGACAATATAAGCGACCGGCGAGACGAAGTAGTGCCCCATCTCCTTCCGATAAATCGCGTATAAGCTCCGCATATTTGGTCTTGCTCCCTGTCACTCCTTCAATCAATTCGACGACTGCGCGTGCGTTGCGTCGTCGGTGGTCAATTCGAGGAAAATGTCCTCGAGGCTCAGACTGATACGGCGGAGTTCATAGAGCGCCCAGCCTTTGCCGACAATTCCGGCGGCGATCTGGCTGCGGATGTCCTTGCCGGGCAGAACCTCGACGGTGGCCGTCAAGTGACCGTCGGCGCGCACCGGACTTACTTCAACGCGGCCGGCGCCGGGAACCTGCGTGAGCAATTCTCCGAGCGGTTTCTCGGGCGCTTGCACATCAACGTGGATCTTCTGCTTGCCCTTGAGCTGTGCGGTCAGATTCTGCGGCGTATCGACGGCAGCGATCCTGCCCTTGTTGATGATGACGACGCGATCACAGGTCATGCTGACTTCGGGCAGGATGTGCGTCGAGAGAATGATGGTGTGGCTGCCCGCGAGGCCCTTAATCAAGTTGCGAACTTCGATGATCTGCTTGGGATCGAGGCCGACGGTCGGTTCATCGAGAATAATGACGTCCGGATCATGCACCAGCGCCTGAGCCAGACCCACGCGCTGCTTGTACCCGCGCGAGAGGCGCTTGATCAGCTCCTTGCGCTTGTCGACGAGGTTGGTCTTCTCGAGCGCCTCCGTCACGCTGCTGCGGCGCTTTTCCGCCGGGGCGTTCTTGATCCGCAGCACGAAATCTAGGTAAGTCTCGACGCTCATGTCCGGATAGAGGGGAGGCGCTTCCGGCAGATAGCCGATATGCCGGCGGACTTCGAGCGAGTCCTCGAATACGTCAAAACCAGCTACACGCGCAGTCCCCGAGGTTGCGGGCATGTACCCGGTCAAAATGCGCATCGTGGTGGTCTTCCCGGCGCCGTTTGGGCCGAGAAAACCGAGGATTTCGCCCTTGTTTACAGTAAAGGAGACGTGGTCCACGGCCGTGACCGAGCCGTAGGCTTTGGTCAGGTCCTCAACTTCAATCAATGCATACCCTCCAAAATCCTCTTTAGACAAAAAAGCGAACTGCCCAGCTTCCGCCGAGCCGTCTCTTATATACTAAAAATTCCGCAAAATTGAAAATGCCGCCGAGACGCAAGAATCGGCAGGCAACGAGGGATGCGCCAAGTGCATCCACATCGCTGAGTTAAGCCGCGACAGCTCGTTTCAGGGGATCTGTCGGAGCCCCCAGGTCGTGAGATGCGGCGCGTCCCTGGAAGGTTTGGCGGGAGATGTGCGTTGACACTCTCCGGCCATTTTGTTATTCAACTCGTTTCGCTGTTTGCGCCGGGAGTCCAAGGGCGAGTATCCGCTCCGGCTTGGGCGTGTCCGAATAGAAATCCAATAGAGAGCAGGGCTTTTTGACGGCACATGCCGAATCAAGAGCAGTTTGGCGCAAGGGAGCGAACTCGAGCATGAAGAGATTCCCGTACCTCGCGGCTTTTGCCCTTGCCAGCCTTGGCGCGATTTTGTCCGCCGGCTGCGGCGGCAGCGGCACAACCATCAACATCGAGATACAACCGAGCGGGGCGTCATCATCTGAATGCACAGGTTCAACCACGCTGTCGTGCTCGCTGGACGTTGGCGGAACAATTAATTTTACGGCGCTGGTGGGTGGCGACACGTCGGGCAAAGGCGTCACGTGGAAGCTCACCGGAACAACTTGCGCCGGTACACCGGCAACCGGCTGCGGCACGCTCTCCAATATGACAAATTCTTCGGTGACTTATACCGCGCCGACCGGCATTTCGTCCGCCATTTCAGGCACACTGACGGCGACGTCCGTTGCCAGGACGTCAGTAACACAAACCGTCACGATCAACATCGTGCTGGCGCCGACGTTTTCCGCTCCGTGTGTCTCAACGGCCGCGACCTGTCCCCTGGCGAACGGGGCAAATGGCGTGCCATACAGCCAGACGCTCACCATCACCGGCGGCGTGGCCCCATACACCTACAGCGTGATCAGCGGGGCGCAGTCTCTGTCTTCCGAGTGCCTGTCTTTAAATGGCCTGGCGACCGGGACAACGAACACGATCGTCGGAACTCCGTGCAGCTCGGGCAAATTGACCTTCACGGTACAGGTTCAGGACAGCGGCGGGATAGCACCCATCACGCAGACATTTTCGATTTCGGTCACGCCACCGCCGCCGCTGAGCATAACGACAAGCTCTTTGCCGCAAGGTTTCGTCAACGTCAACTACAACGCTTTCATCACCGCTCAGGGAGGAGTCGCGCCGCTGACTTGGAGTTTGGTCGGCGGAGGAACTGTGCCCGTACCAGGACTCGGGCTGACCTTGAACCTAACGAACGGCCAAATTACGGGCGTTCCGACTATGCCGGGGACGTTTACATTCCAAGTCACGGTCAGGGATTCATCGCTTCCAGCTCCGGGTCAGACGGCTGGGCCAATGACAATCTCGATCACGACCCAGACACCGCCGCTCCTCTCCATTACGACCCCGTCGCTGCCTTTGGGCGCCGTGGCGACGGCCTACGCCGGGTCGCTGCAGGCCACAGGAGGGATTGGCCCGTACACGTGGAAAATCATTCAGGGACTGCTCCCCTCCGGACTGACGCTTGCCACGCTGAGCAACAGCACGGGGAACATTTCCGGGACGCCCGTACTCGCTACTAGTTCAACCTTCACGGTACAGGTGACTGATTCCGAAGTCGTGCCCGTCACGAAGACAGCGTCGTTCAGCATTACGATCAACGCGGGATCGGCGAACACGAAGAGCCTGCTGAACGGTTCGTATGGATTTCTGTTCCAGGGATTTGATTCCGACGGCTCTGTTGCGATCGCCGGGACACTGGTTGCCGACGGTAACGGCAATGTCACGTCGGGCAGCGAGGACAGCAACCGAGTCTCGGGTGTCGTGACCGGTATCACGTTGACGGGAACCTATACGATCGGTACGGACGGAACCGGCACAATGGAGCTCACGGCAACGAGCCCTCAAAACGTCCAGCTGATCATCGACTATCAGCTTGTGCTCGATTCGAGCGGCAACGCCCAATTTTTCGAGGATAACGCGACCGGAACGAACACCGACAAAAAGGGAACGCACGGCGAAGGAATTCTCAAGCCCCTCGCAGGGTCAACCTTCTCCGCGGGCAGCTTCAGCGGAAACTATGCCTTTGAATTCTCGGGACAAGATTCGAGCGGCAAAAAGGAAGCGCTGGCAGGCGTAGTCCAGGCCAACGGCTCCGAAACACTGAATAATCCCATCGGGACCGCCGTCAACAGCGACATCAATGACGCGGGAACCTATAGCTCCCAATCGATCTCCGGCAACTTCTCCGTCGGTATGAGCAGCAATCGAGGCGCGGCCACTTTCGTGTACGCGCCGCCCATGCAGTCACAGATCAGTTTGACCTTCGTCTTCTATTTCGTTTCACCTTCGGATCTATTTTTTGTGGAAATCGACACCACCGACACGCAGTTTCCGAATCCTCCGCGCTTGAGCGGCGAGATGATTCTGCAAAACCCAGGAGTGACCTTTGGTCCAACGTCGCTGGCGGGCGCGAGCGTGGCGTCCGGATCGGGCGTCGATGGCAGCAACGCCAGCGTGTTTGCAGGCCTGCTCGCCGCGCCGGCATGCGATGGCAGCACGGCCGTTTCTTTCAATTATGACCAGAACGATGGCGGAACAGTGACAGCGCCCTCGTTTTCCGGCACGTGCATGATCACATCAAGCGGACGCACGGCTTTCACAAATATTGGTACCCGCGCCGCGGTCGCGTACCTGGTTGGGCAGGGGCAGGGGTTCCTGCTCGGGAGTGATGCTGCCGTCACGACAGGGTTTCTGGAGGAGCAGTCCGACGGACCCTTCGCCGATTCATCGGTTCAGGGCGGGTATACGTTGAGTGCGCCTTTCGCGGCGGACAATCGAGTTCCCAGCGTGCTGGGTCAATTGAATGCGGACGGCATTGGAGATGTGACCGGGACGATCAACGAAGTCGACTCACCGGGAACGCCGGCGCATCTCGCCCAGTCCGCCATCGTAAAGATTAACAGTCTGGCATCAAGCGGCCGCGGCATCATGACAGCGAACCCATTGACAGGTTTCCCGACCAACCTCATTTTTTACGTAGTATCACCCGCCAGCAGCCGTGCGATCTCGGCGGATCCCGGTGGGGCGCATCCACAGGTCTTCCTGCTAGATTACTAGTTCTATTTGCGGGACTTATCGGGATCGAGGCGCAGAGCGGCGGAATTGATGCAGAACCGCAGTCCAGTCGGCTGCGGGCCGTCCTCGAAGACGTGGCCCAAATGCGCGTCGCAGCGGCTGCACATCACTTCCGTGCGCGCCATCCCGTGGCTGGTGTCGCGCTCCATCTCGACGTTCTCCGCCGAAATCGGCTGCCAGTAGCTCGGCCAGCCGGAGCCTGAGTGGTATTTGGCGTCGGAGCTGAAGAGCGGCTGCCCGCAGCACACACACACGTAGGTCCCCGGGGTTTCGGTGTCTTCGTACTCTCCCGTGCCCGGGGGCTCGGTTCCCTTCCGGCGCGTGACGTAATATTGCTCGTCGGTCAGCTTCGAACGCCACTCCGCGTCGCTCTTCCTGATTTTTTCGCTCATGGCCTTAGCTTACAACACGGTCGGTCGCGCCGCACGCCTAGGCCTCGGATTTGTGGGTGGCTACGTGTAATGGTTGGCGCTGCGCCGCAGGCCTCCGTGCGGAAGCCCGCGGCGACTGTTGTTACTTGGCGGGCGTGTAGCTCAGATCCGGCCGGAACTGAATGATCTGGCTGTATTCGCTTTCGACCGAGCCATCGATTCTGGCCACGATCGAATCCGCTTCCCCTTGCCCGAAGGCGTCCTTGAGCATCTCGCGGAACGGCTTCGCGCTCGGATTCTCCTCGAAATCGGCCCAGGTTGCACGCGGAAGAGCCAGCACGTACGTGCCGTCGAAACCGCCGCTCGCCAGTTCATACCACTCGAATTTTACCGACCATTTCGTTTTCTGTACGGCCTCGGCGATCCGGGTCAGTGCGCTTCGGAATTCGCCTTGCTTGCCGTACTTTACGCGGAAGGTGATGACCTCGTCGTACTTCGCCGGACCAGCGGAATCGCTCGGATTGCTCAGCTTCGGCAGATATTCGTAGTAGTGGGTTTTCACGGACTCGACATACGAGCCGACGGCCTTGTTGAATTCCTCTGTATCCGCGGCGTCGGGTATCGGCGGCTTATCGTAATCGGCCCAGTGCTGGCCCAGGCGTCCGACCAGGTAGCTTCCGGTCTCGTCTCCGCTGAGGATCTCGAAGACCCATAGCGGCAGCGGATCCTTCTGTTGTTTGTGCCAGTCCGCCTTCTGCTTGCGGCCTTGTTCGTACTGTTGGGTCATGCCGGACTTCGGCGTCTGAGTTTCCAAAGCGGCGATGTTGCCCGGATTGCTCTGTGCTGCGGCCGAAAAGGCCGCCACGAACACTGCGGCTAAGGCCACTGACGTGTGCTTGATGAGTCTCATTTTCCCCCCGGAGTTTGGAACGAGACGGTGCGCGCACGGAGGTTAGCCCCGAGGCCTTGAAGATGTCAAGTTGCTGTGCCTGCGTCACTCAAAGCGGCGCCGGTGTGATAGATTCAGCGTCGATGGCCAGATGGAAAGAACTCGCCCCAATGGGCGTCATCGCTTGCGCAATCCTCCTCCTGCTCATCTCCATCTTCGGAAGATTCGCAAGCACGAGATCGTCGGCAACAACAGCCGATGCCTGGAACTCCAAAGCGATCGAGGCCACGTGCGCGGGAATCCGCGTACGGGAAATCGATCCCACGCATGCGGCCGTAGCCTTCCTCTACGACCTCGACAACAAGACCGATACAGACTACCGGCTCGTTAAGGGACCGAACATCGTCATCATGGACCGGCTGAAGCCCGGCGGCACCCTCACTTCCGACGAGCGTGTCGGCTTGGAGTCGACTGCGTTTGTCCCGGCAAGGAATCGCACGCGCATCACCCTTGAGATCACCCATTCATTCAACTGGCCTACGCTGGGAGACACCGCCGCCGATCGCGAGTTCAACCAACTAATGGCCGGCGACCTAGAAGGCCTCCTCGCATTTGTGTTATTCGATCAGACTGTTCGATATCAGATCGAGCTCCCCGCGGCTTTGCCGAATATTCCGCAAACGCCTTCAGAACGCTGACAGAAGAAAGCCGAGTGTCGCTAATCATGTGGACGAGTACACCCCTGTGAAAGTCTCGCTGCATTGCGATAAGATGCAGCGCTGAAGGCCCCTATGGCAAAGATCGCAGCAGAAGATGCGACCGGCTATCAACCCATCCGAGCGCCGCGCGGCACCGCCATCTCCTGCAAAAGCTGGCAGCAGGAGGGCGCACTGCGCATGTTGATGAACAACCTCGATCCTGAGGTTGCCGAAAAGCCGGAAGATCTGATCGTCTACGGCGGGCGAGGTAAAGCCGCGCGCAACTGGAAATGTTTTCACGCCATCGTCGCCTCGCTCCGAGCGCTCGAAAGCGACGAAACGCTGCTCGTGCAATCCGGCAAGCCCATCGGCGTCTTTCGCACGCATTCCTATGCGCCTCGCGTCCTGATCGCGAATTCGAATCTCGTCGGTCAATTTAACGATTGGAAGCATTTCGACGAACTCGACCGCGCCGGCCTGATGATGTATGGCCAGATGACCGCGGGGAGCTGGATCTACATCGGCACGCAAGGAATTTTGCAGGGTACGTACGAGACGTTCGCCGCGGCGGGGCGAAAGCATTTTCAGGCTGATCTCGCCGGAAAACTGATCGCCAGCGGCGGCATGGGCGGAATGGGCGGCGCGCAGCCTCTTGCAGCGACTCTCAACGGCGCGGCGTTCCTCGGAATCGACGTCGATCCCGAGCGCATCAAGCGCCGCGTCAAATCCGGCTACTGCGACGTAATGGTGAACGACCTCGACGAGGCGCTGCGCATCTTGAAGAACGCCGTTCGCAAACGTGAAGCCGCTTCCGTCGGGCTCGTTGGCAATTGCGCGGACGTTGTCCCCGAACTCGCTCGCCGCGGCGTCGTGCCCGATTTGCTCACCGACCAGACGAGCGCGCACGATCCCGTCGGCGGCTACATTCCGCAGGGACTCGACGTCGCGCAGGCGACCGAGCTTCGCAAGGCCGATCCCGCTACGTATCGCAAGCGCGCGCTCGAATCCATTGGCAAGCATGTCGAAGGCATGCTCGCGCTCCAAAAGCTGGGCGCCGTGACTTTCGACTACGGTAACAATATCCGCACGTTTGCCTTCGAGCAGGGAGTGAAGAACGCCTACGATTTCCCCGGCTTCGTGCCTGCTTACATCCGTCCGCTCTTCTGCGAGGGCCGCGGCCCGTTCCGCTGGGCCGCGCTTTCGGGTGAGGCTTCAGACATCCATCGCACCGATCAACTCGTGCTCGAAATGTTTCCGCGCAATGAAATTCTCTGCCGCTGGATCAAGCTCGCCCAGAAACGCGTGCGGTTTCAGGGATTGCCCGCGCGTATCTGCTGGCTCGGCTACGGCGAGCGCGACAAAATTGGCCTCGCGCTCAACGATCTCGTGGCGCGCGGAGAACTGAAGGCGCCCATCGTAATCGGCCGCGATCACCTCGACTGCGGCTCCGTCGCCTCGCCGTATCGTGAGACGGAAGCCATGCGGGATGGCTCGGACGCCGTGGCCGATTGGCCGCTGTTAAATGCCCTGCTCAACACCGCAAGCGGCGCGAGCTGGGTTTCGATTCACAATGGCGGCGGCGTCGGAATCGGCTACGCGCAGCACGCCGGGCAAGTGCTCGTCGCCGACGGCACGAAGGAAATGGCCGCGCGCATCGAACGCGTGCTGACAAACGATCCCGGCATCGGCGTCGCTCGCCACGTGGACGCCGGCTACCCTGAAGCCATCGACTTCGCCCGAAAATCGGGCATCAGAATTCCCGAGGTCTGAAGAATGGCGGCCGACTGGCTGATCACCGGCTGCTCAGAGCTTCTCACTCTGCGCGGGCCTGTCCCGCGTCGCGGGCAAGCGCTCGATGATCTCGGCATGATTCGGGACGGCGCGCTGCTGGTTCACGGTGATCGCATCACGGCCGTCGGACCGCGGCACAACGTCGAGCATCTGCGTGAAGCGCGTCGCGCGGAAAAGCTCGACCTCGGCGGCCGCGTTGTCCTTCCCGGCTTCGTCGATTCGCACACGCACTTGGTTTTCGCCGCCAGCCGCGCGGCTGAATACGAGCAGCGCATCTCTGGAAAAACCTACGAGCAAATCGCGCGCTCGGCCGGTGGAATTCGCTCGACCGTCAAAGGCCTGCGCCGCGCATCGCCGAAAATCCTGAAAGCCGGCGCGGCGGCTCACCTGCGCGAGTTTGCCGCGCACGGAACCACGACGCTCGAGGCCAAAAGCGGCTACGGCCTCGATTGGAAGAACGAACAGAAAATCCTCCTGATTCTTCACGATCTCCACCAGGAGCAGCCGCTCGACGTCATCCCAACGTTTCTTGGCGCGCACGTCGTGCCGCCCGAATTTCGCCGCCGCCCCGATGCGTTCGTGAGTGTGCTGGTGGAGCGCTGGATTCCCACGGTCGCCACCACGGGCCTTGCGGAGTTTTGCGACGTTTTCTGCGACCGCGGCGCGTTCACGGTGGCGCAGGCGCGGCGGATTCTGCTCGCAGGGCGCGCGTGCGGCCTTGTTCCGCGCATTCATGCGGAGCAACTTGTCCACACGGGCGCCGCGCGCCTTGCAATCGAACTGCAAGCCGCGAGCGCGGATCACCTCGAGAAACTCGATCGGGGCGACATCCGAGCGCTCGCGCTCTCAAATGTAGTCTGCACGCTGTTGCCCGGCTGCTGCTTCCATCTCGGCCTCGCGCATTACGCCCCGGCAAGGGCCCTCGTCGATGAAGGCGCCGTTGTCGCGCTCGCCACCGACTTCAATCCCGGCACCAGCCCCACCGTCAGCATGACGATGATTCTATCGCTTGCCTGCACACAGATGCGCATGACTCCCGCCGAAGCGATTGCCGCAGCGACGATTAATCCTGCCTACTCGTTGCGGCAACACGATCGCCTCGGCTCGCTCGAAGTTGGCAAGTATGCCGATCTCGCCGCCTTTGACGTGGCCGCCTACCAGGAAATTCCGTATTATTTTGGTGTGAACCTTTGCACTCTTACGATGAAGCGTGGCGTAATCATCCATTCGAAAACAGACTGACTCATGAAGGACCTTGTTGAGTGCGTTCCGAATTTTTCAGAAGGGCGCGACGCGGCTAAAGTCGACGCCATCGTCGCTGCCATTCGCGAGGTTTCCGGAGTGTTCGTGCTCGGCCGCGAAAGCGACGCGGATCACAACCGGAGTGTCATTACGCTGGCGGGCGAACCCGACGCCGTCGCGGAAGCGGCCGTGCGGGGAGTAGGCAAGGCCGCGGAGTTAATCGACCTCACGCGGCAGACGGGCGCGCACCCACGCATCGGCGCCACCGACGTGGTTCCGTTCGTTCCTATCCGCGGCGTCACGATCGAAGATTGCGTCGCGCTCGCGCAGAAGGTCGGACGTGAAATCTGGGGGCGCTATCGCATCCCCGTCTATTTCTACGAAGCAGCCGCGCAGTGGCCGGAGCGGACGAATCTCGAGAATATCCGCAAGGGGCAATTCGAAGGACTTCGCGAGGAAGTTCTCCGCAATCCCGAGCGCGCTCCGGATGTCGGCGAGCGGAGCCTACACGCCACGGCCGGCGCCACCGTTGTTGGCGCACGCAAATTCCTGATTGCGTACAACATCAACTTGAACACTCCCGACGTCGAGATCGCGAAACGTATCGCGAAGACGATCCGCTTCTCGAGCGGCGGCTTGCCGTTCGTCAAAGCCATGGGCGTCGACTTGCGCGCGCGCAACCTCGCTCAAGTCTCGATGAACCTGACGGACTTCGAGCAAACCCCGATCTATCTTGTGTTTGAGACGGTGAAACGAGAGGCGGCACGCCACGGCGTTGGAATCGTGGGCAGCGAGATTGTCGGCCTGATTCCCAGGCGGGCGATCGAGATGACGGCAGAATCCTACCTCCAGATCGAGAACTTTTCTCCCGCTCAAGTGTTTGAGAATTGTCTGGAAGATTCGCTCGGCAACGCGGATGCCAGGGGTTCCGCCGACCTCGCGGCGCTCGCCCAGCCATTTCTCGATGCCGTCGCGCGCGCTACGCCGGCTCCGGGCGGAGGATCGGTGGCGGCGCTCGCTGGGGCCCTCGGCGCCAGCCTCGGACAGATGGTCGCGGGCCTTTCGCGCAAGAAGAAATCGCTCGCCGCCTACGCCGCCGCGCTCGACGAGACGGCCGGCGAATTTCGCGTCGCATCGCAAGAGCTGACCGATGCCATTGACCGTGATGCGACGTCGTACGAGTTGGTGCTAGCCGCGCACAAGCTTCCGCGCGAAACTGTGGAAGAACAGCGGCGGCGCGACCTCGCGATTCAGGAGGCTTTTCACGCGGCGGTCGAAGCGCCGCTCGAAGTCGCGCGCAAAGCGGCGGAAGTATTTGAAAGGCTCGGGCAACTGGAATCCATGTCGGCCCCGTCTATGTTGTCAGACGTGCGCGTCGGTCGAATGATGGCTGCGACCGCCGTCCGCGGCGCGCTTGAAAACGTAGCCACGAATCTCGAATCGATTGCCGATCCTGCATTTGTGAGCCGTGCGCGTTCGGAAGCTCGGTCGCTTGCCTCGCGGATCGCCGAAAATTCCGTGACGGCCAGCCGATAGGTAGGGTGGTTTGCGTGTTCTGAGGGGGAAGAAAACATGAGACAGCCAATTTGCCGTTCTATTAAAATCAGCGCCCTGAGCGCGGGCCTCCTGCTCGCCTTGCTCGTCGTTCCGCAGCGATCCTCTGCTGGATCGCTTAGCACGAGCGTCATCGGGATGTTCCCGAAGCAGGTGGGTGAGTTCGCGTATGCCGATTTGAAGTCGGCGCGAAAATTTCCGTGGTTCTCCGACCTGCGCGAACAACTGCTTCCGAGCCGTTTCCGGGAGTTCGAGCAGTTCCTCTCCTCGGCAGGCGTGGACCCGAACACCCAGGTGGACGAGCTTGCCTGGGGCGGGATTACGGCCGGGAAAGGAACGAGCGAGGAGGTTGTCGGCGTTGCGCTGGGAGCGTTCAACCCTTCTTCAAGCGAGGACCGCTTTAAGCAGCAAAAACTGCCGATGTTCGACGTCCACGGTTACCATCTCTACGCCTTCGGCAGTGGCTCCGGCCCGACGGACATTCTCTTCACATTCATCGACTCGAATACGGCGGCTTTCGGCGCCCGGTCCGCGCTCGAGAAGCTAATCGACGTGCGCATGGGCGTCTCAGAAAGCTTGCTCACAAATGACCAGCTCTTTCCTCTGATCAACGAGGCCGACGGCAGCGGAATCATCTGGGCCGTGCTCGACCAAAACTACACACGCGTCGCCGTTCAGCAGTTGCTCCCGCAGGCGAACCAGTTTCCGCAGGCCGCCGCGATTATCAACCGAATGCACGCCATGACGATCAGCGTCGAGGCGGACAGCGGCGTGGAGACGCATTTCCAGGCCGTCTGCAATTCTACCGACGACGCGAACCTTTTGGCTGCGGCGCTACAGGCCGGCGTCATGTACCGCCGCTATCAGGAAGCGCAGGAGCATCCAGATCTCGCGAGCGCTCTCGATCAGGTGCGAGTAACGCCCAGTGGAGATCGCCTAAAGGTGGACGCGCCCGTAAGCCAGGACCAGCTCCTGTCGCTGATTCACACGCGCGCTTTCGCCGTACCTATGTAGGGAAGAACTGAGTACACAGCTGGATCGTTGCGAAGCGGCCTCACACCCTCGACCGGGTCACCGCACTGCGGTACTTCACAAGCGTGATGCACGCGCGGCCTTCGCGTGTCTCTTGCTGCACATTGTCAACAAGGACGTTTGCGAATGCCCTGTCTTTTTTCGCGGCCGCACTCTTTGCCGGCCGCTTGGCGCGCGGCGCAGGGCCGACTGTACCCCGCGCTGCCGATGATTCGACCCTGACTTCGACGCGATCGGGAAAACCTGCGGCGACAAGCTGGGCAGTGAGAAGCGAGCCTCGGTTCGGGCGGAGCCGAAACACTTCGCGGCAGGCCGCGATCACCGCCGCAGCGAGATCCTCCTGTGCCCGTTCCGGGAGCCCCCCCTGCCGCGCGACATGCGCTGCAACGGCGCTGGCGCCAGCGATGAGGCGGGGATCGTTGTGCAGTGCGCACTGAATCTGGATGGTTGGGGCGGCCTGGGCCGTCTCGCTGATCTTGCTTGCGGAAGTGGCGCGGTCGGAATTAGTGGTCATCGGAGTCAGCGAGACGCACCTCGCAGGCCTCCCGGCAGTCCGGACAATAATACAGGCCATCGATGCAAAGACGCACGTGATATTCCGACTGGCAAAAACAGCAATACTTCTCGCAAGTGCACTTGGATTCCGGTTTGTCGCACTGCGAGCACAGAGTGACCACTTTTGTTGCCCTTCCTTTAGGCCCGATTACGTGACTGTTCTATGGTAGGCCTACTCGTATGCACCGACAAGCGCCGGACGTCGCGCTTGTTCGTAACCTCGCATCCCATGCAATGGACCTCTTCGGAGCGCGGCGAACTCCGTGAGCCTGGGACGAAAGCAATGTATCCGGCCAGCTATCTCTATTCGACCGACCACGGCTGGATCGAGGTCGCGGGGACGACGGCAACCGTCGGCATCACCGACTACGCACAGCAGGAACTGGGCGACATCGTGTTCGTTGAATCGTCCAAATTGGGGGCGCAGGTGCAGGCTGGGCAATCGTTCGGCACGATTGAATCCGTAAAGGCTGTGGAGCCCCGTCGCAGGCGACGTAACCGAGATCAACCAGGCTCTGTCGGATGCTCCGGAACGGATAAACCGAGATCCGCACGGCTCCGGCTGGCTCGTGAAGGTCCGTTTGACCGACCAGAAGAAAATCGCCGGCTTGATGGACTCCGCCTCGTATAAAGAATATGTCGAGAAAAAGACGACCGAAACTTCCGGGTGATTGGCCTTCTTGACAGAAATCGTTTGAGCGGAGTCACGGCGCGTGCCGCAAGGGACAGCACGCGCCGCAATCATGACAGCCTCTCCGCAGGAGGAAAACCGGCTGAATCCCTACCGTTTCTCGTTCTTGGCCTTCTCCGCCGGAACACTGCGGTGGGCCTGCGCGGACGACGGCTTCGCCTCGGTGGTTATTCTCGCAGTTGCAGTTGTTGCCGCCGGGAAAGAGATCTCCCGGCCATCGGAGATGGCAGCGGCTGCTTCCGTCATCGTATCGGGCATGGGCGAATCCATTGGGAGTAGCGCTCCCTCGGCTTCCTTCAGGAACGCCAGCCCCGGCGCGCTCCCATCCCAATCGATCGAGACAACATCACCCAGCAAGACCTGCTCGGTCGCAAGCAGGCTCGCCAGCGGGTACACTACGTGCCGCTCGATGGCCCGCTTCAGGTGGCGCGCTCCGTACTTCATATCGGTTCCTTCGCGCAGCAGAAAATCTCTGGCGGCCGGTGTGACCCGGAACAGGAATCTTCCTTTCGCCGTCTCGAGCACGCGCTGCTGCACCATCCCGAGCTCGATCTCGAGAATCTGTTCGAGCTGCCGCGAGCGCAACGGGTGGAACACCACTACCTTGTCGATCCTGTTCATGAACTCCGGCGCGAATTTCCTCTTCGCTGCTTCCGAGGCTGTCCGCTCGACCTTCTCGTCCAGCTTCGGCTTCGATTCCGGCCTCACAATCGGCGCGAATCCCAGGCCTCCGGTCATCAGCTCCGTGATCTCGCCGCCGCCCAGGTTCGACGTCATGAAGATCATGGTCTGCGACAGATCGACGCGGCGGTTGTCACCCAGGGTCAGAGTTGCTTTGTCCAGAATTCCCAGCAGCAATTGCCACAGCGCATCGCTCGCTTTTTCGATCTCGTCGAACAGCAGAAAGCTGATCTTCAATTTGTCGGTGTGATACTGCGCGAGCGCTTCCTGCGTGATCAGCGGATGCGTCTCGCGATGCCCCAAGTATCCCGGTGGCGAGCCGATGAGCTTCGCGATCTCGTGCGAGTGCTGAAACTCGGCGCAGTCCACCTTGATGACCGCCCGCGGATCGCCGAACAGCACCTCTGCGGTCGCTTCGACCACGCGCGTTTTCCCCGCTCCCGTCGGCCCAAGGAACAGCAAGTTCCCCACCGGCCGCCCCGGTGAGTTCAGGCCGGCGCGAAACACCTGGTACAGGTCCACCACCGCCTGCACGGCTTCGTCCTGTCCCACGATTTTCCGACGCAATCCCGCCTCGAAATCGCGGGATTCCACGCTGCGGAGTGTCGGGTCGAGTTGTACCGCCTGCGCGCCCATGGTCTTGCTCCCTACCGGAACCTTCTTCCGCCCTCCAGATTGCGCGGCACCGACCGCTCGAATTGGTCGAGCTTGACGTCGAGCGTCGAGCGCAGCAATCGTAGTTGCGTGACCAGTTCCCGGCTTGAATTGGCGCGGTCTGCCAGCGTCAGTAGCGGCGGCGACAGATCGGCCAGGTCTAGGTTGAGGTTGCGTAGTGAGTGCGTTAGGTTTTGCACATAAAGGGATCGGATGTCGAACAGCTCGACTCGGCTGTTCACCTGCTCTCGCAGGCCGGACCAGTCGAGATCGAGGAAAGGGTGATTTCGAGAAACTTTGCGTACGATGTCGTCGGTAATGCGCGGCCGCCCACCAAGCCGCGCCAGGTGAAGTTGCTGCACCTTACCCTGCCGGCGCACGTTGTGCACCAGGTAGTAGGTGTTGCCTCTGCGCCGAACGAAAGCCACGACTTTCTCCTTCCGGGCCAGGCATCGCATGAAACCCAAGTGTAGTGTATGGCCCGTCCACTACAGCTTCAATGGTACGATGCGTACGATGACGGAAGGTTGCGTCGAATCGGTTATTACTCTTGAGGAACGATGCGGGAGCGCAAGAAAAAGGACTTAGCGGAGGTTCTTCGCGGGTTCCGAAATGGGATCGATAAGGAAAACCTTACCCTGCTGATTTAGGTGCAAAATTCGCGCGCCACGATCGCAAAAGGAGCTCCAGAAAGATGTCTTGGGAGCCTGTCTATCACCTGGTGAAGCGGATTCCGCGCGGGCGTGTAACAACCTATGGGGACCTCGCGCGGACGCTTCGGCTGCCCGGGGGGGCGCGCGCCGCCGGATACGCGATGGCGGCATGTCCAAGCGGGCGAGGCATCCCGTGGCACCGCGTGGTCGGCGCCGGGGGGCGGCTTCTGATTCGCGAGCCGTACGCGAGCTTGCAACGACGGCTGCTCGAATCTGAAGGCACTGCGATCGAGGGCCGTCGCGTCGACATGAAGTGTTACGGTTGGTCGCCGGCGAAATCAAGCACCGCAGGGGCGAGAAAAGGGCGTTCGAAAACACGCAAGCGCAGACGCGCGTAATCGCCGCGATTCGCACTCGAATCCTGATTCGTGGTATAGAAGTCTCTTCCAGAAAGCCAAGGACCTATTCGTGGGCGAGCCCGTCATCCAGGTCGAAAACCTCTTTAAGAGCTACGGAGCGGTCGAAGCGCTGCGCGGCGTGAGCTTCGCGGTCGAGCAGGGTGAAGTATTCGGCTTGCTCGGACCCAACGGGGCTGGCAAGACCTCGACTGTCGAAATCCTCGAAGGCCTGCGAACGCCAGATCGCGGCATCGCGCGCGTCTGCGGTCTCGATCCGGAGAAGAGCGGCGAGCGATTCAAAGAGAGAATCGGCGCCGTCCTGCAGTCGACTTCCCTGCCGGACAAACTGCGCGTGAAAGAGGCCGTCGAGCTGTTCGCGCAGTTCTATCACCGCCGCGCCGACACCGACAAGCTCCTCAAACGGTTCCAGCTCGATGAAAAGCGCAACGCGTATTACAGCCATCTCTCGGGCGGGCAGAAGCAGCGCCTCGCGCTTGCCATGGCGCTGGTCAACGATCCCGAAGTTGTATTTCTCGACGAGCCGACCGCAGGACTCGATCCGCAGGTGCGCCGAGAAATGTACGACATCATCGAGGAACTCAAGCGCGAGAAGAAGACAGTCCTGCTGACTACGCACTACATCGAGGAAGCCGAGCGATTGTGCGACCGTGTCGCCATCGTGGATCAGGGCCGCGTGATCGCGCTAGGCACTCCGCGTGAACTGAAGCACAGTTCAGCGGGAACGACCCGCATCGAAGTGCGCCTCGCGCGGCCCTTGAGGAACGGCATGCTCGCAGGACTCGAAGGCGTCGCCGATTGCCGGGAATTCGATGGGACGTACGTGCTGCATTCCGCACGGCCGCCGCAAACGATCGTCGCGCTCGTGAAGCAGCTCGAGTCGGAAAGCAACGAGCTACAAAGCCTGGAAATGTTTTCACCGTCGCTCGAAGACGTGTTTATCGAGCTCACCGGCCGGCGGTTGCGGGAATAGAAAAGGAGCAAACACTTGGGCGGCACTTGGACTCTCACGAAGATGCGCGTTCGCCTCGCCATGCGGAATCGCGCCTTCTTTTTTTTTAGCCTCGTGATGCCGCTGATTTTTCTGTTCGGCGCCGTCACGTTCTTAGGTAGGGGCAGGACGGAATGGGTCGGCTACATCCTCGGCGCGATTCTGACGACAACGGTGATGGGCAGCTTCTGGGGACTCAGCGTGCAGCTCGTCACCTTCCGCGAGCAGGGCATTCTCAGGCGGTTCCGGCTCGCGCCGCTCGGAGCCGCGCCCATGCTCGCATCGAGCATTCTTTCGAACTATTTCTTGGTTATTCCTGTCGTGGTCTTTGAAATCGTGGTCTGCCGGTGGGCGTTCCATATGCAGTCGTGGGGAAATCTCTGGGCGATGTTTCTGCTGGTGACGGTCGGCTCCGCGACGTTCTCAGCCCTCGGATTGATTGTTGCGAGCGTGACGAACACGATGCAGGAAACCCAGATGATCAACAACCTGATATGGATGGGGTTCCTGTTTCTCTCGGGCGCGACGATTCCCCTCGCGATCTTTCCGGCGTGGCTCCAGCGGGTCGCGCTGTTCATTCCGGCGCAATATCTGGCGACGGGTCTCGAATCCTCGACAACGAGGTTGGCTACCGGCTATGAAGTGCTCGAAGACGTTGCGGCGCTTCTCCTGGGCCTCTTCGTCGCCTTCGAAGTCTCGCGCCAGCTTTTCCGGTGGGAACCGGAAGCGAAGGTGCCTCGCAACGCCAAGCTATGGGTGCTGGCAGCGCTCGTGCCGTTTCTTATCTTTGGCGCTTGGGAAAGCACGATGGGTAACCGGCTGAACCGCATTCAGCAGAACTTCCAAACGCTCAGAGACCGCTCGATGTCCATACCTGTGCCTCCGGCGCATTGAGATGCCGTGCTCCGCGCCCTCTCTCGCGGAATCCGCGTGCACCTCTCGTACATCGAAGCATTTGATGAAAGACGGGCCCCAGTGACAATAAAGCGGCCGGCGTTCCCTGCGCGCCGATGCGGAGGAAAGCAATGAAGGCGATTCGTGTGCACGAGTTCGGCGGACCAGAGGTCTTGCGCCTGGAAGAGGTTCCCGAGCCCAAACCGGCTAGTGGCCAGGTCGTAGTTCGCATCCGCGCGGCCGGTGTCAATCCCGTTGAGACGTACATCCGTGCTGGCGTCTATCCGCGCATACCACCTCTTCCCTACACGCCAGGGACGGACGGCTCCGGAACCATCGAGTCGGTTGGCAAGGATGTGACGCGCTTCAAGCCCGGCGACAGAGTCTACCTCGCGGGCAGTCCGAGCGGGACGTACGCCGAACTGGCGCTCTGCGAGGCTTGGGCGGTATTCCCGTTTCCTGCAAACATCTCGTTCGCGCAGGGCGCCGCCATGCATGTTCCGTACGCAACCGCTTTCCGCGCCCTTTTTCATCGCGCGCACGCTCGTGGCGGCGAAACCGTGCTGATTCATGGCGCGAGCGGAGGCGTTGGCATCGCCGCCGTGCAACTCGCGCGGGCGGCGGGACTGCGCGTGATTGCCACCGCCGGGTCGGACCGCGGGAAAAAGCTTGCCGCCGATGAGGGTGCGCATCAGGTGCTCGACCACAAGGCGGCCGATCATTTCGAAGAAGCGCTCGCGGCAACCGGCGGCCGGGGCTACGACGTGATCCTCGAAATGTTGGCGAACGTGAACCTCGGCCGCGACCTCCCAATGCTGGCGCCCGGCGGGCGCGTAGTGGTTGTCGGCAACCGCGGAAATGCGGAGATCAATGCACGTGACATCATGACCCGTGACGGAACGATTCTCGGCATGAGCCTGTGGAACGCCTCGCAGACGGACCTGACCAGCATTCATTCGGCGCTTGTGGCCGGGCTTGAAAACAAGACGCTCCGGCCAGTGATCGGCCAGGAGATTCCTCTCGCGGAAGCCCCGCGCGCCCACAAAGCGGTGATGGACGCAGGCGCCTACGGTAAGATCGTGCTCGTTCCTTAGGAGCGACACCGTGGTCCTCGCTACCGTTGCAGGCATCCTCATCATCGTCAACGTTCTTTGGGAGGCGTTTGAGACGGTCGTTCTCCCGCGGCGAGTGGCGCGACGCTGGCGGGTCGTCGTGCTTTTCTATCGCGCTACGTGGTTACCGTGGCGCGCGATTGCTCGAAGCATCAAAAGAAACAAGGCTCGCGAGTCGTTTCTGAGTTACTACGGCCCGCTCTCGCTCCTGCTGCTGTTCGTCTTCTGGGCCGCCGCTCTGGTTTTGGGGTTCGCCTGCCTGTACTACAGCGCGGCGAACGCCAGTGCGTCACCTCGAGACTTCGACACGTGTCTATATCTTAGCGGGACGACTTTCTTTACGCTCGGACTTGGCGATGTCGTGCCGCACCTGCGGGTCGAGCGCATTCTGGCGGTCTGTGAAAGCGGGCTCGGCTTTGGCTTCCTGGCACTCGTGCTCAGCTACTTGCCAGTGATCTACCAGGCGTTTTCCCGCCGCGAAGTGAATATTGTTTTGCTGGACGCGCGGGCCGGCTCGCCTCCGACAGCCGGAGAGCTTCTCCGCCGCCACGCCGGACCGCACGGCCTCGCATCACTGGAACGGCTCCTGCACGATTGGGAGCATTCGGCGGCCGACATTCTGGAGAGCCACATTTCTTACCCTTCCGTGAGCTACTTCCGTTCGCAGCACAACAACGAATCCTGGCTCGCCGCTCTCACGGCGATTTTGGACACGAGCGCACTGATGATCGCCGGCTCTGAAGACGCGTGCGCGCGACAGGCTCGTCTCACGTTCGCGATATGCCGACACACCGTCGTCGATCTCGCACAGCTTTTCAATGTGCCGCCGGGCCCGACCAAGGCCGATCGGCTGCCGCATTCCGAGTTGCAGCGCCTGCGCACGACACTCGCGCGGGCCGGCCTTCGGCTTACGGATACCGAAGCCGCCGTCAAGAAACTCACGGAGCTGCGCGAAATGTACGAACCCTACCTGGAAGCTCTTTCGCGATTCCTTCAAATGGAACTCCCGCCGTGGATTCTCGCTAAGGAAATCACGGACAACTGGCGAACCAGCGCCTGGGGCCGCATCGCCGGCTTCTCCTCATCCTTGCGGCGCGAGCCGGACGACCACGCAGATTGAGGCCGTTCGCGAGACGCATCTCCCCGCTGCCAAATTGGCCGTAATTGTTCCGGCTCCGAACGCTTCAGGTCTCATTGGCTCTGAAGACCGTGTGCTATAATTCACGCTTCATAGGGTCATAAAAACTTTTTTCAGCGGCCCGGAGAAACTCAATGAGCCTCCCCAAGACGGAAAAGATCTGGCACAACGGCAAATTCATCCGTTGGGATGACGCCAAGATTCATGTGCTGTCGCACGTCGTCAGTTACGGTTCGGCCGTCTTCGAGGGCGTCCGCTGCTATGAGACCGCGCACGGTTCGGCGATCTTCCGCCTCCGCGAACACATGCAGCGCCTCGTGAATTCCGCGCACATCTATCGCATGGATGTGCCTTTCACGCTGGACGCGCTCTGCCAGGCGAGCCTCGATCTCGTCCGCGAAAACAAAGTCCCTGCGTGCTACATCCGGCCGATCGTGCTTCGCGGCTACGGCGACGCGGGAGTGAATCCGCAGAACAATCCAATCGAGGTCTATCTGGCTTGCTGGGAATGGGGAAAGTATCTCGGCGAGGAAGCATTGCGCAGCGGGGTGGATGTCTGCGTCAGCTCGTGGAACCGCCCGGCGCCCAACACGCTTCCGCAAATGGCCAAGGCTGCCGCAAACTACATGAACTCGCAGCTCATTCGCATGGAAGCGAAGGTGAACGGTTATGAAGAAGGCATCGCGCTCGATGTGAACGGCTACGTCAGCGAAGGGTCCGGCGAAAACATCTTCGTCGTGATGAACGGAACGGTCCACACACCGCCGCTCGCCAATTCGGCACTGCCCGGGATCACTCGCGATTCCGTCATGACGCTTTGCCGCGAACTGGGCTTTCCCGTGTCTGAGCAGATGATCCCGCGCGAAATGCTCTACATCGCCGACGAAGTCTTCTTCTGTGGGACCGCCGCCGAGATCACTCCGATCCGCTCGGTCGACCGCGTCAAGATCGGCGCCGGTTCGCGCGGCCCGGTCACCAAGAGCGTGCAAGACGAATTCTTCGCGATCACGAGCGGCAAGACGCCCGACCACCACGGCTGGCTTTCGCCCGTCGGCGTGCCGAGCAGTGCCGGCGTCCGCTGACGGAGCGACGCTGGCCCGTTTTGACTCGCTTCCGCGAATTCTGTAGAATCCGCGCGTTTGAACGCATCGCGCGGAGGAATTTTGTACAATCTGCCGCAAAAGCTCCTCGCTGAATTCATCGGCACTTTTGCCGTCGTTTTCGTCGCGGCGGGCGCGATCTGCGCGGATCAATACCTTCACGCGACCGGGCAAACCGGCGCGGGCTTGCTCGGCTTGGCTCTCGCCTACGGCCTGGCGGTCGCGGTGATGGTCAGCGCCGTCGGGCACGTCTCCGGCGCACACTTGAACCCCGCCGTCACGATCGGCTGCTGGGTCACGAAACGCTTGGGCACGCTGCAAAGCATCGGTTACGCTATTGCGCAGCTCCTCGGGTCTCTCGCAGCCGCCTATTCGATCAGCGCCATTCTTCCGGAGTCCGCATGGCGGCCCGTGTCTCTGGGCACGCCGGATCTCGCGTCGGATTTCACGCGCATGCACGGCATGGCACTCGAAGCGGTCCTGACCTTCGCGGTCGTGTTCGTCACCTTTGCAAGCATCGTCGATGCCAACGAAGAGCCTCGCCGAATCGGCGGCCTCATCACGGGCCTCACCGTCACGGCCGGCTATCTCGTCGGAGCACCCTTCACTGGAGCCGCCATGAATCCGGCCCGCGCGTTTGGCCCGGCCCTCGCGCTCAGTCCCCATCACTGGCAGAATCACGGCGTATACTGGATCGGCCCGCTGTTCGGCGGCGTTTTCGCCGGAGTCATCTACGACCGCCTGTTTCAGCGCGACCAATTTCCGGCTTAGCCTCGCGGCCGGTTGCACCTCTGGAAACCTACCGCCCGGCATTCTTGCCACGTCTTGAGGCGGATGCTAGCGTGGCTTGAAGCTTCGCAATCGGGGACTTCGGGTATGGCCATCAGCATAGACGATCTCTTGCGCCGCGCCGTCGAGAGCAGGGCTTCCGACTTGCATCTGAAGGTCGGCAACCACCCCTACCTCCGCGTCGACGGTCTGCTCAACGCCCTGAGCGACATTCCTCGCGTCACCCCGGAGGAAATGCTGTCGATGGCCTTCAGCATGATGACCAATCGGCAGAAGCAGAAATTCAAAGAGACCGCCGAGCTCGATATGGCCTACGGCGTGGCGGGCCTCGGCCGGTTCCGCGTGAACGTCTTTCAACAGCGCGGCAATGTCGGCATGGTTCTCCGGGTGATTCCGACGAAGATTCGCACGATCGAGGAGCTCGAGCTCCCGCGCATTCTCGCTCAAGTCTGCGAAGAGCAGCGCGGCCTGGTGCTTTGCACTGGCACGACCGGTTCCGGCAAGTCCACCACGCTTGCCGCGATGATCGACCGCATCAATTCACTTCGCCCGGAGCACATCATCACGATCGAAGACCCGATCGAGTACCTGCACCGCGACAAGAAGGGATTCATCAACCAGCGCGAGGTCGAGGTAGACACGTCCTCCTTCTCGACCGCGCTCCGCGCCGCGTTGCGTCAGGATCCGGACGTCATCCTCGTCGGCGAAATGCGCGATCTGGAAACGATTTCGACCGCTTTGCTCGCCGCCGAAACTGGTCACCTGGTTCTTTCGACTTTGCACACGTTGGACGCGACCGAGACGATCCAGCGCATCATCGCCGTCTTTCCGCCGCCCGAGCAGAAACAAATTCGCCTACAGCTCGCTTCCACGCTCAAGGGGGTTATCAGCCAGCGCCTCGTCCGCAAAAGCGACGGCCAGGGACGCGTGCCGGCCTGCGAAGTCATGATCGCGACCGGCTACATCCGCGATTGCATCATCAATCCCGATAAGACCCGCATGATCCGCGAGGCGATCGCCGCCGGCACCAGCCAGTACGGCATGCAGACGTTCGATCAGTCGCTCTTCGATCTCTACTCGCGCAACCTTATCAGTCTCGAGGAAGCTCTGATGCGCGCCTCGAACCCGGATGATTTCCGTCTGCGCGTCCAGGGTATCCGCTCCTCCGCCGACGCAGCCCGCGAGGAGATGGAGCGCGCCATGACCGAATTCGAACGCCTCGGCCCCCGGCGGTAGCAGCACCCCCATCCCAAGTGTGCCTGCCCGCCTTGCTTCCCTGCCTGCTTACTTCTATGCTCCTTTCCGTGCGTTCTTCCCCTCGCAAACTTTCGACTGAACAGGAGCTTTACGCCTCCGCTCTCCGCGCGCTGACGCGCCGCGCGCATTCGATTCACGAGATGCGCGAATATCTCGGACGTCGCGCGGATGAAAAAGAACTCGTCTCGCCCGTCATTGCAAGGCTGCGCGAGCACAGATACCTCGACGACGCCCGCTACGCCCTCGACTACGCCCGCGCCCACGCCCAAACCCGGCGACAAGGACGCTTCCGCATCGCGCGCGAGCTGCGCGCCCGCGGCGTACCAGACCAGCACATCGAAGCTGCGCTCGACACAGTCTTTGCCGAAACAGACGAAGCTGCGCTCGTTCGCGTGCGTCTCCAGCGCCGCCTCGCACACACCAGCGGCCCGCTCGACCGGCGCAAACTCGCCTCGCTATATGGCAGTCTCCTCCGCGCCGGCTTCTCCTCCGACACGATTCGCGCCGAAATACGCACCCTCACGCACACGGGCCCGCCCGATCTGTCCGAAGTACCGGCCCGTGAGAACTGAAGGTTTGCTGTTTGCCGGGTAAACTCGGTCGGTTCGTACCTGCTCTTAATGGATGAGGGTGATTTCGCCGGGTGCCCTCTCGCCCGTTAGCGCGTCCGCCGTCACAAAGATCGGCTCGACGTCCGTCGGCACGGATTTCAAACGCTCAAGCGCCTTCTGAACCTCCGGACGCATCGCGCCCAGCGCTAGCAATCTTTGCGCGCCTACGTAATCGCCGTTTGCTTCGACTGTGAGCAGGTCATGGTCGAGCGAGCGGATGGCGTCCTTGATCTTGCTGAAATCGACAGCAAACGTCCCATCCGGGTTCACTACGTACCCACCCTTGTCAACCAGATAGTTGAACTGCATCGCCATGCCCCGCGCGTGCGCGTCCTGCAGTCCGAATCGCAGGGTTCGGAACGACGACGCTAGATACGTCGTGTAGAGCTGCCGCTCGGCTTCCGCGCCGTGCGGGAGCGGAGCCTGGATCTGCCCGTTGTCCGCCTGGGTCATCAGGAATTGCAACGCAAAGAGGCCCGTCACGTCGGCCTTGGCTTCTTCAATCGCGCTGAAGAGTTCTTTCAGCTCGAGCCTCGGATTCGTCGCGCGTCCGTTAATCCTTATCTGATGCGGGCCGAGCCCGTGCATCAGCTCGTGCGCCACGATGTGGTTGAAAAATGCATCGAAGCTCAGGTATCTCTGATCTTTCGCCGGCAGCGCCGATTGCGCGATGGGAACAAGAGTAGCTTTGAACTTTGCCTCCTGAACATTCTTCAACATCACGCGCTTGCTGCCCTTCTGCTGCACCACCTTGTCGTCGTTCGGCAGGTTATAAGCGGCCGTCTGCACGCCGTGGCTTCCATCGCCCGCGGCGAAGACTTCGTTCACCACGCGAATCGGCGCGAGCGCTCCGAGCCCTGGAGTGCGAAACTTCGGGTCTTCCGGCAGGTTGTTCTCGATGTCCTGCAAATGCTGCCCGAAAAAGCTCAGCCGTGCGCTCTCTTTCTCATCGCGCACGTTGATGTATGCCTCGAACGCCGCCTTGTATCCGAACAGTTCGTCGTTGTAGGTCTCGTAGGGGCCGAACGTGATATCGAGCGGCGCGTTCAAATCCATCCATGCCATATCGCTTTCGTAGTAATCGTTTGACGCAAATGCGTCGGCCCGCAGCGTGAGGAATTTTTTCAGGGTCGCGTTGTCGGTCGAGGCTGCCGCTTCCCTCAGCACCGCGCCGGCCCTCCCGAGATCGGCCTTGTACACCTCGTTGTACGGAACGATCCTCAGCTTGCCCTCCGGACCACGGCGAATCACGGTGAAAAACCCTTCCGCCTGTTCCTTTTCGCTCGCCCTAAGTGTCTTGACCCAGCCTTCAAACTCCTCCTTTGTCATGTCCTCCGGATAGAAATTCGCGCCCAGCGGCTTTCGGGCCGGAACGTCGGGAAGAAACGCTCGGTACCCGTCAACCTCCGACCACGGCCCTTTGTTGATCCAGAAATAGTGGAGCAGCGCGCGCCCGAGCGGCGAATGGTCCTCTTGCAGTTTTTGATAGAGCGCCAGGTCGCCGCTCCAGAATTGCTCCATGAACAGGTGGTTCACGATTCTCGCGGCTTGAATCAGCTTCACGAGCGCTTTCCGGTCGCCCGCGGACAACCCGGAAACATCTACGTTCACCGGCGTGAGTTCGAATCTCGACGCCATCGTTTGCGGGCCCGCAAGATCGGGAATAGAGGTTGCTGTGCTTTGCTCTGTAGCGTAAATGACGATGCAGGACACCAGCGCTAATAGGATTGCTCTCATGCGCGTAAGATAGCACCTTTCAACCGGCGCGGGTCAAACGGAGTCTCCACGCGCTGGCATCGATTTTCCAACCGAAAGAGCGTAAAGTCTCCCTCGGTAATCCGCCTCGAAGGGGGAATGGACAATGAATAAGCTGTGTCTTTCGCTTGCGACCCTTGCTCTTATACTGACTGCGGGAACGACTCGGACGTTCGCGCAGGCGGCGTCATCGGCCGATAAAGCGGCATCCTACGGCTTCCGGCAGCGCGCCGTGATTGAACTGAAAGGCGTGCAGCAGGAAATCGTCAGCCTTGCGCAGGCGATGCCTGCTGAAAAATACACGTGGCGCCCCGCCGAGGGCGTCCGCTCCGTCAGCGAAGTCTACCTGCACATGGCTGGCGCCAATTTCGGGCTGACGGCAGTCGCCGGCGCGCTACCCTTTCCCGGCTTCAAATTCCAGGGTTTCGAAAAATCCACGACGGACAAAACCAAGGTCATCGAGTTGCTCAACCAGTCGTTCGACTACGCCGAAACCAGTATCAGCAACATGTCTGACGCCGATTTGGTGAGGTCTTTGAAGTTCCAGGAATTTACCAGCGTCGGAGACGTCGTGCTTCACATCGTCGCGCATGCTCACGAGCATCTCGGCCAATCCATCGCCTACGCGCGCATGAACGGCGTCGTCCGCCGTGGACCGCCGCGGCGCAGCAAAGAATGCAGCAGTCTCAGGGCCAGCAAGCTCCGCCTCGCCCGCCGCAGGATTGAACCAGCTGCGTCGGACGCGACGCTGAGGTTGCGTCCTGATTCTGTTGCGGGATGAATCTCTCGGCTCATCGTGGGCGCTTTTCCTTTTTACCCCTATGCCTCCGTCGCTGGTCCCGCCGCAGTTGCGGGTATAATGAATCGCTCGATCTGAGGGTTCCTTGACCGGCAACGATATCCGGAAGACATTTCTGCGATTTTTCGAGGAGCGCGGCCACCGTGTCGTGCGCAGCTCCTCGCTTGCCCCGGCGAACGATCCCACGCTGCTCTTCACCAACGCCGGAATGAACCAGTTCAAGGACGTCTTCCTCGGCCTCGAGCAGCGCGACTACAAAACGGCCACTTCCTGCCAGAAGTGTGTGCGTGCGGGCGGCAAGCACAACGATCTCGAAAACGTCGGCTTCACGAACCGTCATCACACCTTCTTCGAAATGCTCGGCAATTTTTCCTTCGGCGATTATTTCAAGAAAGATGCGATCGCCTATGCGATGGAGCTGGTCACTTCGTCCGCCGCTGGCGGATTTGGCATCCCGCTCGACAAGCTGTACTTCACCGTATTCGGCGGCGCCGAAGTCGCGCCCGGCAACGTGCTGGATACGGACAGCGAAGCAGTAGCGCACTGGGCCAAAGTCGGCGCGCCCGGAGATCGCATTATCCCCGTCCCCGGACTGAAAGAGAATTTCTGGGCGATGGGCGATACCGGCCCCTGCGGCCCGTGCAGCGAAATCCATTACGACATGGGCCCCGCCGCATCCGATCAGGGCCACACGGATTGCAAATTCGGATGCGAGTGCGGCCGCTACGTCGAGATCTGGAATCTCGTCTTCATGCAGTTCAACCGCGACGCAAGCGGAGCGCTTGCCCCTCTGCCGAAGCCGTCCGTCGATACCGGCATGGGCCTTGAGCGCCTCGCCGCCGTCCTGCAGGGCAAAATTTCGAATTTCGAGACCGACCTGTTCATGCCGTTGATTCGCAAGGCCGAAGAATTCACGCCCGTGCGGTACGGCCGCGATCCAAGAACGGACCCATCCTTCCGGATCGTGGCGGACCACGGGCGCGCGACAACGTTCCTCATCGCCGACGGCGTAATGCCTTCAAATGAGGGCCGCGGCTATGTTCTTCGCAAAATCATGCGCCGCGGCATGCGCCACGCGCGGCTGCTCGGACCCGAGAAGCCGTTCTTCACGGATCTGGTGCTCGCCGTCCGCGAATTGATGGCCGACGCGTATCCCGAACTCATGGGTTCCGCGGGCGCCCACGTCCCCAAGGTTGTCTCAGAAGAAGAGCGGCGTTTCACGCGCACGATCGAGGTCGGTCTTCGTGAGCTCGACGAAGTTTTGCGCGACATCAAATCCAGAAGCCCGTTGTTCGTCGAGTATTATCAGGATCGGGATTTTCACAATCCAGCGGATACACACGCGGCTCTACTACCCCTGGTCACGGGGATTCTCCGGGAGACAGTTTCGGAATCGGATGCCCTTAAAGAGGTGCAGCGCGTCGCTCCGTACAAGAACCCTGCACTCCAAGCTGGTTTCCTCAACGAAGCAAAACAACGCGTCCTCAACCAGGCAGGGCAGCCCGTCCTCGAAGGACGCAAAGCCTTCAAGCTCTACGATACTTATGGGTTGCCGCGAGATTTCATCGAAGACGTCTGCCGCGATGCTAGCTTCGCTGTGTATTGGGATGCCTTTGATTCTGCTATGCAAGAGCAGCGCACTCGCGCAAAGACGTCCTGGAAGGGTGTTGCCAAAGACGCGGCGAATCCCGCGTACGCAAAGCTCGCGGAAACGTACAAGACGGAGCCAGACTTCTACTTCGGCACGATTGCGCGCGATTGCCGGATCGAAGCCATCGTCACGAAGCAAGGCTCGGTAAATGAAATCAAGAAAGGCGCGGAAGCCGAAATCGTTCTCGATCGCACGTCGATCTATTCGGAGTCAGGCGGCCAGGTCGCCGATACGGGCGGTCTCTACGACAAATCCGAATCGCTCGAAGTCGCCGAAGTCAAGGGCGCGCATTACCCGGTGACCGGGCTGATCGCGCACCGCATCGTCGCGAAGGAAGACCTGCATGTTGGCGATCGCGTCGCCACCGTGGCGGACGCCGAGCGCCGCGCGCGCAATATGCGCAACCACACGGCCACGCACCTGATGCACGCCGCCCTACGCAACATTCTTGGCACGCACGTGAAACAGGCCGGCTCGCTCGTCGCACCCGATCATCTGCGTTTCGATTTCTCCCACTTCGCCGCCGTCGATCCGAGCGAGATTTCCGAAATCGAGGAGCAGGTGAACGAGGAGATCCGCAAGGATCTCGAGATGCGCACGGACATCATGAACATCGACGAAGCGCTCGCTTCGGGCGCGCTCGCGTTTTTCGGCGACAAGTATCCCGAGGCAAACGTTCGCGTCGTCACGATTCCGGACGCGGCGTCACTGCGCGGCTTCTACAGCAAGGAGCTTTGCGGCGGCACTCACGTCGGCCGCACGGGCGAGATCGGCCTGTTCAAGATTCTCGGCGAACAATCGACTGCCGCGGGCATCCGCCGCATTGAGGCTATTTCCGGGGACCGTGCGCTTGCCGATTATCAGCGAGCGCTCCAAACGCTGAGAGCCGCCGCAGGCGTCTTAAACGCCTCTGAAGACGGCTTAATTGACGCAATTGAGCGCCAAATTGACTCCTTAAAGGCCCTTGAGAGGCAGGTTGAAACACTGAAACGCAAGGCCGCCGGCTCGCAGGCTGGGGACCTTCTCGGCGAAACCAGGGAGGTCAAGGGCGTCCGTGTCCTGGCGGCTCAGGTCAACGGTTCCGACCGCGAGGCCCTCCGCCAACTTGCCGACGCTCTTCGCCAGAAGCTGGGCTCGGGCGTGGTCGTCCTGGCAGCCGCGGATGACGGCAAAGTTGCTCTAATTGCAGCAGTTACGAAGGACCTTATCCCCAGGCTCCACGCCGGGAAAATCATCCAAGAACTCGCCCAATTGGTGGGCGGTTCCGGGGGCGGTAGACCCGACCTCGCCGAGGCTGGCGGAAAAGACACATCCGGCATAGAAAAGGCTCTTACCCAGGTTTACCCCCTTCTGGACAGGCTGTTATAATTGCCGTCGAGCCAGAAACTTACGCCGGGAAAGCTCGCTTTCCCAAGGCGTACTTGTCGTTGTGCGTCGTCTGGTTTGGAGTGGAGCGTTTTTGCCTTCCCAAAGGGCAGGGGACAAGATGACGAGGAACCGCATCGTCGTTGCAGTCCTGGCAGCGAGCACTTTTCTGCTGCCGGCGCCGTCTCGCGCCCAGATTGCATCCTACGTCGATGAGCACGGGAAAACCGTGTATGTGAATGGGGATTCCGCGAAGGACCATACTGGGAGTACTATCACTCCCCCGGCTTTGCCGGCAGCCGCGACGAAGAGTTCGGACGATCGGTTCGATCACATCGTGAGCGCGGCGGCTGCGCGGCACAACCTGGACCCGGCGCTGGTCAAAGCCGTGATCAGCACCGAGTCCTCCTGGAATCCGCGCGCGATTTCCAGCAGGGGGGCGGTAGGGCTCATGCAACTGATCCCGGAGACGGCACAACGTTTCGGCGTCGGCAATTCCTTCGACCCCGCCCAAAACGTAGAGGGCGGGGCGTCGTACCTGAAATCGCTGCTCGACCGGTACAACGGTAATTTGACCAAGTCGCTCGCCGCATATAACGCTGGCGAGCGCGCCGTCGACATCAGCGACGGGGTTCCGGCATATCCGGAAACGCAACGGTACGTACAAAAGGTCACCGACACATACTTCCGGCCCGATTCGGGCCGGAACCCGGCTCTTTGGAGTCCGCCAAGACCTCCGGTGCGTCGAGAATTGGATGCCGGTCGCGTGGTTTTCACAAACGAATGAGACGCGCATGGCTTCGGCTGCAATGAAATCGCTCGCGCGAGGAGTCTCGTGCACTACAGCGCTCGCGCTGGGTGTGCTGTTCTGCGCCGTCCTCCCTGCCCGCGCCGACAAGCAATCCGACGCCCGCGAGCAATTTGCGCGCGCAGTCAAAATGCGCACGATGCTCGAAGGCTACCTCGAAAAGGACCGCTCTCGTTCCGACTACATCCAGACCGTCGCCGCCTATCACAAGGTCTACATGATCACGCCCTTGGCCGATGATGCGACATCGGCTCTCATGGCCGAAGCCGAACTCTATCGTGAGATGGGGCGGCTTTACGATCCGCGGTACTTCGAGTCCGCGATCGCCACCTACCTCTTCCTGGCAAAGCAGTATCCCGGTAGCCGGTATCACGGAGAAGTCCTGCTATCCGTCGCGCAAGTCCAAAAGGACGATCTGGACAAGCCCCAAGACGCCGAAGCGACTTACAAGGAATACCTGAAGCACTTTCCCCGATCCGATCGTGCCGACCAGGCCCGGGCGGCCTTGAAGGAGATTGCCCAGCAAGGCGGCGCCGACCAGGATGCCGAACCAGCTGGCCAGCCGCCGGAGCCGCGCGGGCAGCACGTGACGCCGCGCGCTGTTGAAAAAGGCAGCTCGATCGTGAAGGACTTGCAAACCTGGAACGCGCAGGATTCCACCCGCATCGTCGTCACATTGGGAGATACGATCGCATATGACGCCGCGCACCTTGCGTCTCCCGATCGCATCTATTTCGACTTGTACAAGGCCCGGCTGGATCATAAGCTTTCGAGCCAGTCGTTCGACGCCAAAAGCGGGCTACTGAAGTCCATTCGCATCGCGCAGAATAAACCGGACGTGGTGCGGGTCGTTCTGGATGCGGGCGCGGCGAAGGACTACTCCGCATTTCTGCTGGCAAATCCTTATCGTCTGGTGATCGACATTCATGCCCAACCTGTCAACACAGCGAAGCAAGCCGCCGGTTCCGCGTCCAGCGCCCCCCCTGCGGAAGACGTGCAACAACCCGCGGCGAATCCGCCCGTTGCGGCAGCAGAAGTCGTCGCTGCCGGCACGGCGAGCAAACCTCCCGTTGATCCGGCGGATCCAAAGCCCGCACGGAGCGTAAACGCGAAGGCTATCGGCACGCCTGCGAAATCGAATTCTCCAAAATTTCTCGCTCTCGAACCCCCGCCGGTGCCGCAGCCCAACCGCGACGGCCAGCGATCCCTGACGCGCGCGCTGGGCCTAAAAATCAACCGCATCGTGATTGACGCGGGCCACGGTGGACACGATACCGGCACGATCGGCCCGCACGGCCTGATGGAGAAAGACCTGTGCCTCGATGTTGCGCTGCGCCTCGGAAATCTGATCGAGCAGAAGCTGCCGGGCGCGGATGTGATCTACACGCGCAAGGACGACGCGTTCGTCCCGCTGGAGGAGCGCACGCGGATCGCGAACGATGCCAAGGCTGATCTATTCATTTCGATCCATGCTAACTCGAGCCAGGACCCATCGGCGCGCGGCGTCGAGACTTACTACCTCAACTTCGCGACGTCGGAGGAATCCATGGAGGTAGCCGCGCGCGAAAACGCGAACTCGCAGGAATCCATGCATGATTTGCAGGATCTGATCAAGAAGATCGCGCGCAACGACAAGATCGAGGAATCGAAGGATCTCGCGGGCGATATCCAGGACAATCTGACTCAGCGGCTGCAACTCGTCAGCCGTAGCGAGAAGAACCGCGGCGTGAAGAAGGCTCCTTTCGTCGTGCTGATCGGAGCAAACATGCCCTCCGTGCTTTCGGAGGTTTCCTTCGTCAGCAACCCGAACGACGAGCGGCTGCTCCGGAAGGGAGACCAGCGCCAGCGGATCGCCGACGGTCTGTATCGCGGGATTGCCACCTATCTCGATGGCCTGAACAGTCTCACCTCCAACAAACAAAAGCTCGTCTCGGACAACCACGTCCCCGATATTCGCCTCGAAGCCGGAACAGTGGCGCCAACCGGGAACCCCAAGTAGAATTAAGGCATCTAATCGATTCATGCGCCGAATCCTCAGCATGTCGCTTGCTGTGTTGTTCCTGGCCGCATTTCCAGTTGCGGCGCAGCAGATTCTTCCCGACTCGTTTGCCGGCTGGCGATCCCTCCGTACATCGCCTTTTGGTCCAGCCGCGATGCCGCACATCGACAATACGGCTGCTGTCAGTACCCCTCACGAATATGGTTTCATTTCCGGCGAGTCAGCCTCGTATTACCGTGGTTTGGACGGTCTCGATGTTTTCATTTACCGCATGAAAGACCCGAGCGGTGCGTATGGCCTCTACTCGTATTTGCGTAAGCCCGATATGGCGCGCAGCGATTTGACTGATCATTCTTCGATCTCGGACGAACACGCCTTGATTCTTGTCGGGAATCTTGTGATCGATGCTGGTGGAAAGAACTTGCCTCGGCAGGAGGCGGATCTGAAGGCCTTGGTTGCGGCCGTTCAGCCGCACGCTCAAGAAGGGCCATTACCCACATTGTGGGAGCACTTGCCCGAAAAGAAGATCGTCGAGGGCTCCGACCGTTACATTCTCGGCCCGCAAACACTGAATCAGCTCTTTCCCGGCGGACTGGGCGACTCCATGAGTTTTCCGGCCGGCGCGGAAGCCGAGATCGCCCACTATCGTCTTGACGGCCGCGACGTCACGCTGCTGCTCGCCGATTTCCCCACTCCTCAGCTCGCCGAAGACACGCTGGCTGCACTTCAGAAGAAGTTCAACGTGAACGGGTCGAATTCCTCTGCGAGCTCGCCGGTGCTGTTCGCGAAGCGCTCGCTCACACTTGTCGCAATTGTGTCCGGCGCGCCGTCGCAGACGGAAGCAAACACGTTACTGGACCAGGTTCATTCCGGCACTGTCCTGACTTGGAATGAGCCGTCCTTCCAGTTCAAGGAGCCGAGCATCGAGGTGATGGTCGTCGGGGCCTTCATTGGAACCGGCGCCATCTGTGGATTCACCCTGGTCGCCAGTCTGGCCTTTGGCGGCTTTCGCTTGTTCATAAAACGCGTCATGCCCGGTAAGATCTTCGATCGCGGCGCGCAGCTTCAGGTCTTGCAGCTCGGACTTTCCAGTAAACCTATCAATGCAGAGGACTTCTACGGCAGTCCTGGCCCGCCGTTGCCCAAGGGGCAGGTGGATGAAAATCTCCCCGACCGGATCGCCTTGCGTATATTTCGCTGAAAAAAAGAGGCTTATCGGACGACGGATTCTGGCTTTCGCTCTTGACTTCCCACGAACGCCCCACTAGACTGCGGTCGAGGAAAGGGTTCTTCGGCCATCCGCGCATTGGCCTGGGAGCTTTCTCCCCTTGAAGGCCCGCCGAAAGGCGGGCCTTCTGCTTTGTTCTGCCCTCTGATCCTTGAATCTCAGGCACCCTTTTGTGCGTTCGAAGCAATCATAAGAGCAATACGAATCTAGAAACTTGAACCGGATGTGTCGCAGTATGGGCGCACGGTGTGGGAGATAATTCACGGGATGATCCAGGGACACCGCAAGGCATTCACTCCGTTTCTCGGCAGAATCGCGATCGTCAGTTTATTTGTTGTATGTCCGGCACTCGCCCAGCAGCAACCCGCACCCGATCAACAGGCGCCCTCCCAGCAGGCGGCGGCTCCCAATACCTCGACTTCACAGGCACCAGACTCGCAGTCAACGGCGCAGACACCGGCGGAAAAAAAGGACGAGAAGAAGCAGGAACAGACAGGCACGTCAAACGACCGCATTTTCTGGACCATGCCAAATTTCCTGACTGTGAAAGGCGCAGAAATTCCGCCTCTGACCACCGGCCAGAAATTCAACGTTGGCGCGAGGTTCATTCGACTATTTCGAGTATCCTTGGTGGACTCCAAGCCGGCATCAGTCAGGCTGAAAACAGCGAAGCGGGATACGGCCAGGGTACGGAAGGGTACGCAAAGCGCTACGGCGCGGCGTTCGCGGACGGCACGATTGAAAACTTCATGGTGGGCGCCGTTCTTCCATCAGCGCTCCACCAGGATCCCCGCTACTATCAGTTGGGCAAAGGAGGATTCTGGCATCGCACCGTTTACGCCGTCGGCAGGATCCTGATCACACGTTCGGATTCGGGGCGCTCGCAATTCAACTATTCCGAGATTTTCGGCAGCGCGATTTCTGCCGGCATCTCGACGTTTAGCTATCATCCAAGAGGCGAGCGAAATATCGGGAACGCCGCGACCGTCTGGGGCACCGAGGTCGGCTATGACGCTCTCACGTTTGATGTCAAAGAATTCTGGCCGGACATTCGCCGTGCATTCCGCCACAAGAAAAAGCTGACGGCTCCCACAGATCAAGAGTCCACCTAATCCTAGGCACGCACTAAGCGGCGGTCACGCGCGGGCGGCTGCGCCGGTCGCGCTCAGGACTTTCTCGTAGTAGCTCTCGTAGAGCGGGATGATGTCGTTCGAACAGTATTTGCGGCGGGCGTTGGCGCGCGCCATCTCGCCCATCATGCGGCCGCGGTCGGGGCGCGTTAGGATTTCGAGCGCGTATTTCGCGGCGGTCGGGACATCACGCGGCTCGAAAAGATAGCCGTCCAGACCGTGGGTGACAACTTCCGGAATGCCGCCCACGTTGGTCGCGACCACGGGGACTTCGCAGGCCATCGCCTCGAGCGCCGCGAGGCCGAAGGATTCCGAATCGCTCGGCAGCAAAAACAGGTCGGCCAGCCCGAGTTTTTCCTGCACGCGGTCCTGCTTGCCCAGAAAAAACACGTCTTTCGAGAGGCGCTTCCTGCGCGCGATGTACTCGGCGGTGCCGCGATCGGGGCCATCCCCGATCATAACGAGCTTGGCGGGAATCTTTTCGCGGACGAGGGCGAAGATTTCGATGACGTCCGTGATGCGCTTCACCGGACGGAAGTTCGAAAGGTGCATCAAAATGGACTCGCCTTCGGGAGCCCACTGCGCACGCGCCGCGGCGTCGTGCGAGCGGTGGTAAAGGTCGCAGTTGACGAAGTTTGGAATCACCTCGATGGGCCGCTTGATCTCGAACTCCTTTAGCGTACGGTCGCGCAAATAGTTCGAGATGGCCGTCACGCCATCGCTCTGTTCGATCGAGAAGCGCGTGATCGGCAGGTAGCTGCGGTCGTTGCCGACGAGAGTGATGTCCGTTCCGTGCAGAGTTGTAATGAACGGCAGGCGCCTGGGCACAGCCATCATGCGGGCGAGCAGAGCGCTCACCGAATGCGGAATCGCATAGTGAACGTGTAGCAGGTCCAGAGACGCTTCCTCAGCGACCTCAGCCATCTTGGTCGCGAGCGCCAGCGTGTAAGGTGGGTGGTCGAACAGCGGATAGCTGGTGACTTCGACTTCGTGAAACCAGATTCGCTCGGTCGGACCGCTCAAACGGATAGGCATGGCATAGCTGATGAAATGAACTTCGTGTTCTCGCGCCGCGAGCTCCATGCCAAGCTCGGTGGCCACGACACCTGACCCGCCGTACGTTGGATAGCAGGTGATTCCGATTCTCATGCTGATAGCGGCTGGTTATTGAGTTCCGTGGGATTGGCCGAGCACCTGGGGATCCCCGCAAGGACCAGCTCTCACTGCCCGTTCGAGCCGCCCTGCGCGGCGTCTTCGCCTTCCTTATACACGTAACGAATGAAGTGCTTATAGATCAAAAGGTTCGGGTTACCGTAGCGCGTGAGCTTGATGCAATCCCGGTCGTACCATTCGACGGTGCCTCGCAGCACTTCGCCGTCGGTGAGGACCACGGCCACCGGCGTCCGTGCCTGCATCTGCTTCACGTAGTAGAAATTCTCCGCGAACGTCTGCTCGGGAGGTGCGGGTTTCTTCCGGGGCGGCGTCGATTGCGGTCCGGACGAAGCCGGCCGGGGTGAGTATTGGTCCTTCATGTCCGTAAGTGCGGGACGAAACAGCTTGCGATTCACCATGGGAGCTCCTCAGGCTGCTAGTTCTTATGACTACGCATGAAGGGGTTCGGTTGCAACATTTCGAAACAATATTCGACAGATCCGGCCCCCTCAGCGGATGCTGAGAGAGGCAATCAGTGCATCCAGACCCAATTGGCGTCCGATATTGCGGCGAAGACGCCCTTCGAACACATCGAGGCCGCGTGTAGCCCGTGAGACCCACTCCCAATCGACCTTCCTGCCGAGCGCTTCCACCTCCCGGCGCAGATCCGGATTGCGAGCGAGACCGCTCTGAGGGCTGAAAGGAAACTCGAGCAAGTCTGTAAGTACACTATAAAACAGCCCCACAATATTTTCAAATGATTCCTGCTCCTGCTTGCAAAGCTGAGCAGTCGCCGCGAAAACCTGGGCGTAGTTTTCTCCGGTTACCGCCTTCTCCAGAAGACCGAGGACGCTCTTGCGGAGCCGCATCGACCCCTCGAGATCGATCGAGAGCGCCGCGCCCAGGCTGCCTGCGGAAAGCTGCGCGGCCAGTTTCCGCTCCGCGGACTTCCAGTCGGTCCGATTCTTGAGGAACCCCTCAATCTGCTCGGCCGGGACCGGCCCGAAATGGAACTGCAAGCAGCGCGAGCGAATTGTCTGTAGAAGCGAATCGGGTGACGGCGCCAGCAGGATCAGCGTCGCCGATTCGGGCGGCTCCTCCAGTATCTTGAGGAAAACGTCCGCGTCGGTCCAGCGCATTGTATCCGCGCCGTCGAGAATGAACACACGCCGCCTGCCCTGTGGCTTGAAATAGGCCGCCCGCTGCACCGCCCGCAACTGGCCCACGCGGATCATCGGCCGCGCCACCGGATTGCGAAGCCGCACGGGGTCCGGAACGATCAGCCAGACATCGGGATGCGTTTCGACGATCAGCGGAGTGCGTTCCACGGCAGCCGCGTCGGCGCTCTCGCCGCGCTCGGCGAGTCCTGCTTCGATGAGTGGCGCAGGATTAGCGAGCGGCGCCATCCGCAGGCACGAAGCGCACTGGCCGCAAAAGTCGTCTCGCAGGCGTTCGCAGTTAGCTGCCTGTGCGAACATCCGCGCCAGCGTATATTTGCCCGCGCCACGCGGGCCGGTGAAAAGTAGCGCGCTCGGAACGCGCTCTCGGCGAAACATCCCCTGGAGAGCCCGGGCGATGCGTTGGTTGCCGAGGAATTCGTTGAAGCCCATAATCAGCCCCTGGCACCCAGAGTGGGAGCGAAGCGCGCCTCAACCGCCGCCAGAATCTCTTCGTGGATTGACGCGGGTCCACGCAGCGCACCGGTGTCTGCGTCGAAGCATTCGACTTTTACCCAGTGCGGTTGCCGCGCCAGCTCGTCGTAGACTTGCGATGCCGAATCGAGATGGGCGACGTCCGCTTCCTGCAAGTCGCGGCTCAGTTTCGTGTAGTCGCGTGCACCCCGTTCGCCGGCCAGCCTGTGCGCCTCGGTCACCGGCACGCGCAAATAGACCACAAGATCCTCGGTGGGCAGCCCGTAAATCTGGTATTCGAGCTGCTTCAGCCATGCGATGAATTCGTCGCGCTTCTCGCGGGACACCCGCGAGCCCTGATGCGCGAGGTTCGAGCCGACGTAGCGGTCTGCAAGCACGGTTTTGCCGGAGGCGAGAGCCCCTTCGATGACTGACTTCGATTCCAAGCGGTCGCCGGCGTAGAGCAGAGCGGAGAAATGCGGGTCCACGTCTGCCAGCGCGCCGAATTCTCCGTTCAGGAATCGCGCGACGAGCTTGCCGAAAAAGCCTTCGTAGCGGGGAAAACTCACCTGCGCGAACGCCACGCCTCGCGCAGTAAACGCGCGCACGAGCGCCTCGAGCTGCATGCGCTTTCCGGAGCCGTCGATCCCTTCGAGAACGATGAACTTTCCGCGGGCAGGCATCGAAGTGGCGATCAGTTTAGCATACGAAAGATGCCTGGCAGCCGGGCAGGGAGTGCAGCAAGAGTCGGGCCGGAGCCGCGATCAGCGCGGGGAGGCTAGAACTCGGATTGCCGGTCGTCGTTCTCGCCGGTTCTACTGAAGTTCTTATCCGACATTTTCGCTTTTTGAATCCATTGAGAGCATGCCGTCACATCCGCCGAGCGCTGAACGAGAGATTGCTCCAACTGCTTGAAGCAAGGCTCCTCGCCCTCCATTATTGCGGCCTGGCCATCTGCAAATTGAGACACTGCGAAGTCCTTCGTTTTCCTTGCCACAACGTTGTCGGAGGCGACCTGAGCACTTTCGACCTCCATGAGTATGCGATACGCCCGCGAGACAGTGTTATCGTGACGCTTTAACTGGTAAACCTGGCGCAGCGTCTCAGTTAGGGACTTTTCCTCTCTGGTGATCGCCTTTTCATCAGCGATATCTATCGCTTGTGTGGTAGCGATCTCGATATTTTCGCTATTCTCGTCTTGAGGGGCCAAGGTGTCGGACTCGATAGCGGATAGGGCCAAACGGGCAGACTTTGAGTAGGAGGCCGTCAGCTTCGACTGTTGCTGCCCCTTGACCGGCGTCCCAACCAAGAGAACGGCGGTAAGAAGAAATGATGAAATGCCAACCATGCAAGAGTTTGTACTGAAGCTTCGATGATTGTCCATGCGCAAGTCTAACGGTGAACCCTGACACGACCAATGGTTCGGGCGATAGGGGCGGATACCCCAAAGTTTCGTCTTGAATCAGTACGGTCGGTTTAGTACTTCGCGGGGAGGGTTCCATCCACATCGAACCCCAGCTTAGGGCCCAAACGGAACTGCGGGTGTTCGGAGGTTGGCGAATGCATGGCGAGTGTACTCACTATCAAACTGCCCGGAAATAAACAATGATTTAGAATGGCGGCACAGGACATCGCAACAATGCCGCCAGAAAACAATGCCATCGCTGCGAATCTCGAGCGCGTTCGGGAACAGATCGCGGGCGCGGCCCAGCGGGCCGGACGGCGCACGGAAGATGTCACGATTGTCGCTGTTTCGAAGACCTTTCCACCGGAGGCGGTCCGCGCGGCGTACGGCGCGGGCCTACGGCACTTCGGCGAAAACCGCGTGCAGGAGTTCGAGACGAAACAGCCCAGGCTCGCGGACATCGATGCGACGTGGCACTTCATCGGGCATTTGCAAAGCAACAAAGCGCGGCGCGCCGCAAACCTGTTTGATAGCGTCGACTCCGTGGACAGTGTCGCGCTCGGACAGAAGCTCGATTCTGCCGCGACAGCCGAAAACAAACGGCTGCCGATTCTGATCGAGGTGCATCTCGGCGGCGAGCAATCAAAAAGCGGCGTCGCCGAAGCGGAGATATCGGCGCTGGCGGAGAGTTTGTTAACCCTTCCGCACCTGGAACTGCGCGGCTTGATGGCCATCCCTCCATATTTCGACGATCCCGAGCGCGTGCGTCCCTATTTCCGCGAGCTCCGCGAACTGCGCGACGATCTCAGCCGCCGAATCGGACATCCGTTGCCAGTCCTTTCCATGGGAATGAGCCACGATTTCAAAGCCGCTATCGAAGAAGGCGCCTCGGAGATTCGCCTCGGCACCGCACTCTTCGGCGAGCGGCTCTGATCGGATAGCCGCAGAGGCGCGGAGACACAGAGAAGGCCTTGAGGGTCAGTCCGGCAGCGGCTGGCCGGTGGTTTCGAGGCCGAACGGAATCAGCAGGAGACCTAGGACAAACGCCAGCGAAGTGAGCGCCACCGGGATGCCGATCGTGTGGAAGTACGAAACGCCCGCGCCGACCAGGAATGTGAAGCCTGCGCCGATGAAACGGCCGCCGGACGTTGCAAAGGCAAAAGCACTGCCGCGGCATTCGGTTGGATATTGCTCGGGCAGCCACAGCGTGTACACCGCGAAGTTCGCGCCGCCGATTCCAAGAAAAAACAGGCCGACGAAAAACCACACCATCGCATTCTGCGCAAGGTAGAAAGCCAGCCCGAAGCTGCCGCCGAGCGAAACCGCCATGATGACGAAATAGACAGCCAACGTCTTGCGGCGGCCGATCCGCTCGGCAATCCACGGCAGCGGAAGGCAGCCGAGAATCGTGCCGAACGACAGCACCATCGTGGCATACGAGGCCAACCGCGGAGCGAGCGCGCTCGCCAAATGCTGGCGTCCGGCAATCTCGGTGACGGATGTTGGGACGTATACGGTGCCGCCCCACAGCCCGATGATTGAAATCAAGACGTACGCCGAGTTGACCAGTGTGCGGCGGCGGAATTGAGGCTTGAACAAAGTTGCGAGGGGGCTTGATACGCGCTGCACGCGAGCCCTCCAGCGGCTCGACTCGCTGACGCCGTAGAGGATGAACCCGACCAGCAGCGCCGGGGCCCCTCCAATCATGAACATCGGCCGCCAGCCGTGCGTTTCCCCGACGAAATGGTTCGCAAGCGCCGCGAGGAAAAAACCGAAATAGTAGCCGGTGTGCATCAGGCCCGCGCCCATCTTGCGGCGCTCTTCCGGCCATTCTTCGGCCACGAACGTCCCGCCCATCGCCCATTCGCCGCCGATCCCAACGCCAGCAAGGAGGCGGCAGGCGGCGACTTCCCAGACGTTTTGCCCAAGGGCGGCGAGGAAGGTGAAAAGCGAATAACAGAGGATCGTGAGCATCAGCGTGCGGACGCGCCCGAATTTGTCGGCGACTGGCCCCCAAACGAGGGCCATTCCCCATCCGACGAGAAACAGAGCAAACAGCAGGCCGCCGTAGAAGCCGACATTGCCAGCGGTCGCTGGAATCCCGGACTTCGGCAGGAGTTCGCGCAGCGCCGGCACCAGGACCAGCGCGTAGATGAACGAATCCATGCCGTCGAGCGCCCAGCCGCCCCACGAAGCCCAGAAGCCGCGCACCTGGTTGGTTGTGAGCCGGACTTTGGTTGTTTTCGCCATAACAGAAGCCCGAGGGCGAGGCATTGTACGAATAGCGCGCCGTGGTTACAAGCGTTCCCACGGAGACAATTCGGGCTGTGAAGCGTTCACCGGTGATATGTTTTGAGTCGGGCGGTAACCTGCAAATGGAAATCCAGGAGCGCGGTGGCGCAGTAATATTTGCGGTGCGGGTGGCGCCTCGCGCGAGCCGCAACGCGATTGAAGGCGAGTATCAGGGCGCGCTGAAGGTGCGGCTGACCGCCCCTCCGGTAGAAGGCCGCGCGAACGACGCTCTCGTGCGGCTGCTGGCCGAGCGTTTGAACGTGTCCAGATCGGCTGTTAGAATCGTCGCCGGCGAAAAGAGCCGCACGAAGCGCCTGGAGATCGCAGGCGTAACCCGGGCACAGTTGATCGAGATGGTGGAGTCATGCCGAACATAAATGCAATCCAAGCGGAACTGCGCGCCAGCAAGATCGACGGCTGGCTTTTCTACGACCATCACCATCGCGACCCGATCGCGAGCCACATTCTCGGCCTCCGGGGTAATGGGCTGGCGACGCGGCGTTGGTTTTACTTCATCCCGTCGCGCGGCGAGCCGCGGAAGCTGGTTCATCAGATCGAGCAGGGCGCGCTCGATTCGCTTTCGGGGCGCAAACAGGTCTATTCGAGCTGGGAGGAGCTGCACGCAGGGCTCCGGAAACTCCTTTCCGGCAGCCGGAAGATTGCCATGCAGTATTCGCCGGAAAACAACATCCCTTATATCGGGCTTGTGGATGCCGGCACCGTCGAGCTGGTGCGCAAGCTCAAGAAGAAAGTGGTGACCTCAGCCGATCTCGTGCAGAAATTCGAGGCGGTGTGGACGTCCGAACAGCTCGAATCGCATCTCGAGGCAAGCAAGATTATCGACCGCATCACGCGCGCCGCATTTGAAACTGCGGCAGCGTCCGTGCGCGATGGTCATCCGCTAACTGAATTCGAGTTACAACAGTGGATTCTTGACCGGTTTCGCGCCAACGGGCTCACGACTGCAGATCCGCCGGTGGCGGCCGTGCAACCGAGCAACGGCAATCCCCACTACGAGCCGAAGCAGGGTGCGTCTCGCCCAATCCGGGCGGGCGATCTGCTGTTGCTCGACGTCTGGGCAAAACTCGACCAGCCGGGCAGCGTCTATTACGACATAACGTGGGTCGGCTATCTGGGCGGGCGCGTCCCGGACGCCTACGCGAGAATCTTCCGCATCGTGCGGGAGGCGCGCGACCGCGCTATCGAATTCGTGAAAGATTCGACCGCGCGAGGCCGCGCGATCCACGGTTGGCAGGTGGACCGCGTGGCGCGAGAGGTGATTCGCAAGGCCGGCTACGCCAAGAATTTCGTTCACCGCACCGGCCACAGCATCGGCCGGGAAGTTCATGGCAACGGTGCGAACATGGACGGGCTAGAGACGCGCGACGATCGCAAGATCGTCCCGCGCACGTGCTTTTCGATCGAGCCGGGAATCTACCTCCCGCAGTTCGGTATCCGCAGCGAAGTGGACGTCTACGTCGGGGAAAGCGAAGCGCGCGTCACGGGCGCCATTCAGGAAGAAATACTGCCATTGCTGGCGTGAAGCCGCCGTCGCGACAAAAAAAGAGGGGTGCCCACGGCGCCCCTCTCCTCATTCCGCAGAATCCAAGACGATTTTGATTTAGGTGAGGTCCTCGGCACGAATGGGCAGGCGACGAACGCGCTTTCCGGTGGCTGCGAAGATGGCGTTGCAGACGGCCGGCGCCACGGGCGGCACCGCGGGTTCGCCCATGCCGGTCGGAGTCTCCTCGCTCGGAACGATGTGCACCTCGACGATCTTCGGCATTTCGTTCATGCGCAGCATGTCGTAATCGTTGAAGTTGCTTTGCTGAACGCGGCCTTTGTCGATGGTGATCTCGTTTTTCAATGTTTGCGTGAGCCCGTAAACCACGCCGCCCACAGCTTGCTGTTCGATGATGTTCGGGTTCACCACGCGCCCGCAATCGAGCGCGACGACGACGCGATGTACCTTCACGCCGTTGTCTTTGTCGAGCGATACCTCGGCGACTTCGGCCACATACGTCCCGAACGCCTCGACGACCGCGATTCCGCGGTACCGGCCCTTGGGAAGCGGCGTGCCCCAGTTGGCCTTTTCCGCGGCGAGGTTCAAAACACCCAGATGCCGCGGCTTCTTCGCCAGCAGAGCCTTGCGGTATTCGTACGGGTCCTTCTTGGCCGCCGTCGCAAGTTCGTCCACAAAACTCTCGCTGAAGAATCCGTTTTGAGAGGCACCGACCGATCTCCAGAATCCCATCGGGACCGGGCCCGCCACGAGGTGGTAATCCACCAGAATGTTGGGAATATCGTAGGGAATATCGGAAATGCCCTCGACGCTGCTCGAATCCATGCCGTTCTTGATGGAGCCAGGGAAAAACCAGCTCATGATCGAGTCGCAGGCGACGCGAGCCGTGAACGTGGTGGGGTTGCCGTCGGCGCCAAGTCCGGCCGAGATCTTCACATAGGACGCAGGGCGGTAGTAGTCGTGCTGCATGTCGTCTTCCCGCGACCAAGTTACTTGTACGGGAGCCTTCATCGCTTTGGAAACTTCGCACGCCTCGGTCACAAAGTCCGACCAGCCCCGGCGCCCGAAGCCTCCGCCAAGGTACGTCGTGTGAACGAATGACGCATCCAGTTTCACACCGGCAATTCCCGCCGCGATGCCCTGCGAGGGAGTTTGAAACTGAGTGGGCGCCCAGATGTCGACGCGGTCCGCCTGCACGTACGCCGTACAGTTCATGGGCTCCATCGTGGCATGCGACTCGTAAGGAGCTTGGTACACCGCCTCTACCTTTTGCGCGGCGCTGGAAAGCCCGGCCGCGGCGTCGCCTTCCTTGCGCGCCACCACACCTGGAGTCTGGCACGCGTCGGCAAAGCCCTTGAAAATGGTTCCGCTCGAAACTGCCGCGTTCGGGCCCTCGTCCCACTTGACGTCGAGAGCGCGACGGCCCTCCATGGCCGTCCACGTGTTGTCAGCCACCACCGCTATGCCGCCCGAGATCTGGAGCACGTCCTTCACGCCCGCGATGGCCTTTCCCTTCGTGGCGTCGAAGCTTGCCACTTTCCCGCCAAAAACCGGGCAGCGCAAGACGACGGCGTGAAGCATGCCGGGTTGGCGCTGGTCAATACCGAAACTCGCGCGGCCGTTCGTCTTGATTGCCGAGTCGAGGCGCTTCACGGGCTTGCCGATCACCTTGAACTGGCTCGGATCCTTGAGCGTGACTTTGTCCGGCGGCGTGACCTTTGCTGCCGCCTCGGCAAGGCTGCCGTAGGTAGCGCGCCGCTTCGTGGCGGCATGCACGACGGCCCCGTTTTCCGCGTGGCATTCCGAGGCGTCGACGCCCCACTTCTGCGCGGCCGCCTGAACCAGCATCATGCGAGCGGTCGCGCCCGCCTGACGCATCGGCATCCATGCAGAGTGAATGCTCTGGCTGCCGCCGGTGCCCTGCATGCGGAACGCAGGATCGAAATAGACGACCTCGGCAGGGGCAAATACCGTCTGAATTCTCTTCCAGTCGCATTCGAGCTCTTCCGCGGCGAGCATCGCCAGCGACGTCTGAACGCCCTGTCCCATTTCCGACTTGCTGATAACGATGGTTACCACATCATCCGGAGTCACCTGAACCCAGGCATTCAACGTTCCAGGCGCAGTGGCTCCATCAACGCCAGCACGCGTTGCGGCGAGCACTTCCTTGCGGCCCGGAAGATAGAAACCGATCACCAAGCCGGTCGCTCCTGCGAGGCCCGTCTTCAGGAAGCTGCGGCGATCGAGTCCGTTTGTTTGGGTGCTCATTACGCACCTCCCGTCACAACGACTTCGGCGCTCGCAACAAGCTCGGCGCCGTCATCGGCAGTCGCGCCCGCTGCCTTAGCCCCTCCGGCCTGTATCTTTGCCGCTTCATGAATGGCCTTGCGAATTCGGTCGTACGTGCCGCAGCGACAGATGTTGCCAGCCATCGCGTCGTCAATTTCGGCGTCGGTCGGGTGCGGAGTCTTGGCGAGAAGCGCGGAGGCGGTCATGATCTGGCCCGATTGGCAATAGCCGCACTGCGGGACGTCAATTTCGAGCCACGCTTGCTGCACAGGATGGCTATGGTCGGGAGAGAGCCCCTCGATGGTTGTTACTTGCTTGCCGGCGACGCTCGAAATGGGGGTGATGCAGGAGCGCGTCGCTTCGCCATTGATATGAACCGTACAGGCGCCGCAGAGCGCCATGCCGCAGCCGAACTTCGTCCCGGTCATGTTGAGATGGTCGCGCAGCACCCAAAGCAGCGGCATATTGGGGTTGACGCTCACCGTCTTGGGCTTCCCGTTCAAAACGAACTGAATTGCCATCAAACCCTCCCTCAAAGGTGCGAACCTCTACCGCGACCGAGACCTGCTCGCCAAATTTTATTTTCATTCACGCTACGCCAAGTACTGGGTGGTGTCAAGGTGAGGGCGGTTACGGATGTAACCGATTCGAATCGTAATAACGCAATTAAACACGGCTTTTTATCGATGTTTGACAGCTTTTTCGCGGCGATGTTAGAGTCGAAGAACACGCCGAGGTAGCTCAGTTGGTAGAGCAGCCGATTCGTAATCGGCAGGTCCCCGGTTCAAGTCCGGGCCTCGGCTCCATCGATTCTCCAAGCCATTGAGCATCAGTCAGTTATTTGGTGCTTAATCGTGCAGCACGACGCTCAAGAGAGAAGTGTTGATCTGAAGACCGCCGTTGTACTTGATGAAACCCAGCTTCCGGAACTTGTTCATGAAGAAATTTACGCGTGAGCGCGTCGTGCCGATCATCTCCGCCAGCATCTCTTGCGATACTTTGGGGAGTACTTCGTGGGGCTGGTCTTCCTTGCCGTAGCGGCGAGCAACAGAAGAGTGCGGGCGAGTCGCTTCTCGCTGGAGTTGAACAGCTGATCGATCAAGTCCTCCTCGATGCGGATGTTTCGCGCCAACATGAAAGCGATGAACTGGTCGGAGAGGGCATGCTGCTCGTGAACCACCCCTTAACATTTCACTCCTCTCGATGAGATGTATCTTGCTAGGCGTAATCGCAGTAGCCGTTCCCATGCGAACGGACTGACCCGCCAGACAGCCTTCGCCAAAGGAAGTCGCCCGGTCCCAGAATAGCGACGACCGCCTCTTTGCCGACTTCGTTAACGACGGTGAGCTTCACACCGCCCTTCTGTAAGTACAATACGCTCTTAGCGGCATCACCTTGAGAGTAGACGATCTCCGCTTTTTTAAATTCCTTAGGTTGTCGCGCCACACCGGCCGAATCGAGAAAAGCTTGCGCATCGAAAACGGGCACCTTTTCATTTTTGAATGCTTTGACCATCGCAGCCAGATGAGACCTCAAATATTCCTGTCTGCAGAGTATCGAACACTATCGGTAGATTATTTCAGTCCAATCTCGCGATTATACTGTTGGATAACTCCGTAACACTCGCAGGCGCACGCTTCGAGTTTCTTGCGGCTTAGAATCTGTACTGCACCACGCGTGTACTCGATAATCTGCTTCTCCTGCAAAATACCAGCTGCCAAGCTTACCGTGGGCCGGTCCGTCCCTAGCATCGTCGCAAGGAAATCATGGGTGATAGCGAGCGTCGGGGAATCCACTCTGTCCTGAGTGATGAGTAGCCAGCGCGCGAGGCGCTGTTCAATATTGTGGAGCCGATTACACGCGGCCGTTTGTGCGAATTGCATCCCCTGAACTACTGCATAGCGGGTCAGAATCCGTTCAAGCTCTGGAGATGATTGCAGGACGCTTTGCAATGCGCCAATTCTCACCCTGAACCCGTCTCCTGCGATTTGTACGATCTCCCGCACTTGGTTCCTGTTTATCCCAACCGCCGCCTGTATCCCTGCAAATCCTTCCTTGCCAACCTCCCCTACTTCAACAGTCTTCCCATCTTCGGTCGCAATTACAAGAGACACCATACCTGTGTTCGGAAAATGCACAAACTCTAGCGTTTGACCCGGTTCGTAGAGACTAAGATGGTGAGGCATGCTGAGAAATTCTAGGTGAGGACGAATTAGGGCGTACTCCTTGTCGGAAATCGATAAGAGGATCTTGTTGCCTACTCGGTTCCCCGCAGTGGTTGTCCGTTCGTTCGGCTGCATGATTTGAAAGTCTATCCTTTCAGCAATGTGGTTCCCATCGTGCGCAAAAATCGGGTTAACTACTGGGGCTCCGCCTGTCCCGGCCTGCAGTGCAGAGATCTACCCAAGAACACCAGTCTGAATTAAACCACAACTAGGACCGAGGTTCGGCATTTTGCTCCCCACCGTACCTGAATCGCGTCGCGTTGAATTGACCCTATTGGAATCTGTGCAAGCGCTTGAGAAAGCGTGGGCCGAAAACGAAGCACCCAAATCCGGGAGCAGCGCCCAATGACTTGCCTCACAATTCAGTTAGGACATCGGGTTACCGGACAACTCGGCTGAGGTTCCCGCTTGGCACCTGATCGCAGGAGCCAACGTCTGAAGCAAAAGCCAAGGGGCACTCTCTCACAATCTAGGCAGCGATAAGGCCGCAGTCCGACGACAGATAAACCCCATACAAGGCCCTTTCGGTTCTCCCAACCTAACTGCGAAGGAGATTACTGTCTGTAGGGTATCGAACGCTATCGCTAGACTATTTCAGTCCAATCTCGCGATTTTACTGTTGGATAACCGGGCGTCGCGGACCAGAAACGGGGTTAGAGGAGATCGAAGTGCGAACAGTATTCGGTATCGCGGGCATTTCCTCCAACCGGACTTCTCGGGACTGATCCCGCCTTATCTTTGTAGTGGGTTCAATGTGATTCAGGACCAAGGGGCTTTGTCCCGAGTGGCCTGAGTAGAACGCAGCACTCTGTGATCGCGCGCACAAGATCATCCATCAGCAGCAACCCAGCCCAGGCTATTATTCTGAAATGTGACTGCAATGCCCATCACACACACCAAGACCCCGCTTCGGACGGGCTTCCTCCGATCCTTTATTCGATGGCTCGTCATCGGCGTGGTGCTTCTTTGGTCGCTTGGCGCGCTGATCCTCGTGGCCGCCCGGTGGATCGACCCACCGACAACCGCGGTGCACATCCAGCGCCGCTTGCAGGCCTGGATTCACCACACGCCGTATCGCGAACGCTACAAATTCATTCCGCTCAGCCAAATCTCGGCCGATCTCCAGCACGCTGTAATCGCCGCAGAGGACGCGCACTTCTACCAGCACCATGGATTCGATTGGCACGAGATCCAAATCGCTACCGAAGACGATTTGGAAGGCGATCGCACTCGCGGAGCTTCCACCATTACGCAGCAACTCGTAAAAAACCTATT
>JBEKBY010000022.1:0-56819 GCA_050015155.1 Candidatus Acidiferrales bacterium | reverse complement strand
TCGGGTTGTTCTTGCTGAGCACCTTCGTGATCGCCGCCGTCAACGTCGTCTTCCCGTGGTCGATGTGCCCGATCGTCCCCACGTTTACGTGCGGCTTACTCCGCTCGAATTTCTCCTTCGCCATCTCTCAACCCCTCCGCTCCAACTTCCTCGAATTGACCCCTGAGCCTGAAGCCCGGCCTAAGATCTCACCACTTTGCCTGTCGCGCGGCCGATCACTTCTTCCGCCACGTTGGGCGGCGCCTGCTGGTAGTGCGAAAAGTGCATCGTAAAGCTGCCGCGGCCCTGCGTTCTGCTGCGAATGTCCGTGGCGTAGCCGAACATTTCGGCCAGCGGCACCTGCACGTTGATGATTTCGCTGCCCGCGCGCGATTCTCGGCCTTGCAGTTGGCCGCGCCGCGCGTTCAGGTCCGAAATCACCGGCCCCATGTACTCCTCGGGGACTACAACTTCGACGCGCATGATCGGCTCGAGCAGTTTGGGATTGGCGCGCCGACAGGCTTCCTTGAACGCCATCGAACCCGCAATCTTGAACGCGATCTCGGAGCTGTCCACGTCGTGGTAAGTGCCGTCGATCACCACAACCGCCAAATCCACCATTTCATAGCCCGCAAGAACGCCGTTTTCCATCGCTTCCTTGACGCCATCCTCGATGGGAGGAATGAATTCTTTCGGAATCGCGCCGCCGACGATCTTGTCGATGAACAGCAGCCGGTGCTCCTTGTCGAAGCGCCACTTTCCGCCCTTGCCCGCCACTTGCTTCGCAAGCTCGTCGAGTTCGTCCGTGGACATTTCGCGCATGTCCTCGTGAGCGGCGGTCGGCAAAGGTCGGACGGTCAGCTTGACGTGGCCGTACTGGCCGCGCCCGCCGCTCTGCTTGATGTGCCTGTGCTCGGCTTCCGCTGCCTTCATGATCGTCTCCCGATACGCGACCTGTGGCCGGCCGACGTTCGCCTGCACGTTGAATTCGCGCATCATGCGATCGACGATAATCTCCAGGTGCAGCTCGCCCATCCCGGAAATCAGCGTCTGGCCCGTGTCGAGATCGGTGTGCACGCGGAACGTCGGATCCTCCTGGGCAAGTTTGCCCAGCGCCGTGCCCATCTTTTCCTGATCGGCTTTGGTCTTGGGTTCGATCGCTACGGAAATAACCGGGGTGGGAAAATCGATGTTTTCGAGGACGATCGGCTTCTCTTCGCTACAAAGCGTGTCGCCTGTCGTTACGTTCTTCAAGCCCACGCACGCTGCGATGTCCCCCGCCTCGATCGACTCGATCTCTTCGCGCTTGTTCGCGTGCATCCGCAGCAGACGGCCGATCCGCTCGCGCGTCTTCTTCGTCGAGTTGTAAACCGATTGCCCGGTCTTCAGGACACCCGAGTACACGCGGATATAAGTCAGATGGCCGACGTATGGGTCGGTCATGATTTTGAATGCCAGTGCCGCAAACGGCTGATCGTCCGACGCGCGCCGCAGCTCGGGGTCGCTTCCGTCCGTCGTCGTACCCTCGACGGGCGGCACATCCATCGGCGACGGCAAATAGTCCACCACCGCGTCGAGCAGCGGCTGAATGCCTTTGTTTTTGAACGCCGCTCCGGCTACAACCGGCACGAGCTTCAGCGCGATCGTCGACCGGCGCAGCGACGCGCGCAGCTCGGCCGGCTCGAGCTTATGCTGCTCGAGATACTTCGTGAGAATCGCGTCGTCGTGTTCGGCAATGTATTCGACCACTTTGTCGCGATGCTCTCTGTAGAACTCCGGGCTCAGCGCCGAAGCCTTCACTGCCGTTTCGATATCCGGGCGCGTTTTCAAGAACGCAGCGTCCCAGAGTTTTTCGAGCGGCAGGATTTCGTATTCCGCCCCAAGCGTCTCGTCGTTCCAGATGATGGCGCGCTCTTCGATGAAATCAATCACGCCGATGAAATTGTCTTCCTTGCCGATCGGAAACTGGAGGGGAACGGGATGGGCCGAAAGCCGCTGGCGCATCGAGCGGATCGAATGGTCGAAATCGGCGCCGATGCGGTCCATCTTGTTGATAAACGCGATGCGCGGTACGCGATACTTGTCCGCCTGCCGCCAGACCGTCTCCGATTGGGGCTGCACGCCTGCCACTGCGTCGAATACGGCGACTGCGCCGTCAAGTACGCGAAGCGACCGCTCGACTTCGACCGTGAAATCCACGTGCCCCGGCGTGTCGATGATGTTGATGCGAAAGGTCTTGTCGAAGCGCTTCCACGAGGCCGTCGTCGCCGCCGATGTGATCGTGATGCCGCGCTCGCGCTCCTGCTCCATCCAGTCCATCACCGTGGTGCCTTCGTGCACTTCGCCGATCTTGTAGGTCACACCCGTATAGAACAGAATGCGCTCGGTGACGGTCGTCTTCCCCGCATCGATGTGCGCCATGATCCCGATGTTGCGCGTCTGATCGAGTTGTACTTGGCGTGCCATGTGAAAACTTTGGTCCGCGTGTCCGCTCACTCCTACCAGCGATAGTGCGCGAAGGCCTTGTTCGCCTCCGCCATGCGGTGCACGTCCTCCTTCTTCTTTACGGCCCCGCCGCGTCCGTTCGCGGCGTCCATGATTTCGTCTGCCAGTTTGTCGGTCATCGACTTCCCGGAGCGCGTCCGCGAATACAACACCAGCCAGTGGATCGCGAGCGACTGCCGCCGGAAAGGATTCACTTCGACCGGGACCTGGTAGTTCGCGCCGCCGACGCGCCGCGACTTCACTTCCAGCACAGGCTTGCAATTTTCGACGGCCTTCTTGAACAGCTTGAAGGCGTCGTCGTTGGCCTTTTTCGCTACCTGGTCCATCGCCTTGTAAAAAATTGCCTGCGCGGTCGAGCGCTTGCCGTCGTACATCATGCTCGAGATGAATTTCTGCACGAGGTCGCTGCCGTACACCGGATCGCCCGGAATCTTGCGGCGAAGCACCCATCCTTTACGTGGCATCGTTCCGTTCTCCTACTTCTGCGCGGCTTTGGGCCGCTTGGCGCCGTATTTCGAGCGCCCCTGCTTGCGATTCTCGACTCCGGCGGCGTCGAGCGTCCCGCGGATCACGTGATAGCGGACGCCTGGCAAATCCTTCACGCGGCCGCCGCGCACGAGCACGATCGAGTGCTCCTGCAAGTTGTGGCCGATTCCCGGGATATACGTCGTCACTTCTGCGCTGTTCGTCAGGCGCGCGCGCGCCACTTTCCGAAGGGCCGAGTTCGGTTTCTTCGGCGTCTGCGTATACACGCGAACGCACACGCCACGCTTCTCCGGGCATCCTTCGAGCGCGGGCGATTTCGTCTTCGTCCGGATCTGTTCCCGGCCATACCGCACCAGTTGCGCAAACGTTGGCACGTTTCCCCTCGTTTCCAGAACTCTGTGTTGTCAGTTTCGCGCAGCCCAAACCTGCCCGCGCAGAACTTTGCGGGTGAATGAACAGAAAAGGTCGCCAAACCCGAAGGAACTACCAGGTACTCCGCGTTGACGCTTCACCCCAAGGAGTGAACTACATCAGCCGACTGCGGAGAGGCTCACGGCTTTGCGGGGCTGGCGCCCCATTTCGGCCGCTCTTCCTTACCCCATTCCTTCGTTCTCTGTTCCGGGGCTGGAAGACTTCCCTTTCACCACCGGGCCCAAGGCCCTCAGCACAACCGCGTAAGTATAGGTAAAGGAACGAATCATGTCAACTCGATTCCCTTGTGGAAATCCACGTGCCAGGGATTCTTGACCGACCCAGCATGCCAACTACCGAACTGACTCAGTACCTCACCAAATTATCATACCAATCCCACTTCGTGCTCGTTCGGCCCTCAATGGGTCGTCCCGCCGTCCATCAAGTCATGACAACCCCGGGACCTGGCACTACTGTATCTAACAGATAAAAGAGCACTTACTATGGGGCGACAGCCGGGTCCTGCAGAGGCTTCGCCCTTCGGCAATCCGGACCAAGACACCCGGAATTCGTTCCCACCTAGTTCGAAACTCCTCAACCGCTCCCCTGTCAGTGCTTTACGCCGGTCGCTAAGACACCTAAACTGAGGCATCGGATTTCAACAGGGAGCGCGCATGAAGGGTCTCTGGGCGACCGTGCTGTGCCTTCTCAGCCTGCCTCTTTCGGCTCGCGCGCAGGAAAGCCCCACGCCTCCGGCCTCATCCGAAAGCGCAGCTCCGGCCAAAACGCAAGCGCAGAAGCAGACTCCCGCGGATTATTCGCAAGAGCCGTTCGTCATCGAGCAGTACTTCAGCACGGCGCGCTACGAAAACGACGGCACAGGCGAACGAGACGTCACCGTTCGCATCCGCGTGCAGAGCGATGCGGGCGTGCAAAAGTTGGGCCAACTCGTCTTCGGCTACAGCTCTGCGAACGAGCAGATGGATGTCCGCTACGTCCGCGTGCACAAATCCGACGGCAGCGTTGTCACGGCCGACGCGGATGCGATCAAGGACATGACCGGATCGGTTGCGCGCGACGCTCCTGTCTACACCGACTACAAGGAAAAGCACATCACCGTGCCGGCGCTTGCCCCGGGCGAGACGCTTGAATACGAGATCGCGACGCGGCTCGTCACGCCGCTCGCTCCCGGTGAATTCTGGCTCCAGTACAATTTCGTCGCCACCGCGATCGTGCTCGACGAACGCCTCGAAATCAACGTTCCCGAACACCGCAAGATCAATCTCGAATCGTCCCCCGACTTTCCGTACGAGACGATTTCGCAAAACGGTCGGACGACTTATCGCTGGAAGCATTCCAATCTCACGCGCTCCACCGACGACTCGCAGAAGGAGAAAAAAAACGCCCGAAAGCCCGAGGCGAAGGGTCCCGACGTCCAGCTGACGACTTTCACGAACTGGGAGGCGGTGGCTCGCTGGTACGCGAAGCTCGAGCAGGGCCGCATCGATCCCACGCCCGAAATTCGCGCGAAGACGGACGAGCTGATCCGGGGGCGCACAACCGATCTCGACAAAATGCAGGCGCTCTACAACTACGTCTCGAAAAGCATTCGCTACGTGAGCCTCTCGTTCGGAGTGGGGCGCTACCAGCCGCATTCGGCGGGCGAGGTCTTCGCGAACCAATACGGCGACTGCAAGGACAAGCACACGCTGCTGGCTGCGATGCTCCAGGCGGCGGGAATTCCGTCCGATGCGGTGCTCATCTCCTATACGCGCAAAATCAACGAGTCGATACCCTCCCCTTCGCAGTTCGATCACATGATCACCGCTGTGCCGAGCGGCAACGAACTCATCTGGATGGATTCGACCGCGGAGGTCGCACCGTTCCGTCTCCTTTCTTCGCCGCTGCGCAAGAAATCCGCGCTGCTCGTGCCGGCGGACGGTAACGGGAGGATCGTTGAGACGCCTCCCGATCCACCGTTCGTCTCCACGCAGCACGTCGACATCGACGCCCAGGTGAGTGACCTCGGCAAGCTCACGGCGCACGCGCACTACGCGATGCGTGGCGATACGGAACTCGTGCTCCGCCTGGCCTTTCGCCGCACCCCGCAGACGCAATGGAAGGAGCTCGGCCAGACGATCCTCACGCTCGACGGCCTTCACGGCGAAGTGACCTCCGTGAAGCCGAGCGATCCGACCGATACTCAGAATCCTTTCGAGCTGGATCTGGATTTTACGCAGTCGAACTTCCTCGACTGGTCGAGCAAGAAAGCAAAGGCGGCCTTGCCTCTGCTGGCGATCGGGCTTCCCAATCCGCCGGACGACGATACGGCGCCCGTCGTGCTCGGCAGCCCGCTGAATGTGTCCGTGCGGCTCAATCTCGAGCTGCCGCCGGCCTTCACGGCGCAGGCGCCCATCGCCGTTTCGGTCTCGCGGGACTACGCCGAGTTCAAGTCGAGCTATCGTTTCGCCGACCACACGCTCACGGCTAAGCGCTCGCTCGATTTCAAAATCCGCGAGCTGCCCGCGGCGCGCACGAGCGATTACCTCGCGTTCAATCGCGCCGTCACAGCGGACGAGACGCAGGCCCTTGTCGTCGAAAACTCCGCGCCGGGCACTCCCGGGATTCCTTCCTCCGCCAAGGCGGACGACATTTTCGAAGCGGCCCTGGCGGCGCTCAATTCCGGCAATACGCGCGCGGCGATTCCGCTCTTCCAGCGCGTCGTTGCGCTCGATCCACAGCACAAACAGGCGTGGAACGACCTGGGCCTCGCCTATCTCCGCGACGGAAAATACGACGATGCAACTTCCTCGTTCCGGAAACAGCTTGAAGTGAACTCCTTCGACGAGCACGCCAACGACTATCTCGGCGTCGCGCTCGAAATGCAGCAGAAGTACCCCGAAGCCATCGCGGCTTTCCGGAAACAGTTGGAAAGCAATCCGCTCGATCTGGTGGCTCACGCGGCTCTCGGCGGGATTTTCATCGACCAGCACGATTACCCGCAAGCCGTCCCCGAACTCGAAAAGGCGACCATTCTTTCGCCCGACAATGCCGAGCTTCAGGTCAACCTCGGGCGCGCTTACTTGAACACGAACGAAGAAGACAAAGCCCTCGCGGCGTTTGAAAAGGGCGCCGATCTCTCGCAGACGCCTATCGTCTGGAATGACATCGCCTACGACCTCGCCGACAACCGCATCGAACTCGACAAAGCGCAGCAATACGCCGAATCCGCCGTCTCGTCCACGGCCGCAGCCCTGCGCAATATCAACTTGAAGAATCTCACTCTCGATCAGCTCACCCAGGTCACGAGCATCGGCGCTTACTGGGACACGCTCGGCTGGGTCTACTTCCGGAAGGGCGACCTTCAAAAGGCGGCGCGCTATATCACCGCCGGGTGGACGCTCGACCAGCACGGAGAGGTCGGCGATCATCTCGCCCAGATCTACGAAAAACTCGGCGAGAAGGATCGCGCGGTTCATACGTATGCACTCGCGCTCGCTGCGCCGCATTCCGTACCTGAAACGCGCGCGCGGCTTATGCTGCTGCTGGGCGGGAACGCCGGAATCGACGACCTCGTGAAAAAGGCGCAATCCGAGATGGCGTCCATGCGATCGTTTTCGTTGAAGGGGCTGTCGAAAGAAGATGCGTCCGCGGATTTCCTGGTCCTTTTTTCGCCGGAGGGTGCGGACGGAATCGCCGCGAAGGTCGAAGCGGTCAAATTCGTGAGCGGGACGGAAATGCTGCGGCCGTTTGAGGAAAAGCTGAGCTCGCTCGACTACGGCACCGTGTTTCCGGATGCTTCTCCGATCAAACTCGTCCGCCGCGGCACGCTCTCCTGCTCCGCGAAAACGGGCGACTGCACGTTTACGCTGATTCTCCCCGAGGACGTCCACGCCATCAACTGACGATCCGCCCCCTTTGTGTCCCGGACTCTGTGCCTCCTCCGTATTTCATTCTTTAAGCCTTCACTACAGCTCCGCGCTCATCAACCGGCCGAGGCTGCCGGCCACGCGCAATCCATCCGCGCGATTCTTGAAATAGCGCGCATTGATCTCCTCGCTGCCAAGACTCTCAACCCCGTGAAAGCCCAAACGCTTGAGTCTCTCGATGAGCGCGCCGGGATCGAAAAAGGTCCGAAAGGGCTCCCCCGACTGTTCCACGCGCTTCGCTATCGCGTCCAGAGCCATCCGCCCCACGAAGCCGAGCGACTCCCGCGGGACCGCATAGTCGAAAACGATCCCACCCCTGCGTGGCGTCGAAGCGACGAACCCCAGCGTCGCCGCGATCGCGTCTTCGGTGAGGTACATCGTTACGCCCAGCCAGGAGAAAAACGTGGGCTTCCGCTGATCGAATCCCGCATCCCGCAAACCGTCCTCGAGCGTTTGCCGCTCGAAATCCACGGGTGCAAATGTCACCGACGACGGAATCGCGATCTCAGCCGCCGCAAGCCGGCGACGCTTCCACTCCTGTGTCGCAGGATAATCGACTTCGAACACGCACAGCGAGTCTTCGGCGTGCGGATTTCGATACGCAAATGTGTCGAGCCCCGCGCCGAGAATCACGTATTGCTTTGCGCCGCGCCCGATTGCTCGCGCCAGTTCGTCCTCGGCGAACCTGCTGCGCGCGGCCATGAACGCGCGCATGCTGCGCGACAACCGGTCGCCGCCCGTCCCCTCCCCTCCTTGCAACCGCTCGCGGGCGCCCGGCTCGAGAATCTTGAGCGCGATGGGATCGTCCAGCACTTTCGGAACGTCGACAAGCTGGTGTGCCGCGCGCCGCATCGCTACGCGCATTGCGGTCCGGCTTGGCCTTGCCTCTTGCATGGGTCAAAGGGAAAGCAGAAGAGAGATCCCTCGCTCACGTTATTCGCTCGGGATAACGATCCTGGCGGGATCGTCACTTAATCTCCATCACTTCCTTTTCTTTTGCGGCGGAGAGGTCTTCGATCTTCTTGGTTTCGGAGTGGGTGAGCTTTTCGAGTTCATCGAGCGAGCGCTTCTTCTCGTCCTCGCTGATCTTCTTCTCTTTCTCGAGCTTTTCCACCGCCTCCTTGATGTCGCGCCGGATGTTGCGCACGGCCGTGCGGTGATTTTCGAGTACTTTGTGGATGTGTTTCACCAGGTCCTTGCGGCGCTCCTCCGTCAACGCCGGGATCGGGACGCGCACCACTTTGCCGTCGTTCGTCGGATTGAGCCCCAGATCGGATGTCCGGATCGCCTTGTCGATCAGCGGGACCGCTCCCGGATCCCACGGCGAGATCACGATCATGGCCGGGTCGGGCACGTTCAGCGTGCCGAGCTGATTGATCGGCATCGCCGTGCCGTGATAGTCCACACGCACGTGATCGAGCAGCGCCACGTTCGCCCGGCCCGTGCGAACGCCGGCGAGATCCTTGCGGAAGTCCTCGACGGCTTTTTCCATCCGCGTCTTCGCTTGTGCGAGTGCGTCTTTGCTCGTTGCAACTGTGCTCATCGGAAAATTGGCCTCCGCCGGACGAAGTTCATGCCGCGGTCACGGTCGAGCCGACCCGCTCGCCCAGCACCACGCGCTTCAGGTTTCCCGGCACGTTCATGTTGAACACCACGATGGGCATCTTGTTGTCCATGCAGAGGGAGATGGCCGTCGAATCCATCACCGAAAGCCCCTTCTGCAGGACGTCGAGGTAGGTGATCCGGTCGAACATCTTCGCGCCCTTGACTTTCTCCGGATCGGCGTCATAGATGCCGTCCACCCGCGTTGCTTTCAGGATCACCTGCGCCTTGATCTCCATGGCGCGCAGCGCCGCCGCCGTATCGGTCGAAAAGTACGGATTACCGGTGCCCGCCGCGAAGATTACGACGCGCTGTTTCTCGAGGTGCCGCGCCGCGCGGCGGCGAATGAACGGCTCGGCCACCTCGTGCATTTCGATGGCGCTCATCAACCGCGTGTGGCAGCCCGACTTTTCGAGCGCGTCCTGAAGCGCCAGGCCGTTGAGCATCGTCGCGAGCATGCCCATGTAGTCGCCGGTGGCGCGGTCGATTTCGAGTCCCTGCTGCCGGGAGCCGCGGAAGATGTTGCCTCCTCCTACGATCAGCGCGACTTCGACGCCGAGCTCGTGAACGTCCTTCACTTCCCGGGCAATGTTCCGGATGGTTTCCGCATGAATCCCGAAATTGTCCGGCCCGGAAAACGATTCGCCCGAAAGTTTCACGACGATACGCTGGTAGATTGGTGTTGGCGTCTTCATCGCGTCCGGTTTCGGCTCCACCCGCACGCGGGCATTCTAGTGCCGTTCAGCGGATTTGGCATCAGGGTTTTTCAGAATCGGGTGTCCGCCCGGCGCTCAGGCGGCCGGCATAGGTGTGTCTGGCGTCTCGGCGCCGGCGGCTCCCCCGCCGTCCATGTCACCCACTTTGAACCGGGAGAAGCGGCGGATGGCGATGTTTTCGCCGAGCTTTGCGATCGTCTGGTCGACCAGTTCCTTCACCGTCATGCCCTCGTCCTTGATGAAGTGCTGCTCGTACAGGCAATTCTCTTCGTAGAATTTTTCCATCTTCCCGTTCACGATCTTGTCGATCACGTTGTCGGGCTTCCCAGTGGCTTTCGCCTCTTCCCGATAGATTTCCCGCTTTTGGTCGAGGACGGCTTGCGTAACTTCCTCACGCCGCAGGAGAAGCGGATCAAGCGCGGCGATGTGCATGGCCACGTCGTGGCACAAGCGCTGAAAGTCTTCGGTGCGCGCCACGAAATCGCTCTCGCAGTCAATCTCGACGAGCACGCCAATCTTCCCGCCCGCGTGAATGTAACTGCTCACGAGACCTTCGGACGTCGCCCGCTGCGCCTTCTTTGCCGCGGCTACCTGCCCTTTTTTCCGCAGGACGCTGATGGCCTGCTCGATATCCCCGCCCGCCTCAATCAGCGCCGCGCGGCAATCCGAAAAGCCCGCGCCGGTTTTGTCACGCAGCTCCTTCACGAGCTGCGCGGGTATGTTCTTTCCTGGATCAGGTGCTGTAGCCATCGATTCGCTCGATTCCTTGTTTGGCGGATGCGGTAGGGCCGCCCGACTTACCAGGCCGGGCCCATTTCCCAATTCGCGTGGATTTTGCAGTCGCTGGACGCTATCGAGAGGATCCCTCGTCGTCTGTGGCAAGAGGCGCCGTCGCTTCCTCGGCGGGGACCGCCTCGCCTACCGGCTCGGCTTCGACGAAATCGCCTTCCTGCTTCTCGTACTGCTCGTACGCGCTCGTGTCCACGTACTCTGGGCCTTCCTCGCCGCCCGTGCCTTCGGCCGCCTTCTGATCAGCGATCTGCGTCTGCTCGAACGATTGCCGCCCTGCAAGGACCGAGTCGGAAATCTTCGAAGTGAACAAACGAATGGCGCGAAGAGCGTCGTCATTCCCGGGAATCACCCAGTCGACCAGCGTCGGATCACAATTCGTGTCCACGATGGCGACGACCGGAATGCCCATCCGCCGCGCCTCGCGCACGGCGATCACTTCCGCGTTCGGGTCGATCACGAACATCGCGTCGGGAAGCGTCGTCATGTTCTCGACGCCGGCAAAATTCTGCTGGAGATGTTTCAACTCGCGGTCGAGCCGCGCCGCTTCCTTCTTCGAAAGCTCCGCCATGCGCCCGTCTTCGGACATGGCCTTCAGCAGCTTCAGCCGCTTGATGGATTTTTGCAGCGTCGCCCAGTTGGTGAGAGTGCCGCCGAGCCAGCGGTGGTTGACGAAAAACATTCCGCAGCGCCCCGCCTCTTCCGCGATCGCTTCCTGCGCCTGGCGCTTCGTTCCGAGGAAAAGCACGCTCTTGCCCTGTCCTGCCTGATCGGCCACGTAGCGCGCCGCCTCGCGGAACATCTTCAGGGTCTTCTGCAAATCAATGATGTGGATTCCGTTTCGTTCACCGAAAATGTACTCCTTCATTTTCGGGTTCCAGCGTCGCGTCTGGTGGCCGAAGTGGACGCCGGCCTCCAGCAGCTCTTTCATCGTAATCTCGACTCCCAAAGTACCCCCTCTCCTTAAAAGGGATGCTTCGATTCCGGCATGCCGGAACAGCATCCTTTTCTGCCGGTTCCTCTCCGGCCGTGAAATCGGCCCGGTCGGTTCAGACCGGGCCGTATAATTACCGTTTGCTGTACTGGAAGCGCCGTCGCGCTCCCTTTTGCCCGTACTTCTTCCGTTCCTTCATACGCGGATCGCGCGTTAGGAAACCATTCTTCCGCAGCGCGGGACGCAACTCCGGATTCAGCCTCGAAAGCGCCCTCGACAGCCCCATGCGCACCGCGCCGGCCTGCCCCCCCACGCCCCCGCCCTTCACCTGCGCCTTCACTTCAACCTGATCGTGCATCTGCGTGAACTTCAGCGGCTCGACCGCGGCCGTGTGCCACGCGACGTTGCGGAAATACTCGTCGACCGGCCGCCCGTTCACCGTAAACCGCGCCGGCCCTGCCTTGATGTACACGCGCGCCACGGCTTCCCGCCGGCGCCCCGTACCGTAAAACTGCTTCGCGGCACCTTCGATCGAATTCGCGGTTGAACTCAACTTTCCTCCTGTTTACCCTGCCTGCCCTGAGCGCTCTTTATGAAGGGCGCGTAGCTAACGGTGCGCACCCCTCGGCGCAGCGCAAAAATTTCGAGCCAGGTTAGAACGCAAGCGGCTGGGGCTTCTGTCCGGCGTGGCGAGCGAGCGCTTCTTTTCCAGTATAGACGCGCAGCTTCTTGGCGCGGCGCGCCCGTAGCTTGTTTTTCGGCAGCATCCCGAGCACCGCTTCGCGGATCACTTCCTCGGGACGCCGCTGCATCAGCGTCCGAATGGGGATCTCTTTCAACCCGCCGGGATAACCGCTGTGATGGCGGTAAACTTTCTGGTCGATCTTGTTCCCCGTCAATCGAACGCGCTCGGCGTTGATCACGACCACGTGATCGCCGCAGTCGAGGCTCGGCGTGAACGTCGGCTTGTCCTTCCCGATCAGAAGTCTCGCGATACGCGTCGCCAGGCGCCCCAGCACTTGCCCCTCAGCGTCTACCACAAACCAGTTTTTCCCTACCGTGAGCGCTTCCGCCTCCCGGCCCTTTGGAACATACGTCCGCATCTATTCAGTCACACCTTTCAGTCTAAAGATAAACCCTAAGTGTAGGCTACACGGCAATTTCTGTCAACGCAGACTCGCGTCTGCTTACGGAAGCAATCTCCGAAGGCCCTGCGCTCTCGCGACAGTATACTTCACTTCGTACGCGGCCTGCCGCGCACCCCTCTGTGGAAATTCGGCGACTATTGAACACCCTATAACATCCCTGTAATGGTACCCGCGTACACTCCGTGTTGGGCGAGTAGGTTGATGACCTCGATCATTCTTTCTTTGTCCCAGGTCCCTCCCACGCAACCGGAGGATTTCGGGCGGCTGCTCCGCAGGGTCGCCGCCACCTGCTGGCTGGCGCGCTTCAGAAGTCAAACCTTGAAGGGAGCTTTCACGGTGAATCACCACGAGATCGGAGAAACGGCTGGCGCCATCTGGCAGACTCTATCGGCGGGAGGCCCCGAGACTTTCGCCGCGCTAATGGAGGAAGTTGACGCGCCTCAAAGCATCTTCTTCATGGCCATGGGCTGGCTTTCGCGCGAGGGCAAGGTCGCCTTCGAACCTGCCGACGGCGATTACCTCGTTCAGTTGAAGTAGGCGCAAGCTGGCCGGACGGCAAACGAGGGAGCCGCCCGGAGGGCCGCAATTCGCAGCCCTGCCCGGCGGGCGAAGGAAAATACTGCGAAGGTAAGCGCGATCAATCCGCCGTGGCGGTTGCCCGCGACGTTCGCGTGTAGGACTTATCGCCGCTCTCGCTGGACTCGCCGGCCTTGTCGATCTCGATCGAGCCTTTGAAGTACGCGCCGTCCTCGATCATGATCCGCGCCGTCGTCAGGTCGCCGACCACCGAGCCGTCCTTCTTGATCTCGATGCGGTCGCGCGCCCGCAGATTGCCCTTCACGTTGCCGTACACGACCACTTCGCGGGCGATGACGTCGGCTGTCAGCTTGGCGCTCGGCCCAACCGTCAGCTTGCGGTCCTCCAGATGAACCAGTCCCTCGACGCTGCCGTCGATGGCCAGGTCTTCATTCCCCGTGATTTCGCCCTTCACGTGCAGGCTTGCGCCGAGCCGCGCCGTCCCGGTGCTGCTTGCGCCGGATCCAATCGTCGGATACGTCGAATCCAAAGGTGCCATGGTCTTTGCCTCCCCAAACGAAGAAGATTTTGCAGGTGTCACGTTCTGGCTAGGCTGCTGCGGAAGCGGCGTCCTAGTGGGAGCGTCCTGCTTCTTGTCTCCCCACATTACCCTACCCTCCTTGGGCCCAATTGCGCCGGAGTCAGCTTATAAGGTCTGGACCGGGGTTATCAATCTATTCCGCCGCGTCGCCCCTGCCAAACCCAAAATGGAACACCTGTGTCCGGTCCATTAATGGGCGAAAGTACAGGTCTTTGCGGAGTGCGGAGGGGGCGACGCTATCGGCCGGGTGATTCACCGATCACCAGTCGCTAGTCACCAATCGCTGGCTTCAATACTTGCGCAAAACTCCCACAACTCTCCCCTGAATCTTCACGTCCTGCGCGGCCACCACGATCGGCGACATCGTCGAATTCGCCGGCTGCAATCGAATCTTCCCGCCCGGCTCGCGATAAAACCGTTTGACGGTCGCGTCATCCTCGCCGATCAACGCGACCACGATCTCTCCCGGGTTCGCCACCTGCGTCTGCTCGACAACGATGTAATCCCCATCCAGAATATGGTCCTCGCGCATGGACTCACCCTTCACCTGTAGGACGAACGTCTTCTCCCCGCGCGCAAAATCGGCCAGGGAGATCGTTTCGTTGTCTTCGACCGCTTCGAGCGGGCGCCCCGCGGCAATCCGGCCCGCGAGCGGCAGCTCGACCACATGCCGGTCGAGAATCTCCTCGCGCACCGGCTTCGGAAGCTGCGTCACCTCAATCGACCGGCTCTGGTTGTACCCGCGCCGGATGAATCCCTTCTTTTCTAGCGTCGAGAGATGCTTATGCACCGTCGCGAGCGAGGTCAGCTTCAGCGCGTGCGCGATCTCCTCGAAGCTTGGCGAGTAGCCGTTCTTGTTGAGGAACGCCACCAGGTAATTCAAAACTTCCTTTTGCCGCTTCGTCAGTGCCATCGCTCCCCCAATCACACTTCGAAGCGTACACTATATGGCGAATCAAAAGCGAAAGTCAATGGTACTCCGGGACAGGTGGTGACTCAGTTTGCGGCTCACAAGTATCAGCCTCAGCAATTTGGTTACTGCCGGTTGCCTCGGCCACCTTGTCGGCGCCTCTCAATTTAGGAAGCTCACGGCCGTAGCCGACATGCCTGAATTGCCGCTTTGGTCAGTCGAATTTCGGACGCAACGTCGGCGCGATACTGCGTCGGCGCCAGCGTTTTGATCTCGTCCTCAAGCCAGGCAAAATGTTCGGTCAGGGTCGGAATATATGTCTCACTCGGCTTCTGCATTGCCGTCGCTACGAGGCATGATGGCGCGTTGCGGTCTTTGTAGGCGCGGAGCTCCGGCCACAGCAGCATGGCTACGAGTCGGGCGACTTCCCCGGGGGTCAGTGGGGCATGCGAGAGGTCCATAGCTATCTGGTGGAAGTAGCCCCCTCGTTCTTCTGAAGGTGCCCAGCTTGCCACGGCGTAGAATCGATGCATCTGTTCCAGCTCGCCGATGATGTCTGCGGTTGCCATGCTGTTATGGCGAATAAACAGATCCGCCATCATGCGGGTTGCTTCCTGGTGTTTTCTGCTTTGTTCTTCCTGTTCGCGACGACGCTCTTTGCGTCTCTCGGTTCCAAATAGCCATCTCACGATTGGGCTCCTCAACAACTGAAGTTATCATAACGACATCGTCATCAGCCCGGTGCCCCATCCTTTACGTCTTTTGCAAAGGGCCGACTCCTCTGCGCTTGCCTCTTTCCCGTCTACGAATCCCGTCGGTTTTCCGGTGCCGCCGTTGCAGTTTAGGGCAAGAACGGAAGGAGCAAAACCTCATTCCTCCCCATCTCATCTACAATTTCAACCTGACATGAAGTTCGCTAATCCATTCTCGTCGAGAAAGCCAACAGGAAAACTCGACGGTTCCGGTCTAACATTCGTAAGAGAACAACAGTCAGCGATCTCACGCAAAAGACGCGCATGACCGGCGGGCAGCGTTCACTCGCAGCCTATACCGACCGGCGCGTGCTGCTGGTCCTTGCGTTGGGTTTCGCCAGTGGTCTGCCTCTCCTGCTCACGTATTCGACGCTTTCCGCATGGCTCGCTACCGCCGGCGTGAGACGCGCTGCGATTGGCGCCTTCGCCCTGGTTGGCACGCCCTACGCGCTCAAGTTCGTCTGGTCGCCGCTTCTCGACTGGCTGCCTCCGCCACTGTCGCTCGGGCGAAGGCGCGGTTGGGGAATCATCATCCAGATCGCGCTCATCGCCGCGCTACTCGCCTTGGGTTCGTGCGATCCAAAGCGCCACCTCGGCCTCATGGCCGCGCTCGCGCTGCTGGTGGCGTTTCTCTCCGCGAGCCAGGACATCGTTATCGATGCCTGGCGCATCGAAATTCTCCCCCTCGACCTTCAGGGGCCGGGGGCGGGGACGATTCAGACCGGCTATCGTATCGCCATGCTGGTCTCCGGGGCGGGTGCATTGGTGATCGCCGCTCGCGCCGGCTGGTTCGCCGCTTACGCAAGCATGGCGGCCCTAACGGCGGTGGGAATGCTAGTGTTCCTCTTCGGCCCAGAGCCCCGTGTGACGGCGAAGGCAACTCTCACTGACAAGGCGATCAAGGGCGCGCCCGGCTGGGACGCGCTTCGCCGGCGGTTATCGGCCGCGGTGATCGGGCCGTTCGTGGATTTCATGCGCCGCCCGATTTGGCCAGCCATTCTTCTTTTCGTCGTCGGCTATAAGCTGGGCGAAGGGATGGCGGGTGTGATGGCGACGCCGCTCTACATCTCGCTGGGCTTTTCGCTCGACGAGATCGCGGCGTTCTCCAAGCTGCTTGGATTCTTCGGGATCGTGGCGGGAGCGCTCATCGGTGGGCTGGTGACGGTTCGCTTCGGTATCCTGCGCTCCCTGATGTTGTGCGGCGTGCTCCAGGCGGCCGGCAATCTATTCTACGTGCTGCAAGCCGTGGGCGGCCACCGGCTGGCCTATCTGGCGCTCTGCGTCACGGCGGAAAACCTGACGGGTGCGATGGCGGGCACGGCGCTGGTGAGCTATCTCTCGAGCCTGTGCTCGCCGGCGTTTACGGCAACTCAATATGCGCTCCTTTCGTCGGTCGCCCTGGTCGGGCGCACGTTGGTGGGCTCTTCGAGCGGCCTGCTCGCCGAGCGGCTTGGTTGGGTATCGTTCTTCCTGCTCACCACCATCGTGACGACTCCGGCGCTGTTGCTGCTCGTTTGGATCGCACGGCGTGAAGTTACACATCCCAATCAGCGATCTCCGTTGCCTGCTTTGACGAAGACCTGAGTGACTGCGGCGTGGCGCGAGGAGCGCTTTGATCGTGTTCACCTACTTCATATGCTTGGGATTCGCTGCGGGCCGGTCGTTCTTCGGCCGGGATGCAAAGGCCGCGAAAGGCAGTAACATAGCGGAGGACATTCATGGACTCATCGCCCCACTCATCGTCAAAGATCGCCATCGTCACCGGCGCAGGCAGCGGGATCGGCAAGCACGTCGCCGTTGCTCTTGCTCGGAACGGCTACTCGGTGGTTCTCGCCGGCCGGCGCAAGGAGCCTTTGGAAGCGACCGCGCTTGAAGTGAGGCAGGGCAGTTCCCAGACGCTCGTCGTACCTGCGGACGTCAACGATCCCGCCTCCGTGCGCGAGCTTTTCGCGAAAACAAAAGACGCTTTCGGCCGGCTCGACCTGCTCTTCAACAACGCCGGCATCTCCAGCCGCGCCACGCCGCTCGAGGACTTAACGTACGAGCAGTGGAAGTCCGTGGTCGATACGAACCTCACCGGCACGTTTCTCTGTACGCAGGAAGCGTTCAAAATCATGAAGAACCAGGAGCCGCGCGGCGGGCGCATCATCAATAACGGCTCGATTTCGGCGCATAGCCCTCGGCCGAATTCCGCCTCCTATACGGCATCAAAACACGGAGTTACCGGTCTCACGAAAGTGACTTCCCTCGACGGGCGAAAGTACGACATCGCCTGCGGTCAGATCGACATTGGAAACGCGTCGACCGAATTGACGGACAAAATGAAGAAAGGCGTCCCGCAAGCGAACGGCACGATCGCGGTCGAGCCCACCATGGATCCCGCCGACGTTGCGCGCGCCGTCGTGTACATGGCGTCTCTCCCTCTCGACGCCAATGTCCAATTCATGACCGTCATGGCGACCAAGATGCCCTTCATCGGCCGCGGCTAATGATCGGTGTGCATCTCGGAGTGAAGCACAAGTTCGGATAACTCCCGATTTGTCGGATTACCGGACGAGCGGTTCATCCGGGTCCAGAAACGGGGCCTTGGAAGTGACGGCTCGTGTTGGGCTGCAATTGATCCACTACCTGACCCCTCTTCGACGGGACGCGGTCTCGTCGCCGGTGGTAAAATTCCTCGTTCATGTTCTCAGAACCGCTGATTTACGTTCACGACCTTTCCAAGCATTTCCGCAGCTTTAAGCGCCGCGAAGGAATCTGGGGCTCGATCCAGAATCTTTTCGTGCGCGAGTATCGCACCGTTGCCGCCGTCGATCGCGTCAGCCTCTCCATCGACCGCGGCGAGATGGTCGGCTACATCGGTCCGAACGGCGCCGGCAAATCCACCACGATCAAGATGCTGACCGGCATCCTCGTGCCCACGAGCGGCGAGATCCGCGTCAACGGCTTCGTGCCCTTTCGCCAGCGCACGCAGTACGTGAAGACGATCGGTGCCGTCTTCGGCCAGCGCACGCAGCTCTGGTGGGACATCGCCGTGGTCGAATCGTTCAAACTTCTGCGCCGGATCTACGACGTCTCTCAGCACGATTTCGACGCCCGCATGGAGCGCTTTAACGAAATCCTCGGCATCCGCGACTACCTTTACACTCCGGTGCGGAAGCTTTCGCTGGGCGAACGCATGCGCTGCGACCTCGCCGCCGCGCTCCTGCACAATCCGCCGTTGCTTTTTCTCGACGAGCCGACCATCGGTCTGGATGTGGTCGCCAAGGACCACATCCGGCAGTTCCTGCGCTCGATCAACAGCGAATTCCGCACCACGGTCCTGCTGACGACGCACGACCTCGACGACATCGAGGAGCTGTGCCGCCGCATCATGATTATCGACCACGGCCGCGTCCTCTACGACGGCCCGCTCGATCAACTCAAGGAAAGATTGCTGCGCACGAAGCAGATCAAATGTGTGCTGAAGGATCGTGCGCAGGTGACCAGCATGTCGGCCTTTTCGCGCGATGGTCTCGAGCTCGATCAGGTCGATCAGTTGACCTATCGCATCCGCTTCGACCGTACGAAAGTCGCGACCGCCGACCTCATCCGCCAGATTCTGGGCGCCGTCGAAATCCGCGACCTCTTGATCGAAGACGAACCCATCGAGGAAATCGTCAAGCGCATCTACGCCGGCGAAGCCTCCCTGGAGGTCAGTGCATGAGTGAGCTGATCGAATCGCTCGCGCCGTACGCGGGATTTGCGCGTGTGGGGTTCGTGAATATCCTGGCATTCCGCCTGCGTTACTTCACCGGCATCATCACGTATTCCCTGAACGTGACCATCTATTATTTCATCTGGAGCGCGGTCTACCACCCGGGGCAGTCGATTGCCGGGTACAACATGGCTCAGATGCTCACCTACGTCAGCGTCGGCTGGATCATTCGGTCGTTCTACACGAACACGATCGATCAGGAAATGGCCTACGAGGTGATCGACGGTAGAATCTCAATGGACCTGATCAAGCCCGTGTCGGTGCAGTGGATGTGGATCTGCCGTTCGATGGGTGAGTCGGCCTTCCGCCTCGGCCTGCTGACGGTGCCGACGGCGGCCGTCGTGGCGCTCGTATTTCCGATGCAGGGACCGGCATCGCGCGGACATTTCTGTCTTTTTCTCGCATCGGTCCTCGGAAGTTTTTTTCTGATGGGCGCCATCGGCTTCATGATCGGGACGTGCGCGATACCGCTGAAGTCGATCCTGGCTCTGGTCCGCGCGAAACAGTGGCTGATCGAATTGCTATCGGGCCTGCTGCTGCCGATGTCGTTCTTCCCGGATAGCGTGCGCAAGGCGATGGCGTGGCTGCCGTTCGAGCACATCGCGTACACACCGTTGCAAATCTATCTCGGCAACCTGAACCACTCGCAGTCGTTGCGCGCGCTTGGAATTCAGTGGCTTTGGGTCGTGGCATTGCTGGTGATGGCGCATCTCTGGTGGAACCGCTGCCTGCGCAACATGACGGTTCAAGGAGGCTAGCGTGAACGCCACGGCTCTGCCCCCAAACACGCGCGAAGAAAAGGCCGGCTTCGCCGCCGCTGCTGCCAACATCTGGCGGTACTTCATGCTCCTGTTCGACTACTTCACGCAGTACGCGAAAGTGCAGTTGGGCTATCGGAGCGACTTCATCGTCAGCGTGATTACCAGCTTTATCGCAACAGTCTTCGGACTTGCGTTTGTGCTGATCCTGTTCAGAAAAGCACCGCAGCTTGGCGGATGGAATCTCCCAGAGGAGGTGTTCCTTTACGGCTTCTCTCTGATTCCTTACGGCGTCTTCAACATCCTAGCGGCGAATCTATACAATTTCGGGAACGATTACATCATCGAAGGGAAATTCGATCGTATCCTGCTCCGACCGATTTCGTCTCTTTTCCAGATTCTGTTCGAGACGTTTCGCATCGAGGCGCTGCAAGGGATTGTGACGGGGCTCTTTTGCATGGGTTGGGCGGCGCATCGCCTGCATGTCGCATGGACGCCGGGCAAACTGGCGATGCTCGTCTTCTTCGGAATCTGCGCGAGCGTGATCTACCTTGCGATTTTTCTGATGTTGACCACGTTGTCGTTCTGGTTCGAGGATCGCGTCGGAGTGCATCCCCCGGTGTGGAACGTGATTGCCTTTGGCCGCTACCCGCTTTCGATCTACAGCGGCGCGGTGCAATTCGTCCTCTGCTGGATCATTCCCTTCGGGCTCGCGTCATTCTATCCGAGCGTGCGCATGCTCGGACGCGCGGTTGTGCCAGAATACGCGCCGTTCGTGCCGGTCGTTGCAGCCGTATTCCTCGCGCTCGCCATTTCGCTTTGGAATCTCGGGACTCGGCACTACTCTTCTACCGGATCGTAGCGCCGCGTTTGGAAAAACGTTTGGAGGAAACGATGAAACTCGCCAGCCGCAACCGGATAGCAAACGGATACAAGGCAGCAGCGCTGCTCCTCAGCAGTTTGCTGCTCATCGCGTTCGCCTGTCTCGGCGCATCGGTGTATCCGGCCTTCGCCGGCCAAAGCGGACAGCAGACCAAAGAAACCCAGCCTGATCTCAAACTGTTCCTGGGCACGTGGAAGGCGAGCTTCAAGGGAGAAGTCTTTGCAATCCTCGTCGTTAGGGAAGACAGAGGGAGTATTGCCGGTACTCTGAACAATTTCGATATCGGCCGCGACAAAGATGGAAACCTCGACGACGACACGCACAAGGATTTCGGCGATGGTCCCCTGCTCAACGTCCGCGTCAAATCAGGCGCGCTCTATTTCGTGGCTATCCAAAAAGATCAGTACGCCCCCTCGACGGAATGGAAGTTCCTGCCCAAGAATGCGCAAGAGGGCGAGCTTACGCAGCTCATCGACGGCCAGCCGTATTCCCCAAATGGCTCCGTCCCCAAGCCCATCCTCATGCTCCGCGAACACACCAAGCCATAACCGCGATCAACAGGGCACACAGCTAACAGGGGCGGGAGCTGCGCTGGCCACCCAGGATTTCGTCGGCGATCAGGATGGCTTCGGCAATTTCCTTCATAGACTTGCGGCGCTGCCGGCTCTCCTTTTGCAATATTAAGTAGGCGTCTTCTTCCGTGATGCGCAGATTGCGGCCGAGCGTTTTCTGGGCGGTTTCGACCAACTGGCGCGCCTCGGAAAGCTCGGAGAGCCGCGAGCTTTCAGTTTCCAGGCGAACCAGCTCGATCTCGGGCCCCACGAGAAAACCGATGGTCGAGATCAGGTGGATTTCCCGCTGGCTATAGATATACGAGTCGCGGTCCTGTACGTTGATTACGCCGACAAGCTTGTCGCGGCACAGGATGGGGACGGACAGAAACGCCTCGAAGCGATCCTCGGGCAGCTCGTGGAACGACTGGAACCGCGGATCGAGCGAGGCCTTGCTGGCAATGGCCACGGGCTTCTTGTGTTCGGCCACCCAGCCCGTGATCCCCTGCCCGATCCTCAGTTTCAACCGGTCGACGACCTCCGCATGTGCATTCTTGGAAGCGCGGAGAATGAGTTCGTCTCCTTCGAGAACGTAGACGAAGCAAGAATCGCACTTCACGACGCTCGCCACAAACTCGACGACCAGTTTCAGAACGGTATACAGGGGATCCGAGGCGGCGATGCGCTCGCCGATCTCGTGCAAGACCTCAATCTCGTGACGTTCGCTTCGCTCAGGGTACGCGTTCATACTTCACTTTAGGAAGCCTGCTGCGAAACATGCAAATCCAAATTCCGATGCATGTCATCAGCATTTGAGATGAAAGGGATTGGTGACAACCAAGACACCGTAGTCTTCTCAGCCTCATCTAAATTGATGCAGGCAGAGCAATTATTGCTGGTGAGAGAAGAGCAGAAGCAGCGCGAAGATGACGATGGGGATCAGCGCCAACGCAACGTAGGACCAATTGAAACTTTTTCACGAAACATGCGAAGTTTTGGCATTCCTCGACTCACGCCCCTCATCGATTCCGACCTGATCGGGATGCTCGAGATCCCAAGCAAACTCGCGCGCGGTCGCATAACGGTGCGACGGTTCGCGCTCCAGCGCGCGGTAAATGATTTCCTGAATCTGGGGCGAAATTTCGGGAGCGATGTCGCGCGGCGGAGGGGGCGCCGCGAGCAGGCGCTGGTTCAACGCTGTGAGCGGGCTGGTCGCTTGAAACGGCACCTCACCGGTTTACATTTCGTACAGGATCGCCCCGAGAGAGTAGACGTCGCTTCGCGCGTCGCCGCGCTTTCCTTTGACCTGTTCTGGAGAGACGTAGTCGGGCGTTCCCATAGCCTTCGTGAATTTCGCGAATGTGAGACGCCGCACTCCCGCCTGCCCTGCGATTCCAAAGTCGATGAGCTTGATACGGTCGTGGCCATCGACCATGATGTTGTCCGGCTTGAGATCGCGGTGAACGATGCCGTGACTGTGAACGTAGCTGAGCGCGTCGCAGACGCGGAGCGCAATGCGTCCTGACCTCTCGGGAGAGAGCTTCCTTTCCTCGTCGAGGATTTCACGCAGGGGGCGGCCCTCGACCCACTCCATAATCATGCAGACACGCCCGGAACCCTCTTCGGGCAGCACCTTCACGACGCCGGGATGATCGAGCTTCCTGCCGATTACCGCTTCGCGACGAAAGCGGTCAAAGAACAGAACGTCGGCCTCCATCTCAGGATGGGGGATTTTTATCGCGACCGGGCGGTCCGTGCGGGTATCCGTGCCACGGAAGACGGAAGCCATGCCGCCGCTCTTCACGAGGCTGTCGATCCGGTAAGGACCGACCCATTCGCCGGATTGGGGGGAACCAATCATCAGAACCGCCTTGCAACTGTGCGTCCGCCTCAAAGCACGACGGACACCGCTTCGAGCCGTTGCGTTCGCTGATACCTACGTTAACGTGCGAGCGGTAAACGAGGTGTAAGCGATCCATAAGGAATTCATCAAACGGCGCAGTGCTGTAGGGCTAAGGACCTCTCCGCCAAAGCGGCTCAGGGCGCGGACTTGAAGGTGAAGGCGAGAGATTTCGATTCTTTGGGCCCAAGCGTGATCGTCTGTTCCTGGGTTCCGTATTTCTCTTGCCAGGCCTCGATAGTGTAGGTGCCGGGCGGAACGTTTTTCAGTTCGAATGTTCCCGCCGTCGAGCTGACGTCGAAATAGGGATGGGGAAAGACGAAAAGAAAGGCGCGCATCCATGGGTGAACATTGCAAAGAACGGGCATGGCGAAATCGGGATGCTCAAAGGACGCCTCGATGGGAGCAGACCCGACCGGTTGGGACTTGTTCCACCCGCGATTGTTGTGGGGGACTGGGTGTACGTTGTGGATGAGAGGATCCGTGTTCTTAATCTCGAGGGCTTGTCCGGCCATGAGGCCGAGGACGTGGGGTTCGTACATGCAGCCCACCTGGTCGAGCGCGGCGGGTGTTGCTGGAACGTCGAAGCGATAGTTGCCGAGACCGAATTTCACGTACACGAGGACATTGGCGAGCGCGCCGTGGCCACCGGTAACGACTTCGGGATAGGCCAATGGCGAGGAGTGCAGCTTGGCGCATTCGGGCCCGGCACTCATGATGATCTTTCGCGGAGCCGGCGGCGCGCCATCGAGAGTGACTGTGCCGGTGATCGTCGCGGCAGTGGCAAGGTCAACGGTCGCGGTGGGAGCGGCGGCCTGACCGCCCTCGCTCGGTTCCTTCTTGCCGCAACCCGCGAGGATAAGAGAAGCAACGAAGCCAACTGCAAGACAGCGGAAAAAAGGCCTCAACGACTCACCCTAAATGTGTTCGAAAATGGGGATCGACACGGCCGCGGTGGCAACAGACAACCACAGCAGCAGTTCAGTGAAGCCAGCAAATTTCGCCACGGCGGGCGTTGTCGTCGTCTGACCCCACGTGCGCGCCTTGCTCTGGACGATGATATGGAGGATGAGTCCCAGCGGAAGAAGCAGTCCGAGTTTTATTTGAAAAGCGGGGTTGACGATGAACGACGTGGCCGCGGTGGCGAATAGCATGAATCCACCGGTAACGGCGATGCCGAGACCGATCCAATTCCAGGCGAACAGCGCATTGGAAAGCTCGGCGGGCGTCATACGCTTGCGCCCCACGCCGAGGAGGCTCAGATCGAGGGCGAGGTTCGTGCCGACCCACAGCGACAAGCCCGTGAAATGGATCATCTGAACGTAGGGATAGGCCCAAGTCGAGCCTGCGACGTTCAGAGCCCACTCAGTGTTTTGCAGCCACTCGCAGAAGGAAAACAAGAGATGGTACATTCCGCCCGCCCTCCCATTCGCTTGCTGCGGCTATCCCACGCTCGTTAGAGCCGGGACTTCGACTGCCGCAAGAATCGAGCTGATCCACAAGACCAGCGAGACAAAGGCCAGGAGTTTTGCTCCGATCGGTATGCCGGACGGCCGATCCCACCGGCGCACATTCCACTGAACGATTATGCCGAATATCACCGCGACCAAAACAACGGTCATTTTGATATGGAACACCCAGTTGACCCAGAAAGTCGGTGCGTCACCCGCAAAGAGCAAGAACCCGGACAGAAAATTCAACGCCAGGCCCGTCCACATCAGGGGAAACAGATCGTCAGCCAGTTGGGTAGCGTTGCGACGCCGCGCCGCAAGACCGATGATGCGCAAATCGACGATTACGATCGATCCTACGAGCAGGAAAAGGCTGAAGTAGTGCGTCAACTCGACGAGCGTGGACATCACGACGGAATTGGTGATCCAGGCGATAAACCAGGTCTGTGAGAGCCAATGGCAGAAGCGCATGCACGGTCCCCCCGGACCGCGCTAATAGTACGCTATTCCGCGTCCGGCAAATACGATAAAAACCCAGAGCAACAAGGAGACCCAGGCCGTGGCCCGGGCGGCCGCCGGCGTCACCCTGGCCTCATCCCAATTGGCGATCTGGCGATAGGTCCCGAACTGAAAGATGAATGCGTTCAGCCCCGTGAGCAGCAGTAGTCCCAGCTTGATCCGAAAAAACCAGCTCGTGTAGCACTTTGTGGCCTCGGAAGAAAACATCAGCACGCCGGTGACGAACATTACGGCGAAGCTGCTCCACACCCACGGCATGACTTGCTTAGCCACCTGCGAGGCGCGCTGGTGCCGCAAAAAGCCGCCGCCAAGCAGACGCAGATCGAATAGCCCCGTTGCACCGACCAACACGACGATGCCGAGCACGTGAATCGACTCGATGACCGGGAACAGCCAACTCGAGTCACGTATGGCAGCCCCAACGGATGTGGCCTCGAGCCACTGGCAAAAGTGGAAGATGGGCATGCGGCTCTAGGACCTGAGCTCCGAGCCATCCGAGAGTTTGACGATCGTGCAACGCATGGTCAGCGCCCCGCTCTTGGCGCGGCCCCCGGTGCAGGTGATCGTGTCGCCGGGTTTCACCGTGGTGCTCGTCCAGCCGTTGTGCTTCAGAAAATTCGGACTGTCGATCTCGATGGCCCAGTGCTCGACTTCTCCCGTTGCGTTCTTTACATCGACGTAGATGTACCCATGAGGATTCGTCCACTCGAGCTTGGTGACGAGACCGGTAACGGTAGTGGGATGCGCCATGTCGTACATCGACACCGAATGGTGTGCGAACGCCGGCGCTGCGCACACAAGCAAGAGACAGGCAAGCAAGATGGCGGACTTCGTTTTCATAGACATTCCCCCGAATGAGGCCCGTTCGCGGGCCCGCGAATCCAGTGTAACCAGTCCAGGCTATTTCTTGTTCAATAGATCCTGGTAATTTCTGTTGTTCTCCTCACAAACGTACTCTTGGATCTCCCACTCTGGATGGAGCTTCAGGATCCCACCGTATTTCCAGGGCGCCGCAAACACGTTTGGGTCCTCGACGGTCGCTTCGTACTGGACGATGTCATACCTGGTGCGGCGGTAGCGCTCGACCACATGATAGGCCGTCGTGTGATGGAAACCGGCGACCTCCGTCTTGTCGTTGAAGCCGGTCACATCCACAACCAGCGTGTCGCCTTCCCAGTGACCCACCGAGTTTCCCATCCACGTAGGATCGAGGTCCGTAGGATGAGGACGTCCATCCGTATGGATGACGCGGAAGATGTGATATGCCTCGTAGAGAATCACCACGAGTCCGGGCTTCTCAACAATCTGCAGCGGGTAAGGCTGCATGGTGGCAGCGGGCACTCCCGGCGGGACGCAGAGCACCCCCTGGCCGAGATCGTCTTCCTTGGGAATAATCCTGAAGCTTTCGGCACCGGCCTTCAGCGTGGGGTTGGCTCGGTTGGTGATGCCGAAACCCCCGATGTAGACGCCGGAAAGGTCCGGGTGGCCATCCATCTGGGGCACCGGCATGTCCTTCTCGGCGACGCAACCGGCATTGGAGTCGGCCGGAACCGGAGTCGTGCCGGGCACGGTCACCGTGACGGACTTCTTGTCCGTACCGCCGCGCCCCGTAGCCGTGAATGTATAAGTGGTCGTCGCCGTAGGAGAGACCTGACGGCTTCCCCTGGTCGGCACAACTCCCACGCACTCATCGATCGAAGTATCGTCGGCGTTCACAGCGGCCCAGGTGAGAGTGGCAGACTGGCCCGGTTGGATCGTGCTGGGGTCCGCCGTGAAGCTCGTGACGCGCCCCGAGGGACCGATCGGGAAGCCCTGCAACGGCGGCGGGCGCTTTGGCTCTTCCTGTTGGGCGGCAGCGACAGAAGACAGAAGCGTCGCTACCACCGCCAGCGCAGCAGCGCCGAGCAGTCTTTTCTCAAAGGACATACGCACCTACCCCACAGCTAGAGGATATCAAAGCTTAATACGAAAGTGTTGTTGCCGCAGAGATTCCGCCCGCGGAACGAGTCCCTCGAGCAGAGATGCTGAAAATGGGGCTCTCGTACTACGACGCCCTTGTGGACGGCGCAGGAAAGGAAGCGCCGTTTGCGGACGACTGCGTCCGCCACGAGAACGGAAGGCAGACGACCGGCAATCCTCCGCCGCCCACTCCAGGCCGGGGAACGATGGGTGCGATGGGTTGCTCCGCCCAACTGGATACGAAAGTGATGAGCTATATCAAGAAGATCGAGCCGCGGCGCGTGGAAATCGCGGACGTGGAAACTGGACTGGTATTCGGGCTCTCGCAGTTTCGCCAACCGATGGACGAGAAAACGGTAAAGATTGTGGGCGTGCCCGGCGTTGATCATGTGGATCTGAATTTCAAGCCATTCGACCTGCCAGCCGCGCACATTTTCAAGGTCAGTGGCGGCAAGATCCATGTGATCGAGGCCATGGGAACCATGTTGCCGTACAACTCAAAGACTGGCTGGGAATAGCGGCGAGGGCGGGGAGACGAAAACGCCGGCTGCCACGAAATTGCATCGCAGCCGGCGCAAAATTTGGCGGATGAGCCCTGTAAGCAGGATTCTATAATCCACAAAATCACCAAATGACAGAAAATGCTCAAGTTAACTACTACCTGAACTTACCATGCTTATAGGATCGTCCGGTAAGTCTCGCCGGTCTCGTAAGTCTGCATGGAACTCTACAGAACGGACGCAAAATGCACGCCAAGCTTCCCGCTCTTCTAAGCACCTGTCAATATCAAGAAACCTGATTCGTGTGCCTTTGGCTGCGTCGAAGTTTCTGCGATGGCCCGATCGTATTCGGCGTGAATTCGCTCGGCAACTGCGTTCAACAACAAATGGAGCAACCAAATGGCATGTTGCCCCTACCAGAAACTCGATCCGCGTACTCTGACGACGACAAGGTCTCGTCCACACTGAAAACCGTTCGATCTGTCGCATCATGTCTCTCGCCAAGACTCCATCTGCATCGGTGATCGCACGATTCCCTGCCCGTCGTCTGGAAACGCGTTTCTGTCCAATATGGAACACATTGCAATTTGGGCATAGCCAGAGGGAGGAAGACAGATTTTCAATTATGCGCTAAAGGGAGCGGCATGGATTCTCAAACGCAAACCGTTCAATACGGGAGAGTTTCCTTGTTAGTGCAGTGCCATAGTTTATTGGCCGTTGCTGGCGGAGAGTCACCTGACCCGACGCCTGTTCGGTCGATGCTCCGGCGGATCTGGGCGCTGCCAACGCCGACCGGTTGACGCGCGATAGCTGCCGGAGACCGTGTGGGCGAAGAGAGGGCGTAACACGGGAGAGGTGTCGGAGAAAATGTCGGAGGCGTTGTCCCATCATCCGCAGTTCGGCTCGCCCGTGCGCGCGTCATGATGCGCGACCAAGGCGACAAAGAAATTCGATTCGCTGCGGTGCCGCTGTTGTAGGATGCGACTGATCTGGGCTGGCTAAATCGGAAATGTCCGGTATTTACGGACGCGTTTGGTTGGATTTCCAAATCTGAGCAACTGTGCTCATGACGACTCCGGCGGGCAATACGGGAACCGTGGAGGCTGTTCGCGGCAGCGTCGTCGACGTGTTTTTCCTCGGGCATATTCCCTCTCTCTACCACGTACTGAAAGCGGGTGATCAGGGTGAAATTGTGATCGAGGTCCAATTGCACCTCGATGCTCATACTGTCCGCGGCATCGCCCTCACGTCGACGAGAGGACTATCTCGGGGTTCTACCGTGATCGATACACGAGAAACGCTGAAAGTTCCTGTCGGGGAGAGGGTGCTAGGGCGCATGTTTGACGTGTTCGGCGAGACGATCGACCGGAAACAACCGGTCGAAGGCGGCGAATGGCGCTCCATTCACGCGCCGGTCGTTCCATTGATGCGCCGGTCGAAGACTTCCGAGATCTTCGTGACGGGAATCAAGGCAATCGACGTGCTCGCCCCGCTCGAAAGGGGCGGAAAGAGCGGCCTGTTTGGCGGCGCCGGCGTGGGGAAGACCGTCCTCATCATGGAGCTCATCCACAACGTCATCGGCCATCAGCGAGGTGTGAGCGTTTTCTGTGGCATTGGTGAGCGTTGCCGCGAGGGAGAGGAGCTTTATCGAGAGATTCAAGCGGCTGGTGTCCTGGACAAGACGGTCCTCGTCTTCGGGCAGATGAATGAACCGCCGGGCTGCCGTTTTCGGGTTGGGCATTCGGCTCTGACAATGGCCGAGTACTTCCGCGACGATGCGCGTCAGGACGTGCTGCTTCTGATTGACAACATCTTCCGTTTCATACAAGCCGGCTCAGAGGTGTCCGGCTTGATGGGCCAGCTTCCTTCACGACTTGGATATCAGCCGACACTGGCCACCGATCTCGCCGATTTGGAGGAGCGTATCTGTAACACGGCTACGGGCGCGATCACTTCCGTGCAGGCAGTCTACGTGCCAGCCGATGATTTCGGCGATCCTTCCGCCGTGCACACCTTCAGCCATCTTTCCGCTTCGATTGTCCTATCGCGCAAGCGGGCCAGCGAAGGGCTCTACCCCGCGATCGATTCGCTCCAGTCCGGGTCGAAGATGGTCACGCCGCAAATCGTCGGAAACCGGCACTATCGGATCGCACAAGAGATCCGAAAGACACTGGCTGGCTACGAAGAGCTCAAGGACATTGTAGCCATGCTCGGCCTGGAGGAGCTTTCCCAGGAGGATCGCCGCACGGTGCGCCGCGCAAGGCGGCTTGAACGATTTCTGACACAGCCTTTCTTTGTCACGGAACAGTTCTCGGGAAAGTCCGGCAAACTCGTGAAACTGCAGGACACACTCGACGGATGCGAACGGATCTTGAACGATGAGTTCGCGAATATTCCCGAGCAGGCGCTCTACATGATAGGAAACATCGACGAGGCGCGAGAGAGGAGTGGTGCGCGAGGACGATGAGGCTTACCGTGCGGCTGCCGACCGAAATTCTCATGCAGGAGGAGGTCACTGGGATCAAGGCGGAAGCCCCGAACGGGTGGTTTGGCCTGCTGCCGAGGCACATCGATTTCGTCACGGCACTGGTGCCCGGCGTCCTGGTCTTCGCGCGCGCCGGCGGGAATGAGGAATATCTTGCGATTGATCAGGGGATTCTGGTCAAGTGCGGGCCGGAAGTTTCGGTTTCGACTCGCGCCGCTGTGCGCGGCACGAGCCTCGACCAATTGAGAAAGGCCGTCGAGGCACGATTTCAGGCAGAGGAGGAACGCGAAAAGAAGACCTTGGCATCAGAAGTGAAGCTTGAAGCAGATCTGGTGCGGGGTCTCTTGGAACTGGAAAAGAAGAATGTCTAATCTCGGGTCGCCATCGCCTCCGAAACTCCCGCCCTCGGCCGAACGCATGATTCGGCAAGTCGAATCGAGGCAGGCGAGCGCCTCACGCGCGCGCAGCCAGAAGGGTGACCTCTGGGGATCCCTTGCGATTCTCGGATTGGTGGGCTGGTCGGTGGCGGTCCCAACGCTGGTTGGGGTGGCTTTAGGGGCATGGATTGACCATCGCTGGCCAAGCCGCTTTTCGTGGACGTTGATGTTGTTGATCAGCGGGCTTCTGCTGGGCTGCACAAACGCATGGTTGCGGATCAGGAGAGATCAACCGTGAACGCTGTCTCGATCCTCTCGCGGCTTCTCGTTGGAGCTGTGCTTGGAGTCTTTTTTTACGTGGGGTTGTGGGTCACCGTCCGGGCGCTTTTGACAACGCGCCATCCTACCCTGCTGACATTGGGCAGTTTTTGGATTCGGACTCTGGTCGTGCTGGCGAGTTTCCTTTTCCTAATGAAGGGGCGCTGGCAATATGCGTTGACCTGTGTTGTTGGTTTCATGATAGGACGAATCGCGGTTTCGAAATCCTTGCGTGTGCAAGCGGCGAGGACGAAATGCCCATAACGCCAGATCACGCGATCTATTGGCAGTGGGGGTTCGCGCATCTCAACGCGACGATCCTGTACACGTGGATCGTCATGCTGTTGCTTGCGATCGGGTCTTGGCTCGTCACGCGGCGCCTCGACACGGCGGATTTGTATCGATCGCGATGGCAGAACGCGCTCGAAGTGGTGGTCCAAACAATTCGCTCTCAGATTCGCGAGATTTGTCCCGACCGCAGCGATGCCTATCTCCCTTTTGTCGGTACGATTTTTCTCTTTATCGCGGTATGCAGTCTGCTGGAGGTTCTTCCGGGCTGGCGCGCTCCAACAGGCTCGCTATCAACCACTGCGGCGCTCGCGATCTGCGTCGGCGTGGCGGTACATGTGTTTGGAGTCCGGCAGCAGGGCGTTGCGGGATACCTCCGGCATTACGTGCGCCCGACCTTCCTCATGCTTCCATTTCATCTCTTGACTGAGACTTCTCGCACCTTGGCGTTGGCGGTTCGACTCTTTGGAAACATCATGAGCGAGTCGATGATCGTAGGAGTGTTGCTGGCGATCGCGCCGCTCGCTTTCCCACTCGTCATGCAGGCGTTTGGGTTGCTGACAGGCCTGATTCAAGCCTACATCTTTGCCATTCTGGCGACGGTTTATATTGCCGCCGCCGTCCAATCGCAGCTCGACCGGGGAGGAGCGAAATATGAATAGCATGACAGTAATCGGCATCACGTCGATTGTGGCGGCGGCGCTGTGCATGGCCATCGGATCGATTGCGCCCGCTCTCGGCGAGGCGAAGGCCATCGTCCAAGCGCTCAGTTCCATGGCTCAACAGCCAGATGAAGCGGGAACCATCAGCCGCACTCTGTTTATCGGGCTGGCAATGATCGAGTCCATCGCCATCTACTGTTTTGTCATCGCCGTCATCTTGATCTTTGCGAATCCGTTCTGGAATTACATCAGTTCAAAAAGCGGAGGTTAGCGCGTGCTGATCGACTGGTTTACCGTCGTCGCGCAGATCGTCAACTTCCTCGTGCTCGTGGCGCTGCTCAAACGCTTTCTGTGGGGCAAGCTCACGCGGGCCATTGACGAACGCGAAGCCCGTGTCTCCAGCGAGCTTGCCAAGGCTGAAGAGAAGAGCAAGGAGGCGGAACGACAAGCGGAACAAGCGCGCCTTCGGTCGCTGGAGCAGGAAAGACAGCGAGACGAAGTGATGGCGCAGGCGCGCAAGGAGGCCGAAGACCAGCGCGCCAAACTGGTGGACGAGGCGCGGAATTCTGTGCGAGAGCTTGAGAAAAAGTGGCACGAAGACTTGGATCGGGAGCGCAGTGCCTTCTTCATGGAGCTAAGGACGCGAGCCGCAGCCGAAATCCTCGCGGTTATCCGACGGGCGCTTGGGGACCTCTCCTCGTCTGATTTGCAGCAATCCACTATTCAGGTTTTCCTGGATAAGCTAGGTTCGTTCGACGTTGCCACGCTGCGGGAACTGGGAACGAAGGAGCAAGTGGTGCGCAGTGCCGTGGATTTACCTGAGGAAACACGGAAAAGGATCGGGGCGATTTTGCAAGCTCGCTTGGGCGCTCCCCCCCAATTGACGTTCGAGAAGGACTCCACAATGGCTTGGGGCATCGAGCTGCGCGGAAACGGACACAAGATCGGTTGGGCTCCGGAAAGCTATCTGGATTCCTTGGAAGAGAACCTGAAGCAGGCCCTGGACCGCCAGGCCCAAGCCGTTGATCGCGAGGTACTTCAGGTGAAGGACGAGTGATGGATAAACGCGGGCCCCTATATGGCGTGCTCGATGATGCGCTGGCAGCCATCGACGGCGCTTCGCGCAGAAGCGTTGCCAATCTGGCTCTCGAAGAGTTCGGCGTAGTCACGTACATTGGTCAGGGAATCGCCCGCGTCCAAGGCCTGCCCCATGTGAAGTCGGAAGAGCTTGTTCGCTTTGAAGGCGACTTGCTCGGTATGGCCTTCAATCTCGATCCGGACGAGATTGGTGTGGTTCTTTTGGACGACTGCACGAACATCGAGTCCGGGTCCCAAGTGAGGCGGACAAACCGCGTGCTGGACGTTCCAGTCGGAGAAGGCCTGTTGGGGCGCGTTGTGGACCCTGTGGGGCGGCCGCTAGATGATGCCGGACCCCTGAAAAGCCACCTGCGCGCGCCCATCGAATGCGCAGCCCCCGCGATCATGGATCGGGCTCCGGTAGCTGAGCCGCTCGCAACGGGAACAAAGGCTATCGACGCACTCATCCCCGTGGGCCGCGGGCAGCGCGAGTTGATTCTCGGCGACCGCCAGACTGGGAAGACGGGAATTGCCGTCGATTGCATCCTCAACCAACGAGGAAAAGACGTTGTCTGCATTTACTGCGCGATTGGCCAGCGCAGTGCTTCGGTGGCCGGTGTAATCGCCGACTTGCGCAACCGCGGCGCGATGGATTACTCGATCGTGATGGTGGCTACCGGAGATGCTCCCTCCGGATTGCAGTTCGCCGCTCCCTATGCTGCTACCGCCATGGGGGAATATTTTATGCACCAGGGACGCGACACGCTGGTCGTGTTCGACGATTTGAGCTGTCACGCACGAGCCTATCGAGAGATGTCGCTATTGTTGCGCCGCCCTCCTGGCCGAGAGAGTTTCCCAGGCGACATTTTCTTCATTCATTCAAGGCTGCTTGAGAGATCGACACATCTCCGCAAGGAATTGGGTGGTGGATCCCTCACGGCGCTGCCTATCGTCGAGACGGAGGAACAGAACATCTCGGCTTATATTCCGACGAACTTGATCTCGATTACTGACGGGCAAATCTACCTTACGCCGGAGTTGTTTCAGAAAGGCATTCTTCCGGCTATCGATGTGGGGAAGTCCGTATCTCGCGTGGGCGGCAAAGCGCAACTCCCCGCTTACCGAGCCGTCGCCGGAGATCTGCGGCTGTTCTATTCGCAGTTCGAAGAATTGGAAGTGTTCTCGCGGTTCGGGTCGCGGATCGACGAGCGAACGAGACAGATGCTTGCGCGCGGTCGCGCCGTCCGCGAGGCCCTGAAGCAGCCCCAATACGATCCACTCTCCGCGACCGAGCAAATCGCCGTTCTTTTGGCGGCGACCGAGGGCCTGTTTGACAATGTTCCACCCGAACAGATCACCGAGTCTTCCGGGCGGTTCCGCGAAGCCCTGACAGAGAGGCTGCCGCTTCTCCATGAAGGCGTTGAGGCCGGGAAAAAGCTCAGTGATGGCGACCGCCGGGCGATCGTGCAGCTTGCCAAAGAAGTCATCGGATCCGTATGGAAACCGCCGAATCATTGAGACGGTCCATTGTCATCACCAAGGAGCTTCAATCCGTGGTGAAAACAATGAAAGCGCTGGCGGGAGTCAACATCCGGCAGTTTGAGAGATCCGCCCGCGCCGTAGCTGAGTACAACCGGACAATCGAAATGGGTTTGCAGATCGCTCTCGAGCGACTTGGGCCTGACGTCGTGCTGCCCAAGCATGCGCCGGGGCGGAAGTTAGGCGCGATTGTCTTCGGGTCCGACCAAGGAATGTGCGGTCTGCTGAACGATCAGGTGGTTTCTCATGCCTCGCGCGCCCTGCAAAAGCTTGCTATCCGGCGGGAGAGCCAGGCAACTCTTGCCGTCGGCGTGCGCGCCGCGGCGCAACTCGAAAGCCTGGGTCGCACAGTGGAAGATTCGGTGCGAGTTCCCAGTTCATCGTCTGCGATCGGCGCGGCGGTGGAAGAGCTCCTCCGAGCCATTGAAGACTGGCACTCGAAACGCGGAATTGAGCTTGTGGTTCTGTTCTATGCAAGGCCAGTATCCGGCGCGTGGTACCGGGTGGTTGGCGTCCGGCTGCTGCCGGTTGATGCCGAATGGATCAATGGGTTGAAAGCCAAGCGCTGGCCGTCCCACGTGATCCCTATGTTTACGATGAACGAAGCCCAACTCTTCCAGGCGCTGATCCGCGAGTATTTGTTTGTTTCCCTCTTCCGCGCGTTTGCCGAATCGCTGGCGAGCGAAAATGCCAGCCGGTTAGCCTCTATGCAGGTCGCCGAGAGGAACGTCGAAGATCGTTTGCGTGCGCTTACATCGGAGTCCCGGCAGCTTCGTCAAGATTCGATCACGGCCGAACTACTGGACATCATCGCGTCCTTCGAGGCGTTGCGGGGGAAGGAACGCCGGTGAACCGGCTGAATTCGCGTGCAATCGAGCCGATCGCCTGTTGCTGCAAATTCGATCGCCACGGTTACCGGACGGCGTGACTACGAAGCGTGTAAGAGCTCAACACCCTAATTTAGTTGGCGCGTTCGAAGGCGGCCGGGTCCGGCACGTTTCGCTGGCTCATGCTGCCGCACATCTGCGTGACGGACTCATATTCGTGTTCCTCCATCCAGCGGAGGAGGTCCCTCCGAACCGTATCCAGATGTGCGGCCCCGTTCTGCAGCAGTGCTGACGTCATCATGACCACGCTCTCTCTTAGCTCTGAGACCCTACAGCCAACTTTTTCAAACTGGATGTTGCCCGTGCTTTTCGAGCGAGCGATATCCGCCTGTTCATTGTCTTCTGATTCGATGACTCAGACAGAAGCACTTTTGGCTCGGGCGGAGGTGATCCACACAATCGGGGCTCAAAAGCAAGCCCCGATTGGGGCCATCTCTAAGGGAACACAGGGATTGCGTTCCAGTAAGTCTAATAAAATCAGCGGATGAGTCTGTAAGCCGGATTCTGTCCGCTGCGCGACCGGCATCCTGACTTGCATCAGAATGCTTGAGGCACGCGCAACGCGGCGATCATTCCTCTAGGTCCCGGATTGCTCGGGGACTCAAGCAGCCTACCCGAGGGTCAGAGCGCGCCGCTCTTGCGAGCGGAACGCATGCGGGCCGGGCCAGCCCTCCCCTCCTATTTGGCCTTGCTCCACGCGGGGTTTTCCGTGCCCCGGATGTCGCCATCCGGGCGGTGGGCTCTTACCCCACCTTTTCACCCTTGCCAAATGCGCTCGACCGAAAGAGGCGGGCCTTCGGTTTTGCCGAAGGCCTGCCGCCGAGGTGCGAGCATCACCGGCGGTCTATTCTCTGTGGCACTTTCCGTGGCCGCGTCGTGAAGTGCGCTTTCGGGCACCTCGCGGCGCAACCCCCTGGCGTTACCAGGCGCGTTGCCCTGCCGTCGCCGACTCCTGCGAGCCCACCACGGCTGGAGTCCGGACTTTCCTCCCGCCCGCTCCGCCTTCGCGAAACAGGCCGGCGATCACCCGACTCACCCGCTGTTGTTATTGTACCCCTGAGTGTCGCCCTCGTGGCAGTTAGTTTGCTGGTGCCACTGCAGTCTCCGTGAAAAACCCGGCCAAAATCGTCCTTTGTTGGCCACTTAACGCCCGTTAAGCCTGCTGATGGCAGCATAGTCCATGCTGCTGTTGCTGCACTAAATGCGAGCCGGCAATGCCGTTCTAGAACGCCGCAGCGCTAGTCGTAGCTTTCAAGCCGAGAGCAGCCTTTCGAATTGCGATTCGTCGAGGATGGGAACCTTGAGGGATTTGGCTTTGTCGAATTTCGAGCCGGGGTCGGCGCCGACGACGACGTAGCTGGTTTTCTTGCTGACGGAGGAGCCGGCTTTGCCTCCGTGGGCGGCGACGAGAGCTTCAGCTTCCTCGCGCGAGCGATTCGCAAGAGTGCCGGTAAAGACGAAGGTCATTCCGGCGAATTTCGTGTCCTTGGGCGCGGCGCGTTCCTCTTTCATGTTCACGCCGGCGGCGCGCAGGCGCTCGATCAGCTTGCGATTTGCCGACTCGGAGAAGAATTCGACGATGCCTTCGGCGACTTTCGGGCCGACCTCGGTCACGCCCGTCAATTCCTCCTCGCTTGCGTGGGCGAGCTTATCCATCGAGCCGAAGCGCGCTGCAAGCAATTGCGCGGTACGCTCTCCGACGAAGCGGATGCCGAGAGCGCAGATCAGGCGCGCGAGGCTGTTCTTCTTGCTGGCGGCGATTTCGTCGAGAAGGTTTTGTGCCGATTTTTCCGCCATGCGCTCGAGGTCGGCGACCTTTTCGAGCTTCAGGCTGCACAGATCGGCAAAGTCCTTGACGAGCCCCTTCTCGACCAGTTGATCGACGATTTTGTCGCCCAGGCCGTCGATATTCATCGCGTGGCGGCTGGCAAAATGGAGCAGCGATTCTCTACGGCGCGCCGGGCACGAAACGTTGACGCAACGATAGGCGACTTCGCCTTCGGCTTTGTGGATGCGCATGCCGCACTCGGGGCACTTCTCGGGCATGCGGAAGGGCTTTCCCTCCTTCCCATGCGTCACAACTTTCAGGACGTGAGGGATCACTTCGCCGGCGCGCTCGACGAGCACCGTGTCGCCCGCGTGCAAACCGAGACGCTCGATTTCGTCCAGGTTGTGCAGCGTCGAGCGGCTTACGGTGACTCCGCCGATCTGCACAGGATCGAGAAGGGCGACCGGGGTTAGAACGCCGGTGCGGCCAACGCTGACGCCGATCTCGCGGACGACCGTTGTCTCCTGGTGCGCGGGGTACTTGTAGGCGATGGCCCAGCGAGGGGCTTTCGATGTGAAGCCCAGCTCGTTCTGCAAGGCGACCTCATCCACCTTTACGACGATGCCGTCGATCTCGTAGGCCAGCTTCTCGCGCTTCGATTCCCAGCTGTCAATGTAACGCTCGACCTCCTGGAGCGAATGGCAGAGCTTCCAGTCGTCGCTTGCCTTAAAGTGGAGCGTCGTGAGCGTTTCCAGGACTTCGGAAAGGCGCTTCTTCGCCGAGCGGCCGTCGACGAGAACGTAGTAGGCAAAAAAATCGAGCCGCCGAGAGGCCGTGATCTTCGGGTCGAGCACGCGGACGCCACCGGCGGCGGCGTTGCGAGGATTCGCGAAAATCTTGCCGCCCTGCTCGCTCTGCTGGAGATTCAGCTCCTGAAACGCCTTGCGCGTCATGATCGCTTCGCCGCGCACCTCGAAGTCTCCGTGCAAGCCGGCTTTCTTGAGGAGCGCCGGAGCGATGGTCAGAGGGATGGAGCGAATCGTCTTGACGTTGGGTGTGACGTCCTCGCCCGTGGTGCCGTCGCCGCGGGTTACGCCGCGCACAAACGTTCCCTTTTCATAGAGCAGAGAGAGGCTCAGGCCGTCGAATTTGTGTTCCGCAATGTAGTCGATCTTTTCACGGCCGGTGAGCTCTCGCACGCGCCGGTCGAATTCGGCGAGGGCCTCGGACGAGAAGGCGTTGTCGAGGCTGACCATCGGGACTTTGTGGCGAAACTCTTGAAAACCTTCGCGCGGAGCGCCGCCCACCCGCTGCGTGGGCGAATCCGAAGCCGCCAGCTCGGGATGTTCGGCTTCGAGCCGCTTGAGACGTTCCATGAGACGATCGAAGCTGGCGTCGGAAATTTCCGGATCGTCCGCGACGTAATACAGGTATTCGTGGCGGCGAATCTCTTCGCGCAGGCGTTCGATCTCTTTGGCGGCATCGCGGGCCTTCGCGGTTCCGGCCTTGGGCATGGAAACCTCAACGGGATGCAGTCGGTCAAAGCTCGCCAGTATTATACAATGCGCAATTGCGGCACGAATCGCCGACGAAAACGATGACGGCTAGAATCAAAGACGCGGTCTTGATCTATAACGCGACGAGCGGCCGGAAACGCCATCGCCGTTTTGCGGAAATAGAGCAGGCAGCGCGCGTCCTGAAAGACGCGGGCATTGCGGCGGAGCTTGCTCCCACGACCGGACCTGGAACCGCGACACGGATTGCACGCCAGGCGGTCGAACAGCGACGCGGGATGGTGATCGCCTGCGGCGGTGACGGCACGATCAACGAAATCATCAACGGTCTCGCGGGAAGTAAGGTACCGATGGCGTTGCTGCCGGCGGGCACCGCAAACATACTCGCGAAGGAACTCGACATCCCGTGGGACATTCCGCATGCCGCACGACTGATCCCGGGCGGCGTTATCCGACGGATTGCCCTCGGCATCGCGTTCCCTATGAACGGGAACCATGCTGCCGCGCTTCCGCGCGAAGGCCGGTACTTCCTCTCCGTCGGGGGCGCCGGGCCTGACGGCGCGATCGTCAACGGCGTTCATAAGGGGCTGAAGGACAGCGCCGGGGTTCTTGCCTACTGGTTCGAAGGCTTCCGACAGCTTTTCTCGTACGGATTCCCCGAGATGCGCATTCGCTCCGGAGGAAAAGAGCGGAAGGCCACAATTCTGGTCGTGGGAAGGACCGTGAATTACGGCGGGCCGTTCAAAATCACGACGGGTGCAAACCTTTACGAGGACTCGTTTGAGTTCCTCACGAATTCGAGAAAGAGCCGGCTCGGCTATCTCGCCTGCCTGCCCGCGATGTGGCTCGGCACCCTGCGCGACATGGAGGGCATCGAGGCGTGGAAGGCAGCGGAAACGATCTGCGAACCCACCGGAGACGAGCCGATCTACGCGCAAATTGATGGCGAGCCGATCGGGCCATTGCCGCTCGCGTTCAGAATCGTTCGGGATGCGTTGTCGATCGTGACTCCGGCGCGCTAGACGCGATTCCCCGGGCGGGACTCAACCGTGGAACCCTTCACACATGCTTTCACCTCGCTGGCGCTCGCGCACGCCGGAGAACGGCGCCTGCCGCGGTTCGGCACGGCCATGCTGATCGTCTCGGGGCTCGTCCCCGATCTCGACTACGCGAGCTATTTCGCCGGGCCGAGCGCGTTTCTGCGATTCCATCGGACGGCGCTGCACTCGACGACCGGTGCGGCGGTGGCGGCCTGCGTGATCGCCGGCGCTTTCTGCGCACTCGACAGGAGATTGCCGGCCAGGAAAACCGCGCAAACGAAAACCCCCGCGCCGCTGACGTTCCGGGCGGCGGTCGCAACGTGCGCGATCGGCGCGACCGGGCACATTGTGCTCGATCTGGCGAGCGGTGTGGGCGTGCAACTCCTGTGGCCATTTCACGCGCGTTGGTTGGCATGGGATCTGGCCACGAATTTCGATCCCTGGATTCTGCTTCTGCTGATCGCGGGGCTCCTGCTGCCACTGCTCTTCCGCCTCGTGAACGAAGAAGTGGGCGACCGCAAGAAGGGCCGCGGCGGGAGCCGCGCGGCGATCGCCACACTGCTTCTGATCGCGGCGTATCTGGGCGCGCGAGCGAACCTGCACAGCCGCGCGATCGACCTGCTGCTCGCGCGCGAATATCACGGCCGAATACCGCTCGAGGCCGGGGCATTCCCGGCATCGTCGGCGCCATTTGTATGGCGCGGAATCGCTGTGACGGACAACACCGACGAGGAAGTGGAGGTTCCACTGGGACCCGGCGACGAGTTCGATCCCAATCGAAGCGTCACGCGCTACAAACCGGAGGATTCTCCCGCTCTCGACGCCGGACAGAAGACGGCGGCGGCGCAGAGATTTCTCGAATACGCGCGATTCCCGTTCGCCAGCGTCGAGCGGATCGAAGATGGCTATCGCGTCGAAGTGCACGATCTGCGCTTCGCGTCCGACGACACCGAGCCGGCCAACATTTTCGTCCGCGTAGACCTCAACGGCAGCTTGGAGCTCCAAAGCGAGGACTTCCGGTACGCCTCATCGCCGAATCGCTAATTTTCGTGTTCGGAACCGTGGAACAGTAGGCGGCCGGCGACATACAACAACAGCAGGACGGCGAAGACCGACAGGGTGAAGCCGAGCTTGTGAGCCATCAGGAAGAGCAGCGCTGCGTCGCCGTAGCGAACGGCCAGAATTCCCTCGGCGAAATAACGGAGCCCGCGACCCGCAAGGAGAGCGAGCACGAACGTTCGGAGCGGAACCTGGAAAACTCCCGCGGCAACGACAAACACTTTGAAAGGGGACGGCGGCGGCAAAATCCCGGGAATCAACACGCTGAGGAACGCGTTCCTCTGCACCCACCGCTTCGCACGTTCGGCGGCTCCGCCCGCGCGGCGCCGAAAGAACGCTTCCCCGCCCTTCTTCGCGAGCAGGTAAAGCCAGATGCAACCCGCGAGCGAGCCGAGCGCGGCCATCGCCGCGTAGTAGGGCATTCGCGCGGGCTTCTGGATCGAGAGACCGATCACCAGTGCGTCGGGAATGAACGGAAAGCTGAGTACTGAGGAATCGAAGAAGGCGACGAGAAACAGTCCCCCGCCACCCATCACCGCGACGCTTTTCTGAAGCCAAGCCGGCAACTTAGGAGGATTCATTGCTCGCGGGAGCCCCGGTGAAATCGTGCGATTGTAACAGAGTTTTCGAGAGCGCCTGCGAAGGCACGGGAGGCAAATTGCTGAATCGGACTTCGTCGGATACAATTTGCACTTGAGCCATCCCCCGCACGCAATGTCACTCCTCGACGAACTGAACAAACGCCAGCGCGAAGCCGTGCTCGCAACCGAAGGACCGGTACTCGTTCTCGCCGGAGCGGGGACCGGCAAGACGCGCGTCATCACGTATCGCGTCGCGCATTTGATCGAGAAAGGCGTTCCACCCGGCGCGATTCTTGCGGTCACTTTCACGAACAAGGCTGCAGGTGTGATGAAAGACCGCATCAGCGACCTCCTGCGCGCGAGCGGGCGCGGAGTGTCCGAGGTCTGGATCTCGACGTTTCATTCCTTTTGCGCGCGTCTGCTGCGCCGCGAGGCGCGGCACGCCGGCCTCCCGCGCGATTTCGCCATCTACGACGACGACGACCAGGTGGCGGCGGTGAAGCGCGCGCTCCTCCAGTTTGGGCTTTCCGCCGACGATTACCCACCGCGCGGCCTGCGCGCGCAGATCAGCCATGCGAAGAACCACGGTATCACGCCGGATGAAATGGAATCCGAAGCGGAGCGGATGCGGGATCGTGACCGCCGGGATGTGGCCAACGTGTTTCGTGTGTACAACGAAATCCTGCGCAAGGCCGCGGCCGTCGACTTTGACGACCTACTCCTGCGCGCGGTCGAGATTCTGCGCGAACATCCCGAAGTGCGCGCCGCCTGGAGCGGCCGCTTCCAATATTTGATGGTCGATGAGTTCCAGGACACGAACCAGGCACAGGAGGAGCTCGTGCGGCTGCTGGCCGGCGTGCGGAAGAATGTGTGCGTCGTCGGCGACGAGGATCAGTCCATCTACGGCTGGCGCGGCGCGCGCGCCGGGAACCTGAAACGCTTCACCGAGGATTTTCCGGACGCGAAGATCATTCGCCTCCAAAAAAACTACCGCTCCACGCAGACGATTCTCGATGCGGCCGCGGCCGTGGTGAAAAACAATTCCGACCGGCTGGGCAAGAATCTGCAAGCGACGCTCGGCTCGGGCGATCGGCTACGTTTTTTTGAGGCGCAGGATTCGACCACCGAAGCCGAATTCATTTGCGGCGAGGTTTCGACGCTCGTGCGGAACGACCCGGATACACGCGTCGCCGTGCTGTACCGCACGGGCGCTCAGTCGCGATCGTTCGAGGAGGTTTTGCGCCGCCTGGCGATCCGCCATCGGGTCGTGGGCGGCTTCAGCTTCTACGAGCGCGCCGAGGTGCGGAACGCGCTTGCATACGTGCGGCTGCTTTTCCATCCGGAAGACGATGTCGCTCTGCTGCGCGTGCTCAACGTCCCGCCGCGCGGCGTCGGCGTCACAACGGTTGCCGCGCTCGAGGCGCGCGCGAAAGAGACCGGCACATCGCTCTGGGATGTCATTCGCAGCGGACAACTCCCGACCGCCAAGAAATTCGCCGCCTTCCGCGAATTGATCGAGGGGCTGCGGGAGGAGTGCAGCGAACTCCCGCCCGCACAGCTCATCGAGCGCATGCTCGATCGCACCGGCTACCTCGATTGGGTCGAGCAACAGGACAATCTAGAGCACACCTCACGCGCGGAGAACCTTCGGGAGCTTTCGAACGCGATGGCGGAAGCAACCGAGCAGGGCCAAACTCTCGAGGACCTGCTCGACCATGCGGCCCTCATGAGCGATTCGGACGAATACGACGAGACGATCCCTGTCTCGCTGATGACACTGCACAGCGCGAAGGGACTCGAGTTCGACGCCGTCTTTCTGGCGGGCCTCGAAGAAGGCATCCTGCCGCACAGCCGGTCGATCGATACGAATGCCGAAATCGAGGAGGAGCGACGGCTCTTCTACGTCGGCATGACACGCGCGAAGCGGTCGCTTGTCCTCTCGCGGGCGATCTATCGGCGGAGCTACGGCGAAGAGCGTTTGCGCGCGTCCCTGCCGTCGCGATTCCTTGCGGAAATTCCGGGCGATTTGATTGAGGCGGCCGCCGGATCGCAATCCGAACCGGGCGAGACGCGCCGCTACGAGTCCGACGCTGAATTTGCAGAAGGCTATGGGTATCGCCGGACGCGGCCGTCATACGGGGAAACAAGCTATGGCCCGCGCGCGATCGGGCGTTCCTCGTACGGACGTCCGAACTCCGGTCGCCCGGCGCCGCCGGCTCGCGCTTCGAAAGATCCGCTGGTCGGGACGCGCGTGCGGCACTCGAAGTACGGCATCGGGACGGTCATCGAGGTCGAAGGCGAGGGCGAGGAGCGCAAACTGACCGTCAGTTTTCAGGACTACGGTCCGAAGAAACTGCTCGAGCGCTACGCGAATCTGCGGCTCGCCTAATTCGGCAGCAAACCCAGCACAGTTCGCGGCGGCACGGCCGGAACGACCAGAAGGACAGGTTGCGCGGAAGCGCCGCGCAGGGTAGAGTTTTTTCTCGGTCGCGCGGGGAAGGTGGCGATTGGACCCACAACTTTTCCGTACCAAGAGCATCGACCAACTCATTTCCGACTCAGAACAACCCGAGAAGCGGCTCAAGAAGTCGCTCGGATGGCTGAGCCTCACGTCGCTCGGCATCGGCGCGGTGATCGGCTCGGGCATTTTCACCGTCATCGGCACGGCAATTGCCGGTCAGAAACTCCAAGCTAAATCAATTCTGAACGCTCCCCTGCTCGAATACTTGATCTACCACTCCGCATCGTTCGGCAGGCCGGGAGCGGGGCCCGCGATCGCGCTTTCGTTCGCGCTCGTGGGGGTCGTGTGCTGCTTTGCGGCACTCTGCTACGCGGAGCTTGCGGCGATGATCCCAATCGCAGGCAGCGCCTACACGTATACCTACGCCACGATGGGCGAACTGATTGCCTGGATCATCGGCTGGGACCTGATTTTGGAGTACGCGGTTTCGAATATGGCCGTGAGCGTCGGATTCTCGGCGCACGTGGTCGGTCTGTTCGACTGGTTCGGGTTTCATCCGAGCCTTCGCTGGATCACGCCCGCCTATCTCCCGGGAGGACTCACCGACCTTCAGGGAAACACGCTCTACGATCCCGGGTGGCACTTCGGGTTTAACTGGCCGGCATTTATCATCGTGATGCTGCTGACCATCGTTCTCGTCCGCGGCATCCGGGAGTCGGCCGCGACGAACAACGTGATGGTGCTCGTGAAAATCCTTGCGATCCTCATCTTCATCGGGGTCGCGGCGCGTTTCATCCATCCCGCGAACTGGCACCCCTTCGCGCCGAACGGTTGGCCGGGCATACTCACCGGCGGCTCGATCATTTTCTTTACCTACATCGGCTTTGATTCGGTCTCGACGGCCGCGGAGGAGTGCCGGAACCCCCGGCGCGACCTGCCGATCGGAATCATCGCCACGCTGGTGATCTGTTCGGTGCTGTACATCGGCGTCGTCGTGGTGTTGACGGGCCTCGTGCCGTGGCAGACGCTAATCGACGATGCGGCGCCAGTTGTGAATACGATGAAGCGACTCCATTTCGGAAACGTCCGGCTCGCGGTGTTGATCGGCGCGCTGATGGGAATGATTTCGTCGCTGCTGGTCTTCCAGTTGGGCCAGGCGCGCGTGTGGTTCGCGATGTCGCGTGACGGTCTGCTGCCCGCCATCTTCAGCCGCGTTCACCAGGACTACCGCACGCCGGACTTTTCCACTTGGGTCGCCGGGTTCCTGGTCGGCATTCCAGCCGGACTTCTCGACATCGGCACGCTGGCTGACCTGTCAAACATCGGGACGCTGTTTGCCTTCGCGCTGGTTGCGGGAGGCGTGCTCATTCTGCGGTATCGCGAACCGGACCGGCCGCGGGCATTTCGCGCGCCGGGCGGGCTGCTGGCACCAGTGGTGACGATTTTGACGTGCGTGCTGCTGATGGCCGGGCTGCCGATCACGAACTGGATCCGGTTCTTCGTGTGGCTGCTGATCGGACTGGTCGTCTACCAATCCTACGGGCGCAAGCACAGCGAGCTGGCCACGGCAACGCTGCAGGCGGCGGCCGCGAAGGAAGGACTTCGCTGATGCGCCGGTTGACCCATCGAGGGATTGGGCTGGGCCTGGCGCTCGTTCTGCTGATTCTGCTGCTTGCCCTCCCCTCTTCTTTCGGTTGGGGAGAGAACGCCGAGCGCCTGATTGCGAACAAGGCCGTTGACACGCTGCCGGACGAGATGCAGGCGTTTTTCGGGGCAAACCGGCAGTTCCTGGTCCGCCATGTGACCGACCCCGACCAGTCCGATGCGAGAAACTCGGCCGATCAGCACAACAATTTCATCCAGCTCGATCACTACGGGCAATTTCCCTTTTCGGCGCTTCCGCACTCTTACAACGCCGCGGTGACGAAATTCACTAAGCGGTCCGTGGAAACCTACGGAGTGCTTCCGTGGCAAGTCGGGCTTTATAGCCAGAAGCTGACGGACGCGTTTCGCTCGCACAACTGGGACGAAGCCAAGCTCTCGGCAGCCATACTGGCTCACTACGTGGCTGCGTCACACGACCCGTTCAATACCACCGTGAACAACGACGGCAAGCTTTCCGATCAGCCGGGCGTGAACGAGCGGTTCGGGGACGGACTCGTGGATCGGTACCAGTTGTTCTTCTTTGTGAAGCCGAACGAAGCCGCGTTCATTCGCGATCCGACCGACCACGCCTTCGAGATGGCTTTCAGCGCGCACGCCTGGCTTGAAAACGTGCTCCTTGCGGACCGTCGCGCTCACGAAGGGCTTTCGGGCTACGGGGACGAGTATTACGACCGCTTCTACGCGCAGGCCGGAGCGGTTCTTATCCGCCAGTTCTCGGACGCTTCGACCGACGTGGGATCCTATTGGATGACGGCGTGGATCAACGCCGGCCGGCCACAGCTGCCTTCCAATTGAGCGTATTCATGACCGAAGCGACGCGACAAACAACCATTCTCGACGCCCTCCCTAAGGCGGAATTGCATCTGCACCTCGAAGGATCGATCCGGCCGGACACGGCGGTGGAACTGGCTGACCGGCACGGCGTCAAGCTCACGGCGAAAGAAGTCGCCGCGCGCTACAACTACTCGAACTTCGCCGGATTCATCGATGCCTTCAAGTGGGTCACATCGTTCCTGCGCGATCCGGAGGACTACGCACTCGTCACGCGGAGACTGCTCGAGGAACTCGCCCGGCAAAACGTGGTCTACACGGAAATCACGGTTTCGGCCGGCGTGATGCTGCGGCGCATGCAGAATGTCGAGGCGAACTTCGAGGCCATCCGCGAAACGGCTGGCGGCGTGCTGTTCAGCCGGCTTCGAACTGCGTGGATCTTCGATTCCGCCCGGCAGTTCGGCGCGGAGGCCGTATTGGAGGTTGCGCGTTGGGCGTCGCGGCTCGAACGGTCCGGCGTCGTGGCCTTCGGAATGGGCGGCGACGAACTGGCCTATCCGGCGGCGAATTTCCGCCACGCGTTCGATCTCGCGCGTGAGGGCGGATTGCACATCGTCTGCCACGCGGGAGAGATCGGCGGGCCGGATTCCGTGCGCGACGCCGTGGAGATATTAGGCGCCGAGCGCATCGGGCACGGAATCGCGGTGATGCACGATCCGGCGATGGCCGAATCGCTTGCGACGCGGCACGTCGTGTTGGAGAACTGCCTCGCGAGCAACGTGGCGACGAGCGCTTTGGCGAAACAGACAGGCAAGCCGGATGCGTCGTTTGCGGATCACCCGCTTCCGAAGTTTCTCGAGCGCGGCTCGCTCGTCGTGCTTTCTACCGACGATCCGGCGATGTTTCACACGGACCTGCTCACGGAATACTCGCGCGCGGCGGCTCTCGGGCTTTCGCAAGAGCAGCTCTTGCGGCTTGCCGAGCAGAGCTTCAGCGCGGCGTTCCTGCCTCCGGTCGATAAGCGGCGCTTGCTCGAAGATTTTCGCTCAGCGGCAAAATCAGAGGGCCTGCTATAATCGGCAAGCGCAAGAAAATGAAAGCACACGTCTGGGTCATGCTGAAGTCCACAGTGCTCGACCCTCAAGGGCAGACGATTCAACGCGCCCTCTCCTCGCTCGGCTACGCCAAGGTGCAGGACGTACGGCAGGGAAAATTCTTCGTTCTCGAGCTCGACGGCATGGGCCGCGATGAAGCCAAGGCCCAGGTCGAGCGCATCGCGAAAGATGTCCTCACGAATCCCGTCATCGAAGAATTCCGCTTCGAAATCATAGACTGAATACCTTATTATCGCGACGCATCGGGCGCGGGCGGTCCTGGAACGATCGCTGCGCGGGGGATATAGGGATGAATCGTCTTTTGTTTTCGTGCGCGCTGCTGCTTTCATGCGGGATCTTCCTGCACGCATCCAGTCGTTTGGCAAGCCCAAGCCGAAAGGCCGATACCGAAGGCCCCGGGCCAAACTGTCTTTGAGCGTACCTGCGCGAGCTGCCATGCGGGCTCGAGCCGCGCGGAGCGTGCGCCGGATTTGAAAGCTCTGATGGCGCTGACGCCTGAAGCCGTGTACGCAGCCGTCACCTCGGGAACCATGGCTGTGCCCGCCTCGAAATTGACCGACGAGGAAAAGCTCTCCGTCTCGGAATACCTCGGCGGCAGGCCTCTCGACCTCACCGACTGGGGTAGTGCCGCCTCCATGGCGAATCGCTGCGCGAGCAACGTTCCCTTCGAAAATCCGGGCGTAGCCCCTGCCTGGAACGGATGGGGCGCCGATCGGGCGAACACGCGTTTCCAGAGCGGTCCGAGCGCCGGGCTCGATGCCGGCCAGGTTCCGCGACTGAAACTCAAGTGGGCTTTCGGATTTCCGCACGGTGACACCGCCTTCGGACAGCCGAGCGTCGTTGGCGTTCGAATTTTTGTGGGGAGCGACATCGGCTACGTCTATGCGCTCGATGCAAAGACCGGATGTGTTTACTGGTCCTTCCACGCGAAATCCGGAGTGCGAACCGCCCCGACGGTGGGTCCCGTGAAGGGGCAAGGCTCCACAAAGTATGCGGTCTATGTCGGCGACATGCGGGCGAACGCGTATGCGCTCGACGCCTCAACCGGCAAGCAGCTCTGGACGCAGGAGCTATCCGACCATTACACCGCGCGCATCACAGGAGCGCCCGCGTTGTATGAAGGCCGCTTGTACGTCCCCATATCAGCCACGGAAGAGGTCTTCTCCGCGTCGCCGTCCTATCCGTGCTGTACGTTCCGGGGGAGTGTGGTCGCGCTCGATGCCGACACGGGACGGCAACTCTGGAAAACGTACATGATTCCGGAAGCACCCAAGCCCATCAAGAAGAATTCCCAAGGCGTACAATTGTGGGCGCCCGCCGGTGCTGCCGTCTGGAATTCGCCGACCATCGACCCGCGGCGAAACGCGCTCTATGTGGGAACCGGTGACGCTTACACCGAACCGGCGGCGAAGACTTCCGATGCCGTCGTCGCGCTCGATTTGAAGGCGGGCGGAATTCTCTGGTCATTTCAGGCAGTCGAAAACGACGCGTGGATGGTCGGCTGCGTTCCCGTGACGACGGAAAACTGCCCGAAGGATCTGGGAGTGGATTTTGATTTCGGCTCGTCACCGATTCTGGTGGAGGTTCCGAATCGCGGTTCGCTCTTGCTTGCCACGCCCAAGAGCGGAACTGTCTACGCGCTCGACCCGGATCGCAAGGGCGCGATTGTCTGGAGCCTGAGCCTTTCGGAAAAGACAGCGCCGAACAACGGGCAGATCGCCTTCGGAGGAACCACTGACCTGGCGAAAGTTTATCTGGCTCTTGAAGACGGCAATTTCGCCGCCGTCGATCTCCTCGCCGGCAAGCGCGCATGGCTGACGCGGCTCGAATCTCTCGACGACTTGGGCCAACCGACGCCCAATGGTGAGAACAGAACGAGGGCGGGCTTGCGCTTCGGCCAGTCTGCCGCCGCGACTGGGATACCTGGCGTCGTCTTTACGGGAGGATGGGACGGTATCCTGCGGGCTCTTTCGACGACGGACGGAAAAGTTCTCTGGCAGTTCAACACAGTACGGGACTTCAAGACTGTAAACGGCGTCGCAGCGAAGGGCGGCTCAATGGGCGGACCCGGCCCGACCGTTGTCGGCGGCACGCTCTATGTCGGCTCTGGATACGCCAACGTCGGCGGCGGTATGCCGGGCAACGTGCTGCTGGCATTTTCGGCCGAATAGCCGGTTAAAGGTTCTTCCAACCGACTTCTATTGAGAGGCCTTCTTCGTAATGAGGATGCCCTTCAAAGCGTCGGGGGCGTTCTTGAGTTCTTCGTTCCCCGTTGGAAACTGATTGTATTGAAGCAGGTACGCCGCGACGTCTAGGGAAGCTTCTGGCGTGAGCGTGCCGGGCTTATCCTGGGGCATCGTGGTGAGAATCAGTTGGAAAAGATCGTTTACCGTTTGACCTTCCCACACTTGCATGAATGCATCGCCGGCGAGTGGCAGGGCCTGGCCGCTCCCGCTGAGGTCGTCCATATGGCAACTGGCGCAACTCTGGCTGTACTGCGTCTTGCCTCGCTTGGCCTGATCGTCGGTGTAAACTCCATCCAGAGTCGTTTTTGTGGGTTTGGCATCGTCTGCCCGCACCGCTTTCGTTGCGCCCGCATAGGCCGCAAGGATGCAAACCAGTCCGATAGCCAGCACAGCCAACCCACGCAATATAGAGCCTTTGCTTTTTGAAGAGTCTCTGTCCGTACCCGAGGTCATAGAATCGCTGTCCCCTTCTCGAGTCCTGATAATTTGATGCCGTTAACGCGCCTTGCAGGTCGATGATAGCAAATCTTGCCGCTTTGCCCGCCATCCGTCTGGGTTTTTCATAGACGGGTGCGAGGTTGCCGGCGTTTCCGAACCTCGCGTATCTCAAGTGCGCGAGAGTTGCAGCGGACAAGGGTCTCGACTAAGATTTGTGCGTAATCCTTAATTGCGACGAATCGGACGCGGCGTTGATAGGAGACGGACGTGACTAAGCGCAAACTAGGGAACTCCGGATTGGAAGTTGGCCCGCTGGCCTTCGGCGGAAACGTGTTTGGTTGGACCGCCGACGAGCCCATGTCTTTCAGGTTACTCGACGCATTCGTAGCATCGGGCTTGAATCTGATCGATACCGCCGACGTCTATTCGAAGTGGATTCCTGGCCACAAGGGTGGCGAGTCCGAAACGATTATCGGAAATTGGCTCAAGCAGCGTGGCGGCCGCGAAAAGGTCATCATCGCCACCAAGCTTGGCGTCGAAATGGGCCCGGAGGAAAAAGGTCTTTCGAAAGTTTACATCCTGCGCGCCGTCGAGCGTTCTCTCGAACGTCTGAAAACGGATTACATCGACCTCTATCAATCACACCGGGACGACACGGAAACACCGCTCGAAGAGACGCTCGACGCTTATGCCGGCCTGATCAAGGCGGGAAAAGTTCGGGCGATTGGCGCATCCAACTACAAAGCCGATCGCCTCGCCGAGGCCCTCAAGATCAGCGCCGCGAAAGGTCTGCCGAGGTACGAGACTCTTCAGCCGTGGTACAACCTCTACGATCGCGCCGACTTTGAAGGTGAACTTGCCGAACTGTGCAAGCGCGAGAATATCGGTGTGATTTCCTATTTTTCTCTGGCCAGCGGCTTCCTGACGGGAAAGTACCGCTCGGAAAAGGACCTTGAAGGCCGGGCCCGCGGCTATCGAGTGAAAGACATGCTGAATGAGCGGGGCTTCCGCATCCTGAAGGCACTGGATGCCGTGTCCGCAGAACTCCGGGCGACGCCAGCACAGGTTTCGCTCGCCTGGCTGATCGCGCACGGCGTTACGGCGCCGATCGCCAGCGCAACGAATCTCGACCAATTGAAAGAGTTGATCGGCGCGACGACTCTGAAGCTCACGCCGGACGCGGTTCGGCTGCTTGATGAAGCCAGCGCGTACTCGAAAGCGGCGTAAACCTAGCTGTTCGCTCTCGACGACTTTGAGACCGGACGCTCACTGTCGAGCGCTGCCATCTGTTCCGCGCCATAGCGGTCGCCCGCGACGGATCCGACCGGTACGGCATCCTCGATCGCGGCAAGTTCATCTGCCAAGAACGAAACCTCCGTGGCCCTCAAAGCTTCAGACAGTTGGTCGCGTCGGCGTGCTCCGACGAGCGGCACGATGTCCTTTCCTCGAGTGAACACCCAGGCGGCGACAAGCTGAGCGACGCTGATTCCTTTCCCCTGAGCTACGGCGCGCAATTGTGAGATGACTTGCTGGTTGGCTTTCAGATTCTCGCTTTGAAATCTGGGAAGATGGGCGCGAATATCTCCTTGAGACGCGCTTTCGCGGCTCGGAGCATGTCCCGTCAGCAGCCCCCGCGAGAAGACACCATACGCCACGAGGCTGATACCGAGCTGGCGAAGTGTCGGAAGAATGTCCACTTCGACGCCTCTCGTCACGATCGAGTACTCGATCTGCAACGCCACGATCGGGTGGACCGCGTGAGCTCTGCGGATGGTTTCGGAAGATGCCTCGGAAAGTCCGATGTGGCAAACAAATCCGGCTTTCACCATTTCCGATACCGCGCCGATCGTATCTTCGATGGGGACGTTCGGATCAACTCGCGTGGGCTGGTAGAGATCGACGTAGTCCGTCCCAAGCCGTCGAAGAGTGTAAGCAAGAAAATTCTTGACTGCGGCTGGGCGCGCATCGATCCCAACGAAATTACCCTTCGGCGCGCGCATGGCGCCGAACTTGACGGCAAGAAAAAAACTCTCGCGTGGGCGCCCCACAAGGGCTTTCTGCAAGAGCAACTCGTTGTGTCCCATGCCGTAGAAATCGGCGGTGTCGAGCATGGTGACGCCCGCGTCGAGAGCTGCGTGAATCGTCGCGATGCTCTCTTTTTCATCGGCGGCGCCGTACATCCCGGACATGCCCATGCAACCGAGGCCGATCGCCGAAACCGTAGGCCCGCCGCGACCTAGTTGCCGCATTTCCATTGACAAGGCTCCCTCCTGGCCGACAGAGCGAGATCAGTGCTTCATTAGCAGATGGAGCTCCGGTGGAAGCGGCGCTAGATCGATCGCCACGTTGATGCACGCCGGCTTGCCGCTCGCAAATGCCCCTTTGATGGCGGGTCCCAGCTCTTCGATGCGTGTTACATGCTGACCGTGGGCCCCAAACGCCGCCGCGACCTCGTGATACCTCGCATCGCGAAGCCGCGTCGCCGTCACGCGGTTGGCTCCAGACACAATCTCCTGAAAGTGTTGCGAAGCCGCCCAACTGTGGTTGTTCATTACGACCGCAACGATTGGAAGTTTGTGGCGAACCATCGTGTCGAATTCCGCGATCGTGAAGCCGATCGCGCCGTCCCCAACGAGACACAACACCTGCCGGTTGGGATGCGCCACTTGGGCGCCCATTGCCAGACCCAGGCCGAATCCAACGGCTCCAAGGAAACCGTGGGTGATGTAGCTTCCGGGATGGTTTTGATGAATCACCTCGTTCATCCAGTGGTAGGCCTCGGCGCCGTCTCCGACGATGATGGCATTCTCAGCGATGTTCTCGACGATCGCTGATACCGCCTGGAGTGGATGAATTGGCGGCGCCGTCCGTTCCAGATCTTTCTGGGCGCGTTTGCGGCGGTCGGCTTTCGCGTCTCGGATCGTCTGCTGCCAGGCCTTGTAGTCCGGCCAGCGCTGCGACTTCACCTGCGCGTTCAACGCGCGCAAGGTTTCCTTTGGATCCGCCACGATCGGAACAGCGACCTGTCTCAGTCGCCCGATTTCCGTGGGATCCACCTCCACGTGGATGATCTTCGCCGCGTGCGGAACCTCTATGTCGCTCATGCCCAGCGTGAACAGGCCGAAGCGAACTCCGAGAGCGAGCACCACATCTGGCCGATGGTTCGGCTCCGACAAGTCGGCCATCTTGTGGAAAGTCCCGCCGTAGAGCGGATGATTGCTCGGCAAGAGCCCGTGCGCCTGAAAATCAGAGAACACGGGAATTGCCGTTGCCTCCACGAACGCGCGCAGTTCTTCCTCCGCGCCCGCTTGATAAGCACCAACGCCCACCATGATCACGGGCCGCGCCGCACTCGCCAGCAACCGAATCGCCTCTTCGATCGCCCCGCTCTGTGGGGCCGGGAAGGAAGAGGAATCCAGAAGGACCTTCTCTGGAATCCGGATCGAATCTTCGTCGACTTGCGCTCCCAGCACATCGGCGGGCATGTCCAGCAGTACGGGACCCGTCGGATAGGACGTAGCCATGCGGATCGCTTGGGCGACGAGCCGCGGAATATCTTGTGGAACCGTGATCCGGTGCGCCCATTTTGTGATGGGCCTTGCAACCGCCGCCTGGTCGAATCCGGATTGCAGCGTGTTGGTCTCCGCGTCCCTCAGACCAGCGCATCCGGCGATGTAAAGCACGGGCGTGCGGTCGAGATACGCGTTCGCGATCGATGTAACGATGTTTGTGAAGCCCGGCCCGGCGGTCGCCATCGCCACACCCAAGGTGCGAGTCGCGCGGGCGTAGCCTTCGGCCGCATGACCCGCGGCCACTTCATGCCGGGTGTCGGTGATTGGGATGTGATGATCCAGGCACGACTGAAATATCGTCTCGAGGTGCGCCCCGTGTAGCCCGAAAACTTTCTTAACGTTCGCCTTGACCAACGTCCTTACTACGAGCTCTCCACCTGCAACCATGCCCATTGATATGCACCTCGCTTCGTGCAGGCCGGCGTCAAATCCATTCGCCCGGCGGCCGGTGGCAGATTATACGAGACGTGGCGCGCGTTTCCACATTGTTTCCTGCGATCTCAGCGCGCGTCTCGTGAGGGAATGATCGGACGATGCCCGTCCCGATAGGCTTCTAGTTCCGGAGATGTGGCGCGCGGATCCGGCTTTCGTGGTGCACATGGCGGGTCCTGCCGGGATGTTGCGGTCCGAAAGACTGCGCGCACCGAATCCAGGAAAGCACCAACCGCTGCCGATTGCTGGTCTTTGCGTGGATGCAAGCAGCCGGACTCTTCAGGATTCCTTCGAACGCCTCAATCGCCCTTTGATGAAACCGGTTCCTGGTGCACCCTCGTCACCGGCGGCCCGCTGTACGCCCGCGTGTCGCCGACCCACGGCACTTTGTCTCGATCGGTCCAGCCGTTGATAAACATGGACATGAACACCCACTTGCCGTTTCGTTTCACGCAGAGATTGTCCCAGTTCCCGATTCCAAAGACGAAATTCGTCCGGTAGTCCACATTGAACTGAACGATCGTAAAGTAGGCCTTCACGCGCGCTCCTTCGCCCTCCCGCGTGATCAGAAAATGATTCGCCAGGTGCTGGCGCCCGAACCACCAGCTTGGACGGTCGTACCAGAGCTCTTCGAAGGCGCGGCGTATTTTCTCGTGTCCCTGCAGCTTCCCTTGCCACAGATGGTCCAGATAGCCGTCCTCTGCAAAACATGCCAGGACCGCCTTGACGTCGCCTGTGTTTATGCCCCACGCGTACTTGGCAAACAGCTCGATAATGTCGAGCCGGTCTTCCACGGAAAATTTCGCATTCGAATCCGGCATGGTGGCACCTCTTTCCATCTTTTGAGTATTCGCGGACGGTGGATGCTCCCGCATCGGCCCGGCCCGGTGGAGATGGTATTCGTGCGCCTCGATTTTTGCAACTCATGCTCGACGGCGGATCAACGCAGCCGGACGCGATCCGGATTCGCCGGGATTCGTTTGACCGCGCGCGACGCAACGATGTCATGCATTCGCGGGCATGCAGAGTACTCAGCCGGCAGACAATTCGCATTGTTCACATACAAATTGCACTGATTCCAAAAGCCTTACGGTAGTTCGTTTTGTAAATTTCGTATCCTTCGAACCCGCTCAGGCTCGCATCTGCACCGCTCTGAGGGAGATCAGCGGAAATGTGGTTCGGCGAGTCGCGTAAAATCCGGGGTATTTGCGGTTAGCACTGTTAGTCTTGAGCGGCCAGCGCTCGTCAGGCCGAGTTCGCCTGCGTTTGCCCTAATAACGTTCACGATGTTCACGACGTTCACCCTCAGCCTCGCCTGACTTTGCTATCCTCCGTGTTTTCTGTCGGTTGCCTGTTGACCGTTTCCTTGTCGGACACAGGAACAGCTCCAGTGCCCTTTCAATCTTGCACAGATCGCATTGACCTCTAGCCTGCTCAGCCTCCGTGAAATGTTTCAAGGGGGACGGCGGGACCGGCATTGTTATCGATGAGTCCGTGGCACTGGCTTGGCGCTTCCCGAATGAGGCGAGCGATTACGGGGGCGAAGTATTGGTCGCACTAGAAAGGTGCGCGACACTCGTTGAATGTGAGTTTGACATTCCGTAGGATGCCCCGCGGTGCGGATTCCATTTCCAATCCTCAGGCGACTACATTTTCCCCGTCAAAATCCAATCAGCGCTTTTCCCAAATCTCTCGATTAATCGAACCAGTGTTTCTGGAGTCGGCCCCAGCTTCCCGCGCTCTATCTTTGATAGCTGTCCTTGACTGATGCCAAGGTACACCGCGAGATCTTCTTGGAGTACGTCACCGCGGAGCTGGCGGATACGTGTCCCGATCGCCTTTAAATCCGCCCTCAACTTAATGGGCTTTGTCGCCAGAAGACTCCCCTTGAAAAAACCCTCTTGACTCTATGCCGTATTCCTAATAGCATATGCTTATAAGAATACGGAGGCCCTACGATTTCAGGCTCTCGTAAGCGTCCCTTTTTACATTTTGGAGGGTGCCCCTGCAACTAAAAGAAATAGCGAGGACAGGAGGCAGCATGCACCACATTAGAGACAGAGCTTCGAAGAAGGCATCGAGTATATGCCGCTCAAACGCGAAATGTGGTCGAACCCTTTGGGGCGAGCTTCCGAAGGCCACTATGTCCAGCTTGAAAGAGCTCGCCGAGAAACACGCACTCTCGGTTTCGTCGGGTGATCTTCAACTGCTAGACGGCAGATGGTACGTGACGCATTCTGGGTTGCTTCGAGTTTCCAAGCGCTGCCGTTGTTCCGCAATTACGACGTCAATTGATCGGTTCGCATCTGACATTCCCAGTGGCAGATGGGTATTCAAGGCTATTGTCTACAAGGGTCGCGGGGCGAAAAGATTTGTCGGCTACGGCGACGCTGATCCATCGAATGTTTCTCCGCTAGTACGCGGGGCCGAGATGCGGGTTGCCGAAACTCGGGCCGTCAATCGTGCTCTGCGAAAAGCGTACGGCATCGGCCTCTGCTCTGTCGAAGAATTGGGTTGGCTTTCCGAACCGCCGAAACCGTTCCCGGCGTCGGGTGCTCCGAACGGTTCTCACAAGCCAAACGGTTCGAATAATGGTCAGCCTCGGCTCCGCGACCAACTCTGCCTCCTGATCCGGCAGTACAACCTCGATCCGACGCTCGTCAAGGCCTATGCCGCTGATTTCTGCGGTACTCAAACCCTCAAGGACGCTGGCCGCGACTTGGTCGAGTCCTTCATCTCTCACGTGTCGTCGTCAGCAAAAGAAGACCTCGATGGCCTGATCTGCAAACTCAACTCCTATTCAAGCCCTGTGGAGGTGCAACAGTGAAACGCCATATCCCCGGTCTTCATTCCCGTCAGCTGGATGGCGACCGCCCCCTGGAAGGCCTGTTCCTGGTCCGTGTCGAATGGGCCTCCTACCGCTGGCATCCACAGAAGGCTTTCCTGATGGTCCGATTCGTTGTGCTGG
>JBEKBY010000021.1:0-65245 GCA_050015155.1 Candidatus Acidiferrales bacterium | reverse complement strand
ATCGAGGACGCGATGGTGGTGGCGGCGCGGAAATACTACCGCACCGAGGAGGATCTCCGCTCGAAGTTCAATCCCGATACCGGCCACGTGGACGTGTTTTCCGTCCACACCGTGGTCGAGGAGGTCGCCGACCCGTTGCGCGAAATCTCCCTCGCGGACGCCCGGAAACAACACCCTAGCATTGAAGTGGGCGGCGAAATCACGCAGACGAAGCCGACCGACGTGCTCGGCAGAATTGCGGCGCAAACCGCCAAGCAGGTGATCCTCCAGAAGGTGCGCGAAGCCGAGCGCGACACCATCTACAACGAATTCCACACGCGCGTCGGAGAGCTGATCAATAGCGTCGTCAAGCGCATGGAAGGCCCCGACATCATCGTCGATCTCGGCCGGACCGAAGCCCGTCTTCCCAAGCGCGAACAGTCACGTCTCGAGGCCTACAACGTGGGCGACCGCCTCCGCGTAACGATTCGCGCCGTCGAGCGCGCCTCCAAGGGCCCGCAGGTCATTGTTTCGCGCGCCGATCCTACCCTCGTGCAGCGTCTTTTCGAAATGGAGGTGCCCGAAATCTACGACGGCACCGTCCAGATTCGCGCCGTGGCGCGCGAAGCGGGCGAGCGCACTAAGATCGCCGTCGAAAGCCGCGACAAGGACGTCGACCCGGTGGGAGCCTGCGTCGGAATGAAGGGCATGCGCGTGCAGTCGATCATTCGCGAACTGCGCGGAGAAAAAATCGACATCATCCCGTACAACGAAGAGACGGTCGCCTTCGCCCAAAAGGCCCTCAGCCCGGCGAAAGTCACCCGTGTGCAGATCGTCGACCCCGAGGAAAAGCGCCTCGAAGTGATCGTCGAGGATACGCAACTCTCGCTTGCCATCGGCAAGAAGGGGCAGAACGTCCGCCTCGCCAGCAAGCTGATCGGCTGGAACGTCGACATCAAGAGCGAAGAAGAAAAGCGCCGCGAGATCGAGGCGCAGATGGCCGCGCTCACGGCCCCGGGCACGCCGCTTTCGGAGCTGGCCGGCGTCGGACCGAAGACCATCGAGAAACTCGAAGCTGCTGGCATCACATCGATCGAAAAACTCGCCGACATGACTCCGGAGCAGCTCGTCGAGATTCCCGGCATCGGCGAAAAAATGGTCGAGAAGATTCACCAGTCGGTCGCGTCATACTTCGAGGCTCTCGAATCGCAAGCCACAGAAGCAGTCGAAGCCGAAGTCGCAGCGGAAGCTCCGGCCGCGGAAGAAGCCGGGGCAGCGGCGGAGGCCGAGACCGTGGCTCCAACTGCGGACTCGGATGCAGGCGATGAATCCGCCGGAGAATTGAAAGAATCTTACGAGCGAGACGAAACTGTTTCGGAAGGCTCGGAAACCCCGGTCGCTACCGACGCGTCCCAGGCGGAACGGCTGGAAACCGAGGTAGCTCCCGCGAAGGAACAAACCGAGGAGCAGCCGTAACCCAGAGGCGCATGCCAGATACAAACCAAATTCGAATTAACGAACTGGCGCGGGAACTCGAGATCAAGGCCAAGGTCCTGATCGACTTCCTACCGGAGATCGGCGTCAAGGAGAAAAAAACGCACTCCAGCTCGCTCGATCTCGAGCACGCTGAACTCGCGCGGAAACATTTCCACGACCTCGCCACCCAGGAAGCGGCGGCGGAAGCTGCGAAGTCGGCCGCCGCCAAGGCTAAAACTGCGCGCCCTGCTCCAGCGGCCGCGAGGCCCGCTGCACCAGCGCCTCTGCATGCAGCGCCCGCGGCTCCGGCTGCGGCGCCAAAGCCTGCTGCGGCTGGGCCTGTTGCCACCCCCCCAACCGCTCCTCCGGCTGGCGCTCGCCCCGCCGTCGCTCCGGCTCGTCCGGTAGGTTCTCCGGCGCCTCCGGTCGCGGCCAGACCCGGCGCAGCCCCAGCGCCTGCCGCTCCGAGGACGGCCGCACCCACGCCGGCGCGACCAGCAACTCCCGGCCCATCCCCGGCGCAGCCGGGCCAACCCGTAACCCAGCGGCCCGCAGCCGCAGCCTCCCCGGGAGCGCCGACAGCTACTCCGGGAGCCCCAAGACCAGCGGGCGCCCCGCCGGCGGGCCAACGATTTCCAGCGCGACCTATGACGCAGCCAGGCCTGAGCCGTCCCAGCGGCCCGCCACGGCCCGGCGCGCCTCCCTCAAGATTTCCGCAACGGCCCGGCGCCGGAGGGCGCCCGTCGCCACCGCTCGGCGGACAGAGAACCGGCGCGACCGGCGTCCCGAAGGCAGAGCCCGGCAAGCCGCTCTACGCGCGCAAGCCTCCCGCCGCGCGCGGGCGGCCGCTCATGGAAAAGCGCTTTGCCGAAGGCGAGCGTCGGCTCCATCCGGTGCGGACGCGCGCGGGCGCAGGTCCCGGTGGCCGCACCGCGCAGGTCGAACCCGTCGCTCCGGTGCAGCGCGAGCCGCGAGAGGTCACGGTGACCGAGGGCATCACGGTCCGCGAACTCGCCGAGAAACTCGACATTCGCGCGAAGGATTTGTTGAAGACTCTGCTAGACCGCGGGGTTTTTGCCAGCATCAACCAGGCGCTGGACGTCCCGACGGCCACGAGTCTCGCCGAATCCTTCAGCGGTATCGTGCAGGTGGTCACGTTCGAGGAGCAGGTCGTCCAGGAAGAAAAGATCAAGGAAGAGCGCAGCGGAAATCTCCAGCCGCGCGCTCCGGTTGTCACCGTAATGGGCCATGTGGACCACGGCAAAACCAGCTTGCTCGACGCCGTTCGCGAAACCGAAGTGGCCGCCGGGGAAGCCGGAGGAATCACGCAGCATATCGGCGCGTATGAAGCGCACGTCGGCGGTCGCCGCATCGTCTTCATTGATACGCCGGGCCACGAAGCGTTCACGCGGATGCGCGCGCGCGGCGCGAAAGTCACCGACATCGTCGTCCTCGTCGTCGGTGCGGACGACGGCGTGATGCCGCAGACCGAGGAAGCCATCGCCCACGCGAAAGCGGCGAACGTCCCGATCGTCGTCGCCATCAACAAAATCGACAAGTCCGATGCCCAGCCCGAGCGCGTGAAGCGCCAGCTCGCCGACCGCGGCCTGATGCCCGAGGATTGGGGCGGCGATACCGTCATGGTCGAAGTCTCCGCGAAAACGAAACAAAATCTGCCGCGCCTCCTCGAAATGATTCTGCTCGTCGGCGATCTCCGCGAGCTCAAGGCCGATCCGGACGCGCCCGCGAGCGGGACCGTGCTCGAATCGCGCGTCGACCGGGGTCGCGGCCCTGTCGCCACCGTGCTGGTGCAGAACGGCACGCTGCACGTGGGCGACGTCTTCATCGTCGGCGCCGTGTACGGCAAAGTTCGCGCCATGTTCGACGACCGCAGCCAGCCGATCAAACAGGCTGGGCCTTCCACGCCCGTCGAGGTGCTCGGTTTGCAGGGCGTCCCGGAGGCGGGCGATCAGTTCCAGGTGGCAGATGAAGCCAAGGCGCGCCACATCGTCGAATACCGCCAGTCGAAACAGCGGGAAGCGTCGCTCGCGAAGACGGCCTCCAGCCGGCTCACGCTCGATCAGTTGCACGAGCAGCTCCGCGCGGGCGAAATGAAAGAGCTGCCCGTTGTGATCAAGGCGGACGTGCAGGGATCGGTCGAAGTCCTGAGCGAAATGTTGCCCAAGGTTTCAAACGATCAGGTCACCGTGAAAGTCATGCAGGCAAGCGTCGGCGCCGTGACGGAATCGGACGTCATCCTCGCCTCGGCTTCGAACGCGATCATTGTCGCGTTCAACGTGCGGCCCGAGCGCAAGGCCGCCGAGCTGGCGCAGCGCGAGGGTGTCGATATCCGGCTGCACACGATCATCTACGAGCTGCTGGACGAGCTGAAGAAGGCCGCGGCCGGACTGCTCGCTCCTGTAATCAAGGAAGCCTATCTCGGACGCGCCGAGGTCCGCGACACGTTCCGCGTGAAGGGCGCGGGAGTGATCGCCGGTTGCTCCGTGCAAGATGGCATCGTGAAGCGCGACGCGGACGTGCGCGTGCTCCGCGACAACGTCGTGATTTACACCGGAAGAGTCATTTCGCTGCGCCGCTTCAAGGAAGATGTCAACGAAGTGCGCTCCGGATTCGAATGCGGCGTGGGAATCTCGAATTTCAACGACGTGAAGGTGGGCGACGTCCTCGAGTGCTTCAAGATGGAAAAGTCGCAGCCGGTGGACGTGCTGAGCGCGCCGGAACGCGGCCGCGCGGATTCCTCCGAGGCGCGGCGCAACTGATTCTCGGGTCACTGAAAAAGCGGTTCGTCCGTCCCCTTTGAGTTTCGATGGGGTGCCCATGCCGATCGGCCTCCTCACCCTGGAAATTCACATCCCCGACGCGCGGTCGCTCAAGGACAAGCGGCAGGTGCTGCGCAGCCTGAAGGACCGCCTGCGCGCTCATTACAACGTCGCCGTCGCGGAGCTCGAGCATCAGGAGCTCTGGCAGCGCGCCCGCGTGGGCGTGGTCAGCATCTCAGGAGACGCCAAACATCTTGAAGAGTCGCTCGAGGCAATCGCCGCGGAATCGGAGCGGCTCCTCGGGCGCGATTTGGTCTCGCAGGAAATCGAGTATTTCGAGGGCAGCGAATGACGGCCGGAGGACATCGCTCGGAGCGCATCGCCGAAGAAATCCGCAATGAAGTCAGCCTGATGTTGGCCGGAGAGCTGAAAGATCCTCGCCTGGCGTTGCCCCTTACGGTAACCGAGGTGCGCGTCGCGCCGGGGATGCGCGCCGTGCGTGTGTTCATACAACTCGAGGGCGACGATGCCGAGCGTGCGGACGCGCTCGCGGGACTGAAGGCTGCATCCGGATACGTCCGCCATGAACTGGTCGAGCGGCTGCAACTCCGGCGCGCGCCCGACGTGCTCTTCATCGACGATCAGTCCGAACAATACGGCCATCGCATCGACGAACTCCTGCGGAAGACACATCGCCCGGAGAAATCCTAGCGGCCCGCATGCCTCGGACTCCACAACCCCTTCCGGTCGACGGGATTCTCGTCGTCGATAAGCCCCGCGGAAAGACGTCGCACGACGTGGTCGAAGTCGTGCGGCGCTTGATCGGTTTTCGCCAGATCGGTCATTTCGGGACGCTCGATCCGCTGGCGACCGGGGTGTTGGTTCTCGCCCTCGGACGCGCCACGCGCCTCGCGCGCTTCTACGCCGGCCGTCGCAAGCGCTACACCTGCACGGTCCGTTTCGGCTTCGCGACGGACACCTACGACGCCGATGGCGAGCCGCTCGGACCCGATTCCGCGCCGGCGCTGGATGCGGAAAATCTCCAAGCACTCGCGGCGCAATTCGTAGGCAAGATTCAGCAGACGCCGCCGGCATTTTCTGCGAAGAAAATCCATGGCCGCCCGGCGCACGAGCTCGCCCGAAAACACAAGCCCGTGAAGCTTGAACCTGAAAACGTCGAGGTCTTCGAATTCCGGCTCACGAGTGTGGAGGGTTCGCTTGCGCGCTTCGTCGTCGAGTGCGGCGCGGGGACCTACATTCGCTCGCTCGCGCACGACTTGGGGAAACTCCACGGCGCGGGCGCGCACCTGGCCGAAATCGTTCGCACGGCTGTAGGAGAATTCACACTCGACCACGCCCTGCCGCTCGACGATCTCGCCGAAGACGCGAAGGCCGGAAAAATCGCCGGGCGCGTGATTCGCCTCGAAAATCTTTTGCCGGAATTGCCGCGCGCCACGGTCCTGCCAATCGTCGAAAAGCGCGTCCGCCACGGCGCGAAGTTCAATCTCCCGCTCGCGCAGATTCAACCGGGCCAGATCACTGCGGCGCAGGGCGCGCCCGTGCAGCTCGACTCAGGCGACTGGAAGCCATCGCGCTTGCGCGTCTTCAATCAGCAGGGGAAATTGATTGCCATTGCGGAGCCTGTCGTTCCTCGCACGTACCAGCCGGTCGTCGTCCTCGAAGCAACACCGTAGTTCACTGTTCCGCGATTATTGTGGCGGCGCTTCCGCGGGCGGTCGCTGGCCCGGCTGCGCCGGCGGCTGCTGACCCGGTTGCACGGGCGGTTGCTGGCCTGGTTGTACAGGCGGTTGCTCACCCGGCTGCGCGGGAGGCTGTTGCGGCGGTTGGGCGACCGGATTTGGAGGACCTGGAGGCGGGGGCGTCGCCGTGGGCGGCACGCCGCCAAGCGCCCCACCGCCGGCCGCGGTCGTTCCTTCGATCGATCCCTGCCCGGCATAAATAACGTGGTCCTTGTGCGGCGCGAGTCGGACCATGCGCGGTGTCACGAGAATCAGCAGCTCGCTGTCCTGATCCTGCAGGTTTTGGTTCTGGCCGAGCCACTCGATCCCCGGAATCCCCACAATTCCCGGTGTTCCGGTAATGGCGTTCGTCACCTGCGCCTGGAGAAACCCGGCAAGCACGGCCGTTTCGTTCTGCTTCAGGCGCACGGTCTGCTCGACCGTCTGGTTGTTGATCACCGGAATCGTGTTCAAGCTTTCCCCGGCCAGGCTGCTGATGTCGAAGGCGAGCGTCAGGCTCACGTCGTTCGGATGGATGCGCGGTGTCGCTTTCACCTTCAGGCCGATGTCGATGTACTCGATGCCCGGGAAAGGCGTGGTGGCGGCCGTGCCGAGCAGGCCGCCGAAGAGACTTGTGGAATTCAGAATCACGGTGACGTCCGCGGCGCCATTGTTCGCCGTGGCCACGTCCAGCCTGCCGTCGCCATTGAAATCGGCCGTCGCGATCGAAACAGGCGCCTTATCTACCGGCAATTCGTAATTCGTGGCAAAGGTCTGGCTGCCGAGATTGATGATGATCGAAACGGCGTTGTCGGTTTCGTCCGCGACCGCGAGATCGGCGAGCCCGTCGAGGTTGTAGTCGGCCACGGCAATCGAAGTAGGACCGTTGCCGGCGGCAAAATCTCGCACCGGGCCCGCGACAAACGTGCCGGTTGGAGCGCCTTGGCTGTTTATCTGGTTGTAGTAGATGGTCACCGCATTCCCCGAATTGCTGGATGTAGGGGCGCCGTTATCCGCTACGGCGATGTCCATTGCTCCATTTCCGGTGAAGTCGCCCAACGCCACGTAGACTGGATCGTTTCCCGTAGCATAATCGGTGCGCGGTTGAAACGTCCCGTCGCCGTTGCCGAGCAGCACCGAGACCGTGTTGTTGCCCTCGTCCGCGACGACCAGGTCCGTGTGCCCGTCGGCATTCAAATCAAAAGCCACCAGCGACGCAGGCTCAAAGCCGTTCGGAAGCTGAATGGTCGTTGGCGTCTTGAACGTGCCGTCGCCGTTGCCCTGAAAAATCGAGATGGTGTTGTCCCCCTGGTTCGCAACGGCGAGATCGACTCCCGTGCTGGAGGTCAGATCGTGAAAATTCGCGGAGACCACGGAAGCCGGAGAGTTGCCCGTGGCGATGTCCGTCTTTGCCTGGAACGTGCCGTCGCCGTTGCCCAGCAGAATGGAAATCGTGTTCGCGCTCTTGTTGGCGACCGCTAGGTCGAGGAAGTCGTTGCTGTTCGTCGCGGTCGTGCCGTCGTCGAACAGCCCTGTCGCGATCGAAACCGGATCGGCGCCGGTGTCGTAGAGCACCTGGGTCTCGAAAGTGCCGTCACCGTTGCCCAGTAGGACGGAAACCGTGTTGTCCGCTCCATTCGCGACGATCAGGTCATTGATGCCGTTGTTGCGCAGGCTGGCCGTGGCGACGAAAGTCGGCGAATTCCCCGCTGCATAGTTGGCGATCGGGAGACCCGACGTCGTGACCCCCGAGCCTGTCAGAAGGCTGGACGAGTAGCTCGAAAGCGAGACCGGGTATCGCTCGCCGACGAAAAACGTGGCCGGCTGGCCGTCTTGCGCGCGCAGAAGGATTCGCCGGCCGTGTAACACGAGCGACAGCATTTGCGAGAGATTCGCTGCGGCGCCGGGGAGAGTGGCGAGGAACGTCGACTTCCCTCCGCCGAACGCCACCAGCGGCGGGATTGAGCTGAGGGAGGATGCTCCGAAGACCTGCTCGATCACGTCGAGGAGCCCTTCCTCGGATTGCTGCGCCTCCTGGATTTGTTGCGAGCTGAAACTGAAGACCTGCGCGCTCTGCGGCGGCGTGATGCCCAGCTGGAGCGCGTAGGTTCGGTCAACTTCCAGGATTTCGATTTCGAGAACCATCTCGCCGGCGGGCTTTTCCAGCTCCTCGATCATATCCGTGGCCACGGCGATCGCCTGCGGCGAGGCACGCAGCGTGAGCGTCCGGCTGTTCGTGTCGAGTTCCGAGCGCGTGATGCCGGCGATGTCGCGTACCAGGCGCGAAATCTCCGTCATCTGGTCCGGCGTCTGGGAGGCCGGCAGCAGGATCGTTCGCACGAGGGACTCGCTATAATCTTTGCGCTTCTGAGGAGTATCTTCCGCCACAAAAAAGAGGCGATGCGCCAGCGGCCGCCAGAATGTATGGGTCATGTCGCCCAGGAGCCGCGCGGCCGTCGGAAAATCGACATCCTGCACTTGGAACCGAATCACGTGCGAACGCAGATCGACGTCGAATGCGGCTTCCACGCCGAATTGGCGCGCCATCTCCTCGTAAGCGCCCTGCGTGTCGCCGCGATAGTCGAAGCTCCGCGTTCCCGGCTGATACTCGAGATGGACTTCCCCGCCCAGTTCCGGTTCCGTGATCTGCTCGATCTGGCCGGGCTCCGCAGCGAGCAATTCCCTTAGGCGCTCCCGCACCACTGTGTTCGTCGGATCGAGGTAGCTCGCGGACAGCAATTCCCGGCGCGCTACGTCCAAGCGGCCCGAAATCGCCTCTTTCTCCGCCGCATCCACTCTGGTCTGCACCAGGCCGCTCTTGGCAATCTCGCGACGCAGGAAGTACGTGCGATCGTTTGGCGCCCAATTCACGGCATCGGAGTAAGCGGCATAGGCCGCCTCCCAGTCCTGCACCTTTTCAGCGCGGACACCCTGCTGGTAGGCTTCCTTGGCCCTCTTGGGATCGGGCTTGGCCGGAGGGGCGGACTGCTGTGCTGCCTGGGAGGATTGCGCCTGCAACACCGAGTTCAGTGAAGGGGTCAGCAGAGACATGACCATGAGCCACGCAGCAAGCATGGACCCACAGGTGCGAAGCGATCGTCGATGTCCCTCAGCCATCGAAATCTCAGATGCACATTGTACAGGGAATGCCCGCATCGAGTATCATCTGGCGTTTTGGGCAGACGTAAAATGAACTCGGCGCCTGCGGCGCGTGCCTTGCGGAACGTGTGGAATTCCCTTGCTTTCAAAGAGCTGGGGAGCTAAACTCAAATTACCAGTTGAAACAAGTTCTCAACTGGGCATACCATGCTGTCGGCTCTCTTAGTCGCCCTTCGTGAAGGTGTCGAGGCCGCGCTCGTCGTCGGCATTGTACTCGTCTATTTGAATCGCAGCGGTCGCCGCGCTTTGCGGGGCTACGTGTGGGGCGGCGTTCTGCTCGCCGCCGCAGCCAGCATCGCCGCCGCCCTGCTCCTCCAGCAGTGGGCCATCAGCGAAGACGGTTTCGAGGGCTTGCTGATGCTTGTCGCCTCCGTCCTCGTGGTGACCGTGATCGTCTGGATGAACCGCGTCGCCCGCAGCCTGCGCAAGGAGATCGAGCAGCGCGTCGAGACCTACGCGCAGCGGTCCACGCGCGCGGCCGGCTGGGGCATCGGTGCGTTCGTGTTCTTCATGGTCGTGCGCGAAGGGGCGGAGCTCGTTCTCATCCTGCGCGCTGTGGAACTTTCGAGCACCGGCGTGCAAGTCTGGATCGGGACCGTGCTCGGTGTCGCCATCGCCGTCGCCGTCGGATTCTTTTTCTTTGAAGGAACGCTGCGCATTCCCCTGCATCGCTTTTTCAGGGCCACCAGCGTGATCCTGATGGTGGTCGCGTTCCAGCTCGCGCTCACGGGCGTCCACGAGCTAAGCGAAGCGATGTGGATCTGGTCGAGCAAGACGGAGATGGCCACGATCGGCCCGATCGTTCGCAACGAAGTTTTCTTCTTCGCCGTGATCCTAGGGGTGGCGGCGCTGGTGGTGCTGCGCGAATGGTTTGGCGCCCAGAAGCCAACGGAGGACCCCAGCGTGAACGCCGCCGAGCGCCGCATGCGCGACTGGGAATTCCGGCGGCAGCGGCGCTGGAGCTTTGCTGCCGCGATTCTTTGCGTTCTGGTCGTCGTGTCGCTAGCTGCCGACTTCACTTACGCACGCGCGATGAGCGCTCCTTCGCCTGCCAAAGCGCTGACCGCGCAGAACAGCCAGGTTGAGATCTCGCTTTCTGAATTGACGGATTCGAGCTTGCACTACTACACCGCCGACGTGAATGGAACCGTGATTCGCTTCCTCGTGATTCACCAGACCAACGGAAACTATTCCGTGGCGCTCGACGCATGCCAGATCTGCGGCTGGAAGGGATATCGCCAGGAAGGGCAAAACGTGATCTGCCGCAATTGCGGCGCGACGATCTACATTCCTTCGATCGGCGATCGCGGCGGCTGCAATCCCATCCCAGTAAAATCGCGCGTGGAAGGCGGAGAAGTGGTCGTCGATCTCTCCGCGCTGGCCGACTCGGCGGCGATGGTTCACAAATCCTGACATGTTCGCGCGACTCGTAGGCGAATCGTTCATCCGGAATCCCCGCCGGAAGATACTGACGGCGGCCGCGCTGATCGTCGGCATGGCCGTCGCGACCGCCACGCTGACCGTGGCCCTTGAAGTCGGCGACCGCATGGCGCGGGAGTTCCGCAGCCTCGGCGCTAACCTGCTGGTCACGCCGCGATCGGACACACTGCCGCTTGAAATCGGCGGCGTCGATTACCGCCCGGTCGATGAAGGCGCGTACCTCGACGAAGCCGACCTCGGCAGGCTGAAGACGATCTTCTGGCGGCACAACATTCTCGGTTTCACTCCTTTGCTCGATGTTCCTGCACAGATTGCGACGAACGATGAAACAAAGACGAAGGTCGCCACCGTGATCGGCACGTGGTACGAGCACGAAGTGCCTGTTCCCGATGGAACAACCTTCAAGACCGGCGTCAGCGTCACGCATCCCTGGTGGAAGATTCAGGGCCGCTGGTTCCAGGATGGCGCAAACGAGTGCGTGATCGGCGCGACCCTCGCCGCAAAATACGGCGGCGCGGCAGCAACCGGAAAAACGATCTACGTAACTGCGGCGAACGGAAGTGGCTCAGAGGGTCATGGGATTCCGCTGGTCGTGACGGGCATCGTTTCCACTGGCGATGCGGAAGACAACGCTGTGCTCGTGCCGCTTTCCGTGGCTCAAGGTCTCTCCAATCATCCCGGGCTATTTCGGCAGCTCTTTGTAAGTGCGCTCACCAAACCGGACGACACACTCGCCGGCCGCGATCCGAAATCGTTGACCCCGGTTGAATACGATCGCTGGTTCTGCTCGCCGTATATTTCCTCGATCGCCTTCCAGATCGAGCAGGTGCTGCCGGGTACGGACGTGCGCGCCATCCGCAAGGTCGCAGACTCCGAGGGCCGGATTCTGTCGCGCGTGAGCACGCTGTTGTGGATTGTGACTATCTCGGCGCTGGTGGCGGCGGGCCTTGCCGTCGGAGCGACCGCAGCGGCGACGGTTCTCGAGCGGCGCAAGGAAATCGGCATCATGAAGGCCATCGGCGCCACCAATGCCATCGTCGGAGGAATTTTTCTCGCCGAGCAATTGCTGCTAGCGATCGCGGGCGGCGCGATCGGATTCATTTTCGGCGCGGCGCTGGCGAGCGTCCTGGGCGAGAGTGTGTTCGGCACGCCCGCCCCGCCGCGCATTCTGTTGCTGCCGGTCGTGCTCGGGCTTGCGGCGATCGTGGCCCTGGTGGGCAGCCTGATTCCCTTGCGGCGGGCGTCGCACTTCGATCCCGCACCGATTCTGAGAGGTGAGTGATGTTCGGCCGCCTGCTCTGGAAAATGCTGCGGGGCAACCGGGGACGCCTGGCGGTCGCGCTGTTGTCGATCGCGAGCGGCGCGGCCGTGATTTCCGCGCTGCTGAATCTTCAGTTCGATATCGAGCGCAAGCTGACGCAGGAATTCCGCACCCTTGGCGCAAACATCGTGATCGCACCGCGATCCGGCGCCCAAACCATCGATCTCGCGAACTCTGGGATTACCGGCGCGTCGGCTCCGGTGTTGATGAACGAGAGCGCCGTCGAGGCCAGCCTCGCGGCCAATCGAACGCCGGACGTAGTAGCCTCGGCCCCGTTTCTTTTTATCGTCGCGCGCGCAAAGGACGAGCCCGTGGTTACGGCCGGCACATGGCTCGATCAGGCGCGTAAGCTCAATCCGACGTGGAAGCTCGAAGGCAGCTGGATCACGTCGCGTGAGGATGAGACGCAGTGCCTCGTGGGGCGAAACGTCGCGCGGCGATTTCAGATCGGACCGGGCGGCGCGCTCACACTCAGCTACCTTGGCCGAAGTGCGCAGTTCCACGTGGCAGGAGTCATCGATTCCGGCGGAGCGGAAGATAGTCAGATATTCGTCAACCTGCCGATGGCCTGGAAACTGGCGGGCACGCCCGGCGGGATCGGCCTGTGGCAGTTGAGCGTGAGCGGGACGGGAAAGAGCATCGGCGAATACGCCGCGCGGCTCGCGATCGCCCTTCCCGGCTATGATGTGCGGCCGATCCGGCAGGTGACGGAGGCGGAAGGCGAGCTCCTGAATCGCACTCGCCTGCTGATCGCGTCGATGGTCGTGCTGATTCTCGTGCTGACGGCGCTGTGCGTCCTCGCGACGATGGCGGCGCTGGCGATGGAGCGGCGCGTGGACGTCGGCTTGATGAAGGCACTCGGCGGATCAATCTCACGCATCGTGGGATTCTTCCTGGCGGAAGTGAGCGTCCTCGGCGCGGCCGGCGGATTGATCGGTTGCGTGGCCGGCATGCTGCTGGCGCAATGGATGGGCCGGCGCGTCTTCGGGACCGCGATTACACCGCGCTGGGATATCTTCCCGCTGACGATTGCGATCATGATTGGCGTCGCGCTGACGGGCGCGCTGCCGTTGCGCTTGCTCGGAAAAGTGAAGCCGGCCGTAATCTTGCGAGGCGAATAAGTGGCGCCGCTGGTACAAATCGAGAACCTGCGAAAGGAATTCGGCAACGTGCGCGCGCTCGATGGCGTCACGTTCAGCGTCGAAGCCGGGGAATGGATCGCCATTATGGGGCCGTCCGGCTCGGGCAAGACGACGCTGATCAACATCCTCGGCGGGCTCGACACGCCGACTTCGGGCCGGGCGATCGTGGACGGCACGGACGTCGCGCGCCTGGACGAAGCGGGGCTGACGCGCTTTCGCTCCGAAAAGATCGGCTTCGTATTCCAGCAATTTCACCTCGTGCCGTATCTCACGGCGCTCGAAAACGTGATGCTCGCGCAGTATTTTCACAGCACGACGGATGAGGGCGAGGCCCGCGCCGCCCTCGAACGCGTGGGCCTCGCGGACCGCATCACGCATCTGCCCTCGCAGCTTTCGGGCGGCGAACAGCAGCGCGTGGCCGTGGCGCGCGCGCTGATCAACCATCCGAAACTGCTCCTCGCCGACGAGCCGACTGGAAATCTCGACGAAGCCAACGAGGAAATCGTTCTCCGGCTGCTACGCGAGCTGCACGATGACGGGCACACCATCCTCATGGTCACGCACGCGCCCTCGATCGGCCAATTGGCCGACCGCCGCATCGACCTCGCGCACGGTCGCCTGGCGCAGATCACCGAAACTGCCGGCGGAACCCGAAGCCGCGTTCGTTGAACGGCGCGTCCGAGTCATCTTCAGCCGGCCACCTGCATGCGGCGGGGATTACGACATAACCCGTCGAAGGCACTGTCAGTGTCCTTCCTGAGCTAATCCTTTGGGAACATCTGACGAGAACGGTACTGAAGTACTGGCCCCTAACCCGTGCGCAATCCGCAAAATGGCACATGCTTCCGATGAACGCATCCATCCTTGCGTCAGACTGGTAGGACGGTCGGCTGCGGGCGAAATTAGACCAAGGGAGAGAAGATCGATGAAAAGTGCATGGAAGAGGGTTTCAGGGGTCGTGCTAAGTGCCGTGATTGCATTCGGAATGATCGTACCGGGCTTGCAAGCAGGGCCGGCTGCCGCGGGGAAGTTCAAGCTGCCGTTCGACGCGCGGTGGGAAAAAATAGGACTTCCGACAGGCGATTACACGTTTTCGGTCGACCATATCACTCTGAACGGAACGATCTTGGTCTATCGAGGAACTGAGGCTGTGGGGATTGTCCACCCGCAAATGTTTAACGGCGACGAAAATCGGAGCAAGAATTCCGAACTGGTTTGTATTCGCCACGATGGAAAGGTCACGGTCCGGGCGTTGCGGTTGCCCAACGCCGGCACGTTCTATTTTCCCCTGCCGAACGAGTTAAAGGCGCTCGTGGCGCAGCAGCCGCAGCTGATCGAAACCGTCTCAATCGAAGTGAGCGGCGACTAACGAGACCTCCCGCGATCCGCACCTAAGGCTGTCGAACACCTCGGGGCCGGACAAGGGCAGACACCTGCAAAGCGCGTCCGCTCGGAAAGTCCGGCCTTTTTTCCGTTTCATTCGACTTCACGGCCAGCCCTGCGTAGGATGTGAAACGAAGGAGCCCGATGGATCAGTTCGCGCTCGCCGGCCGCCGGTCATGACGGTATGCATTTGACTTCAATCGCACGCACGATCCGAGTGGCCTTTGCCGCCGCGTTCTGCTTTCTAGCCTTGGCATCACCGGCCGCGCCGCGGCAACAAGCGGCCAATGGACTTACGGGCGAACGCATCAAAGCCACGTCGGTGGTGGTAAACGTATATGCGATCGCTGAACGACGTCGCGGCCAGCTGATTCGAGATCTGAACAAGGATGACTTCGAACTGAGCGAAGATGCGACTCCACAGAAAGTCGAGTACTTCTCGAAGGAGACGAATGCGGCGCTGAGTTTGGGGATCGCCATTGACACAAGCGTTAGCCAGGGTCACCTGCTGGGCACGGAACAGGAGGCGGCGAAAACATTTCTGCGCTCGGTTCTGCAGAGCGGCGATCAGGCGTTCGTGATGGATTTCGACGTGGATGTGAAATTGCTCGAGGATTTTACGGGCGCGGCAACCGAATTGGCGCGGGCTATTGATTCGGCGGAAATCAACGAAACAGGAAAGAGCATCCTGCCGGAAAATGCGACTAGCTCCACAGGAGGCACGCACCTCTATGATGCGGTCTATCTGGCTTCCAATGAATTGATGAAGACACGCTTTGGACGCAAGGTGCTGTTGCTGATAACGGATGGGGAGGACCAGGGCAGCAAGACCAACTTGCAAAAATCAATCGAAGCGGCGGAGAAAGCTGACGTCATCGTTTACTCGATTGTCGTAAGCGACCCGGAGTTTTACTCGTTGTTAGGCGGCACGTACCACGGAGGCACGAGCGTTCGTAAACTCGCCCGCGAGACGGGAGGCCGCACCATTCGGGCGAGGTCCATCGATCAGATTGGACAGGCATTCGAGCAGATCGCGCTCGAGCTTCGCTCGCAATATCTGCTGGGCTATTCTCCGTCAAATCTTCGCCATGACGGTTCGTTTCGGCGGATTCATGTAAAAGTCCGCGGTCATAGTTACATAGTCCGGACTCGGGCTGGCTATTATGACCATAGCGACCAGCCGACGGAAACCAAGAATCTCAGTCAATGAAGCCGAATCCGCAGGTTCATGCAGCCAGGACTCAAATCACCAAAATCTTTGTATGCCTGCTCGCAGCTCAGAGGGAGACGACGATGAGAAAGGAAATAACCGGACTAGTCACCCTTGCCGTGCTCTCGCTCGCTACCGGCGTGCTCGCCCAAGAGCTGCCGATGAAGGTGAAGGGCGGCCATGAGTTGGGAGAAACCGCCGAGCAGTTCTTCGCCGAGGGTCACGAGAAAGAGGTGCTCAGCGCGTGCGCGGCAGGAAATTTCAAAAGCCTGAATAGGTCCAACAAACGTGAGGCGAAGAAGTACTGCGGTGAGCTGGCTGACGCACGCGAGCAAGCGATGAGCGGCAAGCGCTCCGGGTACCAAAGCGGCGGCGACCCCTCCGAGATGCGGACGGACACATTCACGTTCGACGGCGGTCACCTCGTGAGGGTAGAGCTGCTCTACTCCGCTCCGAGCGTGGAGTCCAACTATATCGGTCATTCGTTCGACGAACTCTTCGCGGGAATAAAACAAGCCTACGGGCCGCCCACGAGCGAGACCACCAAGCCGGTGCAGGACGTCTATGGCGTGCAGTACGTCGCGCACCGTGGACTTTGGCTGGCGCCCCACGCCGCTATCCTCATGAACGAGCAGCCCGGGCCGCGCGGCTCGACGACTCTGGTGGCCTTCGCGCGTGCAGAGTACGACCGTACGATGGCGGCGGGCGCGCCGAAGCCCGCCAATCCCCTGCAGTAACTCGATATTATTTGATTGAGCCTCCATTTATCCCTGCCGTCGGGCTAGCCCATTCTTGTGCGACAGGACTTAGCGGTACTCGAGTGCGACTAGGACAAGAGCGTTTCGTTAGGGTTTGGCCGGATCGGGGCTGGGAACCTTCGGTGTTAATTTCCGAATGACAAATTCTTGAAGGACATTGGCGGCCGCAGTTTCGCCAATCCCGATTAGCGCGTTTTCAAACGTTAATTCCACTCCCCGATCGCTCGCTGGATAGTAGAGATTTGAGATACCGCCTGCCGCGAGGTTTCCCAAGATATTCGAGTAATTCGCCTGCCAGCGTCTATTGTCGCCCTCGCAGATAACCGCGTTTGCGATCGCATACAGAAGCCGCGATCGCGTACTGCCGGTTCCCTTGTAGAAATACCGTGGATCCTGTTTCAGGAGCGACGGCAGTATGGCCCCTCCGATGAACGTGGCTGTCACAAGGTCAGCGTAGGAGGCGCCGTAGCGCTTCCCATAACCTTGTGCGCCTTGCCCGTATCCGCTGAACTGATCATCCGCCTGCTCGATTGCCGCAGCGCCCGCAGTCACTCCGAAGGTGATTGGATCCAGCGTCGTTTTCCAGGCAAGCTCGAACTTTTGCTTCGAGTCGAGAGGAACTGCATTGGGGACGTAGCTGACATAGAAATTTGGAATGAAGCCGAGCACACGCTGCTTCTCTTGATCCTTGATTTGCTCTTCTGCCACTTCGGCCGGTGGGGGTGTGACCCGCACCTCCGTGATGACGGTAGCAACGGCCAACGCGATCTGCGGGACTATGTAGGCCTCGCCCGAATGTAGGATTCCAGAGGATGTTTGCGTCGCGAAGCCCGCCGCCGTAATTGCGAGCTGGAAGGGTCCGGGAGCGATGTTGGCAAAGGAGAATTGCCCATCGTCGCCTGATAGCACCTCTTGGCTTGGCGATTGATCTTCACGTGTAAGCTTCACCCGCGCTCCCGCGACGGCGGCTCCAGTTCGATCAACAACTGTTCCGCTGATATTTCCTGACGATTGCTGAGTGGGCAACTGCTGGCCGGCTGACGCCCCTGTTCCCGGTGTGCCAGGGGGACCGCTCTGAACGATAGGGGGCTGCTGAGACTGAGCCAGAGCTGGAAAGCCGCAAGGCAGGAGACTTAGGCTCAGCCAGACTAAGCTCCCTGGGCCAAAAACCAACCTCCGGAAGTTTCGGCCCAAGGATCTCTTGGATGAGTCTTTTTTCGCGGAATTCACCGTTGTTGCTCTCTGTATCAAAAAGAGAAGTGACGGCGCCCAAGTCCGTTGCATGGTTATTATGACTCGGGGATAGGAGAATGCGTTGCATCCGAATGTAAGCGCGACGCAAAATGGGAAACCTGGATTGCCTTGGGACATTCGGCTGCCCCGATCATACGACAGGGAAAGCGCCACAAGTGGGCAAGGACCACAGGTCTGCCACGAGCACGTAGCTCTTGCATTTTGTCGCGTGTCGCGCGAAGCTCTTGCCGCACTCTTCAACGAAAGGAATTCTGATGACGGCGGACTCGAAGAAGTGGCGGCGCATTGCGACGGAAGAGGCGTTTTCAATTCCGGAGGTGGCAGCGGGACTGCGCGACGTTGCGCGCTCGCCCAGCAACAGCCTCGACATGATACTCGTCGAGCGAATTTACGACGCGAAGGCGGACGACATGCAGGCGCGCCTACTGCCCCGGCTGATCGACATCGAAAAAGAGCGCCTGCGCGACATGGACGAAAACGGCGTCGCCGTGCATCTATTGTCGCTCACCGCGCCGGGCGTCCAGATGTTCGACGCCGACACCGCGACGGACCTCGCCGCGCTCGCGAACGATCGGCTCGCCGAAGTGATCAAGCGCCATCCGACGCGCTTCGCGGGTCTCGCGACCTTCGCGCCGCAATCGCCCAAGCGCGCGGCCAAGGAGATGGAGCGCGCTATCAAGACGCTGAAGCTCAACGGCTTCATCGTGAACTCGCACACCAACAGCGAATACTTCGACGATCCCAAGTTCTGGCCCGCCCTCGAAGCCGCGGAGGCGCTCGACGCTTGCGTTTACATCCACCCGCGAGCGCCCTCGGACGGGCTGGCCGCGCCCTTCCGGCATTACGGCCTCGATAGCGCGCAGTGGGGCTACGGCATCGAGACTTCGACGCAGGCGGTCCGGATGATCGTGAGCGGCGTCTTCGATCGCTTCCCCAAGCTCAAAATCTGCCTGGGCCACATGGGCGAAGCGGTCCATTTCTGGTTGTGGCGCCTCGACTACATGAACAAGAACGCTCAGAACCGCGGCGCCGCGCCCAAACTCAAGCTCAAGCCCAGCGAATATTTCAAGCGCAACTTTGTCATCACGACGAGCGGGCAAGAGTCGCACCTGGCGCTTGATTTTTCGATCAAGGCGCTGGGCGTGGAAAACGTCCTATGGGCGATCGACTATCCGTATCAGCCGAGCGCGCCCGCAGTGGCATTCATGGACTCCGCGCCGATCTCGGACAAAGACAAGCAGCTAGTCTACCACGGCAACGCCGAGCGCGTGTTCCATATCAAGCCTGCGTGATGCGGCGTAGCGGCCGAATCAGGAGCCGGTGAGGAATTTGTACTGCGCGGCGGTGAGGGGAACCACGGAGAGACGTCCCTGGCGGACGAGCGGCGAATCGGCGAAGAGCTTGTTGGCTTTGATTTCCGCGAGCGTGACCGGCTTCGCGAGCGCCTTCCCTGCCTTTATCTTCACCGCGGGATTTTTCGGATTCGAGACATCAACGGAAACAACGGACGCCGTTCCGACGGCGCTCTTGCGCTCGCCGGTTTCATAAATGATCAAGCGCATGCCTGGCGCCATCGCGCGAAGATTTCTCAACGCAACCGGATTCGAGACGCCATCCCACAGCGTGGCGCCATCGCGCTGAAAGTCTTCGAAGGAGTATTCGGAAGGCTCGGTCTTGAGCAGGTAGTCCAGGGACACGAAATCCTCATCACCCGCTGGCGCGACTGCCTACCACTTGCCTATAGACAAACGCACCGCGAGGGCTAGAACTCCGGTGGCTGCAAGCACGCCCAGCAGGGACAGCATCCCCCAGAGTGTTTCGGAAGGGGTTTCACGCTGAACCTTCATCAGACCCTCCAGACTGCGCCAACAGTATCCACTGCACAGCGCACCAACGCAAGTCAACGTGAGATCACGCGTCGCGGCGGCGATGCAAATCGGCGCACGGGACCAGCGCACCTTCGGGTCTGGTAGAATGAGAGCATGCCGCTACCAATCGACATGCGGAAAAGGCCGGCCGGCGTAAAGGTGCACGTCACCACCGGCGAGGGCGTCGAGATTACTTGGTCGGACAGCCACGCCAGCCGCTACGATTTTCCCTACCTGCGCGACCACTGCCCCTGCGCGACCTGCAATGACGAGCGCCTCAAGAAGGACCAGCAGATCGCCCAGCACGGAAGCAACGCCATCCTGCCGATGTACAAGCCGAAGGTGAAGGCCAAGTCGGCCACTGCGGTGGGAAACTACGCAATCCAGATCGATTTTTCCGACGGGCACACCACCGGAATTTTCAGCTTCGACCACCTGCGAGAGATTTGCCCCTGCGAGGCCTGCGGCCGCGAGTTTCGCACCGCAGCAAAAGAGACAACCGCGTAACGCACCTGCAATCGCCGACACCGAGCGGGAGATCGCCGAGGGGCAGGGCGACGAAATTCTGAAGAGGCTGCGCGACCACCTGCACGAGATTGAAAACCGCCGCCAGACCCCTAGCAGCTTGATCCTCTAGCTCGCCCGCAGCTCGGACGTGCAGTTCGGGCAGCGCGTGGCCTTGACCGGAATCGCCGAAAAGCAATACGGGCAGTCTTTGGTCGATGGCGCGAGCGCCGGCGCGGGCTTTTTCCAGCGGTTGATCTGACGGACCACCAGGAAAATCACGAACGCGACCATCACGAAATCGATCACGGTATTCAGAAACATGCCGTAGTTGATCGTCGCAGCGCCCGCTGCTTTCGCCTCGGCCAGCGTGGCGTAGGATTTTCCGGAGATGTTCAGGAAGAGGCTCGTAAAGTCCACTTTGCCGAGCAAAAGGCCGATCGGCGGCATCAGGACGTCGTTGACAAGCGAGGTGATGATCCTGCCGAACGCCGCGCCGATCACGATGCCGATGGCCATGTCGAGAACGTTGCCCCGCATCGCGAATTCCTTGAATTCTTTGAACATGGGTTGCTCTCCTGGGTGACTCCGGATTTACAGGCTACGCATAAACTCATGGCGCCGTCACATACGCCAACTCGGGCCCGAACGAATCCGGCTGGAACGGTTTCCTCGAACCTTACGTCAATATGGTGCACGAGATTATCGAGAACGCGCCGGGCTGGCAAGAATAAAGGAGCGAATCCGCCGGATGGCCGCGGCCGGACGGAATGCTATAATGGACCGCTTTTGGCGTTGAATCTCGGCGCCATGTGCGTCTATCCAATCGCTGAGGAGAGATCGGTGCACAAGGTCATCATCATCGGCAGCGGCTGCGCAGGGCTCACCGCCGCCATCTACACCGCGCGCGCGGACCTGCAACCGCTCGTCCTCGACGGCTACGAGCCCGGAGGACAGCTCGCTCTGACCACAGAGGTCGAGAATTTCCCCGGCTTTCCCGAAGGCATTCTGGGACCCGAGCTGATCGAACGGACGCGAAAACAGGCGGAACGGTTCGGGGCTCGATTCCGCTCGGGGTCCGTGACGTCGGTGGACTTGAGCCAGCGCCCGTTCAAGATTACCGTGGCGAAAGAGACCTACGAGGCCGAGACATTGATCGTCGCGGCCGGGGCCTCGGCGCGGATGCTCGGGATCGAATCCGAGCGGCACTTGCTGGGCTTCGGCGTTTCCACTTGCGCGACCTGCGATGGCGCTTTCTTCCGCAACCGCGAAATCGTCGTGGTCGGCGGGGGCGACACGGCGATGGAGGAGGCGACGTTCCTGACGAAGTTCGCGAAACGCGTGACCCTGTTGCACCGCCGCAATGAGTTCCGTGCGTCGAAAATCATGCTCGACCGCGCGCGCGCGAACGAAAAAATCGTCTTTATGACGCCCTATGTGATCGAAGAAGTCCACAACGTTGCCAATAAGGCAGTGGACAGCGTCATAGTCCGCAACTCGGAAACGGCGGAACTCAAGACGATCCCCACCGCGGGCGTGTTCGTCGCAATCGGCCACGATCCGAATACGAAAGTCTTCAAGGGCCAGCTCAACATGGATGAAAACGGCTACATCCTCACTCACGACGGCCCGAAAACGAACGTCGCTGGCGTTTTTGCCGCCGGCGACGTTCAGGACCACCACTATCGCCAAGCCGTCACCGCGGCGGGCTCCGGCTGCATGGCCGCCATCGACGCCGAGCGTTTCCTCGAAGCGCAAAAGGGCTGATTCTCCGCGCCAAATGGGCTGTCGGTCAGTTGAGATAATCAACCATTCGGACTACACCTTTCTGAGATCACCCGGCCGGTTTGCTGTCGAACTTCACGTTGAACCAGGGCTGAAACATGCGAAAGCAAAACATCGTCCGCGGCCTTGCGGCAGTTGTCCTACTCGCCCTCGCTGGATGCAGTCTCCCAACAACGCCGCCTCGACTCCCGCGCCCCGCCTCCGATCGTCGTTCCGGCAGGCACGCTCCTGACGGTCACAATCGACCGGACGATCAGCACCACTAACAACAGCAGCGGCGATAGCTTCGCGATTCACTCGCCGAACCGGTGACGGTGAACGAAACCGCGGTGCTCCCTCAGGGAACAAAGGCGGTCGGAACGGTGGCGCAGGCCCAGGCGGCCGGCCATGTCAAGGGCGGGGCCGTGCTGGTTCTGACGCTCGATTCCCTGGCGGTCAACGGTACCGGCTTCCTCGAACTCGGACGTCTGCGGGGCTGCTTTCGGCGCGATCGTTGGAGCGCTCGCCGGCGGAGGCAAGGGTGCCGCGATTGGAGCGCTCGCCGGCGGCGGAGCGGGAACCGCGGGCGCCTCGTACACAGACAAGAGGGACATCACGATCCCAGCTGAGACCCGACTCCACTTCAAGCTCAAACAACCGCTCTGCGTCTCACAGTAGCGAAGAGAATCAGAAGGACAGTGTTTTCGTTGGGAGAGTCTTGTGGATCCAGCGTCCCGCTCGCTATAGCTTAAGAGCAGCCTAGTTGCCTGGAGACGAGCGTTCCTTCGAGCGGTTCTCGGCGTTGGGCGATACCATAATCAGACGAATCGCTTGCACGAAGGCGTCGCGATTCCGCTCGCCCACAAAGTATCGCGCGAGATGGCCATCGCGTCCGTAGAAATCCGTCTGCGGCATCGTACCCTTCCAGTCCGGATTCACGCCCCGATAAAAAGCGTCAACGTCGATTCCCGGCTTCTGGCGATAGTTGGGGAAACCCGGGTGAGCCTGGTCCAGGAAGCGGCGGACGAGACCCATGTCCGAATCCTCGTCGAGGCTGACGCCGACAACCGCCAGGCCCTGCGGGGCGTATTCCTTGGCGAGCGAAATGGCAATTGAATATTCGTTGCGGCAGGGGACGCACCAGGTCGCCCAGAAGTTCACGAGCAGCGGCTTGCCCTGGTACGTCGCAACCACGTCTTTGTAGCCGTTGAGGTCGATGAGGATGGGATCCCCGACCGTTTGCCCGTTTGAGGCAGGGGTTGCGGAAACGGTTGGCGGCCGCGTCGAACTGAATGTCACGAGAAAGAACAGCCCAATGGTCGCGATCGAGAGCAAACGACGCCATGGCATGTGCATAGGTCCCCCCCCACAATGCCATTCTATCGGTTCGGGAATGCTCCGGGGTGACCCGCGCGCCTATGGGCTATTAACGATTTCGAACACGCCCCGGTGGCACAGCCAGGAAGGTCTCTGCCACAAAACAATTGTGCTGGGCAAATTGATTCGTGGAGGCAGTCTTGTACGGCCTTGTGTTTGATGGTATAAAAAGCAGTTTGGAGGATAAGGCTAGATGGCTTACGTGATTGCCGAGCCGTGCATCGGAACGAAGGACACCGCTTGCGTCGATGTATGCCCGGTGGACTGCATCCATCCGCGAAAAGATGAAGCGGACTTCGAAGCCGCGAAGCAGCTCTTTATCAATCCCGACGAGTGCATCGACTGCGGGGCTTGCGTCCCAGTTTGCCCGGTGACCGCGATTTTCGCCCTGGAAGACTTGCCCGAAAAGTGGGCGAGCTATACTCAAATCAACGCGGACTACTTCAAAAAGGGTTGACGAATCCCGGCATGTAGCTCAGGTCTTCAGACCTGAGGCCTTTCGAACGGATCGACGCGGCGGAGCTTCTCATCCGCCGCGTTTTCTTTTTCGGGCCGCCCCGGTGGCCAGCCCGATTTGCGGCAGTCGCTTCTTTCCAGGATTTTTCTCCGCCTCCCACGTTTTGGCCCACTGCTCCGCCTCCGCCCGAAGCTTCGCCAGCGCCAGTCCGCAGTAATCGGCCGGAAAGCTCGCCAGCTTGGCGATGCCCGCCGCGAGGAGCGACCGCGCGCCGCGCAGGTTTCCCCGACCGTGGTGATGGAAGGCGGCGGCGAGCTGAATCAATCCTTGCAGGAAAGTCCTCTCCGGTTCGGGCTCGATCAGCCACAGCTCTTCCCAGGCTTCGTGCGCTTCGAAGAATTCGCGGGCGTTGAAATGTGCGAGGCCGCGCCGGAATTTCTCGCTTTCTTTCATCGCGTGTCTGTTCTCCTTTAGGGGGTCGGGGCTTCATCCCCGACATACAAACGACGGTGCGGAGCTCCAAGCGATGCGCACTTTCTCTCGCAGCAAGTTTTCCTGCTCCTAAGGAAAATGTTTCTTGTCTCGGGCACAAACCAGGGCGCCGTCCGTGCGCTCGCCCGCTTCCCTCTCCCATCCACGTGCGTGCTAATGTGGAAGCGGAGATCCAGATTAAGGGAATCGAATCATAACAGCCCTGACGACGCCTGATGCAAATTCGGATCGAATTGCCGGACGTGAAGCTTGCCGTGGTGGAAGCGGACGACGTCCGCTTTGCGCTCGTGGATGAACAACTCGCGACGCTGATGGATCAGGTCTGCGAGCGAAAGCTCCGCGAGTTCACGCTCGAAGGCCTTGCCGGCGCGGAACCCACGCGAGCGGTCCGGGCGATGTTTCGCGCGTGGGGCATGGACCCATCGAAGTACCGGCCGTCCTCGGAAGCCCTGCTGCGGCGCGTCGTTCAGGGCAAGGGGCTGTATCGCGTTTCGAATCTGGTCGATATCGGGAATCTCGGCTCGATCGAGACGGGTTGGCCCTACGGCTGTTACGACCGCTCCCGCCTCGATCCGCCAATCGCATTTCGGCATGGTGCGGCGGGCGAACTCTACGAGGGCATCGGCAAGCGCACGTGGCACCTCGAGGGCCGCCCGGTCCTCGCCGACGTGCAAGGGCCTTTCGGCAGCCCCATCAGCGACTCGACGCGCAGCATGATCACGGAATCAGCGCGCGCGGTTTTGACCGTGATCTACGCGCCTTCCGGTGTCCCGGATGCGTCCATCGATGCGGCGACGGCGCAGCTCCGGGAACAGCTGGCGCAGTTCGCCGGTGCGAGTGCGACGCGTGCCGCCATTTGCCGCTGAACGCTCGCCGCGACCCGGCGCATTTCCGCGTCTGTGCAGTTCCCCGGAATCGGGTTATCCTATTGTGCTGCAATTGGGGTCAGCCGGTGCGGAAATTCGAGCTCGTCCTCCTGATTCACGCGCATCAGCCGGTCGGGAATTTTGACGACGTGCTCGAGCGCGCCTACGCGAGTTCCTATCTGCCCTTCCTCGAAGTTCTCGCGCGGCATCCGTCGATTCGCCTGGGTCTCCATTATTCAGGGCCGCTTCTCGAGTGGATCGAGCGGGCGCACCCGGAATACTTCGACCGCCTCCGCGCTCTCGTGCAGCGCGGCCAGGTGGAAATCGCGGGAGGTGGCTTCTACGAGCCGATCCTGGCAACGATTCCGCCGGACGATCGCCGCGAGCAGATCGTGCGCCTCGCGGACTACGCGGAAAAGCATTTCGGGGCGCGGCCGCGCGGCGCGTGGCTTGCGGAGCGGGTGTGGGAGCCGGAGATCCCGTCGTCTCTTGCGCCGGCGGGCGTGGAATACACGCTTGTGGACGACAACCACTTTCTCGGCGCCGGCTTTGAGCTCGACCAGCTCTACGGCTACTGTCTCGCGGAAGACCTCGGCTACGCGGTGAAACTCCTTCCGGGCCTGAAGTCGCTGCGATATCTGATCCCGTTTCGCGATGAGGCGGAGACGGCGGAATTCCTGCGTGGCGCCGCGCGCCAGCATCCCGGCGGCTTCGCAGCCATGGGCGACGACCTCGAAAAGTTCGGCGTCTGGCCCGGAACGCACGAGCACTGCTATACCAACGGATGGCTCGAACGTTTCTTTTCCGTGCTCGAAAAGAACGCCGACTGGCTTGCGCTCTCGACGCCCGGGGATGCGGTCGCTTCACACTCACCGCTTGGCCGCGCGGACCTTCCGACGGCCTCCTACACCGAGATGATGGAGTGGTCGCTGCCGACCCAGGCGCGAAACCGCTACCACGCCCTCGTCCAGGAGTTTGCTACGCGTCCCGATGCATTGCCGTTCCTGCGCGGAGGTACGTGGCGCAACTTCTTCACGAAATACCGCGAATCGAATCTGATGCACAAGAAAATGCTCCACGTCTCGGCGAAGGTCAGGCGCCTTGCGCAAATGCAGCGGCGCGACAAAGCTTTCCTTCGGGCGCGCCAAGAAGCCGCGACGCAGCTGCTGCGGGGCCAGTGCAACGATGCCTACTGGCACGGGATTTTCGGCGGGCTCTATTCGCCGCATCTCCGGACGGCCGTCTGGCTCGCCCTCACCGAAGCCGAGACCCTTGCCGACGGGCTCACGCATCGCAAGCGCCAATACACGAACGCGGAGAAGTTTGATTTCGATGCCGACGGCCGCGACGAAATCTATCTCACGTCGGACCGCTACGCCGCCCTGATCACACCCCATGACGGCGGCACGGTATGCGCTCTCGACTTCCGCCCGCCAAACGTGACGCTGATCAATTCGCTCGCGCGCCGGCCCGAGTCCTATCACGCCAAGCTCCGCAATCTCCCGGCCAAGCATGGCGAGGGCGTCCTGTCGATCCACGAGCAGACCCGCACGAAAGAAGACGGGCTCGAGCGCTGGTTGAATTACGATCGCTGGCCGCGGAACGCTTTCCGGCTGCTGCTGTTCGGCCAGGACAAGACTCACCAGGATTGCGCATCCGTGCAATTGGAGGAGAACGCTGCGCTGGCCGGCGGCCGCTATCGCGTGACGGCCATGTGGCCATCGCAAATCGCTCTTACCTCCGAGGACAGTGTCGACTGGCCTGCGGAAAAGACGCTCTCTTTTGCTTCTACTCCCGGCGGATTCGACGTCGCCTGCGATGTCGCGCTGCGCCGCAGCGCGCCGGGAGCGGCCTCGGTCAACATCGGCATCGAGGTGGTGGTCAATCTTCTCGCGCCTTCCGCGCCCGACCGCTATTTCGAAGCGGGCGGGCAGCGGTTTCCCCTACGATGGTCCGCCGCGGTGCCGGGAGCGGAGTTGCGCGCGGTGGACGAGTGGCAGAAGGTGAGCATCGCCTTGGAGGCGTCCGGGTCGCGCCAATTTTGGATCTCCCCGATCGAAACGGTTTCGGAATCGGAAGATGGCTTCGAGCGCATCTATCAAGGCTCGCAGGTGATTGCCGTCTGGCCCGTGGAACTCGCGCAGGGCGCCGAGTGGAAGGGGCGGTTGACCCTCAGTGCGGCCCGCCTCGCGCCATAGCGTCCACGCGAGGGCCCGGGCAAACAATTGTGCGGCTCGGCGAGCCTCTGCTAGAGTGCGAGGCGAAGAAATCGGAGGAAATCGGATGGCTGTCTCACAGGAACTGCTCGACATCCTGGTTTGCCCGCAGTGTAAAGCTCCCGTGAAGTTGACGCCCGATCAGCAGGGGCTGAAGTGCGGCACCTGCCGGCGCGTCTATCCCATTCGCAGCGACATCCCCATCATGCTGATCGAAGAAGCGGCCATCGAGAAGGAGTAGCTCCCTTCCCCTCGGCGGCGCTCACTTCGTTGTCATCCCGAGCCCAGCCGCGCGTTTTGCGGATGGCGGCGAGGGATCTGCTTTTGTCTTTTTCCTGTGCAAGCCACCAGCGCGTCAATACGGCGGAAACGTGATGGACTGGTCCTTGAAATTTACCCATATATGGACGGTCTTGCTGCTGTTCAGTTTGATCGGATCGCCGTCCGGATACGGCTGGTAAGGGCTCACATCCACGGCAATATCCGTTGCCGAACTGTTCTTGAGGTGCTCGGGACGGCCCAGGCGATAGCTTCTCACCGGCCCGTAGTATCCATCGGGCCCCCAATCGTCCATAAAATCCCTGAACGAATAAGACGGCGAGGGTTTCCAGATCTGATAGGCCTGCTGCATGTTGCCGGAAACGACGGAATGCATGAAGCGGTTGGCGGTCTTCGTTTCCCGGTAGTAGACGAACGGGTACCAGAGATAGCCCGGGAAAAACGCGACAAATAGGGCGATGGTGATAACGACGCCCAGCGCCCTGATTGTGTAATGCCGAAGCCTTGACGGAGGATGGTGCTCGGGCGAATCGAAAAGGGTCACGAGGACTCCGGAAGTTACAGTTGACGCTTGAAGAGCGCGATGCTGCCAGAAATCATCAACGCCGAAAATCCAGTCAAGACTAGCACGTCCATATAGATTCCTTCAAAGCCCGTGTTCTTGACCGTGAGATTTCGCAGCGCATGCACGGTGTAGGTAAAAGGGTCGATCACGGAAATCCAGCGCAGCCACGAGGGGAACGCCTCCGTGGGATAGACCGCTCCGGACGGGAAGAAAAGCAGCATATTGAGCACGCCGAAGATCGCGCGCGGCACAAGCGGGTCGTCGATGCGCACCATCACGAGAAACATCAGGCTGATCATCGCGACCGACGCCACGAAAACCACCAGCGCCAGGTACAGCAGGCGCACGGGATCCCAGATGTGGGAAATTCCCGCAATCAACCCTCCGATGATAGTCAGCGACATTCCCGCCATGAACGCCTTGAGCGTGCCCGCGCCGATCAAGCCGCCGATCAATTCCGTCTTGGTAATTGGTGTGAGCAGGTATCCCTCATGCAGGCCGCGCATTTTGTCGTCGATGTATGTGATGCCGCCGCCGATCATCGCGGTGATAAAAATGCCCATGGCGACCGAGCCCGCAAGCAGGTACTTGATGTACTCGATGTAGGGATAGATCTCGACGATGTTGAGCTCCACCTGGCCGTCCAGGCGCGAGGAAACGTCCGGGGTGTTGAGCTCCGTCGTCATGTCCTGGATGCGCTCCAGGAGCGAGCTCGAAATGAATTGATCGCTGTTGTCCTCGGTGAAAAGCACGCGGGGCCGGTCGTGCTGGTAGTAGCGGCGCGAAAAATCATGGGGAATATCCACCACGCCGCGCACGAAGCCAGCGCGCAGGTCATCCGTCGCCTGCGGCAAGGAGTCGTACTGAATGATCCGGAACGTCCGAGGACCAGCCGAAATTCCGGTGAACATCTCCTGCACCCGGCGCGATTCCACCGAATGATCTTCGTCCACCACTGCAAGCGTCGCGCCTTGGATCTTCCCGCCAAACGCATAGCCGAGAACGACGAGTTGCACCAGCGGAAAGATCAGTGAGCTCAGCATCAGCGCCGGACTGCGGAAAAATTTCCGCATGTCCCGCTCGATGAGCGCCGAAATGCGGTAGAACTTCATGGCCGAGCCTCCTTTCCGTCTCGCCGCAGCCGCGTGAGCGAAGCGCGGCTAACGACCGAACGGATTCACATACGCCGGCTTCTGCGGCGCATCGCGCAGCGCCGTGCCCGTGTAGTGCAAAAAGACGTCGTCGAGCGTGGTGCTTTGAACGGACACTTTCTTGACCGTCACCTTGCGAGCGCGCGCCAGATCCATCAGAGCGGCAACGGTCGCCGGACCATCGTGCGAAGTGATATGGACCATTTCGTCGTGCTGCGTCACGCCGGTGGCGTGCGCGAGGCTGCGAAGCTGCTCTACCCAGTCCGGCAGTGCGCCTTCAAACTCCGCTTCGACGATCTCCGTTCCGGGGACGCTGTCTTTGAGCCGGGCCGGAGTGTCGAGTGCCGCGAGCTTTCCGTGGTCCACGATGGCGATGCGGTCGCAAAGCTTGTCCGCCTCGTCCATATAGTGCGTGGTGAGCAGGATGGTCAGTTCCGACTTATCGCGCAGCGAGCGAATCATCTCCCACACGTTGGTGCGCGAGACCGGATCGAGACCCGTCGTTGGCTCGTCGAGAAACATGATCTTGGGAGCGTGAACGAGACCCCGGGCGATCTCCAGGCGCCGGCGCATGCCCCCGGAGAATGTTTTTACCAGCGCGTCGCGGAATTTCAGCAGCTCGACCGATTCGAGCAATCCATCGATCAGCTCACTGCGCTTTTCGGGCGGCAGGCCGTAGAGTTTGGCGTGAATGGACATGTTCTCCTTGGCGGTCAGTTCGGGATCGGAAGTAAACGCCTGGGGAATCACGCCGAGCACGTTGCGCACGCCGTTCGCATCCGTGCGTATGTCGTGCCCGCCGATCCGGGCCGTGCCGGAAGTTGGAGGCGTCAGCGTGGTCATCATGCGGATCAGCGTCGTCTTCCCTGCGCCGTTGGGTCCCAGGAGGCCGAAGATTTCCTGGTGCGCGACGTTGAAGCTCACGTCGTTGACGGCCACGAAGTCGCCGAACTTCTTTGTCAGATGGTCCACTTCAATTGCGTTCATGAGTGTCCCGCAGGATCAAAGCCGTGCAAACCAGCTTTTCTTCTCGGGCGGCGGCAGCAGCACGGTCGCGGTCATCCCGGTGAACAGCCGGCCCTCATCGTTCGGAAGGGATACTTTGATCGCAAAGGTCTTGATGTCGCGCTTCGTGCGGCTCACGTCGCGCTGCGTGGCAAAGTCATTCTCGACGCCCTTGAAGAAAACCTGGCCTTGGAGGATGTTTCCGGAAGGCAGTTTGACGCGCAACGTCTGGCCGAACTGCACCGCATCGACGTAACTCTCCTCGACATCGGCGCGAACCCACAGATGGTCCACGTCCACCACCACGACGATCGGCGAGCCCTGCGCCACCACTTCCCCCTGCTTTGCCACGCGCACCGAGACGATGCCGTCGATCGGCGCGTAGATTTTCGTATACCCGAGCTGGGTCGCGGTCTCCGCCGCAGCTGCGCGCGCCTGCTCGAGCTGCGCGAGCGTCGTTGCGATTTCGCTGCCGCGCACGTCCACCTGTTTGCGGTTTGCCTTCGCCACGTTGAGAGCGGCCACCTGCGCGCTGACGGATTCTTCGAGCGCTTTCACGTTGGCCTGCGAGGCCTTGAGCGTGGCATCCGCATGGTCGCGGTCCTGCGCCGATTCCACGCCGCTATCGAAAAGCTTCTGCATCCGGTCGTAATCCGTCTGATCCCGCCAGAGCGTTGCGCGAGCCTGATCGAACTGCGCGCGTGTGGACGTCAGCACGGCTTCGGCCTGCTTAAGCGACGCGCCCGTCTGGTCGTCCGTTAGCGAATAATTGTGATTTGCTTCGCTCACCTGCGCCTGGAGGCTCGCTACGTTCGCGTTCGCAGCGGCGAGGCTTGCTTCGAGCTCTTTCGGGTCGAGCTCGGCGATCAGGTCGCCCTTCTTCACCTTGGAACCTTCGTCCACCGTGAGACTGATAATGCGCCCGATGATCTGGGGGCTGACGACGACTTCATTGCCGTCCACAATGCCCGTAAGCGGGATTTCCCTGCCGTGGGGCGTGGTGAACACGTAGAACCCGAGCGCGATGAGAAAAACCATGCCGATGATCACCAGGGTTTTGCGGCTGCTGCTCATCGGGGTTTCGCTCCCTTTGCGACCAGACCATGATCGAGAAAGTCGACGAGTGCGCGCTTCCTTGCCGCCACCGCCTGCGGCGCGAGCAAATTGTGTCCCGTCACCTGGCTCAGGATCGGAGCGGCGGCGAAGTAGGAAGTCGTCATTCCAAATGTGATGAGAGACATCTGGTTCGGATCGACGTCGCGGAACTCGCCGGCGGCGATCGCCTCCTCGATGGTGCGGGCCAATTGCTTGTGCAGCGGGCGGAAATACTCGAGGACCATGCTGCCGAATTTGCGGTTCGACTCCATCGCCTCTCGCTGGACGAGGCGCGGATAGTTCGGATGCGTCGCCAGGAAGTCGAAGTAGGCGTTCACGTAACCGAAAAATCTCTCGCGCGGCGACAGGTTTTTCGCCGGAGGCGCGAGCACCCGGCTGCGGAATTGCCTCTGTAGATTCTCGAGAACGGCGCGGTGCAGGCGGCGCTTGTCCCCGAAATAATAATAGAGCATGGCCTTGTTGGCATGAGCAGCCAGGGCGATTTCCTCCGTGCGCGCGCCCGCGAGACCCTGCGCAGCGAAATGGCTCTCGGCCGCGGCCAGAATCCGCCGCGCCGTTGCCGGGTCTTCAACTCTTCTACGTCCGCGCGCCATGTTTGTTTCAGACTCCCAGGCGATTCATGTATTCCACGGGATACCGCGCGCCAACGGCTGCGCCGCGCGGCGCGATTTCATCGATCCGCCGCAACTCAGCCGGAGTCAGCGAAATATCCAGCGCGCTGAGATTCTGGTCGAGGTACGTCCGGCGCTTCGTGCCCGGAATCGGAACGATGTCCCCGCCCTGCGCCAGCACCCAGGCGAGCGCGAGCTGTGCGGGTGTGCAGTGCTTTTCGGCCGCGATCTGCTCGATGCGAGCGACCAGTTGCAGGTTCTTCTCGAAGTTCTCTCCCTGGAAGCGAGGCGACATCCGCCGGAAATCTTTGGGACCAAAATCGGCACTCTTGACCTTGCCCGTCAGAATGCCGCGCCCAAGCGGGCTGTACGGAACGAATCCGATACCGAGTTCCCGGCAGGTATCCAGGATTCCCCCTTCCGGGTCGCGCGTCCACAGGGAGTACTCGCTCTGAAGCGCCGCGATTGGATACGTCGCGTGGGCGCGCCGGATCGTTTGCGCGCCGGCTTCGGAAAGGCCCAGATAGCGGACTTTGCCCTGCTCGATGAGCCGCGCCATCGCGCCAACGGTGTCCTCGATCGGCACGTTGGTGTCCACGCGGTGCAGGTAGAAGAGATCGATCGCCGAAATCTTCAGGCGCTCGAGGCTGGCCTCGCAGGCGCTTTGGACGTACTCCGGGCGCCCGTTCACGCCGAGAAAGCGGCCGTCAGGTTGGCGCATGTTTCCGAATTTCGTGGCGAGAATAATTTCGTTGCGCCGCTTGGCGATCGCGCGCCCAACCAGTTCTTCATTGGCACCGCCGCCGTACATATCGGCCGTATCGATCAGGGTGACGCCGCGGTCGATGGCGTGGTGAATCGTGGCGGTCGACTCCGCGTCATCAGGCGTGCCGTAGGATTGCGACATGCCCATGCAGCCCAATCCCATGGCGGAAACAACCAGCGAGCTTTTTCCCAGGCGCCGGTATTGCATAACAGCCTCCCTCAGCCCTCTCGTATTTGTTCAACTAAATAGTTAGTTTAATCAGCCGCGGAAACGTTGTCAAGAGGACTTGAAGCGCGGGCCATGCGGATGCCGATTCCGCGGGACGCGCGCGTTTGGCAAACAAGGCCGTTTAAGGTGCGCAAAAATGGCCAAAATCGCCACCACCTGTAAACCATTTCATGCTTCGAACTCGAAGGATTATTGAAGCTGGAGACCGGTGCTATGCGTCGAGCGCGCCACCGGCGCCGGGAGGAAGCTCGATGGAATATTTTGTGCGGGCTTTTTCGCGATGGCGTTCCAAAGCCAACTCGATCAGGCGGTCGATGAGCTTCGGATAGGGCAACCCGGACGCTTCCCACATTTTCGGATACATGCTGATGGAGGTGAAACCGGGAATCGTATTCAGCTCGTTGACGAGAATCCTCCTCATGCGGCGTTCGAGGAAAAAGTCGCACCGGGCCATGCCGGCGCCGTCGATGGCGCGGAACGCGCGCAAGGCGTAATCCTGAAACGTGGCGACTTGCTGCTTCGTGAGCTTGGCCGGAATAATCAAGCGCGTGCCCTCTTCAAGATACTTGGCGGTGTAATCGTAGAATTCGCGATGGGGCACGATTTCGCCCGGAATCGACGCGCGAATATCATCGTTCCCGAGAACGGACACTTCAATCTCGCGCCCGTTCACCGCGCGTTCAACCATGATTTTCAAACCGAACTCGGCGGCGGAATCCAGCGCGGCGGAAAGTTCGTGTGGCGCCTTCACCCGCGTCATCCCGACCGACGAGCCGAGCGTCGCCGGCTTTACAAAAACGGGGAAACGAAACTTTTTCTTGATCAGCTTCAGGACAGCGGCGGGCTCGCGCTCCCACTTTGAGCGCGGGATTGCGACGTAGGGCACGATCGGCAGTCCTTCCTGGGCAAACAGCCGCTTTTGCACGTCCTTGTCCATTCCAACCGCGGAGGCGAGAACGCCCGCGCCGACGTACGGAAGCCCGGCCAATTCGAGGAACCCCTGCACCGTGCCGTCCTCTCCGAACGTGCCGTGCAGGACCGGAAACACCACATCGAGAGTGACGCTCGGATGTCCGGCCGTCGGCGACATTGGAACCAGCGTCGCTGCGGTCGGATCGGGAGGAAGAAAGACGCGCTCGCCCGATTTCAAAACTTCCGGGAGCATTTTCTGTGCGCTTGTGCCCACCAGCCAGCGGCCGTCTTTCGTGATACCGATCGGCACGGCCTCATATTTTTCAGGGTCGAGCGCGCGGATCACGGACGCGGCCGAAGCTAGCGAAACTTCGTGCTCGCCCGAGCGTCCTCCGAACAGCACGCCTACGCGCAGCCGCTTTGAGGAAATCATTTCGAAAGGGTTCTCCCTATCCTCGTTTGCGTTCAGAGAATTTTCTTGCCCAATCCGGAAAGCACGAGCTCGACTCCGAGAATCGCCGTCGTATTATGCAGGTCGATCACGGGATTGATCTCCACGAGCTCGAAGGAAACCATCGCGCGGCTATCGGCGATCATTTCAAGCGCGAGATGCGCTTCGCGGTACGTGACGCCGCCGCGCACCGGCGTGCCGACACCCGGCGCATCCGACGGGTCGACAAAGTCCATATCGAGGCTCACCGCAATGCCCGCGGTATCGTCACCGGCGAATCGCAAAGCTTCGGACATGACGTCGCGCATTCCGCGCTCATCGATATCGCGCATCGTGAAAACGTGAACGCCGGATTCCTTTGCGAAACGGCGCTCTTTCGAATCGATCTCGCGCACGCCGACCAGAGCGACGTTGTGCGGCTCAATCATCGGCTTTACGGGCGCGAGGCCGGTAAGTTCTGGCGGTCCGAAGCCCATGATGGAGGCAAGCGGCATGCCGTGGACGTTGCCCGAGGGCGAAGTGTCCGGCGTGTTCATGTCGCCGTGCGCATCGAGCCAGATCATGCCCACGCGCTTCGACTGCTTCTGGAAATGCGCGGCCACGCCGGCGGCGGTGCCGACGGCGATGGAATGGTCGCCGCCAAGCACGAGCGGGAACAAATCCTCATCGAGCGTCCTGCGAACGATTTCCGCGAGGCCTTTGCAAGTCTCCGAGATTTCGTCCAGATACTTGGCGTTCTTCTCGCCGTAGTGCTGCTCTTCGGGCTGCTTCACCGGAATGTTGCCGATATCTTCGACCTGGCGACCGAGCTGCTTGAGCCTCGATTGGAGTCCCGCGACGCGCAGCGCAGAGGGCCCCATGTCGACGCCGCGGCGGCTTGCGCCCAGGTCCATCGGCACACCGATGATGCGTATTTTCTCGGCCAAGAAAGATTCTTTGCTTCGCTCAGAATTGACGACGCGCGAGGCTTTTGGCGTCCTGCTAAGGATAGACGCGATAGAGCATGCGTGGGAAGGGGATGACTTCGCGAATGTGCTCCGTTCCACAAATCCACGCGACAGTGCGCTCCAGGCCCAGCCCAAAGCCGGCGTGCGGAACGCTGCCGTAGCGCCGCAGGTCGAGATACCACTGGAGCGATTCCTCGGGCAGGTTGTGCTCCCGGATGCGCCGCAGGAGAGTGTCGTAGTCCGACTGGCGCTCGCCTCCGCCGATAACTTCGCCGTAGCCCTCGGGCGCGATCATGTCGAAGTTGAGCGAAAGCTCGGTGCGCGCCGGATCCATCGCCATGTAGAACGCTTTCAGCGCCGTGGGGTAGTGATGGATAATCACCGGCTTCTCGAATGCGTTCGAAAGAAGCGTCTCCTCATCGCCGCCGAAATCGTCGCCCCATTTCGTGGTGTTGCCGGCCTTGTGCAGAATTTCGATCGCCTCGTCGTAGCTGATGCGCGGAAACGGGGCGACAATCTTCTCGAGTTTCGAGATGTCGCGGCCCAGCGCCGCGAGTTCCCTGCTCCGGTTCTTGACCACCCCTTGCACGATCGCGCTGACCAGTCCTTCGCCGAGCTCGATCATGTCCTGGAGGTGCGCGAAGGAGGCCTCAGGCTCGAGCATCCAGAATTCGGTCAGATGTCGCCGCGTCTTCGACTTCTCGGCGCGAAAAGTGGGGCCGAATGTATAGACCTTGCCGAGCGCGGCAGCCGTGGCTTCGACGTAGAGCTGGCCCGATTGCGTGAGGTAGGCCTTCTGATCGTCGATGTAGTTGACTTCGAAGAGCGTCGTGGTGCCTTCGCAGGCCGCGGGCGTGAAGATCGGCGCGTCGGTCAGGATGTAGCCCTGGTCATCCATGAAATTCCGGGCGGCGCGAATGGCCTCCGCCCGAATGCGCAGGATCGAAGCCTGGCGCGGCGTGCGAATCCAGAGATGCCGGCGGTCGAGAAGAAAGTCGACGCCGTGTTCCTTGAGCTGAATCGGATAGGGATCGGATTCAGCGACCCGCTGGACGATTTCGACCGCCGCGATTTGAATCTCGCAACCGCCGGGCGCGCGGGGCTCGGCCTTGATCGCGCCGCTGACAATGACGCTCGATTCCTGGGTCAGGCCCTTGAGCGCGCCGTAGGCCTCCGGATTCTCCTTCTGCGAGACAACGCCCTGAATTACTCCGGTACCATCGCGGAAGATCGGGAACAGAAGTTTTCCCGACTCGCGCAGGTTGTAGAGCCACCCGCGAATCGTGACCGCGCGGCCGACGTGCTGGGCCGCGTGTTCGATTGCGACGATTGGGATTGGCGCCTTTGCTTCCTGGGTCATGGATTCACCGGATGACGGATCAACTCTGCGCAGTGCGGACGCCTTTCCGCTCAAAATGTTCTTCGAGTTTATCGAATCCCGCGCGGATTTGGTCAAGAGAAGGCTCGCCGGAAGCTTGCCCCTTCAATTCGAGCACCAACGGAAGCGGCTCGGGCGCGCCTGCGAAAGCGCCCAGAGCAGCATCCCAGTCGATGGTGCCTTCGTAGGGGAGCAGATGTTCATCCTTGTCGCCATGATTATCATGGATGTGGGTTGTGGCGACGCGGTCGCGCATCAGTTCGAAACTAGCCGCGACTCCCTCACCGATGTGGGCATGGCCGATATCAAAACAAAATCTTAGATCGTGCAGGCGCGTTTCCTTGACGAACTGGGCGAGCGACGCCGGAGAACCAATCTCGCTGGGCGTGTTTTCGACGGCGATGACGACGCCGCGCTGCTTCGCAAAGAGCGCCAGATGCTCGAGCGAACTGAAAGCCGCGTCGAGGTTCCGCGGATCGACCGGCTGGCGGCTGCTGCCCATATGCTGAATGAGGTAGCGGAACGGTATCGTTTCGGCTACGTCGATCGCGCGCTTCACCTCGTCGACGGCGTCCACGCGGCGGATGCGCTCGGTCTCGGAAATTGAGATGGGGATGCCGCTTTCACGTCCCGGCGCGGAGCTGCGTTCGGTGGGCGAATGGAGCGAACGCAGCTCGAGCCCATATTCGGCGAGGGCGCCGGCGAGTTCGCGCACGGATTCCGGGGACCGGTAGCCGAAATGGGAAGACGCACAGAAAATCTCGACACTGAGGATGCCTGCTCGAGCGATGCCTTCGAGCAGCGCCGGCGTAAGCGGCTGATTTACGTACCTATACGTGGAAAGAATGCGTCGCATCCCACCCCAAAGGCGCAATCCTCGCGCGAACAAACATCCATGGTCGATGGAAACGGCGCGCGCGTCAATAGTGGGGGAAGCGCGACCGGCGCGCTACACAGGCGACACCATAAGTAAGAGAGATCCCTCGCTGCGCTCGGGATGACATCTCTGGGGCGTTGACGCTACGAAAAATCGATGCGACACCGATTAACGGGCGAGGAAGCTGACGAAGGCGAGGGCCACGACAGACCCGACGAGTACGGCGAGCGCGAGCCATCGCGAGATTCCATGATTCCGTCGCCGCAACCGCCGCATGTGGGCCGAGAGGCCTTTATCGGCAACGCGATTCGCCGGAACCCAGGCATCTGACCCGCCAGGACCATACATGACACGCATCGATGGGGATGCGATCTCCGGTGCGTAGCTCAGGGTTTCAGGCGCAATCGCGTCGCGTGGCATAACACTTCATTATAGCGTAGCGATCAGCACCGGAGCCGCGCCGAAACCGAGCGCGAGGTTCGTAACAGTTATTCCGTGACTCAGTTAACTGTACGAACTCGTCACGGGGAGCGAAGTCGCAGCGAATCGAAGAAAATTCGCTAGTGAATCTCGAGGGACTGAGGAAGCGTCTGGCGGATGCGCTGCCAATAGTCCGAGTCGCCGGCGGGGCCGGACACGGAGAGACCGTAATCCACCGGCCACCTTTTCACCAGTACCAGATCAACGTCCACTCCACGGGGAGTGGTCAAACGAAGCAAGTGGGCCGGCAAGCCGCTTACGCGGATCGGTTCGTCGCTGTCCAACGTCCAACCTTGCGCCGTCTGGTATCTCCTCGCCACGACGTTCGCGTCCCCATCTATGGACGCGGTCAGCACGGGGAAATCCGTCTCCAACACAGCGTGAAAACCGCCAAAACCAACTAGATGGCAGAGGTACTTGGTGGGCGTTTTCGAAGGGAGCCACTGGCCCGGCAGTTTCAGGATGACGCCGTACGTGGGGTTCGTGTACGTCGTGTGCAGAATCTCGCCGGGGGCGCCATCCCATGAGAGCGACTCACGCGTCTTATCCGCCTGAACGAACTTGGCGTAATAGCGAGCCAAGACAACCACGGTCCTGACTGCGAGCATCGCGAACGCGATGACGCCGACGATGACGGTAACGAGGAGATTGCGGCGGTATTTCTTCTCCCGCTGCGACACTATGTCGAAAGAAAGATTGATCAACCGAACCGAAACCGTCCGGGGGAGGGGTCGTCATGTCCTCGTTCGCGAAACTTCTTGCGGGTCCCGAGAGCCAAAGGCCGGCCGCGCAGGGCGTCAGGCGGCTTCAGAGAGGAATTCGACTTTGAAAGACGCAGGCAAGAATCCCGCGGCAGCCCCGCGCGCGAGCAGTTCGCGCACAGCGCGACGTCCCTCGTCGCCGTAATCGAGCGTCCAGCGGTTCACGTACATGCCGACGAACTTATCCGCGAGCTCGGGGCCCATGTCGCGGGCGAACTGCATGGCGTACTCGAGAGCCTCCTCGCGGTGCTCGAGCGCATAGCCGACGCTTTCCCGGATGACGCGCGCCACCTGGCGGCCCATCTCGGGACCCAGGCTGCGGCGAATCGCGTTTGCGCCGAGAGGCAGCGGGAGGCCCGTCTCTTCCTGCCACCACTGCCCGAGATCGACCACGCGGTGCAGTCCGATCTCCGAAAAGAGTAGTTGTCCTTCGTGGATGAGGAGGCCGGCTTCGACTTCCTTGGCCTGAACCGCGTCGAGAATCTTGTCGAACGGCATGGTCACCGTCTCGACGTTCGGCTCGAAGAGCTTCAGGGCAAGATAGGACGTGGTCAGCGTTCCCGGGATGGCGACTTTGTGGCCGGCCAGGTCGTTCTTCTTGATGGGATGCGAGGCGACGACGATCGGACCGTAGCCTTCGCCGAAACTCGCGCCGCAATCGAGCAGGACGTACTTGTCCGCGACGAAAGCGTAGCCGTAAAAGCTCAGCGCGGTGACGTCGTAGGTCTCCTGGCGCGCCGCCTGGTTCAGCGTTTCGATGTCGCAGAGGACGTGAGTGAATTTCACGCCGGGCAAGCGGACTTTCCCGGTGGCGAGGGCGTAAAACATGAAGGCGTCGTCGCTATCGGGCGAATGTGCCAGGCGCAAAGAGGCCGTTTTCGGTGTCGCGGCGGGTGTCGACATGTTCGTGACCATCCTGGCGCTCAGAAGAAGCTCACTCCGCCGCTCGATTCAGAGACACGTGACGCAAGAGCGTTCGACATCTTTGAAGCAAGACCGGCGTTCAGCGTGTGCGCGTCTTCCCGCGTGAGTCGTGCAAAACCGACCAAAGGATACCACAGCGCATCAGGGCGCGTACAGGTCCGGCCGTGAACCGCGGCCGCACGCGGACGTGCGCGCTGGGGGCGCGGGAGGATTACGCTGACCTCGCTTGCATTCCTGAATGGGTTTCGCGGAGAATGAGCGGCAGCAGGAACTCCTGAGGAGCCTTGTAATCCTGGGACCCGGCGTTGTCGATCTGCAGGCCCATGCAATCGTCGTGGCGACGCGTGCGACTTGCCAATAGATATCGGATTTTATGCATAGTAATACCACGATAAGTTAATACACGCCAAAGTAAGCACAAACAGAGCCGAAGTTCAGATCAGTACCCTCCCGGCCTCGCAGATCGTATCGGCTGAGGGTTTGTGGCACGGCGCGATGCAAGTCCGGTAGAATGCCGCAGGAGATACGCGATGCCCTCCTTTCCTGGAGTCGATTACCTGGAATTCGACTCGTTGCTGAGCGACGAAGAGAAGCTGGCCCGACAAACAGCCCGCCAGTTCGTGGACGAGCGGGTGCTGCCCATCATCGTGAAGCACGACCGCGAGGGGACGTTCCCGATGCAGCTCATACCGCAGATGGCGGACCTGGGTTTCTTCGGGGCGAATCTTACGGCTGCGCCGAGATGTCGAACGTGGAATACGGGCTCGTGACGCAGGAACTGGAGCGGGGCGACTCGGGGCTGCGGAGCTTTGTTTCGGTGCAATCGGCGCTGGTAATGTATCCGATTCACGCGTTCGGGTCGGACGCGCAGAAAGAGAAATGGCTGCCGTTGCTCCAACAGGGGAAAGCGGTCGGCTGCTTCGGGCTGACCGAACCTCAATTCGGCTCCAATCCGGGCGGAATGCTGACGCGCGCGGTGAAGAAGGGAGCGAGCTACGTTCTCGACGGCGAGAAGATGTGGATCACGAACGGGTCGATCGCGGACGTCGCGGTGATCTGGGCCAAATGCGAAGACGAAACAATCCGCCGCTTTCTGGTGGAAAAGGGCGCGCCCGGATTCAAAGCGTGGCCCATCCATGGAAAGCAGTCGTTGCGCGCCTCGGTGACGTCGGGGCTCGCGATGACCGGCTGCCAAATCCCCGAGGAGAATCTGCTGCCCGGAGTGGCAGGACTGAAAGGGCCGCTTTCCTGTCTCGACCAGGCGCGTCATGGCATCGGCTGGGGCACGATCGGCGCGGCCATGGCGTGTTACGACACGGCGCTCAGCTACGCAAAGCAGCGCAAACAGTTCGACAACCAGCCAATCGCTTCGCATCAACTTGTGCAGGAAAAACTGGTCTGGATGATCACGGAGATCACCAAGGCACAATTCCTCGCGCTGCAAGTGGGACGCCTGAAGGACCGGGGGCGCGTCCATGCATCGCACATTTCGATGTTGAAGATGAACAACGTGTGGATGGCGCGTGAGACGGCGCGAATGGCGCGGGAAGTCCTCGGCGCCAACGGAATCGTCGACGACTACTGCATTATGCGCCACATGAACAACCTCGAATCGGTGTACACGTACGAGGGCACGCACGACATTCATAAGCTGATCATCGGCGAGCGCATCACTGGAACATCCGCCTTCATCTGAGCGCGCCGATTACAGAACTCTTTCTCTTTAATGCGATGCGTGATATATCGCCGGTGAACTTAGAATCGGCCGGAACCTTTCAGCCGCGAAATCAACTCCATACTACGGAGCGCCCATGGAACAGGAACTGAGCCTCGAATTTCTGCGCGTCGTCGAGCAGGCCGCGATCGCATCGGCGCGAACGATGGGATTGGGCGACGGCCGCAAGTCCGATGACGCGGCCGTCCAAGCAATGCGCACCGAGATGGATAATGTCGGAATGGACGGCACGATCGTAATCGGCGAAGGCGAGCGCGACAAGGCCCCGATGCTTTACATCGGCGAGAAGGTGGGCATAGCCGCCCGCGACAGGAACCACACATATCCCGCCGTGGACATCGCCGTCGATCCCCTCGAGGGCACAAATCTTTGCGCCACGGGGGAGCCGAACGCCATTACCGTACTGGCGGCAAGCGAACATGGCGGCCTGCTGCACGCGCCCGACCTCTATATGGAGAAGCTCATCGTCGGCCCGTTGTGCAAAGGGGCAGTGGAACTGGATGCCCCGGTGGACCAGAACCTTCGCACCATCGCCAAACGGCTCGACCGGGACGTGGAGGATCTCGTCATAGTCGTGCTCGACCGCCCGCGGCACGAAAAACTGGTCCACGACATTCGGAAGGCCGGAGCACGCATCCGGTTGATTTCGGACGGCGATCTTTCGGCGGGAATCAGCGCCGCGGTTTCGGATATGGGCATCCACGCCGTGATGGGGACCGGCGGCGCGCCGGAAGGAGTGCTAACCGCGGCGGCGCTGCGCTGCTTGAACGGCCAGATTCTGGCCCGGCTCGTGATATCGAAGCCGGAGCACAAGGAACGAGCTGCGAAAATGGGAATCAAGGATCCGAAGCGGATTTACGACACGGCGGACCTAGCGCCGGGCAAGAAGATTATTTTCGCCGCCACCGGCGTCACCGGCGGAGGCCTGCTCCGCGGCGTGCGCTTTTTCGGCGGAGGAACCCGCACCCAATCACTGATTTTGACCTTCGATGATCGACAGGTACGCTTCGTCGATTCCGTGCATCTCGAAAAGGGCTCGAACGTGCGATTGCGTTTCTACTAGAAGCTAGCTCACCAACCGTAAGAAGAGGCCTCAGGTGTGAAGGCCCTTCCTTCCTTAGGGCTGGCCTGAAGCTACATTAGACCTCAACTACATTCTAGCCGGTGAATTCCGACGAAGGAGGGCGAAACCGCCGAGTCGACGGCGGTTTCGCCCCTTGAAATGGGCCGCGCTAAACCACCGACCGTGTTAGCGGTGGATCGCAGTCGCGGAATGACTGCCGGCCTGCTGCCGGCGAGGCATATTGTGAGGTAGCCGTTCGGCGGTCTGCGGGGCGAGCGGGCGCACCTGCTGATTGGTGCTGACGTGGTCGCTGATCGCCTGTAACCTCTTCAGGATGCCCTGCCACTGCGTCCAATCGAGCTGACGCAAGAACGGCCGCAGCCCCTGAATGAACGGGTCCTCGAGAACGGTTTCACCGTTCGTCTCCGGAACAAAGAAGCGGTTCAGGCCGACCCCCAAGGCTTCGGCGATCTTCTCGAGCGTGCCGAGGCTGGGCGTCATCTGTCCGCTTTCGATCCGGGACAAATAGGAGCGGGAGACGCGAGAGCGGGCCTGTAGCTGGCTCTGCGTCATGCCGCGCGATTCCCGCAATTGCCGGATTCGCTGACCGATGTTTTCCACAGTTTCGCGGTTCGGCCAGCTCTCAAACAGTTGGCGGTCATCCCCCGGTAAGTCTTGAGGCGACGGCGTCGGAATGACGAACGTCACCTTCGGGGGCAGCAGACGCAGACAGCGTCGGCAGTTGCCTGTGCGTGTGCGATATTGAACTAATCCGCATACCTGACAGCGGATTACTTCGCGGTCGAGTTCCATGCTAGCTGCTATGCCATCTTTTTCCGCCACCGGGTCTCCTCGTAGACTACTCCGGCGATCAGAAGGGGAGAAATTGGACGTTTCAGGGAAGGCAGGAACAGGCGCGCGAGTGATTTTCCACAGGGTGCCAATTCTTGTCAAGCCCTTTTTTCCCCGACCCCACAACAATTTTAGCTCTGTGGAGCGAGAAGTCACAAATCCATAGAGGGCGAAAGTCGAGCGAACGAGAGACCTGCCGCGTGAGCGCGGGACACCGCTGCTCTAAGGCGCAAGCAACGGCTGCCGCAGCGTCCTCCTGCTTCCGGCTCGTTGTGCTATTCTGACTCGACTCTCGGGGGGATTCTTGATCTGGAAGCACACTGGAACGGTGCTTGTTGCTCTGTGGATCGCCATGTGGCTCGCGCCGGCGCGTATCGCAGCCGCGCTTGGGCAGGCTCACACCCAGTGGACTGTGGACAGCGTTTTGGCTCAGCTCGACTCCGAGGCGAAGGATTTCCACAGCCTGACGGCCGACGTGGAACGCACTAAAGTGACCGTCGTTGTGGATGACCGCTCGACCGAAACAGGCACCATCTCCGTTCGCGGCGACAAGATGCTACTCGACCTGAAAGCGCCCGATGCCCGGACGATCCTGCGCGTGGGCGACAACCTCTACGTTTACACGCCGGGCCTGAAGCGCGTCGAGGAATACAATCTTGGCAAGAACCGCGCGGTGGTGGACCAGTTTCTCTTGCTGGGATTTGGCACCGAAGGAAAGGAGCTTCGCAAGGGCTATCTGATCACGGTCCTTGCGGAGGGGTCGCTTGGGGACAAGAAGACCATCGAACTGGAGCTGACACCAAAAGCGGACGCGGTTCGCAGCCAGATCTCCAAGATCCAAATCTGGCTCGATGAATCGACCTGGCTTCCGGTTCAGCAACAATTCTACGAAACCGGCTCGGGCGATTACTCGATCGTCGTTTATTCGAAGGTCGTCCGGAATCCCGGCATTTCGGACGCCGAATTCAAGCCCCACTGGCCCAAGGGCACGGAGAAAATTAAACCGCAGGGCTGAACGCCGGCGGGTTTACGAGCGCTGCCCTTTCGATCGGGCCGCCTCGGCCTCTTTTTCGAGCAGGGCGCGCTTGCGACTCATTCCCCACCGATAACCGGCTAAGTCGCCGTCCTCACGCACAACCCGATGGCACGGCACCACGACGGAGACCGGATTCGTCGCGCAAGCTCGCGCCACGGCGCGCACGGCCGCTGGGCGGCCGATGGAGCGCGCGACCTCCGTATAGGTTCGCGTGGCGCCGTAGGGAATCCGGCGCAGTTCCTCCCAGACGCGCCGCTGGAACGCGGTTGCCTGAACGTCGGTGGGCAAATCCAGGTGAGGCTCCTGACCGCGCAAGTGGGCGAGGATTTTCTCGATCCAGCCCCGGAGGCCCTTCGAGATGCTCCCTTCGCGATCGCGCTCATCCGAAAGGAGCTCCGCGCGAGGGTACTCCCTGCAGAGCGCCTCCAGCAGGGCGTCGTCGGACTCGCCGAGATAGAGGGCGCTGATGCCACGGCAGGTCGCACCCACCAGCAAACGCCCCAGCGGCGAGGCGACGACAGTGTAATGGATGCGCATCCCCGCTCCGCCGCGGCGATACTCGGCGGGCGTCATGCCCAGGTGCGAGGGCGCGCGCTCGTACAGGCGGCTCGCCGAACCGTACCCTGCGTCGTACAGTGCTGTCGTCACGTTGTCTCCTTTTTTCAGGCGCGATTTCAGGCGCCTCATTCGTTGTGCGTCGGCGTACTGCTTCGGCGTGATGCCGATCGTGCTTCGGAACGCGCGCTCGAGCTGATGCGGACTCATGCCGGCAGACGTGCTGAGCGTGGCGAGCGTCATCCGTGTTTCGCCATCCGAATCGGCACTGGGATCGGCAAGGATGCGAGCGTCGATTTCACGGCAGATTCGCGCGACCGCTTCGATTTTGGGATTGGAAAGCTGGACGGCGCGCGGCCTGCAACGCCGGCACGCCCGGAAACCCTTCTGCTCGGCAGCTTCCGCGAGCGGAAAGAAAACGACCTGTTCGCGCCGGGGCTTGCGCGAGGGGCACGACGGGCGGCAATAGATCCCGGTCGACCGCACGGCGTAAACGAACGCACCGTCCGCCTTGCGGTCGCGGGCCTGCACCGCGCGCCAGCGCGCGGCCCCGCCGATCCGCCGATTGTGGCTCTTCTCTGCCCCAGTCTTGCGTATCAACGTCATCTCAATTCCTCAGGTCTGAAAACCCGAGCTACATGCTTCAAACTATCGCATCTGACCGGAGGGAGCTATCCGATTCTTGCGCCCAAACTTGGGCCTGGAGGAACGGCCGCGAAGGTCCGCGCCTCCAAGGAGGCATGGAATTGTGCATTGGTCAGTTTCCTATTACCGCGTTCCATAAAAGGGGACGCCAAGAGAAACGCTCGATTCTCCTAACGCCAGTTGCGGCCAGCTGTACCCTTGTTGCCCTTCCGGACAGGCGTTTCCAGACATTGCTTCGCGATATCCTATTAGAGGGTAAACTTTACCCAGAGCGGCAAACGAGGCATTCCGCTCGCCGACGGGGCTGAAAGCAGGCCCGAGCCATGCCGATTGAGCGGGCCGGCGAACCTCGCGCTTCCGTAGGGGGTAGAGCCTCGGGGGGCGTTTGGGGCACAGGGAGAGCGCAAATTGAAGCGTTGGTTTCGCTTTGCATTCCGTTCGGAGGACCCGGACGGACCGGCTGGAGCTGCCACTCAGGTTGAGGAGCCAGCTTCGTCGGAATCCGACGGCGGCGCAATTCCGGAAGCCGAATTGTCTCCCGAGGACTCGTTCGTTGAACAGACCTTGGAGCCGACCACGGCCGCGGATACTCCCCGCCTCGAGCCAGAGTCGGTGGGGGATGCCCTCAACAAACTCTTTCCGGGCGTGCGCGATTTCGGCGCAGGGACCCACAACATAGAGAACGCGGGCGTGGAGATGAGGCATGACTGGGAGCCGATCCTGGAGGACTTGACGCGCGCCCGGCGAGTTGAAGAGCCCACGATTTCCGCCGCCGAATTGCCTTCCGCAGCGCACATCCTTGCGGAGCTATTTTCGCCGGAGCAAGCATCGACCGAAGGAGCGGCAGACGCGACTCCGTCCGACGGCGCACAGGAAGCACACGAAAGTGAAGAGTCCACCGGCCTCGCGGAACCGGTTGTCTCAGCACCGGAAGAGAGTGACGCGAACGCAGACGCTCCAGAGCACGAGGGCGCTGCCGAACCCGGCGCACCGGAAAATCCGGTAGCGAACTCGGAGGACATACCGCCCGCCGCCGTGATCGAAACTCCGCCGGTGCCATACCGCGACTGGGCGTTCGAAGAAAAGCTGGCGAGCCACCGCGAATGGGTGGAGTCGCAGGGCCTCAACGGGAAGAAGGCCGATTTTGCAGGCGCCGACCTCGAAGGGACGGAACTGATCGGCGTCAACCTTCGCTTCGCGGATTTTCACGACGCGAACCTGAAATCCGCCGACCTGTTGCTGGCGGACTTGCGCGATGCGTGCCTGGTGCGCGCCGATCTACAGGACGCATGCCTGGTGGGCGCGAATCTCGAGGGCGCGAATCTCGAGGACGCTTCGCTGGAGACGGCGATGGGGCTGGTGCCGCGGCAGATCGCGGGCGCGAATCTGCGCGATGCGTCGCTGCCGGCGTCGTTCCTCGAATTTGCGGCCGCCGCGAACTTCGAGCGGGCCTCGCGAAGCGCCGCGCGATATTTCACGGCGATGATGTCGGCGAGCGCCGTCTGCTGGCTGATCCTGTGGAGGACGAAAGACATTCAACTTGTCACGGATTTAGCCATCATTCCTTTCTTGCACTCGCGCGCGGCAGCGACGGCGCTGCCGACCGTGGAGTCGTATCTGATCCTGCCGGTGTCGCTGTTCATTCTCTATCTCGTGTTCCATTTCCATTTACAGAGCGTGTGGGACGCCATCCTGGAATTGCCCGCGATCTTTCCGGACGGGCGCGCTCTCGGCGATCGCGGACCGGGGATCGTTCTGGGGCTGCTGCGCACTCATTTCCGCTGGATCGAACAGGACGTCTCTTCGACGCGGCTCGTCGAGAAAGGAATCTCGGTTCTGCTCGCGTATTGGACGGTGCCCGCCACGCTGCTGCTCTTCTGGGCGCGATACCTGACGCGGCAGGAAGTGCGCGGCACGCTATTGCATGCGCTTCTCGCCGTGATTGCGACCGGTGTGGCCATCCACGCCACAACAAAGACCGGCCGGCCGCAGGAAAAATGGGTGATCGAGCGGAAGTGGACGCAGAGGTTCGTTGCGAAGCTGCGCGCGATCAATCCGGCGGCGGTGGCCATCGGACTCGCGGCGGTGCTGCTGTTCCTTTCCATTGGGACGATCGCGGGCGCGCCACACGACCGGGGCCGGGCGCCTCAATACGGCGCGGCAAGCATCCGGCGATGGGCCGCGAACGTGTTCTGGTTGGTCGGCTTCGATCCGTACGCCGATCTGACAGAGGCTTCGATTTCGACGCGGCCGACGAATTGGACGGGGGCAGATACCCAAATCACCTCGGTAAGCGGGCCGCGCCTGAACGACGCAAAGTTCCGCTACGCGCAGGCGTACGGCGCGTTCCTCGCGAACGCGCATCTGTGGCGCGCGGATTTCGAGGGCGCATTCCTATCCGAAGCAGACCTGCGCGGGGCTGACCTCGGGCAGAGCAGCTTCCGGTATGCCCTGATGGACCGGGCGCAGATGAATCACGCAAATCTCGACCGCGCGATTCTGGATGGGGCCGATCTGCGACGCGCGGATTTGCGCGACGCGAATTTGTCCCACGCGTGGCTCATACAGGCAATTCTCGTCGATGCGCAACTGGAGCACGCAAGCTTCTATGGCGCGCGGCTATCCCTCGCGACGATGACGCGCGCGAACCTCCAGGGCGCGGACCTCCGCGAATCCTACCTCGATGGAGCACAACTCGAGCACGCCGACTTTCGCGGGGCGTATCTCTGGTCGGCCAAGCTGGCGGAGGCGAATCTAAAGGGCGCACAGTTCGGAAACGCGATCCTGATCGACGCGTACCTGCGCGGAGCCGATCTTCGCTGGGCGCAATTCTCCGGGACGGTTTTGAACGGAACAGACTTCAGCAGCACAAACCTGGACGGCGCCGATCTGCGCGGCGCGCTGGGATTGAACGCGAATCAGGTGTGCTCGGCGAAGAGCCGGGCGGGCGTGCTGCTCGACGACGCGATGCAAACGCAGGTCCAGGCGCAGTGCCCGGCGGCGCAGTAGCACTGCCGGACACAAACCAAGAGCAGATTCCTCGCGACAAAAAGTTCTTCAGGAGAGAGCAGCGGCTGAACCGGCGCCGTAGAAGCTGAACCAAGGATTCGCGGCCTTAAGGCGCGAGTTGACGTTATTGATGTTCTTCACGCCCTGATCGCTCAGCCAGTCTTCCAGCGCCTTCACTCCCTGCCTGGCATACACCGGGATGGCATCTTTCCACGTAGCGCGGCCGCAGAGCACGCCCGAGAACTTGACGCCGGATTCGGCGGCGAGTTCGAGCGTTTCGTTGAAGACGTCGTTGCTCACACCGGCGGAGAGATAGATGAAGGGCTTCTTCGCGGCGGAGGCGGCCATGCGGAAATGGTCCTTGGACTGGTCGCGCGAGTAGGCCGCGTCGCCCTTGCAGGATTTCGTGCCCGCAACGAAGGCCATGTTGACGGGAACTTCGACCTTCAGAACGTCCACGCCGTACTGCGGCTTCGAAAACTCCTCCATGCTGCGAGCGACGATTTCGGGCTTCTTGCGCGCGAAGGCGATGCCCTTCTCGTCGCCGCCCTCTTCATAGCCGACAAACTCCAGGAAAAACGGCACGTCGGCGGCGGTGCATTCCGCGCCGATGCGCTCCACCCAGGCGTGCTTGATTTCATTGACGCCGGGCGGATCAAACGGCGTGTAGTACAGCAGAATCTTGATGCAGTCGGCTCCGGCGCCAACCAACCTGCGGACAGACCAGATGTCGAGCAGGTCGGGAAGGCGGCCGGGGCGCGTATTGTCGTAGCCGCTATTCTCGTAGGCGAGCAGAAGGCCGGCGTTCTTCGAACGGGCCGCCGCCGCGGGCAGGCCGTATTCGGGATCGAGCAAAATCGCGCTCGCGTAAGGCGTGAGGACGCGGGTGACCGCGGTCTTGAACTCCTCGAGCATGTGCGGCGTAACTTCGTTCTTGTCCACGCCCTTCTCTTTCGCGATCGCGCTCTTGAGCGAGCCGCGCTGGTCCATGGCCGCCGCGGCGATCACACCGTGCGAGTCGGATACGGCCTTCAGGCCCTTTTGCTTCCCCGGCGTAATTTTCATCGTCTGCGTCTCCCGATTTGCAAGAACCGCGAATGAAGCGCAGGCATTTTACCACGCGAGTCGTGGCAGAGAAGAGGCTACAAGAAAAGGACCTGGTGTTGATACGCACACGAACGAGCGTCGCCCGAACCGGCGATCGAAGCGCGATTGGCAAGATCGTCGAGGAAGGCCGTCCCGTAGGACGCGATGAAAGGCAGTGCGGAAAGAGTGCGCTCCTGCAAGGCGCCGTGCGGATAGAGGGCGTCGAAGAGAATCCGCTGGTGGCGATCGAGCACGCCTGAACGGAAATTCTCCGCGCGGGCCACTTTCGCCTTCAACTGGCTGAACTGGTAAAGCGTCTTTCGCTCCGTAACTTCGAGCGCCTTGAGCAGCGTGGGGTCGAGACGCCCGAGCGGACCTTCGTAAGATTTGAGCAAGGCACGCAAGGTTTGCTCGCCCTCGTCGAAGCGTCCGACGAGCGCATCAGGCAACGCTTTCTGCTCCATCTTGCCGCGGACGTGCTGTGGACCGCGAAGGATATCGCGCAAGTCGAGGCCATATTGGGCGAGGAAACGCGCGATGGGCGGCTCCACGATCGTGAAACTCGCGCGCGGGAGGACGGCGGGCATACGTCCGAGGATTTTTGCGTACGCAACCTGGGCTTGCGCCATGTACGCGACTTCGGCGGGGCCGCCGATGTACGCGGCGGTCGGTAAGAGCGTGTCCTGCACCACGGGACGCAGCAGCGCGCTCGGCGTGACGCCTTCCGGCGCCTTCTCGATGACCGCGGCGATCTGGTCGTGGGAGAGTTCCTTTTCACCCGCGAAAAATTTTCCGTTGCGCCTGCGCAGCGGTTCGCGGCGTCCATCAACGTCGCAGAAGAGCAGCGTGGTTTCGCGCGTCACCTTCACCTGCGCGTGCAGGCCGGCGGCTTCGAGCTCTTTCGAGCGGGCGAGGAGCGCGTCGGTGAGCGGGCCTGCATCGTCGAGCGCGCGCCGATAGACGTTTGCGGTCAGACGATGCAAGCGAGCGTCAAGCGGGTCGATGAAAATGATTCCCCGGCCCGCGAGCAGGCTCGCCATGAGCTTTCCGAACGCCGAGCCGTAGGTTTCTCCGGAAGTGTACGATTCGTGCACCGCGCGAGAAGCCAGTTCTGCCGACGGACCCTCCAGCGTCTGCGCGGCGGCGGCCACAAGCGCCTGGACCGGCTCACCGAGCCTGACTTCGCCGACGCGGCGGCCTGCGTCCTCGGTCCGGGCGGGCAATTCGTACCGCGCGAGGCCGCCGCGTGTCACCCACTCGGAATGATTGACCTCGGCGAGATCGTGGTCCTCGGTTGCGAGCCAGAAGACGGGAACGGCGCCGATGCCGCGGCGCGTGGTCTCTTCGGCCACGCAGACGGCGGAAATGGCTTTGTAAAAAGTGTAGGCCGGTCCGGAAAAGAGTCCCGCCTGCTGGCCGGTGACGATCGCGACGGCGCCCGCAGCGAGGCGGTCGAGATTGCGGGTTGTCGCGGAATCAATCTGCTTCCCCGCTCCGAAGCGGCGGTTCTGCTCGCGGAGAACTTCGACGAGGCTCCCGCGCGCGGCGGGGTCGAGGCGGACTTCACGAGCCGCGGCATCGATGCCCGCGCCCGTCGGGGGATGGACGTAGTACGAAGCCACGCGGGAGAAATCTTCGAGGAAGGAGGAGAAGAGCTTTTCTGTGTGCGGAATTTCGCGAAACGAAAGACAGTGCGACTCCATGGGAGCAGTCATGATACACGCCGCTCCCGGCACCGGCAACAACACCGGACCGCAGCCGGAAAACGCCGCTCGACTTGAGGAGAGATCAGCACCGACTCGATTGGATGAGACGAAACGGTCGAGGATTCGGGTTCAGAGCAGGTCGATCACGCTCAGGGTAAGGCCGCGGATTTGCGGCGATGCAGATACTGAAGGGCGGCAATCTCGGCGCCGTGGCCCGCCATGGCACGCATGCCTCGGGCGGCGGCGTTCGCGGCGGAAAGGGTGGTGATGCAGGGCACGCTGTAACGCACGGCAGCGCGACGGATCGATTTTTCGTCGTAGAAGGATTCGCGCCCAAGAGGAGTATTGATGACGAGGTTCACCTTTCCGGTTTTTATAAGGTCAACGATGTTCGGACGGCCTTCGTTGACCTTGTAGACGGCTTCGACTTCAATGCCGGCGCGATTCAGCGCCGCGGCAGTGCCGCGCGTGGCGATGATCTTCACTCCAGCCGCCACCAAATCTCTGGCGAGCCCCGCGACGTGCTTCTTATCGTGGTCGTTCACGCTCATGAAAACCGTGCCGGAGAGCGGCAGCCGTTGGCCCGCGGCAAGCTGCGCTTTCGCGAAGGCCATGCCGAACGTGGACGAAATGCCCATTACTTCCCCAGTCGAGCGCATTTCGGGGCCGAGGATCGTATCCACGCCACGGAACTTGTTGAACGGGAACACGGGAGATTTCACGGCATAGAAGTCGCGCACGGCGAGTTCCTTGACTCCGTTCATTTCGACGATCGGGAGATGCAATTCCCTGAGCTTGCGGCCCGTCATCAGGCGCGCCGCAATTTTCGCAAGCGGAACGCCGGTGGCCTTGCTGACGTAGGGAACCGTGCGGGAGGCGCGCGGGTTCACTTCGAGAACGTAGACGGTGTCGCCCTGGATCGCGTACTGGACGTTCATGAGGCCGACGACGTGCAGCGCGCGCGCAAGACGCGTAGTGTAGTCGCGGATGTGCTCGAGAACCGCCGCTTTCAGCGTGACCGAAGGCAGCACGCACGAGGAGTCGCCGGAGTGGATGCCGGCTTCCTCGATGTGCTCCATGATCCCGGCGATCACGACATCGTCGCCGTCGGCGAGAGCGTCGACATCAACCTCGGTGGCATCTTCGAGGAACTGGTCGATCAGGATCGGCCGCTTCGGGTCGGATGCGGTGCCAATCAACACGGCCTGAGCGACGTAGTCTTCGACGGTCTTTAGATCGTAGGCGATTACCATCGCGCGGCCCCCGAGGACGTAACTCGGACGAACGAGCACCGGCAAGCCGATTTCGGAGGCGGCTGTGACGGCTTCCTGCGGCGCGAGCGCCGTGGCGGCACGAGGCTGCGGAATCTTCAGATCAGCCAGCAAAGCCCCGAAGCGGCGGCGATCCTCGGCGAGGTCGATCGATTCGGGATCGGTTCCGATGATCTTCGCGCCATAGCGCTTGAGATCGAGCGCAAGATTGAGCGGCGTCTGCCCGCCGAACTGCACGATCACTCCCTGCGGCTTTTCGCGATCGAGGACTTCGAGGACATCCTCAAGAGTGAGCGGCTCGAAGTAGAGACGATCGGACGTGTCGTAGTCGGTCGAGACGGTCTCGGGGTTGCAGTTCACCATGATGGTTTCGTAGCCATCTTCCTTGAGTGCTATGGCCGCATGGCAGCAGCAGTAGTCGAACTCAATGCCCTGCCCGATGCGGCTCGGACCGCTGCCCAGGATCACAACCTTCGGGCGGTCGACGACGGCGGATTCATCTTCGTCCTCATATGTGGAATACATGTACGGCGTGAAGGACTCGAATTCGGCGGCGCAGGTGTCCACGCGTTTGAAGACAGGGCGCACGCCCAGCTCGCGACGGCGGGCGCGGACCGAGGCCGATTTGACGTTCCAGAGCTTGGCGATCTCTTCGTCGCTCGCGCCGGAGCGCTTGGATTCGAGGAGCAATTCACGGTCGCACTTTGAGAGCGAGGTAGCAGCCACTCGACGGTCAACCGCGAGCATTTCCTCCATCTCGCGAATGAACCAGGGATCGATCCGCGTGAGCTCGCAGACTTCCTCGCGGGTCATGCCGCGCTCGAGGGCCTCGAAGAGCCAGTGGATGCGGTCAGGACCGGGAACGTGAAGCTTTTCGCGCAAAAGCGCCGTCGTGACCTCGGCGGGCGGACGCCAGGCGGAGCTCGGCTCGAGGGCGCGAATGCCTTTACAGAGCGCTTCCTGAAAGGTGCGGCCGATGGCCATCACTTCCCCGACAGATTTCATCTGCGTCGTCAGCGTGGTTTCAGTACCTGGGAATTTTTCAAACTGCCACTTGGGGATTTTCGCGACGACGTAGTCGATGGTCGGCTCGAAGCAGGAAGGCGTCTTCTTGGTGATGTCGTTCGGAATCTCGTCCAGCGTCATGCCGAGTGCGAGCTTCGCGGCGATCTTGGCGATCGGGAAACCCGTCGCTTTGCTCGCCAGCGCGGAGCTGCGCGACACGCGCGGGTTCATTTCGATGACCACCATGCGGCCGGTTTGCGGGTCGATGGCGAACTGGATGTTGGAGCCGCCCGTCTCGACGCCGACCTCGCGGATGATCGCGGCGGCGGCATCGCGCATGCGCTGGTACTCCTTGTCGGTAAGTGTTTGCACCGGTGCGACCGTGATCGAGTCGCCCGTGTGAATGCCCATCGGATCGACATTTTCGATCGAGCAGATGACGACGAAGTTGTCTCGGAAATCGCGCATCACTTCGAGCTCGAATTCCTTCCAGCCGATGACGGATTCCTCAATCAGCGCCTGATGGACCGGGCTCGCGTCGAGCGCGCGGGCGATGGCGTCCACGAATTCCTCGTGGTTGTAGGCGATTGAGCCGCCCGTGCCGCCGAGCGTGAACGACGGCCGGATGACTACCGGGTAGCCCATGGCGTCCGCGAGGCGAACGGCGTCGGGAACGTTCTCGACCACGTCGGACGAAGGCACTTCGAGACCGATTTTGCGGCAGACGTCCTTGAAGAGCAGCCGGTCCTCGGCGATTTTGATCGCGCTGAGAGATGCGCCGATCAATTTGACACCGTATTTATCGAGGATGCCGCCTTCGGCCAATTCGACGGCGAGATTGAGAGCCGTCTGGCCGCCGACGGTCGGGAGCAGAGCATCGGGATGCTCGGCGGCGATGATGGCCTCGAGGTACTCCTTCGCGAGCGGCTCGATGTAGGTGCGGTTCGCGATTTCAGGGTCGGTCATGATCGTCGCCGGATTCGAATTGACAAGGACGACTTCGTAACCCTCGGAGCGCAGGGCCTTGCAGGCTTGCGTGCCGGAGTAGTCGAACTCGCACGCCTGGCCGATGACGATCGGACCGGAGCCGATGATCAGGATTTTCTTGATGTCAGTGCGTTTCGGCATTGGTCTTAGGAGCCGCTACCACTCTTCATCAGCACCACGAAGTCGTCGAAGAGGTAGCGCGCGTCGTGCGGTCCGGGCGACGCTTCCGGATGATACTGAACGCTGAAGAGCGGAAGCGAGCGGTGGCGCAGGCCCTCGTTCGTATGGTCGTTGAGGTTGAGATGCGTGATTTCGACGTCACTCGACGGAAGCGAATCAGGATCGACGCAGAAGCCGTGGTTCTGCGCAGTGATTTCGACTTTGCTCGTCAGAAGGTTCTTCACCGGGTGATTCGAGCCGTGATGGCCGAACTTCAGCTTGAATGTGCGGCCACCGAGAGCAAGGCCACAGAGCTGATGTCCCAGGCAGATGCCGAAGATCGGGACGCGGCCGAGAAGTTTCCGAATATTCGCGATGGCATAGCCGATCGGTTCGGGATCGCCGGGACCGTTCGACAGAAAGACGCCATCGGGCTTCAGAGCCAGCACGTCTTCGGCGGACGTCTTCGCCGGCACGACGGTCACGTCGCAGTTGTGATCAACGAGGAGGCGAAGAATATTCTGCTTTATGCCGAAGTCGTAGGCGACGACGCGATGGCGGCGGACTTCTTCCGAAGCTGAAGCACCGCTCTTCTTCTTCGGCCGGCCATCGGATCCGCCGGCCACAGCGGCGGCGGCCAGGGGCATGGCGAGATCGATCGAGCCTCGCGTCCAGTCGTACTTTTCGGCGGCGGTAACGCGACTGGCAAGCTCCTGGCCGGCCATGGTCGGGAGGGCACGCGCTTCGGCGACGAGTTTCTCGGCGGGCGTGCCGTCGGTCACGACAACGCCGCGCAACGCGCCCACATCGCGGAGATGGCGAACGAGGGCGCGCGTGTCCAGATCCCAGATCACCGGGACGCCGTGGCGTTCGAGGTACCGCTGGGCCGATTCGTCCGAGCGCCAGTTCGAGGCGAGCGGCGAAAACTCGCGCACTACGAGCGCTTCGATATACGGCCTGCCCGACTCTTCATCGTCATGATTGGCGCCGACGTTGCCGATGTGGGGATACGTCAGGCACACAATCTGCCCGGCATAGCTGGGATCGGTGAAAACTTCCTGGTAGCCGGTGAGGCTGGTGTTAAAAACGACTTCGCCGCCACGGCGGGTTTGAGCGCCCGCCGCGCGGCCGTTAAAGACTCTTCCGTCCTCGAGCGCGAGTATCGCGCGACCTGCGAGGGCCTCGGTCAGTGTGTCCTCCAGAAGATTTCATTTCGATGCCGCGTTGACCGTCGAAGATGACGACAGCGATCCAAAGTGGTTCACGGGCCAGTAGGCGAACACGGCCTTACCGTAGATGTATTGCCGCGGCACGGGCCCGAACACGCGCGAATCGTTCGAACTGTCGCGATGATCGCCCATCACGAAATAGTCGTCCTGAGGAATCCGCCGGGGGCCGTAGTTCGAGCCGTCGAGATAGCCCGCCGGAACGTACTGGTCCGGCAATTCCGCGCCGTTCACGTAAAGGTGGCCGGAGCGAATCTCGATCGATTCGCCGGGAAGACCGACTACGCGCTTGATGAACGATTTCGAACGGTCCAGCGGATACCAGAAGACGACGACATCGCCGCGTTCAATCGGTTCGAAGCGATAGACAAATTTGTTGATGAAGATACGCTCCTGGTCGCTCAGGAGCGGATTCATGCTGGTCCCTTCCACTTTCACCGGCTGGTAGAGAAAAATCATGACAACGATGGCCAGACCGAGCGCCACCGCCAGGTCCCGCGTCCAGCTGCGCAGCTCGCGCCGCAAATGCGAGAGAGGCGCGCCTTCCGGTGCGCTCGCCGGCCCGGGATTGGATGCGTCCTGCATGCTTCACTCTTACATTTATATCATGGCGGCAGAATGGAGGCAAAGCACGCCGGGCCAAAGTGCACGGGCCGTGTAACCTCGCCTCACTCTCCAAGGGCGAACCGGAGAATAGCCATCGACGCGAGAACGGCGGTTTCCGTGCGGAGGATGCTCTCGCCGAGCGAAGCTTCGGCGAATCCGGCGGCTTTGGCGGCGGCGATCTCTGCGTCTGCCCAGCCGCCCTCGGGACCGATCGCGAGCACGGCGACGTTCGGACCGGCGCCGGGTGTTGCACCGCGCAATGCTTCGCGCATGGAACGCGCGCCGGGGCGTTCGGACAAAACAATTCTGGCGCCGACCGAACACTGCGCGAACGCCTTCTCAGGAGAAACAGCCTCGCGAATCGACGGCGGGCCGAGCCGCCGGGATTGCTGCGCGGACTCGAGTAGGATTTTCTCCCAACGCACACGGCGTTTCGATGCCGCGGCAAGCAGCGGCTTGTCCGTGCGCGCCGCGGCAAGGGGCACGATTTCGCGCGCGCCGAGCTCGGTGGCTTTTTCAAGGCACCACTCGAAGCGGTCGAATTTCACGAGCGAGAGCAGCAGGTCGATCTGGACGGAAGGCTCGCGCGCGGGGACGGGCTCCACGAGAGCGAAGTCCACGCGACTCTCGCCGCGCTTCGTGAGCGCAACACGCTCGATACGCCCGAGCCAGACGCGATGGCCGTCGCTCAGCTCGTAAAGCTGACCGGGCTCGGCGCGGAGGACGCGCCCCAGATGTTCGGCAGCCTCTCCGAGAAGGGCAGCAGAGTGCGAATCAAAATGCTCGAGGAAGAAGCGGCGGCGCATCGCGGAATTGTAACCGAGACAGGGGGCCCGGGGGAGCGGACTTCCTACCCGAAGATGTCTTTCACTTTGTCGAAGAAGCTCGAGGAGCGCTCGACCGGCTTGTTCTCAACCTTCAGGGATTGATTGAGCTGTTCGAACAGGCGCCGCTGTTCGCGGGAAAGCTTGGACGGAATGACGACGTGAATGTTGGCGTAGAGATCGCCCTTGCCCCCATGCGGGTTCGGAAGCCCCTTGCCTTTCAGGCGGAAGATCTGGCCGGATTCGGTGCCCTCGGGAATCTCGAGTTCATCCTCGCTGCGCAGCGTGGGTATCGTGATCTTCGCGCCGAGCGCGGCTTGCGGAATGCTTACGGGAATCGTGCAGTACAGGTCGGCGCCGCGGCGTTCAAAGAACGGGTGCTCCTTCACTTCGAGGAAAATATAGAGGTCGCCGGGCGGGCCGCCGTTCGTGCCGGGCTCGCCCTGGCCGGCCATGCGAAGGCGCGTGCCGCTCTCCACGCCGGCAGGGACGGGCACTTCCAGCGTGCGCTCGCGCTCGACGCGTCCCTGCCCGCGACAGTCCGTGCACGCCTCGCGTATCACCTGGCCCGCACCCTGACACGCCGGGCAGGTTCGCGTGATCGAAAAGAAGCCCTGCTGATACGACATCTGGCCCCGGCCGCCGCAGGTGCGGCACATCGTCGTGCCGCCGCTGCCTGGTTTCGCGCCGGTGCCATGGCAGGTCGCGCAGCTTTCGCGGCGCGACATACGGATCTTCGTTGTCACGCCGGCGGCGGCTTCCAAAAAACCGAGCGACAAGTCGTAGCGTAGGTCGGCACCGCGTTGGCCGCGCGCTCCCCGGCCCCGGCGGCCTCCGCCGCCGAATACCTGATCCACGCCAAAGAGATCGCCGAAGATGTCCTGAAATTCCTCGAAGATCGTAGCGTTGAATCCGCCCGCTTCGAATCCCCGGCTGCCGAGACCGGCATGGCCAAAGCGATCGTAGACCGAACGCTTCTGCGTATCGGACAAAACGCTATAAGCCTCAGTCGCCTGACGGAAATTTTCTTCGGCTTCGGGACTCTTCTCCTGGTTGCGATCAGGGTGCCACTTGAGTGCCGCCTTGCGATAGGCGGACTTGACCTGATCCGCGGAAGCGTCGCGAGGGACTCCGAGGACTTCGTAATAGTCGGGTTGGTTGTTTGATGCCATCGCTAGTTATCGTGTCTCGCGGCGTGTGCGGGCTTCGATTCGGGCGCGGTTGCGACGCGAACCATCGCGGGCCGCAGGACTCGCTCGTGAAACAGGTAGCCCGGCTGCAGTTCGTCGATCACCACCCCATCCGCGTGCTCGGAGGTCTCGACGCGCTCGATCGCATGATGGAAGTGCGGATTGAACTGCTTGCCCATGGATTCGATGCGCGTCACCCCTTGCTTTGCAAGCGCGTCCCAGAGTTGCCGCCGGATAAGCTCGAAGCCTTTGCGGTATTCGGCGTTCGCTGGGTCGTCGTGGCCCGCCAGTGCGCGGTCGAAGGCGTCGAGCACGGGAAGGACGTGCTCGACCAGCGATTCGACGCCGCGATGGCGCTCGTGGTGTTTCTCTTTCTCGACCCGTTTGCGATAGTTATCGAAATCGGCCTGCCGCCGGACCAGCGTATCCGTCAGCTCCTGCTTTTCCGCGAGAAGTTTCTTCAGCTGTTCGCCGGGCGAACCGCTACCGGGATCGTCCACCACCTCGAAACCCTCGAGGCCTTCCGGATCATCTCCTGAAGGTCTCTCGCCGGAGGGCGCCACGGAGCGGCGCTCTTTTTCCTCTTCCTTTTCGCGATCGCTGCGCGAAGACACGAAAGTCAGCTCCCCTCTTCGTTCTCGGAGAAAAACTGGGCCATGAAAGCCACGGCCGTGATGACGCGCTCGTAGTGCATGCGCATGGGCGCCAGAATCCCGAGCGTCCCTTGCACCTGGTCCTTTGAAGAATAGGACGCCGAGACGAGTGCGAGATGTTTTCCCGCAGCCGACATCTTGTCGAGACCCAGCTCGACGTGGACCGGCTCGGGCGCGTCGATGCAGCCGCTCAGAAGAGCGATAAGGCGGTCCTTTTCTTCAATCGCTTCGAGGAGTTCGCGCAACTGCTGCTGGTTCGTGAACTCGACCGCGGAAGCGATCTGGGCCGCGCCTTCGACGTACACCTTGCGTTCGGCGCTGTCGCCGAGCACGGAAGGATCGCAGAGCATCAGCGCGTCGTTCGCGAGGCGGCCGTACTGCTCCCGATCGCGCTCGACCTGTGCGCGAAGGTCTGCGCGCATGGCCTCGAGCGTCCAGCCGACATAGTGCCGGTTCAGATGGGCGGCGATGCGATCCAAATCCTCCTGCCGGAAGGCGCGCTCGGGACGGATCAGCTTATCGCGAGTCTGGCTGCCCATCGTTACGAGAACCACCAACACGCGATTTTCGGGCACGAGCAGAAATCGTATGTGCTCGACGACGCTGCGGGCGAGCGGCGGCGAAATGAAAATGCCCAACCCTCTCGAGACCGCTGAAAGCACGTGGCTCGCGCGCTCCATCACCGCCTCGGGCGTCTGGGCTGACTCGAGTTCCCGGCGAATCCATTGGCGGTCTTCGGGACTGGCCGTGGCCGGCGCGGCAACCTGCTCGACGAAAAACCGGTACGCCGCTGCCGTCGGCACGCGGCCGGCGGAGGTGTGCGGCTGGTACAGGTAACCTTCTTCTTCCAGGTCCGCCATCACGTTGCGGACCGTCGCAGGGCTCAGCGGCTCAATGTGCCGGCGCGCAATGCTGCGCGAGGAAACGGGCTCGCCCGTCTCGATGTAGGTGCGCACCACATCCGTCAGAATCTGCTGGTGCCGCTTCTGCTGCATAATCGTCGAACTCATGGATTCCTGTGAGATCTCCTCGCGCCTGCCGATGACACCAGAGAAGAACAGCCGTTCGCTGTCTAATGAAAGTCTAAACGCGGTGAAGGGTCGCGTCAACTTCGGCGCACATTACGCTTCGCGCAAAAGCAACCGCGCCTCGAATATCGACACCAAAATAGTACCGGGCACAACCTCGAAGATTGTGCCCGGCTGAAACGCAGAGAAAAAGAATCGGGGGAGTTATTCGGGCAGCGCCGCGGCCTCCGGCATCTGAAGCTTGGCCTTGGCGAGTGCGCGAACGATATTCGACTCGACCGCTTGTTCGGACGTGTTGCGCACCGTCGCCAGTTCGCTCACGAGAAGATACTTCGCACGCTCGAGCATCTTCTTCTCGCGGAACGAAAGCGGCTTTGTGCGGCTGAGGGCAACCAGACCCTTCAGGACGGCGGCAACTTCCATCAGCGATCCGGTACGCATGCGGTCCGAATTCTCTTTGAAACGGTGCTTCCAATCGTGGTGGGAAGCGGAGCGGCCTTTTTCGAGATAGGAAATCACCGCACCGGCCTGGGTGGAGCGGATAATGGGTCGCAACCCCACGCTTTCGATATTGGCCTGCGGCACCATCACCTTCAGTCCACTCGAAAGAATCCGCAACATGTAAAAGCGTTCTGATCTGCCGTTCACATAACCATAACTGATTTGTTCGATGAGCCCGACACCGTGGTTCGGATACACGACTTTTTCGCCTAGCTTAAAGTCCATAGGTCGAAGTCCCTCCCCCGAACTACCTGTTTGAAGTGTAGGCGCATCGTGAAAGCGGCGTCAAGTTTTTCCGGTATATTCCTGCCGCCCGAACCTGTAGAAAAGTGGCTCTATCTGCGGGGATTGGCAGCGCAATTGCCCTATAATTGGGCACGTGCTCATCCTCGCCTTAGACACATCTTCGCCCTCCGGGAGCCTGGCCGTACTTCGTGATGATAACGTCGTTGGAACGGTCTCGACGTGGGCGCAGGAACTCCATTCGGCGCGCACCTTTCTCCACGTCGAGTCTCTTCTGCGGGAACTCTCGCTCGGGCTCGATGCCTTCGATCTGTTCGCCGTAGCGGCCGGACCTGGTTCGTTTACCGGACTGCGCGTGGGTCTTGCGGCCGTGAAGGGCTGGGCGGAGGTCTATCAGAAGCCGATCGCGGCCGTCAGCGCCCTGGAAGCCATTGCGATGCAATCATCTCGGGCGCGTTCGAGCGCGGCGGCGCTTGTACCAGTACTTGATGCAAGGCGGGGACAGATCTATTTCGGCTTCTATCGCAGCGTCAATGCTGGCGCGCAAAATCGGTTGGCACTGGAAGGCGAGGAGTGCGTAGCGATGCCCGAGGAGTTCGTGCAGGCCCTGCAAGCGCGAAGATCGCAGTCGGATTTCGCGATCGTGACGCCCGTGCCGGAGTTGGTCCGCGCAGCCTTGTCTCGACTTGAGACGGCCGATATTGGGGCCGGGACTATCCACGTCGACGAGGTCTCGCCTATTCTCGCTCCCCACATCGGGCGGCTCGGCTACCTCCTTGCACAACGCGGCGAGCTTGCCAACGCACTCACACTCGATGCAAATTACATCCGGCGGTCCGACGCGGAAGTCCATCGGAAGGAGCCGCCGGGGTCTTGAATGAACACCCGGCCAATTGAGGATCGCGACGTCGAGGATGTCCTCACGATCCAGTGGGCGTCCCCTGAGATCGCGCAGTGGACGGTGCGGGATTATGCTCGCGTCGCCGCGGGCGAGATGACCGGATGGGTGGCCGAAGAAAACGCAACTGTCATCGGGTTCCTTGTCGCGCGCCGCGTGTTGAGCGATCTCGAGATTTTGAATCTGGCAGTGCGTCCGGACGCGCGCCGGTGCGGCGTGGGTGCATCTCTGGTGCGGGAAGTTCTCGCATGGGGTAAGAAATTCCGTGCCGAAAAAGTTCTGCTGGAGGTCCGCGCCTCCAACCTTGCTGCGTTGCATTTCTACGAGCGCCACGGGTTCCGCGCGACCGGGCGGCGGCTCCGCTACTATGCAGGCCCGATCGAAGATGCGTTGCTCCTGACCGCCACGATCGAGTAGCGGCGAGGATGGTGAACGCTTTACTGCTAGGATGAGAACGTGAGCAAATTTGACGTGGCGGTCGTCGGCGGTGGCGTGATCGGCGCTTCGATCGCATTCGAACTGGAGGCGGAGAAGCTTCGCGTAGTGGTGCTCGATCGCCAGCAGCCGGGGCGAGAAGCATCGTGGGCCGCCGCTGGGATGCTGTCGCCCGCACCGGATTCGCTCCGCGACATCCCGCTCGTCCCGCTTGGACGGGAAAGCCTGGCGCTGTATCCACAATTTGTCGCTGCCATCGAAGAGGGATCTGGAAAATCGACCGCTTACGCGCGCGAGGGAACGCTCGAGTTTCTCTTCGCACCGCAGGGCGAGGCCCAACGCGATCGGAAGGTTTCCGAGTACCACCAGTTGGGCCTCGCGGCCGAGCCAATCCCTATCGGCGCGGCGCGCCAATGGGAAAAATCGATCGGCCCCGACGCACGCGCGGCCGTCGCACTTCCCGAAGAAGGCACGGTCGAGCCGCGCCTGCTGATGGAAGCAGTGCTTGCAGCCGCACGACGCCGCGGCGTCGAGATTCGCCCGGATTGCCGTGTTACCGGGCTGCTGCGCGAGCGGAAACGCTGCGTCGGTGTGGTTGCCGGCGGCGAGGAGATTGCCGCCGGGTACGTGGTCGCTGCCGCCGGATGGTTTTCCGGCGAGATTGTCCCGGACATGGAAATCCTGGCTCGCTATGCTCCGACGCGTCCCGTGCGCGGACAAATGCTGGCGCTTCGGCCGGACTCCCTGGGCCTTCGGCGAGTCCTGCGATCCGAGCGGGGATATCTCGTACCTCGCCGGGATGGCCGGGTCGTCGCCGGAAGCACAACGGAAGAGGCAGGTTTTGAGAAGCGCGTCACTCCTGAAGGAATGCGCAAAATACTCGATGCAGCCTTGGAGCTTTGTCCGAGCCTGGCCCGCGCCGAGATCGTCGAAACGTGGTCCGGCCTGCGACCGGGCACGCCGGACGATCTCCCAATTCTCGGCCCGACGGATATTGAAGGCTTGCTGATCGCCACAGGCCACTATCGCAACGGAATACTTCTCGCGCCGGTCACGGCGAAGCTCGTCCGGGAGTGGATTGTGAACGGTCGCACGGATTTCGATGCGGCGGCGTTTTCGCCGTTGCGGTTTAGCCAGCGTGAACTAAAGCCTCGAAGCGCCGCCCAGCGCGGTGATTAGCGCGAACTAGCGTCCTGCAGATTATTGGGATTTCTGATCCGGAGTCAGAACGGGATTTTGTTGCGCTGCGGCTCGCGGTTGGGCGGACCTGGAAGCGTGGAGGCTTGCCCCGGGCCTGTGAACTGCACTTTGTCCGCGTCGAGCAGGATCGGTCGGTCGATCACGGCTTCGACGGTCGAACCGCGCGGCATTTCCGCATCGGAGCCGCGGGAGAGCAGAACGGCTCCCAAACCCGCGGCAGCCCCAATTCCCGCGCCGATGCCCGCGCCCTTCGCGCCCCCTGCAATGGCGCCGATCCCTGCTCCGGCGGCAGTTGTCTTGACAACCGTGCCGACATCGGATGCCTTATCCGAGTCGCCGACAACTTTTCCTTCGTTGTTCACCGTCTCGCCACCGCCCGTCCCTGCGCCGCTCGGTGATGCGTTCAGGTTGACCATGTAGGAGTTCGGGAGAATCATTGTCGTCAGCTTGATCGCCAGTTCGCCGCGCCCCTTGACGCGCCCGGGGCGCTTCGACTCGGTCACTTCGCCGCTGACATACGAACCCGCGGGAATCGCCACCTTGCCATCCACCATCACCGGGAAGAGCGTCTCAAAATACACGGGGTCGCCGGGCCGCGCGCTCCGCGTGGAGATGCCATTGTGCAATACGAGCGGGATGTGCGTGCCCGTCGGCACCTGAATCTGAGCGCCTTTCGCAGGAGCGGGCGTCGTTGAATCGGCAGGTGTCACTGTAGGCCCGGCGGTCGAAGCCTGTTGAGGCGTCGCTGCGTTCGCGGGATTTGCGGGTGCCGCCGTCATCGGGCCCGGGTCCTGAGCCCATACCGGGGGCGCGAGTCCCAATATCAGGAAAAAAATTCCTGGCCATTGCGAGAAAACCGGACGGCTCTTCATGAATTTCCCTCGCGCTCTGCCCCTCCTAAGGATGCCTCCCCGCCACGCCGAGATGCCTTGAGAGTAATTCGATCGCGGGTCGGCTGGCCACTTCTTTTTCGGCCGTGAGTGCCACGCCGCGTCCCTGGCAAGGCGGAGTGTAAGACTGGGCACGCTCGATCATGCTAAGCATCTCCGGTACGTATACTAGAAGCCTATTCACGCGGCTCTTGGGACCGTGAGAATGCCATTTCGATTGTGGACATCCCTGCGCGGTAAGACTCTCCTGATCGTTCTAGCGGCGCTCGTGGGCCTGGTCGGCGGCCTCTATACGCTTTCGCGCATGGTGCTGCTGCGCGGATTCTCGAACGTTGAAGAAGACTTCGCCCGCCAGAATCTCGAACGCGCGTCGAGCGCTCTTTCGAACGAGCTCGAAACTCTCCAGCGCACGGCGGATCAGTACGCGGACCGCGACCACACCTACGAAGCCCTGCGGAGCGGGAACTCCGAGAAAGTCGCCGCTGAATTCCCCGGCCCGGCGTTCGAACAGCTGCGAGTGAACTTCGTCGTCGTGCTGGACACGACCGGACGCAAGGTCTTCGCGAAGGGCTTCAGCCTGGTCGGCATGAGCGAGGCGCCGGTCCCTGCCGATCTCCAGCGCCACCTCCGCCTGGGGTCGCCTCTGCTCACTCATGTCGGCGAAGCGAGCGACGTGAAGGGCATCCTGATGCTGAAGTCCAGCCCCTTCCTGGTCGTTTCAAGTCCCGTGCTGACCAGCAACGCCGGAGGACCCGCCGCCGGCATCTTGATCATGGGCCGGGCGCTCGACGCCGACGCGACGATGC
>JBEKBY010000020.1:0-65838 GCA_050015155.1 Candidatus Acidiferrales bacterium | reverse complement strand
TCCGAGTGAAGGGAGAAGTCTGCTCACAAAACCTTTGACAGAGCCGACATTGTTAGAGATGTCCGGTTACCGCGTTTATCGCGAGTTTAGCAACTGGGACACACTGATCGCCGGTTCAGGAGTTTCCCCTTGTCACCTGTGTGCAGTCGGTAGGCGAACTGGCTCAATGCCTATCGGTTGTCTGTTCTGAAAGAAAGTGCGCTGGAAATAGAGTGCCACGTTGACCAGCACGATCATCACGGGCACTTCAACCAAAGGCCCAATGACCGCAGCGAACGCAGCTCCAGAGTTAATGCCAAAAACCGAGACCGCGACTGCAATCGCCAGCTCAAAATTGTTGGAGGCAGCGGTGAAGGCCAGCGTGGTTGTCTTGGAGTAGTCCGCGCCCAGCTTCTTGCCCATATAAAAGGACACCAGAAACATCACCACGAAGTAGATCAACAGTGGCACCGCGATTCGTAGGACGTCGAGCGGCAGGCGAACGATGTACCCGCCCTTCAACGAGAACATCACCACAATTGTGAACAGCAGGGCGATCAGCGTCATCGGGCTTACGCGGGGAACGAAATTCCTTTCGTACCACTCGCGACGTTCAACGCGAATCAGCACCGTGCGAGTCACGAATCCCGCAAGGAACGGAATGCCCAGGTAGATGAAAACACTCTTCGCAATCTGCGCGATAGAGACATTGACGACGGCACCGTGAAGTCCGAGCTTGGCGGGAAGGACCGTAATGAAAACCCAGGCGTATACGGAGTAGAAGAACACCTGGAACAGAGAATTAAAGGCAACCAGGCCAGCAGCATATTGCGTATCCCCCTTGGCCAGCTCGTTCCAGACGATGACCATCGCAATACAGCGGGCGAGCCCGATCATGATGAGTCCGGCCATGTATTCTGGGTACGCGCGGAGGAACACTAGGGCCAGAATGAACATCAAGATCGGGCCTATGATCCAGTTCTGCACGAGTGATAGACCGAGCACACGCTTATTGCGGAAGACTTCGTGCAACTCCTCGTACCGCACCTTCGTGAACGGCGGGTACATCATCAGGATCAGTCCCACGGCAATCGGAATCGAAGTTGTACCGATGCTGAAGCGATTCAGGAACGGCACGACTCCGGGGGTGAGCCATCCCAGTACTACTCCCACGACCATCGCTGTAAAGATCCAGCCGGTTAGATAACGATCCAGAAAGCTGAGACGGCCAGTCGCCTTCATCCGTAAACCCCTTCATAGCCCACCCGAAGCTGCTCGAACAGGCAGGCTCTACTGGTTGCTGCGAGTCGAAGCACGCAATTATCCGCGTGCGGCGTTATCACTGGTGGCCGATGCGGTCGATTTCCTTCTTAATTGCCAGTTTGTCGAGGCTGGACAGGGGCAAACACAAGAACAGGCTGATTCTGCGATCGAGAATCATGAAGGCCTCACGGAATGCCTTTTCTATTTGTTCCGGCGTGCCCGTCACTGCGGCAGGATCGGGAACGCCCCAGTGCGCGGTCATAGGCTGCCCGGGCCAGATGGGACACACTTCTTTCGCCGCGTTGTCGCATACGGTGAAGACAAAATTCATTTTGGGCGCCCCGGGCTTTGCAAACTCTTCCCAGTTCTTGCTGCGCAGCACGTCGGTGGGCAGGTGCGCCAGTTCAAGCTGCTTGAGCGCCTCGGGACGCACGCTCCCTGCGGGATGGCTCCCAGCGCTATAGGCGGTAAAGTTGGGCCGGCCCTTACGGTTGAGAATCGCTTCAGCCATGATTGAACGCGCCGAATTCCCCGTGCAGAGGAAGAGAACGTTGTAGCGTCCCTGCATTGCGATCAACCCTTTGGTTTGAACGCCCGCACGAAGGCGCTCATGAACTTTCCATCGACCTGCGATGCGAGCGCGTCCACATCAAGTCCCTTTTCCACAAGAAATTCCCGCGCATCTTCGACGCGGTAGACACGTGTCGGTTCGATGTCGATCTGCTCGAAACCCGCGGAGGCCAGCTTGTCGCGGTATTCGTTTTCGTCGAGTGCGCCCGCTATGCAACCTACCCAGAGGAGGATGCTTTGGCGGATTTGCGGCGCAACTTCGCCCCTCGTAACCACATCGGACACGGCAAATCGTCCGCCCGGCTTCAGGACGCGGAAGGCCTCGCGCAGTACGCGGCTCTTATCCGCGGAAAGGTTGATCACGCAATTCGAGATGATTACATCGACTGAATTGTCGGGCAGCGGAATATGCTCGATCTCCCCTTTCAGGAATTCAACATTCTCGGCCCCGGCCTTGCGCTTGTTCTGGTTCGCGAGGGCGAGCATCTCATCCGTCATGTCGAGGCCGTAAGCCTTGCCGGTGGGGCCAACTCGCTTGGCTGAGAGCAGGACGTCGATGCCACCCCCGGAACCAAGATCGAGCACAACTTCTCCGGGGCTCAATTTCGCCAAGGCGGTGGGATTCCCGCACCCGAGTGAAGCCTGCAAGGCCTCCTCGGGAATCTGTTGCGTCTGGTATGTATCGTAGAGATTCGAAGTGATCGGACTACCTGCTAATTCGCCAGCCGGGGCATCCCCGCAGCAGCCGCTGCCGCCCGTGACTCTCAGCGCCGCCTGCCCGTATTTTTCTTTGACCACTTCTCTTATGTTTGGATCGTCCACGCCGTTCTCCTATTTGCAGATCTGCATGATGGCTTGAGGTTTGACCGCCTTGTTGCGAGTGCAACACTCGGCATACAGAAACTGCAAGAGTTCCTGCAGTGCCTCGGTGTTTGCCGTGTAGCGCAGAAATGTGCTTTCGCGCTGCACGCGCACGAGGTCTTCATTCTTCAACTTGTCCAGGTGGTGGGAGAGGGTCGAATTGGGAATCTCTAATTCGTCCTGAATCTCGCTCACCACAAGACCCGCGGGATGGGCGGACAACAGCAATTGCATGATCCGCAGCCTCGGTTCCGTTCCCATAGCGGAAAGCATGTCGGCGTACCTCGCCACCAGTTCGTTGGCTCTCTTGCCTTGCGCGGTCGTCATATTTCCATGGTTGCAGAAATATAGATGGCTGTCAAGTCGGCATCAGGCCTATTTGAATGGAGGCGATGATTTTTGGTATGACCCCGACCATTTCAGAATCGGTTGTTCAGGCTGTCTTACTTCCGCGACATGGGTGCCCTCAGACTGTTCGCACCTCCGAGCTATAGGACGGTTCACTCATGCTGTCCTTGGCGGAAGCCAAACGGGGTCAGAACGACATGGCGGTTGGTGCGATCATTCTCGCAGGAATCGTTCTCCTGATCGTCCTGACGATATGGCTCAGCTCGTAAGTATCCGAATCGAGACAAAACGGACGCTTGAGTGCTTCCAAAATCTCGTTGCACAGCGTTTGCCAGCGAAACACCGCGTAAACCCCTTATCCAGCCCTCAAAACTCGCCTTGAACCGCTGCAACGGCTGCAATCCGTGTATAAATCGGTGCGTTTCCCCCTCCCGAACCCGTTTTAGAGCGTGTTCTCAGGGCCTTGCTGGCGGCTTTGATATGTCCTATCAGTTAACAGAAAAGTAACGGCCTGTAACCTATTGAATATATGCTTTCGAAGCTCTGAAGTATCGTAGCCGTGGGATAGCATGAACAGTTCCGGGGGCCAGCAACGGAAGGGGGCTGGCTCTCGGAATCTGGCTCAACTTCCAAATGACTGCAACCGTGCGAAGCCGCCTCGAGCTAACTGAGCTGGTCCCTGTTTTGGATGGACCGGCAGGCAGAGGGCGGCCCTTGCGCGTCCTCTTCGTTCATATTTACGCTGCGGCTGTAAAGCGCTGCGTGCGGGAGCTTAGCTCCGCGAATTTCAAGGTCAGCGCAGATGTAGTTCTAACTTCCGCGCAGTTTGCCGAACGCCTGGGATCAAAGTTCTACGACATTATTTTGGCCCAGTACCCCATCGCCAGCTGGGAGGGAATTCAGCCACTGGCGCTCCTGCGCAAGATGAAGAGGCCTGTCCCTCTCATCTTCGTGGACGACGAAATGCCGCTGGAAACCGTGGCGGGGCTCATGACGGAAGGTGCTGCCGATTGCATCCAAATGGATCACGTCGGTCACCTTCCGGTGGCCGTTCGGCGGGCGCTTAGCGAGAACGATGTGCGCGAGGGGCGCGATCGCGCGCAGGAGAAGTTGCGCCATTCGGAAGCTCAATACCGCGCCTTGATGGGAAACCTAAGCTACGGGATATGCCGCTGCAGCTTGAAAGGCAGGTTTCTGGATGTGAATCCAGCGCTGCTCACGATGCTTGGCTATGCATCAAGAAAGGAACTGCTGGCAGTGAACCTTGCAAGCGGCATCCTCTGTGACCCTTGCAAGCGGGTGCGAATGTTGGGGCACTCCGGCGAGGAAGGGCAAGTCGATCCCGTGGAAGTGGTATGGAAGCGGAAGGATGGCACGTCCCTGAAGGTCCGGCTCAGCGGACGGGAAATCGGCAGCGAAGGCGGGAAGGGCGGTTACGAGGTCATCGTCGAGGACATCACCAAGCAACGGGAGTTGGAGGATCATCTCCGTCAGCAGGCGGCCAAGGATTCTCTAACCGGTCTGGCGAACTACGGCTGTCTGGTGGACGTCCTCGACACGGAGATTAAGCGATCCCGTCGTACGGGGCGGGAGTTCGCCCTGCTGTTACTTGACCTGGACGGATTGAAACAGATCAACGACCGCTACGGCCACATGACTGGCAGCGAGGCGCTTTGCCGACTGGCCGACGTCCTGTCGATGGGTTGCCGGGACATCGATACGGCGGCGCGTTTCGGTGGGGACGAATTTGCACTTGTCTTGCCGGAGACAGGGGCCGAGGCTGCCAACCTGGTGGCCCATCGCATCCGCGAGAGCCTTGCGAATGACGGCAAGCTACCGAAGCTATCCGTCAGCACAGGCGTTGCCCTGTTTCCGGTCGATGGCGACAAACTTGATGTCCTCCTCCTCGCAGCAGACGCAGCGTTGTACGCGATGAAAGCAACCGTGCACGGCGCTGTTACCCGGCCGTGAACCACAGACCGAAAGCAAACAATCCCCGTCAGCGCGATGCGATGATCTTCGGTCGCGGTGCGAACGCAGGCCAAACCCCAGCCGTTCGGCCGGACCCGACGTTCATTCTGAAACCCTCTATGAAGCTGTGGCGCTCGGCCTGAAGGCGATCAAAGAAAGCAAGTGGGCCGAAGAGATCGCACAGGGATTGGAAACCGTGAGAGTCGCTGTCCAGCCAGCCGCAGTGGAGCACATGGTGAAGATAGGCGACTTCAAGAAATGGATGGCAAGAGAGGGAGGAAAGCCAGCAGATCGGTGGCACGTGAGGATCCGAATCGAGACAAGAACGGACGGCGCGCTTGAATCCCTCCAAAATCTCGTTGCACAGCGTTTACCAGCGAAACCCCACGTAAACCCCAATCCAGACGTCCAAAACCCGCCTTGAACCGCTGCAACGGCTGCAATTGGTGTATAAATCGGTGCGTTTCCCCGTCCCGAACCCGTTTTGGGGCGTGTTTCAGCGTGACCAGCATGCGGGTTGGCGGCCAGTCCTTAAATCGCGATGGACCGGCAAGGGACTGTGTTATATGGTTCAGGTAGTGTATCAATCAGCTAAGAATCAGGCCCCGAGTTCACAATAGACGGGAGCGCACATGAGGTCACTCTTACGCGTTCCGCTGGCCGTTATCCTGTGTGTGGCTGTGGTCGCCTATGGACAGGGAAACAGTTTCGATCGGGTTCGCTACAATGGCGGGACGATTCCAAGCAAGGTCGATCCGAAAGAGTGGCACAATCAGCTGACTGTCACCTCCGACCTCATCACTCTTAAGCTGAAGGACGGACAGAGCTTAAGTATTCCCACTTCGAGCGTGACAGGCCTCAGCTATGGGCAAGAGGCCCACCGCCGAGTCGGGACGATGATTGCACTCGCTGTTCTGGTGGCACCTGTCGCCCTCTTTGGGCTGTTTCACAAGACCCGACTCCATTTCATCGGAATTGACTGCGACGATGCGAATGGAAAACACGCGGGGCTGCTGCTTCAGGGAGACAAGGACAATTATCGAGCCATCCTGGAAGCACTCGCAAGCTCCACGCGCCAACCGGTCGCCGTGGCGGAAAAAGACCGTGAGTTCGTTCCCACGCAGGTTAAGACGACTGTTGTGAAGGATGGCGAAGAGGAGACAGCCAATTCGCCGTCGTCAAGCCATCCGGGTTCCATCAGTGTTGACTCCACACCGCCCAGCGCGGACGTGTACTTGGACTCTTCATTCGTGGGAAATGCGCCAGCGACATTAAAGATCCCAGCCGGAAAACACACGATTCGCGTTTCGCTGGCCGGGTACAAGGACTGGTCGAAAGAGATTACCGTTCTTGCTGACTCCGAGGTGAAGCTCACGGCTGCGTTGGAGAAAAATTGAAAGAGGAAGGGAGGAGTGGGGTGACGCGGAAGAAACGTTCATACCTACTGTTCGTATCCGTCCTGCTTCTGGTGCCGGCCAGCACGAGCGGTCAGAACAAACTGACAGCGGCTCAGGCAAAGGACCACCTCGGTGAGAACGCTACCGTTTGCGGGACCGTTGCCAGCACTCGTTATGCGACGAAGAGCCGCGGAACTCCCACTTTCTTGAACCTGGATGAGCCATACCCAAAGGAGATTTTCACGATCGTGATCTGGGGAAGTGACCGCTCCAAGTGTGGTGATCCCGAGGCGAAGTATGCGAGCAAGAAAGTCTGCGCGAGGGGCTTGATTAAGAGTTATCGAGGGGTGCCGGAAATCGAGGCGAACGAGCCCGCTCAGATTGAAATGCAGAAGTAGGGGCGCAGCGAGCCGAAGACTCCGAGCGTTCAAGCTCAGAACGCCCAAATGCTCGAAAAGGCGTAACCTCTAGGGAGTCTTGCCGTCCAACTCGATTATGAGAAGCTGGCAGCGGTCACGCTTAGTTTGAGGCGCCACGGATTGGCGCCTGATCTGCTCAGTTCTTGACACTTGGTGAATGCACGGTAATGCCAAAGCTACCCACCGAGGCCACGGCCAATCTTCAAAAGGCTCGCGACGCGGCCTTGCTTGCTGTGGAGACTTATAACAAGCCCAATACTGCCTTCAGATCGGGTACTTACATCGTCTTGATGATCATCGCCTGGACCGCCTTGTTCCACGCAATCTTTCGATTCTGGTCGAGAAGAAGATTTCTTAGATTGCATCGAAATCGTTCTCAACTATGGTTCTCAAATCTTCAATTTCCCTCCCGAGGGTCTAAGTGTTGTTTTGGGTCAGATGGTGTCGGGAAGAGCAAAGAAACTTCTTGAGCAAGGTCGGCGTCTCTGCGCTTATTTTCATTGGATCGCACGAGGCCGCCCGCTTTGGCAGGCCGATGTCGATTGGGCATGGGCAGAAAAGCAACTCCCCGGAACCTAGCTTACCCCTATCAACCGAGGACCAAGCGAGACTCACGAGACGAGTCAACAGCGATGGCCAACACGCTATTGAAGCCTTGAGACTCGAAGGCGCTGGCTTTCATGAGGCGGCAATCGAAAAGTGGAAATACATCTTCATCAGCGGCTTCCCAAGATGATTCCACGATGGACGTCGTACTCGCGGCAGGCGTGGCGCGAACGTCCGCCCGTCAAATTATTTTCGGACGCTGACAAGAATGTACTACGAATTTACTACGAGGGTGCTGCTAAAGAATGTCAGATGCCAGCTCACTCTGGCCGGCTCCTTCTGGGTTTTTCGGTAGCGATAATTCCGCAGAACTGCTTCAAAAGTACTACGAATTTACTACAGTGCACCATTTTGGGGCATCCGAATCCCGTACTCAATTCTCGTAAATAGATATAAAATCAGGTCGTTACATGAGTGGGGCCCGTAGCTCAGCTGGTTAGAGCAGCGGACTCATAACACGGGGGACCGTTTTGAAGCGTTCTGAAAATTTTGGACTCTACTATATTGCTGAAGGAGTTACAACGAACCCCAGTTGCCCCGTTTATACTCGATTTGAACCGTTCTGAACAAATAACTACTACGAATTTACAACGACGAATTCTGTGCGTTGGCAGCGTGCTCCCACCTACAACCGGCGCGCCACCTTTCCCAGCAGACTGAGTGCGGCGGGGACTCCGGACAATCTCGTGGCAGGATTACTCGGACACTCTTCGCCGAGCATCGTTCACACGTATGCAAAGGTCTTGGACGAATACCGGCGCGATGCCATCAAGAAGCTGGAAGAACACCGGCAATCGCAGAAATCGATCTCGGGCGAGCCGAGCACGACGGTCACCGTTCAGTAAGGGTCATGCGGGAGGAAAAGGGCACTTGTCCGGCAAGCTCGTTATACGTCCAAGTGCATTACTTCCGGATACGCCGTGGCTCGGTAAGAGTCTCGTCAATCCGCATTGGCAAGCTTCTCAGAACCGGACTTCTGGACCGGGAACACCGGAAACTTCCGGTTACCCCGTGAATCATTCCTTATCCGGTCCCTGATCGATTAAACTGGGCGACTTGATCCTATGCCACTTTCTGCAGGCACCAAACTCGGCTCGTACGAAATCCTCTCCGCCATTGGCGCTGGTGGAATGGGTGAGGTTTATCAAGCGCACGACACTAAGCTTGGGCGCGACGTGGCCATCAAAGTTTTGCCAGAAGCATTCGCGCACGATCTCGACCGCCTATCCAGATTTCAGCGCGAAGCGAAAATACTAGCTTCGCTGAACCATCCCAATATCGCCGCGATTTACGGCTTGGAAGAAAATGTCGGCACAAGTTACCTCGTTATGGAATTAGTTCCCGGCGAAACGCTGGCAGAACGCATCAAGCGCGGTGGAGCGATTCCGGAAGATGAGACCCTTACGATCGCGAGGCAAATGGCCGAGGCGCTGGAAGCAGCTCACGAGAAAGGCATCATTCACCGCGACCTGAAGCCCGCCAACGTGAAAGTCACGCCGGAAGGAAAAGTCAAAGTGCTGGATTTCGGCTTGGCGAAAGCATTCGCGGACGACAGTGCGAGCCAGGATATTGCCAACTCCCCGACGATGAGCGGCGCAGCAACGATGCAAGGAGTGATTCTCGGCACCGCCGCGTACATGTCACCCGAGCAAGCCAGGGGCAAGGCCGTCGATAAGCGCACGGACATCTGGGCGTTTGGCTGCGTGCTGTACGAGTTGCTCAGTGGCCGCCAAGCTTTTCACGGCGAGGACACAACAGACATTCTGGCCGCGGTGGTGAGAGCGGAGCCGGACTGGTCCAAGTTGCCTGGCAGCTTGCCGGCGAACATCGGGCTGCTGCTGCGACGCTGCTTGCAGAAGGACAAGACCCAGCGTCTTCGCGACGCGGGCGATGCCCGCATCGAAATCCAGGAAACACTGTTGGCTCCTACCGCCGCGAAGTCCGCTACCAGTACTGCAAGCTGGCTAGCTGTAGGCTGGCGGCAATTCTTGGTGTTGGGCCTCGTCGCCATGGCGATTCTCGCCATCGGGGGTATCGCGGTTTGGAATCTCAAGCCTGGTGCGCCACGGCCAGTCACGCGCTTGGTGATAAACCTACCGCCGGGCGACCGGCTTGCCGCGCTGGATTACCCTGCGGTCACAATTTCACCGGATGGCACCCTACTCGCCTATGTGGCGATTCACGCCGGAACACGGCAGATTTTTCTGCGAGCGCTGGATAGTCTCGAAGCGAAGCCCCTTGCTGGAACCGATGGAGCCAATACGCCTTTCTTTTCGCCTGATGGACAATGGCTGGGTTTTTTCGCAGCTGGAAAACTAAAAAAGGTTTCGGTGAGCGGAGGAACGGTGTCGACTCTGGGCGACGCACCTGTTCCCCGTGGAGCCACTTGGGGAGGCGATGGCACAATCGTCTTCGCGCCTACAAATTCGTCCTTTCTTGAGCAGATATCCGAGGCCGGAGGTGCTCCGCAGGCGTTGCCTGACCCCGAAAAAAGAGAGACCGCTGATCGCTGGCCGGAGTTCCTTCCCAACAGTAAGGCCGTGCTTCTCGCTGCTGCAGGTCGGATCGTTGCCCAGTCGCTCAGTTCTGGGGAACGGCGCGAGTTGATTCCCAGTGGCTCGTGGCCACACTACGCGACGTCGGGCCACCTGATTTACGCGCAAGGCGGAAACTTGATGGCCGCGCCGTTTGATCCGCGGCGGCTGCAAATCACAAGTGCTGCGGTTCCGGTAGCAGAGGGCATCTTCCAAGGTGGGCCCATCGCAACCGTCGCTCTTTCTAGTACAGGATCGCTAGTGTACGTTCCAGGTGGGAGTGTAGCGGCAGAGCGGCTGGTATGGGTCAACCGTAATGGAACAGAACAAGAGTTGGCCGCCCCTCCGCATGCTTACAGGTTCCCACGAATTTCCCCGGACGGCCGCAGGGTAGCGGTGAGTGTTGCGGAGCAGGGGAATGAGCAGATATGGCTCTACGATTTCGTCCGCGAAACGCTGACCAGGCTTACGTTTAGCGGGAGTCTGAACCAAGTGCCGGCCTGGACGCCGGATGGCAAGCGGATAGCGTTTGATTCGAACAAAGAAGGAGGGCCGACGAATATTTTCTGGCAACCCGCGGATGGCAGCAGCGGGGCGGAACGCCTGGATACGAGCGAATACGCCCACGTTCCCACGTCTTTCTCTCCCAACGGCCAATTGCTGGCCTACGTTGAACTTAATCCCACCACCGGACGTGACATCTGGGTGCTGCGGCTTAGCGACCGCAAGGCCCAGCCCTTCCTTCGAACACAATTCAACGAGAGTGTCCCGGCGTTTTCCCCCGATGGGCATTGGCTGGCCTACATCTCCGACGAATCCGGCAAATTTGAGGTTTATGCGCAGCCATATCCGGGACCCGGCGGAAAGTACCAAATCTCAGTTGACGGCGGTTCCGAGCCCGTGTGGAATCCCAACGGGAAGGAAATGTTCTACCGTAGCGACGACAAAATGATGGCGGTAGACATTACCACCCAGCCCAGTTTTTCCGTGGGCAAACCGAAGATGCTATTTCAGGGATCGTACCTGCCAACGGCGTTCACCGTTCCGTACTACGATGTATCTCCCGATGGCCAGCGGTTCTTGATGATCAAGCCCGACGAAAAGAACACATCGCTTACGCAAATCGTCGTGGTGCAGAACTGGTTCGAAGAATTGAAGCAGAAAGTTCCGGCGGCGAAGAAGTGAATCCAGCGCAGTTGGCAATAGAATCTCCATCCTAGGCCAAGTCCTGATAAACCTTAGTGTTTTATCGGAGGCGTGCATTTGAGAAGGATGTGCGCGTGGGCGCGATGCTCTTGCGCTCGTTCGATAAAGCCGTTTGAAGGTGGCCGCTGGCGATTGCGGTGGATGCGGGCTAATGGCCGAACCGGTCTAACGGCTATGGGAATTGAATCTTTTTTCGTCTGCAGTCTATTGATTGTGCATGGCTTAGGAAAATCGGAGAAAAGCGAAAATCGCAGTTAAGAGCGTTACCTTGCGGCATGACGTGAGGAGCATAGCACGCGTAGCGTCCGCCGCCGGGCGGCTTGGTTCAAACGGGGTTCTGGGAAGTCACGAGCGACGGTTCCAGAAGGATGGTCGGCTAGAGCAATGAGTTCTCGAAAGTTCGCGTCCCTTTTTAGAATGTTGGCGCGATGGGATATTATCCTGACATTGTCGCGAACGTATCCGATGGCGTTGTCGATGCGGTCAAGTGACGGCGCATCATCGGCAGCACGTCGTCCTGCTCCTACTCGGTACCGAAGTTTGATCCACGGGAAAATAGGGCAAACCTCAGGGATGGTCGGGATGTCCGCGAGCGTCAGTGTGCATTCGATTCCGCGTTCTTTCGCGTTCCCTTTCGCGCGTCGCAATATGAACCTCGCGGGATGCGTTTCCCTTTTCTGATATTCCAGTTTCTTGCTGCATTCCACACAATATCCGGATGCGAGCCTGACGACGCTGGGCGGAGCATTCGCGGACGTAAGCGGTGCTTTGCAGCACGAGCATTTATTTGCTCTTACTCTTGCCATCTTCGTCTTTCCTTTTCCGAATCGCGCTCGGCCGTCGATTGCCGCCACAATGGTACAGCAAGCGCAACGAGCACGACGAGGGGTGCTACTAGGACGACACGTGCTCTTACGTGGTACACTTTCGGCGGGGTACGTGGAAATGACGATTAAAACCACCTGCGACGATTGCAAGGGCACCGGGAAAGTAATATATCCGCAGACTGGTGAGAAAATTAGATGCCCGAGTTGCGGCGGGCTGGGTTACAAGGTGTCGCAAGACTCACGCGGCAGCCGGTAAGAATTCCGTAGGAAGCGCGCAAACCCATACCAAGTTTAACCAGTACCAGATGTTCATTTGCCCATTCCGCGCCCCCGCTGCCTAAAGGGTAGCCCCAAACGCCCCGTGCTAGAATCCGCGCGGGAGGGAGAGTGCAATGTTTCACAACGAAGACACGGTGGAAGAGATCACCACGAGGCGGCAGGGCAAAATAGGAAGCATAGGCAGTGAAATCAAGCAAGGCCGTGAAACTCAGAATCTGTGGCGGGTGGTTTTTTCGGACGGCAAAGCGCCCGGCTGGCAGAATTTCAAGAATGAAGCTGAGTTGCGTTTGATAAAATGCCCGCACAACGAACCTGAATCCGGCATCTATCCTGCCGACCCTATCGTGTAAAACTGTGTGCGGCTTTTTGTACGTGACGACCTGACATAGAATTTGACATAGAAGACAGGGAAAACAGGCTTGCCCGGCGCTTGATCATGGCTAGAAAAAAGTATTTGCGATTCGGAAAACCGACGGCCAGCGCAACAGAACACAAGTTTGTGGGCGAACATTACTATGCCTTTGAATGGGTCGATAGGCTAGAAGATGCAACTGCGGAAGATCGTGAAGCCGCCGAAGCGACTCAGCAACGGTTGGTATATGGACTCAATTTGGAAACCACGCTGGTGGAAATACAAGACACGCAACGGCTGGAATCGAAATGGGTGATCTGCAAAGAGGAATGAAAATGGTGGGGCTGGGGAGAGTCGAACTCCCGGCCTACGGTTTAGGAAACTGCAAAAAGTTGGCTAAATCCCAGCAATTAGCGGGGTTGGTGCATACAGTGGTGCGTACAGGCTGGGCGCTGGCAGCGTGGGCGGATCGCTGTTGCTGGACGTTCCAACCGCGTTGCGGCCACCGGAAACGGCGAAGGTGTTCTCGTTGAACGTCAAAGCGCAGTTCCTTGACTATTTGCGCTCCATTCGGGACGGCATATCTGCCGAGCATGTCCGGGCAATCCGCGAAGTGTACGGAGACGACCACCTAGAGGGTGTGCCGAGCGCGCCACAAGCGTGATCTCATTGTTAGCACGGTAGAACAGTAGGTAACGGTAAACGCCCTTACCGTCAGTGACTCCCGAATCGTCGGCCACACGGAAGTTATCCCGAAATGGCGTTCGAGGAGAGAGCACTCAAGTATCCTTCAGTGAAAACAGTACAGGTGAATTTCGGGTATGTAATCCCTGAGGCCGACCTACTTGGCTCTCGTCGGACCCTTACCAGCAGGATAGACGAAACGGTAGATCGAAGCAGATTTTAGCGCCAATCGAGACTGGAGAAGGAAAAGTGTCTGAGAAACGGGTTCGAGAAGTCCAATTTTGGGCCTTGGGATTTTTACGTAACCACCGAAAAGGCTATGCAGTCGAGAACTTGGCTGGAGGCTTGAAAACTGAAACAGTCAGATATAAATTACCGGTCGCCCGGGAGGTCAAAACGGAAATCCCGGTTAACTCCGCTGTGGCTACCCAGTCGAATGGAAAATAAGAAGCGAAAACGAATAACGGCGTTCCTGAGTCTCTCAGGTAGTGCTGTCTTGTATGGAGGAAGCCTACTGGTGGTGCTCGCTTCGGAGGGTACCACTTGGGAGAAGTACATTCCGCTGTTTCGAGTGGGCCAAGGCATTGGAAAGTTGGTTTTCACCATTGGTGTATTGAGCATTCTGATTGCAGCACTCACCACGTGCATCCGATGGTTGGTAAGGCGCACAAGTCGATAAAGGAGTTTAACTTCTACTCTCTTTAAATCAGCCAGAGGAATGACCAGTTCTTTTTCCATTGCCTGATCTCCTTCCTTCGTCTCGAAACTTTTTCATGCTTGTGAACGGGCCGCACGCAAGTACTTCTCTCGAATGCCAGATGGGATCTCCTCGTCCCGTCCGTTACACAGGTCGCCGTGCGTGAATTTCGTACGGGCGATTTTCATAGGATCGTCGCCGCCCATCGATAGGGGAGTCTTGCAGGGCGAACAGTATGCGAAGATCTTGGCTTGCACGCCTTTTCCTTCTACCCTCCACTTGGTGGTTTTTTTTGCGCCGCTCATGATCGGGGCCTCCCTCGCGCACCACTATACTCCTCGGCCCGGAGCGCGCGTCGGTTACCGGCGCTGCTATGATGACGCGAAAATAATCCCTTCGCGGAAGCGAACCGGATTCCAGCAAAACTTTCACGGTCCCGTGAAAATGTATAGTCAGGCAATTGCCACCGACAACGCGATCCAGAACATAGGGCTACCGTTCGGCGGTCAATCCTTGTTTACGAGTGTAAACAGCGGTCTATTCACCATCCCTTGCAGTAAAATGCCTTCATGGCTAACCGGACATCTACCTGGCTAGTGCCCCATAATTGGATACGGCGCCACTGTCGCCGAAAAAGAACTACAGTTCACCACAGGGACCGTCGCAAGGAGTCCGATGCGGCGGCTCCAATTTCTATGGTGATGTTGAGGTTTTCTCGACGAAAACTGAGGAGAAATTTTAAAAAGTACAGCGAATTTACATCAGTGCACCATTTTGGGGCATCCGAATCCCGTACTCAATTCTCGTAAATAGATATAAAATCAGGCCGTTACATGCGTGGGGCCCGTAGCTCAGCTGGTTAGAGCAGCGGACTCATAATCCGTTGGTCCAAGGTTCGAATCCTTGCGGGCCCACCAACATTTTCAAGGAGTTGCTGAGTTTCGGCGTCCATCTCGTCTTCTGCCGGTTGCGCGGGGGTTGCAGATGGTTGCGGAGCTGGTGCGGCGTCGAGCTTGTCTGCCCAAGCGATATCGGCGCCGGCGATCAGGTGACCGTAGGTATCGACCGTGACCTGAATTGAGCTGTGTCCCATCTGTTCCTTCACGTAAGCCAGACTAGCACCAGCCTGAATCAAATGGGATGCGTAACTGTGCCGCAATGCGTGGAAAGTCACGCGTCGCAGCCCTGCCGCCGCCAGGCACGGCAGGAAGTCGCGGTGATACACGTTAATCCCGTCGAGCGGGCCGCCAATCGCGGACGGAAACAGCAGTTCGGAGGCTCCGTTCTCGCCGCGCTCGAATGCCTTCATTTCCGCGGCGTCGCGGAGCCCCATCAGTACCCGCCGGAGTTCCCTGCTCATGTCAACGCGCCGCGGTTTATGGTTCTTCGGCGTCGTGAACTCGCCGCGAGTGTAATTCCGCCGCACGAGGATGAATCGGTTGGGATCGTCGGCGCTTTCGCCAAACTGGATGTCGTCCCAGCACAGCGCTAGCAGTTCCCCGAGCCTCAGGCCGGCTCGAAGCGCCGCGAGGAACAGAGGGTAGCGATGCGGCCGGTGGGTTTTGGCCGTGGTGAGAAGCGTCTCAGCTTCGGCGCGCGTAAGGAACTCGACTGGCCGCTTCCGGGCGCCGCCGAACGCGTACTTTCCCAAGCGCGCCGCAGGATTGCTGGCAATGAGACCTCCTTCGAAAGCGTACGTCAGGATGGCCCGCACGGTGGCGAGGATGTTGCGGAGCGTTCCCAGGCCGTATTTTCTTGAAGCCACCAACTCCGCCAGGTATCGCTTCAAATCATCGCGACTAATCCGATCGACAGGCGTCGAGCCGAACCTCGGTGACAGATGAATGCGGAACACCTGCTCGTAGCGTTCGTAGGTCGATGACTTGCAGTAGGCTTTCGCATGCAGTTCGAGCCACTGCTTGCCATAGTCTTTGAATGCGACTGATTTCTTCGAGTCGAAAATGCCGAAATCACCGAGAGCGAGGCGAGCTTCAATCGTGCGCTTTACCTGCTCTGCGGCTTCGCGCGACCCGACTTTCTTGGCCTTCCTCCGGCTGCGAAAACAGATGAAGACCCACCAACGGCCGTTTCGTTTGCGGATCTTCACACTCACTTCGCGCTCCCGATCAACTCGTTTACGATACCATCCACGTCAACCGCAGAGATGAGATCAAGTCGATGTCGCTCCAGCCAGGCATCGAATTGCGAACGGCTCACGAGAATCTTCGTTCCGATCCGTACGGCCGGCAAAGGATCAACCGAACGGTGCAACCAGGTGCGCAGCGTGCGCTCCGACACCGCGGCGTACTGGGTCAGCTCTCGTAGGCCGAACCAATTCCGTTCGATTTGTGAAACGCTTGCCATGCCGAACCCTAGGCAGCCGCCCTTCGTCGCGCCTGCGTAGCTCTCCCCACGCCAAAACGGCGTTTTAATGCGATGTCGTACCGGGCTTCGACGTACAAACGATTCAGCGTGCGAAAAGCCTGGCGGAAATCGGAATCGGGATGCTTTCCAAGTACGCCCCGCACAAAGCAGTAGTGCCGCACTGAAACGAGTTTTGCGATCGCCTTGTCGCGGGTCATGTGGGCGTTCCAGAAACAAGTGATTCCCGAACCCCGGAAACAACCTTTGCGCGACGCGCCGTTTCATGTGTTTGCGAGGCAGTCAGAAGTAGGGTTTTCGGAACCGCCCCAGGGTCGGCACACGACTCAGCCAGTTGGAACTCGCCGCGCTCTCGAAACGGAGAGTTCGGACGTTGAAACACGCCCCGTCGTGAATCATTCGCAATTGTTCGCAGTTTCGAATGCAGAGTTTTCCGTCCCGGCTGCCCACCGTGCCGAAAATGTAAGTCCTTTGTTTGTGTCGAAGAGGGAACCAACGTGTAGGAGAACATGCGAAAGATTGCGAACAATAGGTGCTTAATACGGATGCGAAAGAGCGAAAGATTGCGAAGGATTCGCCGAATCATTCGCGCACCATTCCTTTCAAAGTCCACGCCTGGACAACCTCTTTCCGGTCGCCTTGTTTCACCGTTGCCACTACTTTTCCGGCCCTGACTAGCATCCCCATTTTTGCCTGAACCCACTCGCGTTCCCGGTGATTCCCAAAGAGCCGATACAGGTCAGTGATCGCCATCGGACCATCGGCCAGCGCGTTTAGAATCCGCTGACCATCCACATCTCCTGTCGCGCCGCCGAAAAGGTGCTCGATGCTCCGCTCGCAACACTCCCAAAACGCGAGCGCGGCTTGCAGGTGTTCCGGTCGGATCGCGTTCGCAGAATCCAGCAGGGCGTACAGGAGAGAAAGTCTCAGAACGTGTGCTTCCGCACGGCCGCACAATGCGCCTCGGATGCCGTCGCGCGGGCGTGTAAGCCGCTCATACTCACCCGCCCACAACTCGCGTGCCGCGCTGTCCCGCGCAATCAGGCCTCGCCCCCTCGCTGCTTCGATGGCTGCATGTAGGCGTGTGACGATAGGCGAGAGATTTACGTCGCCGCCGCCCTCGGGGAGAAGTTTCGAGCGCCGCACTAAAATGATTAGAAACCGATTCGCGAAGCCGTTGCAGCGATCTGTTGCGGTCAGATTGTTCAACAGTTCTTCCGGCGTGACATGCGCGATGATGGACAGGTTCACGCCGTCCACATCGAGAGGCTCTTTCCGTGTGAGCACGCGCAGCCGGTTGCAGTCCCATGCCTCGCGCAAGATGGCCGAGAGCGTGTTGCCCTCGCGTTTCATCACGGTCAACAGGCTGGCAAACTCGGGGAGTAGTGCGAGAAACCGGCGCACGTCACCCGGTAGAACGATGTCGCCTTTCGCTGGAGAAATTCCTTTGATCAGGCCCTCTCCGCTCGAAAGGCCGGAGAGCACGCGAGACGAAAATCCTTCTTCGACGGCTTCTAGTACCGGCATGACGCGGCCGGTCGCAGTTCCCTTGCGTCCCGATCCGGTTTGACCGGCGACCAGGAGCGATTCGACGGGATAGTGTCTACGCCCATCAGCGATCGCGTAGGCTTCGCGGCCAAAGAGCGCGCCCGTACCGACAAGAAAATTTCCGAGCAAGGCGATTGGATCGGCTTCTGTGTGAGGTTCGACAAGGCGAACGAAGTCACCGGCCAGGCCGATGTATGCTTCCGATGCCATTTCTTGCGGCCACTCGCGCGCCTCAGTTGGCTCGACAATTCTAAGGCCCGCGATGGACGCCATTTCGCGCACCAACCGTTTGTTGGCCGCATCTATCTGGTCAGGCTGCATCGGATACCCTGAGTTCCACTCGCCCGATGGCATCCTCGAAAGCAGTGAACAATTCTTGCTTCGTCATGGTTGTTTCGAGCCACAGTGAGAGTTTTTCAAACGAAAGCACGTCAAGCGCGGCGAAAATGCCTGCTTCGTTGTGATATAGCTCCACCAATGCGCCCCACGCTTCCTCGGAATCTGGAAAGTGTGCGAGGATTTTCTTGGCCAGTTCAGCGCGTCGTTCGAGGGATCGCAGGCGCCGGGTAAGGATCATGTAACAAGCATCCGTCCATTCATCAAATTGCGCGGCCCTGGCCCGTCTCTCCCGTGCTTCGCCGGTTTCCGCTGCAAGAGGTAATCCGAGTTCGCGTGAGAGCGTGCGAAGGTTTCCGGTCCATTTGCAGCGATGGCAGAACGCAACCTGATCATTGAAAGCGACGGTAAGGCGCGAGTGGCCGTCGCAGTGACGACAATCTGCGCGGCGGCCGCGAACGCGGAAGCCGGCGCGTTCGAGAAGTTCTGCAAGACTAAACGCCGATTCGCTTTTTAAAACCATAATGAATCACGCGCGAACCTCGACTGCGGGATACATGTGCGCTGTTTTCGAAATATTCATCCAGCACTTATTTAGGAAATTGATTAGGAGGTGTTGTTCGGCAACGTTCAGATGCAGGCGGCCCGTTTCGGCTCCCGAAATTCGGTACATCGGCACACCCGTTGCACTGCTCAGCTCTTGTTGGGTCAATTCACAAATGAGTCTCATCCGCCTAAGGTTTTCCATACGGCTGAACTATAGGGGAGGTAGGGAAGAAACGTATGTAAGGGTTTTGGGGTCTTTTCTTACAACTTGGGTGAGGGCATCTTCGAAATGCTTTGCCTCAAACTCTCCTCGCTCCGATTGGTGTGCTTAGCAAGGAAGGCATCCGCAAAAGCCGCAGAGGTCAACGTGCGCTGAGTCAACCATTCTGGCTCGTTTCTCACGAACGATTCGAACAAGGTCCAATTTGCCCGCAAACGTCGGAAGGAATCGGGGTTTTCTTCTGTGTAGTGTCGAGTCAGTGCCACTAGTTCGTCAGTATCCATGGAGGTTTGACGCTGAGACCGAATCCACCGTCGTAAGAGTGAGTGTTCTCTCTTTAAATCAACTCGGAACGCTCGCATTCTGTCTTCCAAGGGTAGTTTCGCTTCGCCACGGACCACGCGTATGTGCATGGCCATTTCCTGTCCTAGTCTTTTCCAAAGCTCTGGGCCATTCGAAAGTGAATCCCATTTGATGAGACGCCGCAGAACTGCATCGCAAAGCAGGAGTTTCGACCCAAGGGTCCTTGCTTGGCTGAAAATCACATCGTCAAGCGCATCGAATATTCTGGTTGCGGCCTCAGGGGGCTCGATAGTATCGGTGAGTCCTTCGGAAAATCGGTTAAGCGCCACTGTGTCAATTTCAGACAAGCGCGTTAGCCACCCTTCTTCGATCAACTGAACGAGAGAGAGGCTGACCACGCTGCGCACGCTGAGATCGTCCGGCACGCGTGCAAGGTCGTGTAACCTCCCCCAAGCCTCCCCATAAAGACGACCTTTGTGACGCGGCTGTGACGGCACAATGCTAATCTCTCGCACCCGTGCTCGTTTCATCCGAACCGTCGGCCGAGGTTGTCCTGACGCTCGATCGTTTCACGCCCGTTGCTTTCATTTATAAGCACAACTAGTCTTAACGCTCAAGTAAAAGGCAAGAAGAGACCGCTGGGCCACGAGAGATAGCTGCGAGCCAGGTGCTCTACGGTACGCCATCCAGATCTCTTGTTTTCTGCAGCTTAAGGGCCGATTGTTCTAGGAAAGGGTTGGGTTACTTGTGAGGTAATGAGGCACGATAGGTTAGACGGTGCTTTATTGGCTTGCTTCTGAGTACCTGCGGTGCGGAAGAACTAAAATCTTCTGTATTGACTGGCATAACGTGGCTTGCGGTTGGGTTAATTCTAGTGGTTGTGAGCGGACTTTTGATCTTAAGGAAATTGACTCTAAAGAGCTAACTGGAATAGATGATGGGCATAAGAAATAGGCGCTTCACCTACAAGGGTCAAATAAAGATTAGCTCCTCAGACATGTCCCTACTGAAAGAAGGCAAGAAGAAGTGCACGGTCCGCGTAGGAATAGTCGACGTAAGTGGAACAGATTTGTTCATGACGGACGGAACCCAACGAGTCAAAATCCGGGTTTCGGAGGTCGACAATCACAAAGTTTATCGCGAACTGAACAATCAAGACGCCTTAGATGAGGGCTTTTCATCGCTGGAGGAACTACAGAAAGACCTCAGCAAGTACTACGGAAAGATTGATCCCGAGCAGCCCGTGACGGTGATCAGGTTTGATATCGCCGAAGGGTAGGCGGCCGCTGACCCCAAAGCCCAAGAGGGGATGTGCGATGCCGGTGTATCAAAGGGTTGTCCGTTCAGTGGCCGCAAAGTGTAGAAAACTCGAGGCTAGATCTGCCAGAAATCGGGCGTATCAAATCATTTGGTTCGATACAAAAATCAGCGGGGCGTCTTTGGCCTACTACTCGTACCGCAGCGCGACCATCGGATCCACCTGCGTGGCGGAGCGCGACGGCAACGCGCATGCCGCCAAGCCCACCACGAGAATCACGGCTGCAACGGCGCCGAACGTCCAGGGATCGGTGGCCGAAATGCCCCAGATTTGGCTGGCTAGAAAACGCGTGAGGCCGACGCTCGCAAACAAGCCAATGACTATGCCGGCCACGATCAGCGTCAAGCCTTTCTTGAGCACCATGCGCAAGATATCGCTCTGTTGCGCGCCCAGTGCCATGCGGACGCCGATTTCGTGGGTCTGGAGTGAAACGGAGTACGCCATAACGCTAAACACGCCGATGATCACCAGCACGAGACCGATTCCGGCGAACGTTCCCATCGCAATCAGGCCGAACTCAGGCTCCGCATAACCATACTGTTGCAAATAGCTGTCGATCGTGCCTGGTTGGTCGAACGCAACATTGGAATCTACCGCCCAGACTTCTCGGCGCACGCTCGGCAGCAGCGACATCGGAGCCACTGCAGTCCTCACCATAATCCCTCGGCCCGTTCCAACTCCCGTAACGCTATACGGCATGAACGCCTGAGGCACGGGCTGTTGCCGCAAGCCTTGGTTCCTCATATCGGAAACGATTCCGACAATCTCGAAGTACGTATCATGCGGCACGTCCTGCACCTGTTCGAGCAGATTGAATTTGATCGTCTTTCCGATGGGGTCTTCATCCTTGTAATAGTTGCGCGCCATCGCTTGATTGATCACCACCACGTGCCGCGCCGAATCTACATCAGCCTCGGAAAGCAGCCTTCCCCTCAGCAGGCTAAGTCCCAGCGTCTTGAAGTAGTCCTCGTCACACAAGTCCAGTTGCGCCTGCCACTCCTCGGCGTGCGTCTTCCCCGGAACGGTAACCGGACCTCCGGCAAAACCGAACGGAGGCAATCCGATTGTTACCGTCGCCGCCGTCACGCCCGGTAGAGCTTTCACACGCGCGAGCACTTGTCGGAAAAAGTGCCTCTTCTCCTCCGACGTGTTGTAGCGCGCATTCGGCAGAGCGAGCCACGAGTAAAGGATATTCGACGGGTTGAAACCGAGATCGACATGTTGGAGCGCGAGGAGGCTGCGCGTCAGCAGCCCGGCTCCCGCAAGCAACAGCACCGAAAGCGCCACTTCGCCGACCACGAGTCCCGCGCGAAGCCGCCCGTGGCGAGAACCAGCGCTCATGCCCCTCCCTGTTCCGCTGAGATGGCTTTGGAGCGGACCACGCACGGCATGAATTGCGGGCGCAAGGCCGCATAGCAGCGTCGTCAGGATGGCAATGCCCAACGCGAACAACAGCACCCGGAAATTCATCGTAATCACAATCGACGGCGTCAAAGAGCCAATCGGAAGTTTCGCCACAAGCTCCTTCATCCCAAAATACGCGAGGCCGCAGCCGACGACGCACGCAGCCACGGACAGAATGAAGCTCTCCACCAGCAGCTGCCGGATCAGGCGGCTGCGGCTCGCGCCAAGCGATGTCCGGATGGCGATTTCCTTCTCGCGAGCAGTAGCGCGCGCGAGCAGAAGGTTGGCGATGTTGCTGCAAGCGATCAGAAGCAGCATCAACACGGCACCCATCAGCGCGTAGAGCATGCCTTTGAAATTCCCGCTAACGTAGTCCGCAACCGTCACCACCTGAACGGTGAACTGTTTGGGAAAGTCACTTGAGTAGAGTTGCTCGAGGCGTCTCACGACCACGTTGACGGCTGTCGTCGCGGTGGGCAGGCTCACTCCGCGTTTCAAATGTTCGCTGGATTGGAAATAAAGAGGGTAGTTGCCGGTTTCGCTGTTGTCGATGTTCGCGTGCCCCACGTAAATCGGTATCCAAATGTCGCAGCCACTGAGAACAAATCGCGGAGGCGTGATTTCGACGAGCGTCCGCTGCGTACCGTTCAACGTCATCACGGTGTTCAGAATCTTCGGATCGCGGTTGAACTGCTTGGCCCACAGCTCATCGCTCAACGCGAAAACCGGTGGTGCGCCAGGCATGGCATCTTCCGGGCTCAGCGCGCGGCCCAATGATGGCTTCATGCCCAGTGCGGACGAAATGTCGCCTGTCACCCAGCAACCGTTAAAAAGGTCGGATCCGCCTTCTTTATTCGTGTACAGGATAACGAAGTTGCTGAAGCCAAACATGTCCTCGAAGACGTCGCGAGTCTGATCGCGAAAATCCGTGAATTCCGGAGCGGTGAGTCCAATGCGGCGCGATCCGTCGGGCCGAGTGACGTCGTGGATGAAGAAGGTTACGAATCTGTCGGCGTTGCGGTACGGAAACGGCTCCATCAGGACGCCGTCGATCACGCTGAAAATGACGGTCGTTGCGCCGATCCCCAGCGCCAGAGCGAGAACGGCGACCGCAGCAAACCGGCGGTCCTTCCAAAGCGTTCGCGCACCGTATCGGAGGTCCTGCCAGATCCATCCGAATGCTTGCATATCAACCCCTGATTTGAGGCCAACTACGAGAGTCCGAAGTCTACTTACCGGCACCCATTGTTTCCTCGACAATGCGGCCGTCGAACAGATGAATCGTGCGGTCGGCTAGAGCCGCGTAGCGCGGATCGTGCGTGACCATGCAAATCGTCGCGCCGTCGGCATGCAATTGCCGCAGCAGATCCATCACCGCTTCGCTATTCTTCGAATCCAGATTTCCGGTTGGCTCATCGGCAAGCAGGATGGAAGGCTGGCCCGCCAAAGCTCGCGCGACCGCCACGCGCTGCTGCTGGCCGCCCGAAAGCTGCGCTGGATAATGCTTCGCGCGGTGCGCCATGCCGATGCGCTCCAGCGTGTTCTGAACGCGCTTTTTCCGCTCGGCTGCGCCCATGCTGCGATAGGTGAGCGGCAGCTCGACGTTTTCGAAAACGGTGAGGTCGCCGATCAGGTTGAACGCCTGAAAAATGAAGCCGATCTCGCGGTTGCGAATTCGCGTGCGGGTCGAAACCGACAGATTTTCGACGTGATCGTTGTGAATCCAGTAGTTTCCGTCGGTCGGCGAATCGAGCAGGCCGAGAATCGAGAGCAGCGTTGACTTACCGCAACCGGAAGGCCCAGCGATCGAGACAAACTCGCCGTTCTTGATCTCGAGGTGCACGTCGCTCAAGGCATGCGTCTCGATTTCATCCGTGTGGAACACCTTCGCGATGCCTTCCAAACGAATCAATGGCTGGGCCGTGACACTCATCGTCAGACTCCTCCTTCTCCAAATAAGCAAAAAAATAAGTGCGCTATTTCAGTTCCACGCGCTCGTAGTTGTCCTCGGCCGACATGTCCGAGAGGATGACGGCGTCCCCGACATTCAGGCCTTTGCGTATCTCGACCGTGTTCACCGATTCGCTGCCGATTTCGACGGGAACCCGAACCGCCTCGCTGCCGCCGTTGACAAGCTTGAACAAACCGACTGTGCTATTGGCATCGCCGTGCACCGGGCGGCCGACGTACAGGACGTCCGTGAGGCGCTCGATCTCGACGGTGCCTTCCACGCTGAGATCGGGAACGGCGCCTTGCGGCAACGGGCCATCGAGTTTCACGTCGACCGTGCGCGTACCATTGGCCACCGAAGGATCGATGCGCATCACGTGACCGGGGATGACTCCGTTGTGCGTGTCGACCGAGGCCTTCTGCCCGATCTGAATGTCCTTCGCCTGCGTCTCAGCGATTTGCAGCGCAGCCTTCAACTGGTTGGGCTGCGAAACCTTCGCCAAGGGCGCGCCCTGCGCCACCTGCTGGCCGACGTCGACGTCGAGTTCCTGCAAGATGCCGTCGACGCCCGCGCGAACGTGCAACTGCTCTACCTGCGATTTTTTCAATCCGTAGAGCGCGCGCTTCTGATCGATGTTCGCCTGCTGGACGGCAAGCTGCGCGGTGATGGAATTTGCAAACGTCTCGACCTCCTGCTGGGCGAGATCGTTCTGCTTGGCCAATTCCTCGGCCTGGACTTCGGCGGTCTTCACGTCGAGTTCAGCTTTCAGGCCAAGCTTGCCGAGATGCTCGTATGCCTCTTTTTGCATTTCCGCTGTGCGATACTGCGAGGAGACGGATGCCGCTTGTGTGCGCTTGTCCATCAGCTGGTTTTGGAGCTGCGCTTTCGTCTGTTCGTAGGAGGCTTCGGCGCCCTTCAGTTGATATTGCGCGTCGAGAGCTTCCTGCTCCAGCTGCGGGTTGATGAGGTCTAAGATGATCGTGTTCGCTTTCACCGGCGTTCCGGGAAGCAAATAGCGTTTCTCGACGCGCCCCTGGGTCGCCGCCGGGATCATCCAGACCGTTTCCGGAACGAGAGTGCCCAGCCCGCGAACCTCGCGAAGCATCGATCCGCGCTTGACAGTGTCAGTCCAGATCGTCGAGCGGTCCACGCTGGGTGCCGCCGGCTTCAGGCGGATCAGCGCGGCCGTCACCACCACGACGACGAGCAAGGACGCACCGATATAGATGTAGCGGCGGATCGTTTTTTTCCGCTTCACATCCGGCCGCGCTATATCCATGACAAATGCCTCATTCGTACCTCAAGGCCTCGAGCGGATCCACGCGCGAAGCACGGAGAGCCGGAACGTAGCACGCAAACAGAGCGACCACGCTCAACAGAACGGCCGTGGAAACGAAAACGAACGGGTCCCACGGCTTCACCTCGAAAAGCAAGCTGCGCATCAGCCGGGTAAGCGTCAAGCCACCAGCGATGCCTACGACCAATCCAATCGCAGCCAATAGCATGCCCTGCAGCACGACCATCCGGCGTACGTCACGAGGACTGGCTCCGAGGGCCATGCGGATGCCAACCTCTTGTGTCCGCTGCTGCACCGAATACGCCATGACGCCGTAGATGCCGACCATAGCCAGCAGCAGTGCAACACCGGCGAAAATCGTGAGCAGGGTCATGCTGAACGCATCCAGTGCGGTGGACTGCGTCATCACCTGGTCCATCGACCGGACGTTCCCCACCGGCAGTCCGCCGCTCGCGGTGCGAAGCTCCTGCTCGACTGACGTGGTGAGGGAGTAAGGTTCAACGCGAGTGCGAATCAGCCATTGCAACGGAATGAGGCTGTCGCCGAGCACCGTCATGCTGTCATTCACTTGGGCGATGGGGACGTAGACGGTGGCTATGGGCTTGTTGTGAAGTCCATTATCGCGGACGTCGCCGACGACTCCGATTACTTCCCGCGGTGGATCCTCGAATTGCGGCCCCATGCCCTTGCCACCGATCGTCACTCGGGCAGCGAGTTCGTCGCCCTTAGGCCAGAATTGCTTGGCCATCGTTTCATTGATGATCACGACGGGTTCGGCTGCGCCGTCGTCGCGCTCCGTGAAGGCACGCCCTCGCATCAGCGGAATGTGGAATACGCTGAAATATCCGGGAGAGACGCTGCGCCAGGACCCTCCGCCCGTATACGGGCCGTCGGTTGGTGGGCGGCCTTCGATGTTGAAGGGAAGGCTGAAGCTGAGCTCAAGCGGAAGGCAGCAGCTCGCCGCGACCGCCTCGACGCCCGGCAGGGCTTCCACGCGCTGGCGGCCTTCTTGCACGATTTGCGCAACGGCCGCAGCCTTCTGAAATCGCGCGCCTGCCAGCGACATGCCCATGGTCAGGATGTTGTGCGTTTCAAATCCCGCATGGACCGTCCGCAATCCAAGAAACGTGCGAATGAGCAAGGCGGCGCCGACAAGCAAAATCATCGCGAGCGCCATTTCGGTAACCACTAGCAACGATCGCGTCTTGTTCTGGCGGAAGCCGGTGCCGGACCGCGAGCCGCTTTCTTTGAGCGTCGCTGTCAAGTCACTACGCGAAGCTCGGATCGCAGGGACGAGCCCGAAGAGAATTCCCGTGAGTATCGAAATCGCCAAAGTAAAAGCAAGAATCCGCCAGTCGAACGGGATCGTACCGGCGTGCTCGCCGATTCGGGGAATGGTGACGGGATTGATGGCAAGCAGCGACCGCACGCCGAAGTAGCCAATGAACAGGCCCAGCGCGCCGCCCGCCAGGGCGAGCAAGACACTTTCCGTCAGCACCTGACGCACGATTCTTCCCCTCCCAGCGCCCAGCGCTTCCCGAATCGAGATTTCGCGCTTTCGGAGAGTCGCGCGCGCAAGCAGCAGGTTTGCCACGTTTGCGCAAGCGATGAGAAGCACAAATCCGACCGCGCCCAGCAGCACGAGCAAAGACGTGCGCACGCCACTGACGATCACGTCGTGGGCAGTATCCACGGTGAAGGTCACTTTCGGGCCCATCTCCGCCGGATATTTCTTGCTGAACTGCTCGCCCATCACTTGTGTCGCTGCCCTGGCGGTGGCCAAGCCTACCCCCGACTTCAGTCTCGCCGCGGCCAGCAAGTAGTTTCCTTGATTGCTGCTGTTCGGGTCTGCCTGCAGCGGCAGACAGATGTCCCCAACTGGCAAGTCGGGCGAATCGAGGGGAGCCATAACTCCGACTACCGTGTAGGCGACGTTGTCAAGATCGATAGTCTTTCCAACGACGCTCGGGTCCGAGCCAAACCGGCTCCGCCACAGTCCGTTGCTGATTACAACGACGGGAGGACCTCCAGGGGCGTCTTCTTCCGCGCTAAACGGACGGCCCGCCTCAAACTGGACACCAAAAAGCGAAAAGAAATTTGCCGACATCTGCGTGGCTCTTAATTGCTCAGGTTGATCGCCGCCGAGGAGATTGACGCGCTGTTGACCCGGGAAACCATAAAGAGCGGCATCTTCCAGGATCTGCGGCTGATCCCGCCACGCCATGAACTTGGGGATGGACACAACGGGGCCGGTTCCCTCCGGGAATTTCTGTTCGAGCACGACAATGCGGTCGGGATCGGGATACGCCATCGGTTGCAGCAGGACCTTATCCACGACCGTGAAGATGGCAGTAGTCGCACCGATGCCCAAAGCGAGCGTGAGGACGGCGACAGCGGCGAAACCCGGATTTCGGCGCAGCATGCGCAGGCCAAAGCGAGTATCTTGCCAGAGCGTTTCGAGCCAAGGCAGGCCGCGGCCGCCGTGACCTTCGTTCCCATGGTCGGCGTCGCCGGGTTTAGGCACCCCTTGGTTCCGGCTCTTCTCCGGCATCATGTCCTCGCCCACATGCCCTCCGTGTGCGCTTACAAGTGGCCGTCGAGTTCATCGCCAAATGGTTGCTGAGGCTGCGCCTCTGCGGAAGACCCGCTAAAGCAGGACAGCCCCCAACCGTCTCTACGAACTCCTCGTATTATATGTTCCGTACATTCTTCATACTCCAGCACCGCCAAAGCGGTCAACCGGCGCTTCCCGCGTGCGCTTGTGCGCCGACGATCCAGCCGTCGGCCAGCTGGATGACGCGGTTTCCATAGGCCGCCCAGGCGTCGTTATGCGTCACCTGAACGATCGTCGTCCCCTCTTCGTTCAGTTTCTTGAGCAGGTCCATGATCATTTTTCCCTGGCTCAAATGAAGGCTTCCGGTCGGCTCGTCCGCGAGAATCAGCTTCGGCTTTCCGATGATTGCGCGCGCGACGGCAACAAGCTGTTGCTGTCCGCCCGAGAGCTGATTGGGATAGAGCGACTTCTTGCCCACGATCTGGAATCGATCGAGGGTGTCCGCGACCAACGCCTGGCGCTCCGACTTCGGTATGTCGCGGGCCTGGCTTGTCTGTTGATAACAACAAACGTGTCCGAGCGCTGAGCAATTCTGCCCGCAGTTGCGCAGCCGTCACGAGGAAGATAGGCCAACGATGAGCGGAGTCGTTGACATCATCGGCTTGAGTAGATATCCACGTGAACGAGTGGCCGGGATGATAGTGCTTTCCGCTCGTCCCTGGACCGACCTCGTCCAGTTCAATCGTGACTTCTTTTCCATCACACTAACCGGCCAGATCCGTTGTCAGCAAATTGGTTGTCTTGACCCTTCTAAACTGTGCTTTCACGGTAGGAATCAAAAGACATCCGACAACGACACCGAGAACAAAAATGGAGGCGCCCCGGAGCAGCCTTTTCATCGTGAGTATCCTCATATTGCTTGATTTAACTTATACCGATAGCGCATCAGGCGGGATCGAAGGTGAGCCGTTGAACGAACTTCCTCACTTCGTCCCTGCTGCCACGCGGCGCTTCAGTTCTTCAAACCAGTTCAGGACGACGTTGATCTGCGTCGGCGCGGCTCCCGCCTGCTCGCTAGGCTTTAGCATCAGGAAGCGCTGGCCGTCGGCAGACACGTCGTAACTGGGCAACGAAGGCCCGCTCGCTGAGTATTGTCCCTCGAAGAGAACCCTGGGCTTGCCCGCCGAAAAGCTCGGCTGCGCCGTCACGTCCACAGCCATCATCTTGTTTCCATTGCGGTAGAACAACTCCCGGCCGTTCCGGTTCCATACTGGCTCCGTGCCGCCTTCTGTCGAGATTTGCCACTTGCCGCCTGGCCCCGGATAGGGTTGCACGTAAACCTCATAGCGGCCCGACTCATCCGAGACATAGGCGAGCCAGCGCCCGTCGGGAGAAAAACGGGGCGCGCTTTCGTTAAACGCTGTTTGGAGGAAGGGCTGCGCTTTGCGGTCGCCCAGCCGCAGAACCCAGATGTCAGACCCGGTGGTGGGATTGACTTCCGTGTAGGCCAGCAATTGCCCATCAGGGGAGAAAGAACTCGGGAATTTGTTATACTCGTCGATGGTCAGCCGCTCGGCTCCGCCGGTGCCGTTGACCAGTTGCCAGAAAAGGTGCTGCGGCCCTTCCTTGTTTGAGTTAAACGCTATCCGCATACCGTCCGGCGTCCAAAGAGCGATAGTGTTCAGGTCGTTCCCTTCAAACGTAAACCGGCTCAACGTCCCTCGGGAGAGATCATAAAGCCAGAGTTGTCCGTCGGTGTTCACAGCTACCCGCTGGCCGTTAGGGGAAAGCCGAGGAAATCGATAGGCTCGCACAGGGGCGGCTAACGACTGCTCTGCACCGTCTCGACTGACCCAAACCAGCTTATTTTGGGTGGCTTGAGCTCCACCGGGAATATAGGCCAGCGATCCGGTCAGGGAAACGCTGTACTGGGCGGCTCCGGTGAGTGGGACCTCCCGGATGCCCTCCACCACGGGGACTGCCGCGCCGGTCAGTTCCAGCCGCCGACTATCGAACGGCACGGCCATCAGGTTTCCCCCGCGCACATAAACCAGGTACCCGGACGGCGCGTATCCCGGTTGTGTCCCCCCTTGGATCACATCCCTTCGTTCACCCGTCACCACCGACTGGACTACAACCTGGGCGTCGGTCCAATTACCGCTAGACGTGCCGGAGACAAAGACCACTGCCTTGCCGCCGGGCACGAACTCCGGAAAACGGTGGCCGACCTCGCCCTTCTCGAGACGAGTCAGTGGCTGCGGGATACCTCCCCCGTCCGAAACTTTTTGGAGAGCCCCGGTAGCCGACGGTGCGAAAACGATCGTGCCCTGGCTGCCCCAACTGGCCCCGCGAGGGTCCGCAGCATCGCCAAGGGTTAGCGCCGCTCCCCCGCTCACCGAGACCTTCTTCAACTTTCCGCCCGCGAAAAACCCCAGCGATTGACCGTCGGGAGAGAAGAAAGGGCTGAGGGCTCCTTCGGTTCCAGAGACGGGCTTGGCCTCCAGGCTATCCATCGGCCGCAGATAAAGCTGCTGGGTGCCGCCCTGGGTAGCGACATACGCGAGATGAGTGCCGTCGGGGGAAATAACCACAGCAGGACCAATTTCCAGGCCTGCCAATTGTTGGCCCGGCGGTAGAGTTATCACTGTGCGAGTGACGGGCTGTGGCGGCGTGGGCTTCAGATTCCAAGTCACTAGGGTTGCGACTGCCAAACCTAAGAGCAAGGCGCCCAAACTGAGGACCAGCGCCCGTCGCCAGAAGGACGCGGAGATTCGTGCTGCTCCCGCAAGTGACGGGTCGGGCGCACCAGCAAGAACTTCGTCCAGCGAAATGCGCGCGTCTCCGATGGCTTGCAATCGCTGCTTCAGGTCCTTCTGCAAGCACCGCCGCAAGAGCACGCGAACCCGTATCGGTGTCGCCGCAGGAAGCTGCGACCAATCCGGTTCTTCCTTGATCACCGCCGCCAGCGTGTCCGTCACCGTCTCGCCGCGAAACGCCATCTGCCCTGTCAGCATCTCGTACAGCACGCAGCCGAATGCCCAGATGTCCGCCCGACGGTCTACAGCCTTGCCCTTGGCCTGCTCCGGTGACATATACGCCGCCGTCCCCAGCAACACTCCTGCCTGCGTTGCCATCCGGCTGACCGTCGGAGAATTGGCAATGTCGATGGAAGACGCGTCGCCTTCCAGCGCCTTCGCCAGACCAAAGTCGAGAACCTTCACTGCATCGTCGTTCGTCACCTTCACGTTGGCAGGCTTGAGGTCGCGGTGTACGATTCCGCGCTCGTGCGCATATTCGAGCGCATCGCACATCTGCTTGGCGATCGGCAATGCTTCGCTAATTGGAATCGGACCAACCCTGATGCGATCGGCGAGCGTCGGCCCTTCGACCAACTCCATCACCAGCGCGTGAGTGCTGCTGGAGTCTTCGAGTCCGTAGATCGAAGCGATGTTCGTGTGATTGAGGGATGCGAGGACCTTCGCTTCACGCTGGAAACGCGCCATCCGTTCGGCGTCTCGTGCAAACGCTTCGGGCAGGACTTTCAGCGCCACATCGCGGCCGAGCTTCGCATCCCGAGCGCGGTAGACCTCTCCCATCCCGCCCGCACCGATAGCGGAGAGAATTTCATAGGGGCCCAAGTGGTTGCCGGGCTGAATGGCCATAGGTCCCCGTCGATTGGAGATCGCACAGTATAGCGTGAAGGGTAATTACGAATTGCTATTTTCCGGAGACACCACACTGCTGCGCCCGCGATAGTCTTTAGCCCACATGTGTTGACCGTGAAGTGAAACCAGATCAGAATCGCCGAAACTGTTGGGAGGTGCAGTATGACCAACCACACTTGCCTCGATTGTGACTCCGCTGGCGACGGGAATTGTTCAGTTTGCCACGGGAAAGGAAAAACTCTGGGAGAGAAGATCTCCGACGCTGTCATTGTATTCGGACACGAATCGTCTTGCTCCGCTTGCGGTGGTAGCGGTCACTGTCCGGCATGCGGCGGCACTGGAGAGGTTGAGGTTGGCGGTGAAAGCGGATAACGTGTCCAGATACCGGTAACTGATCCTACAGAACTCTGCACATCAGCCCACCTGGTACCGAAAGGCTTCTCCGAGCATCCAATGTATTGAGTAAGAAACTATGGACGAGCCAACGCCAAAGCAAGATTCCATCCCGTCAGCAGCGTTCCTCGATAAATGGTCTCAGCACCCGTGGACGAATGGCGTGCAGGTGGACCGCATGGAGGACATGGAGAAGCTGGAAGTTCGAACCCGGAACAGCCTCTATGAGATCACGATCATTGACGGCCCAAGCGGTGAAATCCTGGTACGGGGCGGCCAATTCTTTCTGGAATTAACTCCGGCCCAGCTGGCAGGAGCTACCCTCGGAGGGTGCTTCTGCAAAATGCGGGGGATTTACGCGGGCTTCCGCATGGAGATCAACGCCAATGGCCAGCGGACCGTGACCACTCCCGTAGAATCCATCGGAATCCTCGCCTGACGTTACGATTCTACGCCTTCAGAAAATGGGATTCTGGGCAGGGGTTTTTGGGCAGGCAACGAAAGCGCGTACCAAAACACATGGTTTGATACGGCCAAAACTTCGAGAATTCGGCGCTGAGTTTTCTATGACTTGCAGCCATCGAGCAAACAGCCCTTTGATACGCCGGTGTCGTAGATGCCTTCTTCGAACTCCACGCGGCAGGTTACCTCGCAACGATCGTCGCCACGACGAACACCACGGCGAAAATCACCCCAGGCCCCCCAATATGAGGGGATTAGAGGCTGTCCGTGGCAATCGACCAAAGACGGGATCCTCTACCGAACTGGAGAAAACACGAGTATAACCGGTCAAGCACCCATAAACAGAAGTACCTGCAGGAAGATACTGGCTGAAATAGAGGAACTGATCCTGGCCAATGACTCTCCGCTCTGTTGGACGATCGCCCGAGAACTCGCCGATTTTACGGTCGCATTCATCACGTCGAATGACGATCAGCTCTTGCCCGCCGGCACAGGAACGCTTGTATCCTTTCGCGATTCGCACTACTTCCTGACCGCTGCTCACGTCTGGGAGGGCGCGCTTAAGAAAAGTGATTCGATTCGCATTCCGCTTAAAGAAAAACAACCCTTGCCGCTTCGCAATCAGTCCGAAGGAAATCGTTTCATACGGTGCTCCCATTCCCGCGCGATGGAATGAATGGGGTCCCGATATAACGCTGCTTCGGATCCCACCGGAGCGCGTAGGCAGCTTTACGGCCGTCGGACGACCGTTCTACCCGCTCTCGATGAAAAGAGAGATTCGAATTGATTGTGTCCTTGAGACGACGTTTCTGATGGGGGCGCCCGCGCTTCAGGGGAAATTCACCACCGAAAGTGCGATCCCGGAGCTTCAAGGGATGAACGTTGTGCAGGGCACGGAGCGGTATTCATCGACCGAATTACCGAACGAGCTCCGCATGCAATTCGATTTCGTCGATATTCTCATCGACACTACTCAGCCTGACGTAGCGGCTAACTTCGAGGGGGTAAGTGGAGGCGGACTTTGGAAGGTCTACGTTTTCAGAGGACCTGGCGGAGAGATTCAAACATTCAAAATTCTCGCCGGCGTCGCCTTCTGGCAGATCTTCCGAGATTCGAGCTTGCTCGTTCGGTGCCACGGACCGCAAAGTATAGGCTCAGTTCTCTGCCGCTTCTACGACTAGGACAATGGACGCACTTGAATTGGAAAACCAACGATTTCTAATTGCACCAAAGCAGTGCAAATTGTCCCCGTTGTGTCCCCGACCTGACTCACTTCCTCGGTCGGCGCTCATGCGCCGTGATCCAGCAATCCAGTGATTCCCGCGAAACGTAAAAGCGCCTTCCGATGCGAACATGCGGCACCTGCGCCGATGAGATCAGGCTGCGAATGAACCAGACCGTCGCGCACGTCGCGCCGATCGAGCGCAAGTATTCGGCCGCTTGCTGCACGTCGAACAAGCGCAGCTGAGCTGCCCCAGTTTGTGGCTCCGCATCCATTCTTCCACGATCTCCAAACCGTTTTCTTAGAAGCGGGTTTGAAACTCCTAGATTCTATCTCTTCTCGGCCAATTCCGGTTTCAGGCCCATCTCGGATAGGCGCTCGAGCTTCTACCACTCAGAACAGTGGTAGGAACAGTGATAATCGTGCCCGCAGTTGCGCAGCCGTCACGGGCATCAGTGCGACCGCAACCGCCCTGGGCACGGACCGGACCCTGCAAGTTGTGGAACTGGCATGACCAAAACCGCGTAACTAGGTAACGTCCCCTCATGCTTCACGTCGAACGTGAACGGGGAGCTTCCCTTTTTCGGGCATTTTCAATTTGCAAGCGGCTCGCTTGAAAAGCCTTCCCGCTCGATTTGGTTCAGTTCTTCCTTGTAAGCTTTCCACGTACACGTCTTGCCGCGGCGTGCCTCGAAGATGGCGGCCGCCTCGCGTACCTTGCTACGAACCTCCTCGGCGGTCAATAGATCGTCTAGAACAAAATGGATGGTATAGAGCCAACCACCAAGGCGCCTTTGAATCGGCCGAAACAACTCAGTGCCAACGATGAGCGGATAGAATCCACTCTCGCTACCAAACGGATCGTTCCTAATCGGGTTAGGCGGAGGATCTTTTGGACCGTCCGTATACGTGCAGTAGCGGAAATTACACCCGACCAAGGCTCCCAGGTAATGGACGCCAAACGGCAGTTGCGGTTCAAGCTCCTTTAGCAGCGTTTCAAGGCTTTCAATCGAATTTACTTTTTCAGTCATTGTGTGGACGCTCCTCATCGCGGCCGGATAGGAAAAACCCAACGAGTCGCTGCCAGGCCGTTGCTTTCTACCGTCAGAGGATAATGCCTGCTGCCGCTGCTTGATGGGGCGACGTAAAGACGTACGGATACCACGATTCCGGACGATCCGAACGCGTCGTGCCGAACTCTACTTCTAGTGCCCGAAACCAACTTCCACGACCGCGCAGCACCAAAGCCCCGCCTTCGGAGGAGTAACGTAGCCCAGCGCATTGGCGGCACTGCCACCACGGAGAGATTTGTGCGCTATTGGTGTACTGTCCACCAGCTTTCCAACCATAGAGCGCCCGGCAGGGAGTCTGGCAGTAGGGGCACATAAAGAGCCAGGCCTGTCCTCCGTTGCGCGGCAGTGGGCGCAGAACAATGCCAATGAAATTGCGCGTCCCATCGTGCCGCTTTATCTCGACCAAATCTGTCAAGTCTGGCGGGAACGGCACCGGCGGCTTGATTTTGGCGCAGAGGCGGACGGCTTCCCGAGGCGTGCCATCCTGCGGGTCTGCCCAGACCAGAAGGTAGGGGATTTTTCGCGGATCGTCGAGCATCCGGCCCACGATCCATGCGGGCAAAAGCGGGACAATCTCGCAATTCACTCTGCGCCCGAAGAAGCGTCCACCCCAGTCGCGAGCCGTTTTTCGTTGCTCCACCGTCTAATCCCCCTGTTCGTCTTTTCCCTTAAAATCCCAACTACGGGGAGCATCTTCATAGAAACGGTCAAGGTCGATCTTGCGGAACCTATACTTTCCACCAATTACCCTTCCCTCGATCTCCCCTCGCCGCAGATAGGCCCGCAACGTTCGCGGGTTCATTCGCAAAACACCCGCAGCCTCGCGGAGTGTCAACAGCTTCTCCCCTATTGAGGCCGGCTCAACTTTCGGTCGTCGCTTACTCGCCACAGGTCCTTCCATTCTCACCGAGTGCCGTCCAAGACACGCTGCCGAGCTGTCCGTGTCGGACTCACGGTTGGAACGCTTACGCGGACAGCGTTAAAGGGTTCAAAGTTGAGAACAACCTGAGAACAGAACCTCCCAAATACCGTGCTGAATCAAGCTCTATGACGCAGATAGAGGCTAGACGATTCAGCTACATATCGTTTCTCGAGAAATCCGTTGGTCCTAGGTTCGAATCCTAGCGGGCCCACCAACAGTCACCGACTCGGTTGCCTAGATTCCGCGAAACGCAAGCCCGACGAGCCTTCCGGCAAGTAACGGAAGCTTAGGTCCTGGTTCAGGGTGGGGCGCAGAAGGCTCGGCTTCCATTATCTGTTTAGGAGCACCCTACCCACTCGCGGATTGACGAGTAGTCGAAGCCGGCATACAAACCATCCATAAGGAAGGCTTCTATGCGGACTACTGACGCCGAGTCCCACCCAACCGAAACCGAACCCAAGTTCGCTGTGGGCTGACAGAATCTCACTCGGGAAGAGTTCCTTGAGGCAGTTACCGTCGCGCTGCTGGACAAGGTGCGGAGCCATCAGCTAGAGCGACCTGAGAAAAATGTTCCCTCTCCCGCCGCAAATGCCGATTTGGCGGGTTAGCCTTCAGTAGGATCGGTTCGCCGACAACATCGGCTACCTCAGAGCTTTCTCTCCCCTCAACTGCGAAATCTTGGGCGCAACTACTGCCTGAGTAACACACTTGTGAATGTTGTCCCGGACGTAGCTGAAATACGGCGCGACGGCGTGACTTCGTCTCGGGCGCGGGTTATTCTTTCGCGTGTCCTTTAGCCATCCGGTTTTTCTGTTTTGTGCCGCGTTCGTGGCTGGAGCGCTGAACTCCGTCGCCGGAGGGGGCAGTTTCATCTCATTCCCGGCATTGCTTTTCAGCGGCGTCGCGCCGATCGCGGCGAATGCTACGAACACTGCCGCGGTCTGGCCTGGCACGATGGCCAGCACGTTCGCCTATAGGAAGGAATTCGGGGTGGACGCTCGCCGGCTGCTGCCCCCGCTTCTCGTGACCGGCTCCTTGGGGGGCGTGCTCGGAGCGTTGATCCTGCTGCGCACTCCGCAGTCTACTTTTCTGCATTTGGTTCCCTGGCTGCTTTTGGCCGCTACATTGCTGTTCGTGTTTAGCGGCCGCATGACCGCGTGGATCCGCCGCCGCGCCGGCCATCAAAAAGGATCGCGCATGCTGATGGTGGGCGTGCTCTTTCTCGAGTTCTTCGTCGCGATCTACGTCGGGTATTTCGGCGCGGGCGTGGGCATTCTCGTCCTGGCGCTGCTCGCGCTGCTGGGGATGGAAAACATCCACGCGATGAACGGCATGAAGACGCTGATCGTCAGCGTAGTGAACGGCGTGGCGCTGGTGACGTTCATCTGGGCCCACATTGTGGTGTGGCCGCAGGCCCTGCTGATGCTGGTGGGCGCTTCGCTTGGCGGCTATGGCGGCGCGCACTACGCGCAGAAGACAAACCCGAAATACATTCGCTGGCTCGTGATCGCCGTTGGATTCGGAATGTCCGCATGTTTCTTCATTCGCTACTGAATCCTTCTCGCCGCCGCAACGTCTCTAGTGTTCAGTGCACATGTTCGCAAGCAGATGGAAGCGCGAACTCCGCTGGGGCGCATCGGCCAGCCGGAGGATGTCTCTCCGACCGCTGTCTTCTTCGCTTCTTCCGACGCCGCGTGGATTACTCGCGAAACGCTGGTCATCGCGGGCGGCCTTCGCTAGAAACTCCGCCAGCGCGAATAACAACGTTGTTCAAATCCATCTTGCAAGCCGCATCTCTCGCTGCTAGAATAATATTGTACTGAATTAGTGCTATATGATCCGGACAAAGGATTGGCATGGTAAGGCTAGGAAAATTAACGGATTACGGGCTGGTTCTGATGACCTGCATCGCCCGTGGGCAGGAGTTACCGCTCCGCACGGCGCGCGACTTGGCCGTGGAATCGCGACTGCCTCTTTCGACCGTCAGCAAGCTGCTGAAGCAGCTCCTGCAAAACGGCCTGCTCACCTCCCACCGCGGCACCAAGGGCGGATACTTTCTTGCCCGTGACCCGCGGGATATTTCGGTGGTCGAAATCATCGCCGCGATCGAGGGGCCGATGGCCCTCACCGAGTGCAGCACAGACGTGACCGGCCTCTGCAATCTCGAGCCTTGCTGCCCCATCAAGACGAATCAACAGATCATCAATCAGGCCGTTCGAGGAGTGCTCGACAAGATCACCCTCTCCGACCTCGTTCAGCCCATGCGACTGACAAACATCAAAGACGCGCGTGGCAGGGTCGTGCCGACGATCGCCTCCGGGAGAATTCAATGAGCTCGAATACCGACGCCATTCGCGAACTAGCGCAGCAGGAATACAAGTGGGGCTTCGTCACGGACATCGGCGAAGACCGCGCGCCGAAAGGTTTGAACGAAGGCATCATTCGCTTCATCTCCGCGAAGAAGAACGAGCCCGAATTCATGCTTGAGTGGAGGCTCAAGGCGTATCGTCACTGGGAATCGCTCGAAAAGTCTCAGGCTGAGCCGAAGTGGGCCAACATCAAGTACGGCCCCATCGATTATCAAAATATCGTCTACTACTCGGCGCCGAAGCAGAAGCCGAACCTCAAGGGCCTCGACGAACTCGATCCGGAAATCTTGCGCACGTATGAAAAGCTCGGCATTCCGCTCGCGGAGCAGAAGATGCTCGCGGGCGTCGCCGTGGATGCTGTGTTCGACAGCGTCTCGGTTGCCACGACCTTCAAGGAGAAGCTTGCCGAGGCCGGCGTGATCTTCTGTTCGTTTTCGGAAGCGGTGAAGAATCATCCCGATCTTGTGAAGAAGTATCTCGGCACCGTGGTTCCCTACACCGACAATTTCTTCGCGGCCCTCAATGCCGCTGTCTTCACCGACGGCTCGTTCGTCTACGTGCCCAAGGGCGTTCGTTGTCCGATGGAGCTTTCGACCTATTTCCGCATCAACGCGGCCGAGACCGGCCAATTCGAGCGCACGCTGATCGTTGCGGACGAAGGCGCTTCCGTCAGCTACCTTGAGGGCTGCACCGCGCCGATTCGCGATGAGAATCAACTTCACGCCGCCGTGGTCGAATTGATCGCGCTTGATGACGCTCAGATCAAGTACTCCACGGTGCAGAACTGGTATCCCGGAGACAAGAACGGCAAGGGCGGAATCTACAATTTCGTCACCAAGCGCGGCGCGTGCCGCGGCAACAACTCCAAGATTTCCTGGACGCAGGTCGAGACCGGCTCGGCCATCACCTGGAAATACCCGAGCTGTATTCTGCAAGGCGAGAATTCGGTCGGCGAGTTCTACTCCGTGGCGCTCACCAACAATTACCAACAGGCGGACACGGGCACGAAGATGATCCACATGGGCAAGAACACGCGCAGCACGATCGTGTCGAAGGGCATCTCTGCCGGGCACGGTCAGAACACCTACCGCGGCCAGGTGAAGATCTTGAAGGACGCTACCAGCGCGCGGAACTATACGCAGTGCGACTCTCTGCTGATCGGCGACAAGTGCGGCGCGCACACCTTCCCGTACATCGAAGTGAAAAATTCGACGGCGAGGATGGAGCACGAGGCTTCGACCTCGAAGATCGGCGAGGACCAGCTTTTCTATCTCCGCCAGCGCGGGCTGAAAGCCGAAGATGCCGTCTCGATGATCGTCAACGGCTTCTGCAAGCGCGTGTTCCGCGAGCTGCCCATGGAGTTTGCGGTCGAAGCGCAAAAGCTTCTGAGCGTCAGCCTCGAAGGCAGCGTAGGGTAGGCGTCCAGCGGCGGATTTCTAATCGACACGGATCCGAGCCCCGAACAAAGGCGTAAGAGGAGAAAATGAGCTTGCTTGAAATTAAGAACCTGAAAGTCAGGGTCGAGGACCGCGAAATCCTCAAGGGCATCAACCTGAAATTGGATGCCGGCGAAGTCCACTCGATCATGGGCCCGAACGGCTCGGGCAAAAGCACGCTGGCACAGGTGCTGGCCCGCCGCGAGACGTACCAAATCACCAGGGGCGAAGTGCTGTTCAATGGCAAGGATCTGCTCGCGATGAAGCCGGAAGAAGCCGCGTGCGAAGGCCTTTTTCTGGCGTTTCAGTACCCCGTCGAGATTCCGGGGATCAGCAACGCCTACTTCCTGCGCTCGGCGCTCAACGCCATCCGCAAATACCACGGGCAGGAGGAAGTGGACGCGATGGATTTTCTCCCGAAGCTTCGCGAAAAGATCAAGCTGCTCGAAATGGACGAGAAGCTCCTGAACCGCTCCGTGAACGAGGCGTTCTCCGGCGGCGAGAAAAAGCGAAACGAAATTCTGCAAATGGCTGTGCTCGAACCGACGCTCGCTATCCTGGATGAAACGGATTCGGGCCTCGATATCGACGCGCTGAAGATCGTGGCGAAGGGCGTCAACGCTATGCGCAGCCCGGAGCGCGCGATTCTGGTCGTGACGCACTATCAGCGCCTGCTGGATTACATCGTGCCGGATCGCGTTCACGTTCTGGTCGACGGGCGCATCGTCCGTTCCGGGGGACCGGAGCTTGCCTTGCAGCTTGAGGAGCAGGGCTACGCCACGATGGAATCCGCCGCGCGCGGCGCATGATAAGGCAAATGGGGAACAACAAGGTGGCAACGGCAACTCAGGCAATTCAAAACTACGCGGAAAGCTTCAGCGGACTCGAAAAAAACGCAGCGAGCCGCGAACTGCCCTGGCTGCGGAAGATTCGCCAGGATGGCTTTGGGCGTTTCGGCGAGACCGGCTTCCCCACCCTGCGCGACGAGGACTGGCGCTTCACCAATCTCTCCGCGATCGCGCAGACTCCGTTCCGGCTCGTCCACAACGGACATCGGCTCCCCTCACAATCTGACATCGAGCCGTATCGAGTCGCCGGGGCCGCATGCGAGCTCGTTTTCGTTGACGGCCGCTTCGCGCCAGAGATTTCGTATCTGGGCGAATTACCCGCTCGCGTGAAAGTCGCGAATCTCGCGGAGGAATTGGCCCGCGATCCCGGGGCCGTCGAAGCGCACCTAGGGCGCTACCTCGATATCCGGCGTGACCCGTTCTCCGCATTGAACACGGCGTTCATCGAAGATGGCGCCTACATACACATCGGCAAAGGCATCGTGCTGGAAGCGCCGATCCACCTGCTCTTCATCTCGGCGGCGCACGGCGCCCCGACGGTGAACCATCCGCGCAACCTCATTGTCGCGGAAGAAAACAGTCAGGCCACGTTTATCGAAGACTACATCTCGCTCGGCCGCCGCGAAAAGGCGCTGTGCAACACCGCAACGGAACTGATCGCCGGCGACCACAGCGTGATCTCGCACTACATGATCGAGCGCGAGCACGAACAGGCCTTCAACGTTTCGACGCTGCGCATTCAGCAGGGCCGCTCTGCCGACGTCGCATCGCACTCGGTTCTCGTAGGCGGGGCGGTCGTCCGCAACAACGTCCATCCGGTTCTCGCGGGCGAGGGCGGTGAATGCCTGATCAACGGGTTGTTCGTCGGCAGCGGCCGGCAGCACCTCGACAACTACATGCTCGTCGAGCACGCCAGCCCGCATTGCGGTAGCCGGCAGTTCTACAACGGGATCCTGGACGGCCACGCGCACGGCGTCTTCCACGGCCGCATCATCGTCCACAAGGACGCGCAAAAGACCGACGCGAAGCAGACGAACCGCAACCTGCTGCTCTCCGATACCGCGCAGATCGATACCAAGCCGCAGCTTGAAATCTACGCCGACGACGTGAGGTGCACACACGGAGCGACGATCGGCCAGATCGAGGAAAACTCGCTGTTCTATCTGCGCTCTCGCGGAATCGACGAAGCCTCGGCGCGCCGTCTTCTGCTGATGGCATTTGCGAGCGAATGCCTGGACCGCATGAAGGAAGGCCCGGCGCGGGCGCACGTCGAAAGCCTGATTCATCGGGATATGGGACGCGTCGCCCATGCTTCGCTGAGAGAGGGGCAACCGGCATGAGCATCGCCGCCAAGCCCGTCTCGTCCTCGCCCATGTCGAAGGACCGTTTCGACATCGAGCGCGTGCGCGCCGACTTTCCGATCCTTCAGCAGAAAGTTCGCGGGAAACCGCTCGTCTATCTCGATAACGCCGCCACATCGCAGAAGCCGCGCGCCGTGATCGAGGCAATCTCCCGCTATTACGAGGGAACGAACGCGAACATCCATCGCGGCGTGCATTTCCTTTCCGAGCACGCGACCGAGGAATACGAAGCGGTGCGTGGAATCGCCCAGAGATTCCTGAACGCCGCGGAATCGCGCGAGATCATTTTCGTCCGCGGGACCACCGAAGGCATCAACCTCGTCGCCCAAAGCTACGGCCGGGCGCACATTCAGGCGGGCGATGAAATCCTCGTCACCGACATGGAGCACCACTCGAACATCGTGCCCTGGCAGATTCTGTGCGACGAACGCGGCGCGAAGCTGCGCGTCGCTCCGATCAACGACGCGGGCGAGCTGATCCTCGATGAATTCGAGAATCTGCTCGGGCCGAAGACGAAGCTCGTCGCGGTGACGCACGTTTCAAACGCCCTCGGCACGATCAATCCGATTCACCGGATCGTCGAGATGGCGCACAGTCGCAACGTGCCCGTGTTGGTCGATGGCGCGCAGGCCGTGCCCCACCTGAAAGTGGACGTTCAGGCGCTCGACTGCGACTTCTATGCTTTCTCCGGCCACAAGGTCTACGGGCCGACGGGAATCGGCGTCCTCTACGGCAAGGCGGCGCTGCTCGAAGCGATGCCGCCGTATCAGGGCGGGGGTGACATGATCGCCTCGGTCTCTTTCGAAAAGACCATTTACAACAAGCTGCCGTACAAATTCGAGGCAGGTACGCCGGACATCGCCGGAGTGATCGGCCTCGGCGCCGCACTCCAGTACGTCAACGGCCTCGGAATCGAAAACATTGGTGTCTATGAAAACGATGTCGTCGCCTACGCCACCGCCGTGGTTTCCGCGATTCCGGGCGTACGCCTGATAGGCACCGCCAAGGAAAAAGCCAGCGTGCTTTCTTTCGTGCTCGACAACATCCATCCGCACGACATCGGCACGATCCTCGACCAGGAAGGAATCGCCATCCGTACGGGACACCACTGCTCGCAGCCGGTGATGAAGCGCTTCGGCATCGCCGCTACGGCGAGGGCGTCGTTCGCTCTCTACAACACCAAAGAGGAAGCCGACGCGCTAGTCCGTGGGATCGAGAAAGTGCGGGAGGTATTCGCCTGATGTCCGACCTGCGCGATCTCTATCAGGACGTGATCCTCGAGCACAGCAAAGCTCCGCGCAACTACCGTGAGCTTGCCGCAGCGAATCACAAAGCCGAAGGGTACAACCCGCTCTGCGGCGACCGGTTCACGGTGTACCTCGATATGGAAGGTGATTCGATCCGCGACATCAGCTTTCAAGGGTCGGGCTGCGCGATTTCGAAAGCTTCGGCGTCGATGATGACGCAGAGCGTCAAAGGAAAAACAAAGGCGGAAGCGGAGCAGCTCTTCGACCGGTTCCACAAACTCGTCACTGGCCATGCGCCGGCAAACGGCGAGGCGGAACTGGGCAAGCTCGCGGTTTTCTCGGGCGTCTCCGAATTTCCCGTGCGCGTAAAGTGCGCCACACTCGCCTGGCACACGCTGCACGCCGCGCTGGAAGGAAAACAAGAGGCCATCTCGACGGAGTAACATCACGGAAGAGGACGCATGACCATCGGTGGACACATCACGCTAAGCCGCGAGTGCGACGCAATCGAAGTCCCGAGCGGCGTTCAGACGAAGCTTCCCGCAGGCACGGGCGTGCGGGTGATGCAGTTCCTGGGTAGCAGCTACACGGTGGCAGGCGAACACGGGATGTTTCGCATCGACGCGAAAGATGCCGATGCGCTGGGCATGACGCCGCCCGCCTCGCAGGCTACCGCGCTCGAACAGGCGGAGTTCAGCGAGAAAATGGTCTGGGATCAGCTGAAGACCGTCTACGACCCGGAGATTCCCGTCAATATTGCCGACCTGGGCCTGATCTATTCCTGCGTTACCTCGCCTCTCGAGCAGGGCGGCCGCCGCATCGACGTCAAAATGTCGGTGACGGCGCCCGGCTGCGGCATGGGCAACGTTCTGAAGGCGGACGTGGAAGGCAAGCTCGCGCGACTGCCGGACGTGAAGGAAGTCAACGTTGAACTCGTGTTCGACCCGCCGTGGAGTCCCAGCCGCATGTCCGAAGCCGCCAGACTTCAGCTCGGCTTCGATCTCTAGACAGCGCTAGCAGAAAACCACCTGCACAATCAGAAAAGTCAGTTCGCCTTGGCCGGGGCGCTCGCGTTGGATTCCGCCGAGGGAGGGGCCGGTATGGCAGCGGGCTTGGGCGACTGCTTGGCAATCAGGTTGCGCGAGCCGCTCCAGACGAGCTGCAATCCGGCGAAGATCGCAATCATAGCGATGACGAGCTTCAGTATGCGCTTGGGCACGCGGCGGGCGAACAGGCAGCCGATGATCACGCCGGGGATTCCGCCGGCGAGAAGCTGCGTCAGCACGTGGCTGTTGATGGCGCCGAATTTCCACTGGAACAGGCTGCCAATCACGGCCAGGACCAGCCCAAACAGAATGTCGGTGCCTACGACTTCCGGCGGAGTCATTTCCGAATAGTTGAGCAACAGCACCGTGCCAAGCGCGCCGGCGCCCGCCGAAGAAAATCCAGCCTCGACTCCGATCGGAAGAGCAAGCCAGGGAAGCCACCGCGAATTCTTCTGCGCGAAGCCGCGGTTCTGGACGCGCGGAATAAAGGTCACGCTGGACGACGCGGTCAGAATGACCCCAAGCAGAACAACGACGAGCGGGCTGCCTCCCGAACTGCTCAGCAAGCGCAAGAAAAACGTGCCGATCAACAGCCCCGGAACCGCTCCTTGCAGGAGCAGCCATAGATAGCGCCAGTGCATGTGCCTTCCGGCCAAATAGAACGGCGCGGCCAAGAGGCGCAGCACCCCGGCAAACACGAACGCCGTGCCGACCGACGACGCTGGCGGCAACCCGACGAGCAGCACGAGCGCGGGCACAGTGAAGCTGCCGCCGCCGATGCCGGTCAGTCCGACCGCGAGCGCGATCAAGAATCCGATGAGAGCGTTCATTCAGTCTGCTTTGACTCGGTGTGGATGCCGCATTCGAGCTTTCGCCCACCCCAGCGGCCCGAGCGCGCATCGGCGCCCGCTACCGGGATGGCCGTGCACGGCTCGCAGCCGATGCTGAGGTATCCGAAATCGTAAAGCGGCAAATGGTCGATTTGGTTGTCGGAGGTGTACTGCCAGACCTGACCCCAGGTCCACGCCGCAAGCGGGCTCACCTTCAGGAGCGTCTTACCGCTCGGAAGCGCGTGGTGCTCGATGATTTTCAGATTCTTGCGCGTGGGCGACTGTTCGCGGCGCAGCCCGGTGAACCAGACGTCGAAGCTTTCGAGCGCCGCAAACAGCGGCTCCACTTTGCGCAGATGGCAGCAACGGCCGGGATCGGTCCGATTGAGAATTCCGAATTGTGCTTCCTGCTCTGCGACGGATTGCTTGGCCGCGAGATTCTGCAAATTCAGATTCCAGCTTTGCGTCATGCGATCGCGATAGGCGTAGGTCTCGGCAAAATGGTAGCCGGTATCCAGAAAAAGCACGGGAATCCTCGGCTGCCGCTTGCGCAGCAGATCGAGGACGATCATGTCTTCGGCCTGGAAGCTGCACGTGATGCAGGGAGCGCCCTTATTCTCCTCGAGAAGGCGATCGATCAGCGCGCCGGCGGAGAGCGTCTCGAGTTCCTGAACTTCGATCGAGCTGCTCATGACTTCTCCTTCTCCGAATCCGATTGCGCGTCCCGCCATTTCCGCAGGACCTTCATGATGCGTTCGACCGCCTCTTCATCCGTATCGTCGGTGATGCGGACCGCGAAGAATGATTCGGGGCCATAGATGGCGCGAACGACGCCCTTCGAGTTCGTTCCGTCATCGAGCGGGCAGAAGATCGTGATGTTTCCGGAAAGGCGGTAGGCCTTGGCGACGGTGACGAGCTCGTGTGCGAGAAAATCGTTCGGCCCCGCCATCTGCACGTGCCAGCCTTCGTCGAACATCTGGCGCTCGACGAGCTCCGCCACGTGAGGCCGTCCCTGGACCCATACCGCTGCCGAAGGATGCCCGAACCGGAAAATCCGCTCTTCCTTCGTGCTGCGTTTTCTATCGGCGGCGTGCGATCGCGAAGCATGCTTCGGGACCGCGCGCTCAATAACGCCGGCGCCGACGGTGACGTTGGTCAGCGGGTCGATGAGGATGAAACTGCCCGTGATGCGGTTCGTCTTATACGGATCGAAGAAGAGGGGCAGCGTCGTCGTCACGTCAACCGCGGCGATCTCATTCAGGTCGAGCTTCGACGAGGGGACGTGCTCGAGCGTGTTGACGTCCACGCAATAACGAATCTGGTTCACCCGGCCGCGTACCGTTCTCGTCGTGTGCTTGAGGACGTAGATTTTGTGCGGGTCGAGCGGCTCGCGGTGCATCCACACGAGGATGGCCTGAAATGCCGTGCCGACGGAGGGCGCGTCATTCTCCGCAACGAGCATGTTTCCGCGGCTGAGGTCGATTTCGTCTTCGAGCGTAACCGTGATCGAATCTCCCGGACGCGCCACCTCGACTTCGTCCTCGAACGTCACGAGCGATTGCACGCGCGTTTTCACGCCGGAGGGCAGCGCCATGACGCCTGTCCCGGCGCGCAACTCGCCCGACACAAGTTGGCCGGCAAATCCGCGGAAGCTGGCGTCCGGCCGGATCACGTACTGCACCGGAAAGCGCAGCGGCCCGAAGGCGGCGTGGTCGCCGACCTGAAGCGACTCGAGGTATTCGAGCAGTGCGGGGCCTTCAAACCATGGCATGCGCTTGCTGCGGCGCACGACGTTGTCGCCCTCCAGGGCGCTGACCGGCACGGCGTAGACCTCGCGAATCTGCAACTGATCGGCGAATTGCCGAAACTCCTGCGCGATCCGCCCGAAAACCTCCTCGGAAAAACCGACCAGGTCCATTTTATTGACCGCAGCGATGATGTGTTGCACGCCCAGAAGATTCGCGATGTACGCGTGGCGGCGCGACTGACGCAGGACGCCCTTCGTCGCGTCGATCAAAACGATGGCGGCATCGGCGGTCGAAGCGCCGGTCGCCATGTTGCGTGTGTACTGTTCGTGGCCGGGCGTATCCGCGATGATGAACTTGCGGCGGGGCGTGGTGAAGTAGCGGTAGGCGACGTCGATCGTGATTCCCTGCTCGCGCTCGGCGCGCAGGCCGTCGGTGAGCAGCGAGAAATCGATCGGTCCGGCCGCGCGGTTGATCTTGCTCTTCTGCACGGAGGCGAGCTGGTCTTCGAGGACGGCCTGGCTGTCGTACAGCAACCGGCCGATCAGCGTCGACTTGCCGTCGTCCACGCTGCCCGCCGTCGTGAACCGCAGCAGGCTCGTTTGCGATTTGAATAGCGGGGTCGAAGCGGTGGTTTTAGGGGAAGGCTCAGCAGGAGCTGTCGCCATCAGAAGTATCCCTCGCGTTTCTTGAGCTCCATCGAGCCTTCTTCGTCATGGTCGATGACGCGGTTTTCGCGCTCGGACCGCCGGAAGGAGAACATCTCTTCGATGATCTGCGGCACCGTGTCCGCGTCGGAACGGATCGCGCCCGTGCACGGAACGCATCCGAGCGACCGCATGCGGCATTTGACCATCTGCGGCTTCTCGCCCGGAAGCAAATGGACGCCGTTCTGGAGCAGCAGAATCGAGTTGCCGCGGACTACGGCTTCGTGCTCCTTCGCGAAATAGAGCGGCACGATGGGAATTTTCTCCGCGTGGATGTAGAGCCAGACGTCGAGCTCGGTCCAGTTCGAAAGCGGAAAGACGCGAATACTTTCGCCTTTGTGATGCCGCCCGTTGTAGAGGTTCCAAAGCTCGGGGCGCTGGTTCTTCGGGTCCCACTGGCCGAGCGAGTCGCGAAACGAATAGACGCGCTCCTTGGCGCGGGACTTCTCTTCGTCGCGGCGCGCGCCGCCAAAGGCCGCATCAAAACCGCCCTCGGAAAGCGCGTCGAGCAGGGAGCGCGTCTTCAGCAAACCGCAGCACTTTTGCGTGCCGAGCGTGTATGGGTTCGCGCCTTCGTCGAGGGCCTTCTGGTTCTTGTGCACGATCAGTTCGGCGCCGACATGCTTCGCGTACCAGTCGCGGAATTCGATCATCTCCGGGAACTTGTAACTCGTGTCCACGTGAAGTAGAGGAAACGGAATCTTCCCCGGGTAAAAGGCTTTCTGCGCCAGGCGCAGCATCACCGAAGAGTCTTTGCCGATCGAATAGAGCATCACCGGGCGGGCGAATTCAGCCGCAGCTTCGCGCAGGATGAAAATGCTCTCGCCTTCGAGCACTTTCAGGTGGTCGGACCGGTCGCCAAGCTCCGACGACCGGGGTGCACCGTTCAGGTCGAGTTTGATTTCTTGCGAGGCCATAAGAAAACCCGCCTCTCGACTTCCTCCCGAGGGCGGGTTGGATTCAAGTCCAGTCTTATTAGGAACTTAGCTCATGAACCCGGCGCCCCCGGCAACGCACACATGTGAGTGCTACAACAGAGACAAGATGCGTTGTGGAGCGCGGGCTTCATAGGTATACCTTACCAATCTAGTCTAGATTAGCGCGGTCTGTCAATGAGAATGCAGGTCCATTCTCGCGCGCGGGACATGGGCTTGCGGGCGCCAGGTCCCATCAGATGCGCTTAATAAAGCTTTGACATCACGATCCGGAACGTATTAAATCATCGCAAAATGCGAAATGCTTCCAACCGACGGGCCATGGGCGTGCTTCTGGTCCTCCTCCTTGCCGCGGCGACCATTTCCCCGGCTGAACCAGCGCCGCAAGCGGCGAAGGCAAGCCTCACCGTTTCCGCAGCGATCAGCCTGAAGGACGCGCTCGATGAGGCAAAGCAGCTCTACATCGCGGCAAATCCCAGCGTCTCCATAGCCATGAACTACGGCGCGTCTGGAACGCTGCAATTGCAGATCGAGCAGGGTGCGCCCGTGGACGTTTTTCTCTCGGCCGCGCCGAAGCAGATGGACGCGCTCGAATCCAAGGGGCTTGTGCTCGAAGGCACGCGGAAGGATCTGCTGCGGAACGAGGTTGTCCTGATCGTCCCGAAGGATTCGACGCTGGGTATCACGGGCTTTCGCGATCTGCTCAAGCCGGAGGTGAAGAAGGTCGCGCTCGGGGAACCTGTTGCGGTCCCCGCGGGGAAATACGCCCAGGATGTCCTGACTTCCCTCGGAATCTACACCCAAGTCAGCGCGAAAGCGATCCTGGCGAAGGACGTGCGCCAAGTGCTCACGTACGTGGAAACGGGAGACGTGGACGCGGGCATCGTGTATAAGACCGACGCCCTTTCGTCCGCCAAAGTGAAAGTGGTGGTTCAGGCACCTGCCGATTCGCACTCGCCGGTGATCTATCCGGTCGCGGTGATTAAAACGGCGAAGAACGCGGCGGTTGCGAAGGCTTTCGAAGGCTTCCTCTCCGGCCCGCAAGCGCGCGCCATCTTCCAGAAATACGGATTCGGCCTCGCGACACCCTGAAAGCGGACGAGTCCATCAGGCAACGAGTCGGTCCACCGCCGGAGCGATCAGGCGAATTTCCTTCATCATTTGCGCGAACTGATCGGGGTACAACGACTGCACGCCGTCGGATAGCGCGCGCTCGGGGTCTGGGTGTACCTCGATCAGCAAACCATCCGCGCCCGCGGCGACCGCCGCACGCGCCATCGGAACGACCTTGTCGCGCTTCCCCGTGCCGTGCGACGGGTCCGCAACTACGGGCAGGTGCGAAAGGCCTTTGAGCACGGGGATGGCCGCGATGTCGAGCGTGTTGCGCAGAGCCGTCTCAAACGTGCGAATTCCGCGCTCGCAGAGGATGACTTTGTAATTGCCACCGGACATGATGTACTCGGCGCTCAGCAGCAGCTCTTCGAGGGTTCCGGACATGCCGCGCTTCAGCAGCACCGGCTTATCGACTTCGCCGAGCCCGCGCAGCAGGTGATAGTTCTGCATGTTGCGCGCGCCCACCTGGAGCACATCCACGTAGGGCAGCATGATTTCGATCTGCGACGGGTCCATCACCTCGCTCACCACGAGCAGATTGTTCTTGTCCGCGGCTTCGCGCATCAGCTCCAGTCCTTTTTCACCGAGGCCCTGAAAGCTGTACGGCGAAGAGCGGGGTTTGAACGCGCCGCCGCGCAAGAGCTTCGCTCCCGACTGCGCGACTTTGGCTGCGATTTCCGCGATCTGCTCGGCCGATTCGACCGCGCACGGTCCCGCAGCGACGACCACTTCCCTGCCGCCAATCGTGACGCCTCGCCCCAAATCGATCACAGTGCCCTCGGGGCGGACGCTCCGCGCGGCCAGCTTGTAGGGATGCGAAATCCGGACGATTTCTTCCACGCCCGGCGCGGAGCTGAGCGCCAGGAGTTCTTCGCGGCGCGTGCTGCTATTGCCCACCACTCCGATCACGGTTCGCTCCTTGCCGCGAATCAGGTGCGCTTCGTAGCCGCACTCCTTGATGCGTTCCACGATGTGGTCGATATCCTTGTCGGTTGCTTCGCCCAGCATGTTGAAAATCATGTTCGAGTCCTCGCCATTTACTAGAAGTGATTGCTAAGATTTCGCGCTGTCTGACCGCGGCGCAGAAACATATGACCCGAGAATCCGCAGATCGACGACCAGGCCTCCCAATTCGTGCAGCGCCGCGGCCACTTCCGGATCGCGCCTCGACGCCTGCAAGTCCAAATAAAACCGGTACTGCCAAGGCCGGCCGTGCACCGGTCGGCTTTCGATCTTCATCAGATTCAGATTCCGCCGCGCGAACGGCTCGAGCGCGCGGTACAACGCGCCGGGCCGGTGATCGAGCTGAAAAACGAGCGAGAGCTTGTCCGCACCTTCGACGGAAACGGCCGACTCCGAGAGAAGCAGGAAGCGCGTGTAGTTCTCGCGATTGTCCTCGAGGTGCTCGCGCAGAATCGCGCCGCCATAAATCCCCGCAGCGCGTCGGCCTGCGATGGCGGCTCTTGTGCGGTCCCCCGAGCGCACCACGTCGCGGACGCTGCCGGCCGTGTCCTCGGTCGCGATCCGCTTCAAGCGCGGGTGCGCGCTGAAGAACTGCTCGCACTGCGCGAGCGCTACCGGATGCGATTCGACGACGCCGATCTCTTCGAATTTGGCTCCCGGTGCCGCAATCAGGTTGTGCACGATCGGAATGATCACCTCCGCCAGAATGTTCAGCTTGCTATCCACCAGCAGGTCGAACGACCGGTGGACCGGCCCCGCCAGGCTGTTCTCGATCGGCGCGAGAATGTAATCTGCCGCACCGTCGGCGATCGCGCTGAACGCGGCTTCGAACGTCGGGCGCGGCACGAGCGATATCTCTTCGCCGAGGAGTTTCACCGCCGCCTCTTCGCTAAAGGCGCCGCGTTCTCCTTGAAATGCCACCCGCGCGTTTTTCTCCACGTTCATCGTCGCTTCGTTTTCCCACGGCCTTCTTTCGCGGGCGGCGGGGTGCTGTAGCCAAATCGTGTTTGCGTGCGGATCGATTCATCGAGAATCAGCTGGTACAGTTTGCCGACGGTCTCGCCATCGAGCGGCCCGGGATTCGACTGTTTCATGCGGGTCAGGATCTCTTGCTCGCGCTCGGGGGCGCGGAGCGGCACGCCTTCCTCGCTCTTCATTCGCCCGACTTCGAGCGACAGCTCCGCGCGCAGGTTCAGCAAGTGCAACATGGCCGTGTCGATCGCATCGATTTTGCGCCGCCAATCGTCGATTTTCATGACTCGCTTTGCCTCCCGGCGTTCAAATGTGGAACCCGTACAACAAAAAAGGCCGCGTCCCCGTTTGGAGGTCGCGGCCCGGTTCTCGAAACTTTGTGCGGCTTTCTAACTGATGGTGCTGCCCGCGCGCGTTTCGCCGGCCCGCTCCCCCGTAAAGGAGAAGCGGTAGGTAAAGGCGAAATGGCTAAAATACGCTTGCATCGCGCGCTCTCAAACGTCCTTTCGATTCTCCAGACTCACGGAACCGAAAAGGCAGTCTACAGAACGCCCCGGGATGCGTCAAGGCCTTCCTGACCGAGGGGCGTTCATGACTCGAATTTATGCCGGCCGCAACAATTGCAAATTTGACTTATCCGTGAGAATCAAGCCTAATATCACTTTAGCATCGACCGCTTTGCTGGAGATGAAACAGCGAGCGCGGCTTGAAAGAAATGAAAGCGATTGTCGATTCCGAAATGAGACGTTACTCTATGACGCTGCCGACTAACTTCGCCGTATATGTAGTTATCTGGTGGGGGCCGCCCTCCTAGGTCACGCTTGGGAGAATGCGCCCCGCACCTGACGACAGGTAGCGGGGCTTTTTTATTGGGTTCGAAAGAGGCCAAGATTTCATGCACAGCGAAGACATAAAAAAAGGAATCTCACGAGCGCCCGCCCGGGCGATGTTGAAAGCTACCGGGCTGACGGACGCCGACCTGGCGAAGCCGCTCGTGGCCGTCGCCAACACTTGGTCGGACGTGACGCCTTGCAATCTGCACCTTCGCGGCCTCGCCGAAAAAATCAAAGAAGGAATTCGCGCGGCGGGCGGCACTCCCATCGAATGCAACACCATCGTCATCTCGGACGGAATCACGATGGGCACCGAGGGCATGAAGGGCTCTTTGGTGTCGCGCGAAGTGATCGCGGACTCGATCGAGCTCTTCGTGCGGTCGCATGCTTTCGACGCGGTGGTGGCGATCTGCGGATGCGACAAGACGATTCCCGGCACAGTGATGGCGCTCGCGCGGCTCAACATCCCTTCGCTCTCGCTCTACGGCGGCTCGATCATGCCCGGCCATTACCACGGGCGCGACGTCACGATTCAGGACGTGTTCGAAGCGCCGGGCGCGTACGCCACCGGCAAAATGACGGAGAAAGACGTGTGCGAACTCGAAAATGTGGCGTGTCCGGGAGCCGGGGCGTGCGGCGGCCAATTCACTGCGAACACCATGGCCACCGCGGTTACGTTTCTCGGAATCTCGCCAATGGGCGCGAACGAAATTCCCGCCATCCATCCGGACAAGGCGAAGGCCGCGATCGACTGCGGCAAAATCGTGATGCAGCTTTACGCCAAGGGCATTCGCCCGAAGCAAATCATCACCGCGGCATCGCTCCGCAACGCTATCGCCTCCGTCGCCGCCACCGGTGGCTCGACGAACGCCGTGCTGCATCTGCTCGCGATCGCGCGCGACGCCGGCGTGCCGCTGACGATCGACGAATTTGACGAGATCTCCTCGAAGACTCCCGTGCTTGCCGATCTGAAGCCCGGCGGCCGCTTCACGGCGCCGGACATGTTCACCGCGGGCGGCATGCGACTGCTCGGTAAGCGATTACAAGATGCTGGCTTGCTCGAAGACGGAATCACGGCCTCGGGCAAAAGCCTGTTCGAGGAAATCCGAGCCCTCCGCGAAACTCCGGGCCAGGAAGTGATCCGACCCCTCGCGAATCCGATCAAGAAGGATGGCGGCCTCGCGATTCTGCGCGGCTCGCTCGCGCCCGAGGGATGTGTAGTCAAACTCTCCGGTCATGAAAGAGTCTTTCACAGCGGTCCCGCGCGCGTTTTCGATTCGGAGGAATCCTGCTTCGAAGCCGTGCAGCAGCAAGAGATCAAGGCGGGCGACGTGGTCGTGATTCGCTACGAAGGGCCCAAGGGCGGTCCGGGGATGCGCGAAATGCTTGCCGTCACGGGCGCGCTGGTCGGCCAGGGGCTCGGCGATTCGATCGCGCTCATCACCGACGGCCGCTTCAGCGGCGCAACGCACGGCCTGATGGTCGGGCACGTGGCTCCTGAGGCGGCCCACGGAGGCCCGATCGCGTTCGTGCGCGACGGCGACAAGATCACGCTCGACGTTCGCGCAAGACGTCTCGACGTGGAGGCCAATCTGGACGGGCGCCGCGCGCAATGGAAGGCGCCGGCGCCGCGCTACACGACCGGCGTCATGGCGAAATACGCGAAGCTCGTTTCGTCCGCGTCCGAAGGGGCCATCACGAGCGCCGCCTAAAATTCCGCAATTCCTAAGGAGAAAAAACACATGGCGAAGATGTTCTGGGAAAAAGATGCAAACCTGCGCGCGCTCGAGGGAAAGCGCATTGCGGTGATCGGCTACGGCAGCCAGGGACGCGCCCACGTGCTGAATCTGCGCGACAGCAAGCTGGATGTCGTGGTCGGCCTGCGCCGGGGCGGTGCCTCGTGGGCGCAAGCCGAGCAGGACGGCTGGAAGCTCGCCGCGCCGATTGACGCCTCGAAGGGCGCAGACGTCGTCGTGATGCTCGCGCCGGATATGGCTCAGCCGGCCATCTACAAGAATGAAATTGCGCCAAATTTGAGAGACGGCTCGATGCTGCTTTTCTCGCACGGCTTCAATATTCACTACGGCCAGATCGCGCCGCCCAAGGGAATCGATGTAACGATGGTCGCTCCCAAGGGGCCGGGGAATCTCGTCCGGCGGCAGTACGAAGCGGGCCGCGGCGTGCCCTGCCTGCTCGCGGTGCATCAGGATGCCTCGGGACATGCCTTCGACCGCACGCTCGCCTACGCGCACGCCATCGGCGGAACGCGGCCTGGCGTGATTCAAACCACGTTCAGCGAAGAAACAGAAACCGATCTCTTCGGCGAACAGGCCGTTCTCTGCGGCGGCGCGCGCGCGCTGATTCAGGCGGGCTGGGAGACGCTGGTCCAGGCCGGCTATCAGCCCGAATCGGCCTACTTCGAGTGCCTGCACGAGCTCAAGCTGATCGTGGACCTCATCTATGAGGGCGGCATCGCCGAAATGCACAAGTTCGTCAGCGAGACCGCAAAGTATGGCGACCTTACGCGCGGTAATCGCGTGATCGACGAGCACGTCCGGGAGACGATGAAGAAAATTCTGGAAGAGATCCAAACCGGGCAATTCGCGAAGGAATGGGTGCTCGAAAATCAGGCGGGGCGCCCGCAGTACGCGAAGCTCCTCGAACGCGACAAGAACCACCCGATCGAGAACGTCGGAAAAGAGCTGCGCGCGCAGATGTCGTGGATCAAACCGGAATCAACCGCGGCCGCCCGTGGCAAGAAGTGACGCGGCAGAGATGACAAACGGCGCGGCGTAGCCATGGCCAGCACAGTTCCCTTCCGCCGCGTCGCGATCGTCGGCACGGGCCTGATCGGCGGATCGTTCGCGCTCGCTCTGCGAAAACAGTTCCCTGACATTTCACTACGGGGCTACAGCCGCGGCGGCTCGGCCGAACAGGCTCGCGCGCTCGGGGTCGTGCGGGAAGCCGCTGCCGATCTCGTAACTGCGGTGCGCGGCGCCGATCTGGTGTATGTCGCTCTGCCCATCGGCGCGACGGTCGATGCGCTCGGCACGATTGCGGCGTCCGCCGAGCCGCACGCGCTCGTCACCGACGCCGGCAGCACAAAATCCGCGATCTGCCGCGCAGCCCAGCAACACTTTCGGAGCGGCGCGCGGTTTCTCGGCGCCCATCCCATGGCGGGCAAGGAAAAGTCGGGCGTCGAAAACGCGGACGCGGAACTCTTCCGCGAAACGACCTATGCCCTGATCGGCCGCGAAGACGATCCCGACTCGCGCGTGAAGGATTTCACGCGAATCGTTGTCGCGATGGGAGCGCGGCCGGTGTGGACCGACGCCGACACGCACGATTGGGCCGTCGGCATCGTCTCGCACCTGCCGCAGCTTCTTTCGATTGCGCTCGCGCGCGTGGTGCAGGACGAAACAGACGAGACGGGCATGCCGCTCACGCTTGCGGGGCCGGGGCTTCAGGACATGCTGCGGCTGGCGGGAAGTCCGTACAGCGTGTGGCGCGACATCCTGCTCACGAATACGGACAATGCCTCGCGCGCGCTCGATCGCCTAGCGCAGGCCATCGAACATCTGCGCACGCGCCTCGCGAGTAAAGAACTCGCGCAGGAATTCGACGCCGCAAACGAAATCTACAAACTCCTTCGCAGGCCGCAGTAACTCCGCCACAAGAAGGTTCAGAGACTCCCTCGCGCTGCGAACTGCAGCAGATGGTGTGCGCTACCCGATGCCACAGGTTCCGTCGCTGCATGCGACGGCAGTGGGCATTCGGATCGACCGAGCGTCGCAGCGAATTCCGCCCTTCGGCCACCACTTATCCACCGACGAGCTCTGGGTATAGACAAAATCCGTCGTCAACCAGAGCGGGTTCGTTTCCCCGCCGACGACCAAGATATTGATCTGCCCGGGATCGTGATACGGGGCGATCAGCGTGTCCTTGGGCAGCTTGGACCACGATGCGAAGGGCTCGATACCCTGCCGGGCGAGCGGGGCGACAAAAGCGTAGATGATGTCGGCGCCCCAGTACTGTCCGGCGGGTACTTTGACGTTTTCCGAAAGCCAGCGGCTGAAATCCTTCTTTGTTGTGAAGCCTTGGTCCTTCAGGCCCTTGGCCACAAGCGGATCCATCACGAGAGTGGCTGCCGAACGGAGCGCGGAAAACGCCTTCAGCAGGATGACCGTCTCTTCGCTGGCGGGCCGAACTGAATTCGCGGCGCCCATGCTGTTAATGACGCTCCATCCCCGGAACAAGCTGACGACGCTCTCTTCAGGCTTGAAACCTTTCTGCACGTGGAACGGTTCCCAAACGCTCTTCGCCTCATTCTCCGCGCAGCACATATTGTTGTAGTTGAGGTTGTGACCCTGCGAACCCATGAAGGTCTCGCCCAAGCGGGAATCCGCCAAATTGATGGACATCAACGTCCAGGCACGTCCGATGACCGAATTAGCGAAATTGAACGGGCTCAACGCCCCGACTCCCGAGTTCATGCCGATTTCGTCGCGGATCGGCCCGTTGACGACGACCATCCTCGCAAAGGAGGTCGTCGAACTCGGAAAGGCGGGTTCCTGAGTGGCGGCGATGGCCAGAATCACGGGGAAATGCTCGGGACGGGCTCCGGCCATGACGGCGTTCACCGCAACTTTCTCGACCGTGTACTCGATTCTCTCCTGCGTGGTCGTGACCGTCATCCGGCCCACCACTTCATCGGGGGCGTGGCTGGTTCCCAGGAGCATTTCGGCAACGCGTTCGTGGGTGGGAAGGACGATGGGCAAGCCGTCCGTCCAGCCATTTTCGAGGAACAAGCACTGCAGATTGTACTCTGCGTCCGGTTCCAGGAGTCTCGGCCGCGCAGGCCTCGCAACCTGCTCCGCGTTCCTTTCTCGGTCGGCCAGAGGCTTTGTCAGCGCTTCGATCAATTCAGGCACGAACGGCTTCCCCGAGATGGGATCTTGTCCTTCTATGTAGCGCTGCAGTACCGATCGGGACATTCCGACGACCGGATAAGGAGTGAAGCTGAAGCGCAAGTTCATGCCGTGATTGCGCGAGTCGCGCTCCATGTAGTCAGCGAACCTGGCTGTCGTGATGGGAGCCGTGGGGATTCCGAAGGCGTGTTCCAGTTTCCTGCAGTGCTCGGCGACACTCGCCGAACAGCCGTCTCAACCCCCGACGCCGAAGATGACGGCGTGTCCTTTTTCCTTTACCTCGGCCCACAGGTCGGGATCGTCCAAGAACATGTTGCCTTGTTTCCGGCGGAGTATCGTTTCCACGGCGGGCATGTTTCGGGAGAACCAGGCACGCAACTCCTCCAGGAACTCGTACCCTCCCGCAAATCCCACGTCGACAAGGTAGACGGTCTTGCCGTCGAGGGAGTCGAACCGCGGAGCCATGGACAATGGCTCGAACGCGCCTGTGGGTTGGCCCTGGGGGTTCAAAACCGTTTGCAACGAACTGCGTAGCGTGCTCTGTGTTGTCTGCGCCATATCAGTCCTCCCAAGCCGGGCGAGCGGCCGTCGAGCAGATCTGCATCGGGGCGTGATCTGATGTTACATCGATTCGGCTCCACACGGCGCGTTTAGTTGATCGGGGCGCGAGTGGCGACAGGGTCGGGCCGTCGTGGCCACAAGAAAATTGACAAGCGACTGGGGCAGGTCTACAAGGGAGCGTATTGCTGGATGTCCTCTGCCGAACATTCTGAAAGGAGAATCATCCGATGAAGCTTCGAAGGGCGGTCGGTCTGCTGGTTTTTGTGGCGGGCGTTGCATTATCCGCATACGCTGCGGATATCAGCGGCCAGTGGACCGCAACGTTCAACACGCAAGTCGGCGAGCAGCATTACGTATACACGTTCAAGGTCGACGGTGAGAAGCTCACCGGCACCGCGAAATCCGACAACGGGACATCCGAAATCGAAAATGGGGTCGTGAAAGGCGACGATGTCTCGTTCGTTGAAAACCTCGACTACCAGGGCCAGAAGCTGGTGATCACCTACACGGGGAAAGTTTCCGGAGACGAAATCGAGTTCACTCGCGACGTGGCCGGCGCCGCAAAAGAGGATCTGGTCGCGAAGCGAGTCAAGTAATCAGTAATCGAGGACGGGCCTGCTGGCTTCGGCCGGCTAGCGGCGGTGTGCGACGCGGCCGTTTTCCGCATGATGATCGCCGGACGCCGAGCCGGCGCCCTGGCGGACGAGCGTGACGAAGGCGGAGGCCGAGCGCGGCAGCGTGCGGTCGCGCCGGTAAACCAACCCCAGCTCCCGCCATACTTCCATGTCGGAAATCGGGATTAGCTTCGCTTGGCCGGCGCGCACTTCGTCCTGCGCGAAACCTTCGCTGATCACGGAAACGCCGAGTCCGGCGGCCACGAAGCGCTTGATCATACCCACGCTCGCCAGCTCCATCGTAACTCGCAGGCGCGACCGGAACGGACGAAACTGCTTGTCGAGCACCTGGCGCGTGAAGCCCATTTTCGGGAAGATCAAGGGCTGCTCGGCAACATCAGCCGTACGCACGCTCTTGTAGGATGCGAGAGGATTCGACGGGCTGCACATCAGCACCAAACGATCCCGAAAAATGGAGTGGACCTTGAGGCTCGGCGACTTCACCGGCAGCGTCACGATGCCGACGTCCACCGTACCGTCCTCGACCTTTTCGAGAACTTTGTGGCTGAAATTCCGGTAGATGCTGATCTGCACTGAGGGAAAGCGCCGGCTGTACTCCGCGAAGATGTCCGGCAGCACGTAGAGGCAGGTCGCCTCATTCGCGCCGATGGCGAGGGTGCCGTGCGGGGTGCTTGACTGGTCCGCCACGGCTCTCAACGATTCGTTCCGCAGCGTCAGCATACGCCCTGCGTATTCGAGCAGCGTTTCGCCGGCAACCGTGAGCCGCACGGACTTCCCGACGCGGTCGAACAGCTTCTGGCCGTACTCCTGCTCGAGCTGGCGGATCTGTGCGCTCACGGCCGGCTGCGAGCGATAGAGCTTCTGGCCCGCGCGCGAAAAACTCCCCTGCTTGGCAATCTCGAGAAAAGTGATGAGGTGGTCAAAGTCCATTGATTCGTGGGTGGCCCTCGACTGTCGGGCGGTCGCCGTCCGTCCCTATACTAGTGTTCCAGTGGCGGGAATTATAGCAAAAAGGGCGTGGTGAGCCAGAACCAAAGCCACGATCAGGCCGGCGCGGCGTGATGAGGGCCGTTGTTGTGAGTCGGATCGCGCCATTCGCGGCCTTCGCGCTTGAGAAGTTCATCCGCTTGTGACGGCCCCCAGGTGCCTGCCGCATAATTCGGGAAATCGCGCTGGGGAAGCGCCTTCCAAACGTCGAGGATCGGCTGGACTACGGTCCACGCGGCCTCGACCATATCAGCGCGCTGGAAAAGCGTCGGATCGCCCATCATGCAGTCGTAGATCAGTGTTTCGTACCCGGTGGAAGGGCGCGTGCCGAAGTAGTCCGAATACTGAAAATCCATGTTCACGGCGCCGAGGCGGACGACCGGCCCAGGAACTTTCGCTTCGAAGCTCAGCGAGATGCCCTCATTCGGTTGAATGTTGATGACGAGCTCGTTCGGCATGATTTTGTCGACGGAAGTCTTGCGGAAAAGGACGAACGGCGGACGCCGGAACCGAATCACGATCTGCGTCGAGCGCGCCGCCATGCGCTTGCCGGTCCGGAGATAGAAAGGCACGTCGGCCCAGCGCCAGTTGTCGATGTGCAGAGCCATCGCGACGAACGTCGGAGTCTGAGAATCGTGCGCGACCTGCGGCTCGTTGCGATAGGCAGGAACGCGCTTGCCGTCGATCAGTCCTTCGCCGTACTGCCCGCGCACGGCATGATCGAGAACCTTTTCCGGGCTGAGTAGCTGAATCGCGCGAAGAATCTTCGTCTGCTCGTCATGGACCGCATCGGCATCGAAATCGATCGGCGGCTCCATCGCGGTGAGCGTGATCAGCTGGAAAATGTGGTTCGGCACCATGTCGCGCAGGGCGCCGGCGGTCTCGTAGTAGCCGCCGCGAAGCTCGACGCCCAGCTCCTCGGCAACCGTAACCTGCACGTGATCTACGTAGCGGCGATTCCACACCGGCTCGAAGATGCCGTTCGCAAAACGGAATGCAAGAATGTTCTGAACGGTCTCCTTGCCGAGATAATGATCGATGCGGTAGATCTGCTTTTCCTCGACGACTTGTCCAACCGCATGGTTCAGAGCCACCGCCGACGGGAGGTCGTGACCAAACGGCTTTTCGATCACAACGCGCCGCCATTTGCCATCCTCCTGTTTCGTGAGAGCGGCCGCGCCGAGTTGTTCCACCACAATCGGAAAAAACACCGGGCTCGTGGCAAGATAGAACAGGTAGTTGCCCTGCGTGCTCTGTTCCTTGTCCACCTGGGACAGGGTGCCCTGCAGTTTCACGTACAGCTCGGGGTCCTTGAAATCGCCGCCGATGTAGTAGAGACGCTTGACGAACCAGTCCCAGGACGACATGTCCACGCTTTCGTCCGAATACTGTTTGATGTCCTCGGTCATTTGCGTCCGGAATTGTTCGGTCGAGAACGGTTCGATCGAGACGCCCACGATCGCGAACTGCGCGGGAAGTAACTTGCCTTTCGCGAGGTTATAGATCGCGGGAATCAGTTTGCGCTTAGTGAGGTCTCCTCCCGCGCCAAACAGAGCCATCGCGCACGGACCCGCCGGGGTGCCGGGCGCGGCTGCTACCGGAACCGCGGAATCAATCGAGGCCATCTGCGGCACCTCCCCGAGAGCGAGTTTCCAGACACCCGTTTGAGTGACGGGCAGAAGGCACCGCCGCCGTTTGTTTGCAATGACTTAGGGGCAGTTCTACTCGACACCAGTGTCGGGTAGATTCCAAGCGCCCTCGGAGCCGCGCACCAGGGGTTGCATTGTGCCCCCGACAGGCTTTTCGTGACACTTTCGGCGTCCATCCCGGCGCCGCTGAGTTTCTCGATACTCGAATTTTGACTAACACTTTCATCATATCCATCTTAACGGACAGAACGCGGAGTGCAAGCGGACAGTCTTGTGGACTCGGCCGCCGTTTCGAGGTCCCGAATACGCTGCCGACGAGGTGTGACGGCAGCGCGGTCACCGGCGCTTGGTGTTCGCGCGCATCCATGCGGCGAGCGCGGATTCGTCAAGCGCTCCCGCGGCGAGACTCATGACAGTTTGTGCGGCGGATTCTTCTGTGGCCGTGAAACGATAGCCGTTCAGTTCGAGAAAAAGCACACCAATCACGAAGCCGGTGCGTTTGTCTCCGTCGGTAAACGGATGATTGCGAGCGATTCCAGCCATGTAGGCAGCGGCGATGCCCACGACGTCGCGCTTATCGCAGGCGTAAAGCTGCCGCGGCCGGGCGAGGGCGGATTCAAGCAGTCCGGCATCACGGACGCCCCCTGCCCCGCCTTCGAGGGCGAGAAGGCGGTCGTGGAGCGCGAGGGCATCGCGCTCGTCGATCCAGATGGGTCCGCTCACTTGGCGAGTGTGTGCAGAGCGTTGCGGTAGCGACCGATGATGTCTTCTGTCTTTTCCATTTTCTTCTTGAAGGCGGGGTCGTAGGGCGTAAGCTGGTAAGCGCCGTCCGCTCCTTCGATCAGGAAGAGGCGGTCGCCTTCACCAGCATGCAATCGACTGACGGCCTCTTTGGGCACGACAACACCGAGTGAATTCCCAATTTTGCGGACCTTAAGTTCGAGCATGTTGCTCCCTCTCCATTATAACAATTGTAGCTACGTAGCAAGGGAAACACAAGAGGAAGCGTAAAGTTAGGGCAGGGCTTGCTGGACTGCTTGGCTGAGCTTCGCGAGGCCGCCGGCGACGTCGGCGCCGAGATGGACTCGCAGGGCGCGCCGGTTGCGTTCGGCAAGGACTTGAAAATCGCCGCGGGCCTGGGCTGCTTTCACGACTCCGAACGTGTACTTCTGGCCAGGCACGGGCAGGTCAGCCGCATCGTCGCAGGTGATTTGCAAGAAGACGCCCGAATTGGGGCCGCCCTTATAAGCCTGGCCGGTGGAATGCAGAAACCGCGGGCCGAAGCCGAGGCAGGTGGCGACGCGCTTCTTGTCGCGGACGCCGTGGCGAATCGACTGGAGCTGCGATCCGTGCGCGTCGTTCATCTGAATGTATCCGAGCACCGCAAAATAGTCGCTCGCACGCAGGCGCCCGAGATGCGCGCGCAGGTAGCCAACGAGGGTCGCATCGCTCCCCGCGGTTTGCTTCAACGCTGCCGCGTTCTTCTCATCGGTGAAGAGCTTCACGCCGCTTTCGGTAAAGAAAGGAGCCTCGGGCGGAAGCGATCCGGATTTCTCGTACTGCTCGGTCAACTTGCGGGTTTCGATTTTGCTGGCTTCGACGTCGGGCTGATTGAACGCGTTGATGCCGATCACGGAACCGGCGACGGCCGTGGCGATCTCCCAACGGAGGAATTCCTGGCCGAGATCGTAGATTTCCGACACGGGAATGCGGATGACGGGCTGGCCGGCTTTCTCGATCGCGGCGACCGCGGCATCTTGTTTTGAATCGGGCGCGGATTCCAGGCGCAGATATGCGAAGACGCGATCGTTGCCGTACACCTCCGGCGGACCGATCCGCTCGCGATCCACGGGGATTATCCCGTGGCCTTCCTTGCCTGTCGATTCGGCGATCAATTGCTCGAGCCATGCACCCAAATCCGCAATCCCAGGCGAGGTGAAGATCGTGAGCTTGTCGCGCCCGCCCTTCGCGAGAGTTCCGAGGGTCGCGCCGAGAATGACACCCGGGTTCTGATCGGCCGGGACTGAAGAGCCGCAGGCGCGGACCATTCTTTGCGTGCGATCGAGAAATTTCGCGATGTCGAGCCCCTGAATCGCTCCGGGAATCATGCCGAAATTCGAGAGCGCCGAATAGCGCCCGCCAATGGAGGGCAAGCCAAAAAAGATGTGGCGAAAGCCGGCGGCTTCCGCGACTTTCTGCATGTGCGAGCCAGGATCGGTGATGGCGATGAAACGCTTTCCAGCCTCCGCACTGACGGCCTGCTTCACGCGCTCGAAAAAGTACTGCTGGAAAATGTTCGGCTCGAGCGTGCTGCCCGACTTGCTCGAAACGATGAAAATCGTTTTCGCCAGATCGAGCTTTGCATCGAGGGCCTTGATTTGCGCTGGATCGGTCGAGTCGAGAACCAGAATTTCAGGATGGCCAGGAATGTTACCAAACGTAAGTTTCAGGACCTCGACGCAGAGGCTCGACCCGCCCATGCCGAGGAGCACTGCCTGCTTGAATCCCGCCGCGCGAATTTCTTCGGCGATCTGATGGAAACGCTGGCGGTCCGCAATCTGTTCTTCCACGATGCCGAGCCAGCCGAGCCACTTGCTTTCGTCGGTGTTGCTCCAGAGCGAAGCATCGCGCGCCCAGAGGCGCTGGACCTTGTTGTGGGTCTTCCAGTCCTCGAGCGTCGCTTGTACGGCCTGCGCGAGAGCCTCAGGCAAGTGGTCGCTCATCGGGCTGCGGCGCTTTTCGCTTGCTTCTCGACGGCGGCGAGGAGCTTGTCGAACGCGTCGGCGAACAATTCGACGCCGTCTTCTGTGAGCTGATCCGTGACTGCCTTCATGGAGATTCCGGCGCGCCCGAGATCGAGCATCGTCTTGCGCGCGCTCTCGACGTCCTCTTCCAGGCTGCCGCGCGGCTTGCCGTGATCGCGAAATGCGTCCAGTGTCGCAGGAGGAATCGTGTCGACGGTATCCGGACCGATCAGCTCCTCCACGTACAGTATGTCGCTGTAAGCGGGGTTCTTCGTGCCGGTACTGGCCCAGAGAACGCGCTGAGTGGTCGCCCCCCGTCCGGCGAGGGCCTGCCAGCGAGGGCTGCTGAAAATCTCTTTGTACTTCTGGTAGGTCAGCTTCGCGTTCGCGATAGCGACCTTGCCCTGGAGGCTGCGGAGCAGAGATTGATCCAAGCCGGGCTGCGGATTCTTGATGAGATCCGCGAGCTTGCCGTCGATCAAGGTATCGATGCGGCTGACAAAAAAGCTGGCCACGCTTGCGACGCGGCTCACATCGCCTCCGCTCTTTGCAAGGTCCTCCAGCCCGGCGATAAACGCCTCCGCAACATTCTCGTAAACATCCTGCGCGAAAAGAAGAGTGACGTTGACGTTGATGCCCCGGCTGATCAGATCGCGGATCGCGGGAATTCCTTCGGGGGTGCCGGGAACCTTGATCATGACGTTGTCGCGAGCGACCGCTTTCCAGAGCCGGCGCGCTTCGTGGATCGTTTCCTGGGTCTTGTGCGCGAGATAGGGCGAGACCTCGAGGCTGACGTAGCCGTCGCGGCGCTTCGTCTGATTGTAGACGCCGCGCAGAGCATCAGCCGCGTCCTGGATATCGCGAATCGCGATTTGCTCGTAGATTCCCTTGGCGTCGAGATCCTTCCGCTTCGCCAGCTCTTCGAGGGTTCGCGCATAGTCCGCGCTACCGGCGATGGCTTTCTCAAAAATCGCAGGATTGGAGGTCATGCCGCCCAGGCCATCTTCTTTGATCAAGCGCGCGAGTTCGCCCGATGAGATCAGATCGCGGCGGATGTAGTCGAGCCAGACGGACTGGCCGAAGCGTGTCAGCGCTTTGAGTGGATTCTCGGCTTGCTTGTCTTGCTGGGTGGCGGCGGTCGGTTTCGCGGTTAAGCTCATGATCTCCTCCTGACGATCACAATTTTACCGCACGATACGCCCGGCCCGAAAAGTTTCCTTCGAGACGCTACGAGCAGTGGCGCGCCCTTGTTACAGATCAAAGACTAGCCACGGAGCCACCATCGACCCGATAGTTCGAGCCCGTGATGAACGATGCCTGTTCGGATGCGAGGAAGACGACAATGCCAGCTGTCTCGTCCGGCTTCCCGGCGCGGCCGAGGAGGATGTTAGGACGAAACTCGCGCAGGAGAACCTTTTCGGCTTCGTCCACGGTGATACTCCGGGTCCGCGCCTGCTGCTCGAGCATCCCCTCGAGGAGCGGCGTGCGAATGAACGCCGGGGAAACGGTGTTCACGAGAATGTTGTCCTTGCCATAAGCCTTCGAAAGGCTCTTGGTGAAGCTGTTGAGAGCGGACTTGGCGGCATTGTAGTGCGGCATCATCGGGTCGGGCTGGATACCGGATTCGGAGGAGATGTTGATGGTGCGGCCCCATTTCTGCTTTTGCATATGGGGCAGCGCCGCGCGCATCGCGCGGACGGCGGAAAGCACATTGAGATTGAACGCGCCGATCCACTCGTCATCGGTGAGATCCTCGAAGGAGCCGAAGCGCCCCGCGCCACCGGCGTTGTTGACAAGGATGTCGATCGTGCCGAAGCGCGCGACCGTCTCGTCCACGACGCGCTTCGCGCCTTCGGCCTCCGTCACATCGGAGACCACGGCGTGCACAGTCGCTTGACCGCCGCGCATTTCGGCGGCCGCTGCTTCAAGTTCCGCTGCATGGCGGCCGTTGATCACCACTTGGCATCCCTCGCGAGCGAAAGCGGCGGCGATCGAGCGGCCGATTCCCTTACTCGATCCGGTGACCAAAACCACTTTGCCTTTGAGTCCCAGTTCCATTTTCTGTTCCTCATTCGCCTGCGTCGTTGCGGCAGTACGCTAACACAATTGGATGGGGCCGCGGGACGAACGACTCCGCGCCGCTTTACAAACGAGTGTCGAAATGACAAGCTCCAAATCGCATGAATTCTCCGTCCGCAGGCAAAGCATGAAGTTACTTACACCCCGCGAAGCAGCGCAGGTGCTAGGGATCAGCTACCCGACGCTGAAGCAATGGATCTACAAGGAAAAGATACGCACGGTGAAGACGGCGGGAGGCCACCATCGCGTCCCCGAGAAGGA
>JBEKBY010000019.1:0-66566 GCA_050015155.1 Candidatus Acidiferrales bacterium | reverse complement strand
CTGCGATCACCACGTTGTTGTAGTTGAGGTTGTTGCCCACCGAGCCCAGATACGTGTCGCCGGGGATTCCGCCGTTCCCCAGATTCTTGGACATGATCGTCCAGGCGCGCCCGATTGTCGCGTTCGGCTGAGCGAACGGTCCCAGCGAGCCGATCCCGTAGTTCATGTTCAATTTGTCGCGGATTGGCCCGTTGATGATCATGGCGAACGCGAAGGAATTCGTTGAGCTGAAGAGCGAAGCAATTCCCGACGACGCAATCGCCAGGACGATCGGAAAGTACTCGGGCCTGCATCCCGCCATCACTGCGTTGATCGCCACTTGCCTCACCGTGTAAGACCACGGCGGATACGCGCCCGCGGCCATCTTCCCGATCGGCTCGTCGGGCTTGTGGCTCGTGCCGGTCAGCATTTCTTCCACGGCTTCTTCGGTGGGAATGATGATCGGCAGATAGTCGGTCATCCCGTTGTCTAGGTAATACTGCTGCAAATTTTTCGGCGTGTCCGGCCCGTAGGTCGCAGGCCCGGTCGAGACGCTCACCATGCCGGATTTCTTTTCGTCATCGGTTAGCGGCTGCGTGAGCGCATCGACGATTTCCTTCATCATCGGTTTGCCGCTCACGGGATCGGGGCCTTCGACGTACGCGCGCAGTTCGTCCGCCGTCTTGCCCCACACTGGATGAGGCGTGAACGTGATGCGCTCGTGTGGCATCCCACGTTTCGCGGCGTTCAGCGTGGCCAATTCCTTGAACGCCTTCGTGACCACCGGCGTCGTCGGGATGCCCATCTTTTCAACTGTTATGCAGTGACCGACGGTCGCTGGGGTGCAGGTGCTTCAATGTCCCACGGCCATGATGGCCGCGTTGCCCTTGGCTTTGATCTCCGCCCACAACTTCGGGTCGTCTTCCGCGTACGGCCCCGCCTTGCGCCGGAACACCATGGTTACGCCCGGCATATTCCGGTTGAACCAGAGCTCGATCTGTTTCAGTAGGGCATCCGAGCCGTGGAAGCCGGTGTCGACGAGATAGACCGTCTTGCCCTCGAGCGTGTCGAGGCGCGGCGCCATGGGAATAAGCTGAATGGCAGGAGGTGTGCCTCGGGGGTTGACGCCAACAAGCTTGTACTCACCGCTCGGCTTCGCCTGCGGGGTCTTGGCCTTCTGCGCGTCCGCGGAAGAACCCGCCAGAATGGCCGGCGACATCCCCAGCAGCGAAAGCAGTTTTCGCCTGTTGATCTTCATCATTCCCCCTGAGCTAGTCTCTTCAACTTATAGTTCTGCAACGCATGGATTGCAAGCGGTTTGCGGCGTACGTTACCCAGACGGACCAACCCTCAGCGCGGTTTCCGAGGAAGGAATCTACCGGTGGTTATCCCGAGCGAGCAACGCGAAACTTTGCATCATCCCGAACCCAGCCGCGCTTTTTGCGGATGGGGGTGAGCGATCTGTTTTTCGATTCTCTGCAACTTCCCTACGTCCACTGATCGATCGAGACGCTCGCCCGATACGACATATTCGCGACCATGTGATAGGGGTTCGTCTGCCCGCCCACGACCACGAAGTTGTAGAAGTCGGGTCTTTGATAATAGGGAACCCGCGCATCATCGGGAGTCTTCGGGTCGGGCACCCAGCGGCCTCCGAACAGCGTTGACCTTGCGTCCTTTGCGGAAATGGTTTGATTTTTCTGAAGCCAGTCCGCGAGCTGCTCCTTCGTCTTGTAGCCCAGTTCGACCAGCCCCTGCGCCAGGAGCGGGTCGCAGACGATCAGCGCCCCGAAGAGCGGCCCGAACGGCGTGCAGTTGTACGCAATCGCCTCGTGATACAGCGGCACGGGTCTCACGCCTAAGCCGATGCCTCCCTGTCCTTGCGATATGCTGAACCCGACGAAGACGCTCACCACGTTTTCTTCCGCCTTGAAACCCTTTTGCACGTGGAGCGGAGTCCACGGACTCGCCTGCTCGTTTTCCGGGATGATCAGGTTGTTGAAGTTGACGCTGTTCCCGAGCGTGCCCAGGTAAGTCTGCCCCGGGATTCCGGAATTGCTCAGGTTTCTCGACAACATCGTCCACGCGCGCCCGATCGCCGCGCTCGGCTGGGAGAATGGACCCATGGCGCCGATTCCGTAATTCATCGTAAGCTTGTCGCGGATCGGCCCGTTGATCACCGCCGCCGTGGCGAAAGAATTCGTCGAGCTCGAAAGGGAAGTCAGCCCGCTCGCGGCAATTGCGAGCACCGTGGGTAAATACTCGGGCTTGCAACCTCCCATCACCGCGTTAATCGCCACGTGCCTCACGGTGAAGGACCAGTCCGGATACGATCCTTTCGCCGGCGACATCTTGCCGACCACTTCGTCCGGCTTGCGGCTCGTGCCCTTCAGCATCGCGTCCACTCTTTCCTGAGTGGGCAGGACGATCTCCATGAAGTCCGTCATCCCGTTGTCCATGTAATACTGTTGTAGATTGTCCGACGTATCCACGAATACGGGCGCCCCAACGGAAGGCGTCACCGATCCTGTCTTCTGTTCGTCGGCCGTCAGCGGTTGGGTGAGCGCGTCGATCACTTCCTTCATCAGGGGCTTGCCGCTCACGGGATCGTTCCCTTCGAGGTAGGCGTACATCTCCTCGTCCGTCTTGCCCCACACCGGGTGCGGCGTGAAGCAGATGCGTTCGTGCGGCATGCCGCGCCCAGCGGCGTTCGAAAGTGCGAGGTCCTTGAACGCAATCGTAACCATGGGAGCGGTCGGAAAACCCATCTGTTCGAATTTTATGCAGTGACCGACGGTCGCTGGCGTGCACGTGCTTCAATGGCCGATCGCCATGATGACGGCGTTGCCTTTGGCCTTAATCTCCGCGTTGAGCTTGGGGTCGTCATCGGCGAACGCGCCGGCCTTCAACCGGTACACGGTGGTCACGTTCGGCATGTTCTTCTTGAACCACAGCCCGACCTGCGCGAGAAAATGATCCGCGCCCGGAAATCCGTCGGATACGAGGTAGATCGTTTTGCCGTCCAGCGTGTCCAAACGCTTCGCCATCGGAACGAGTTGGATTGCGGGAGGTATGCCACGCGGATTCAGCGCCTCGATCTTTTCCGGCCCAGCGGACTTCGCGGTTTTGCCCTTCGATTTATTCTGCGCCTCGGCGCTCGCGCCGGCCAAAAGCGCCGGGGAAAGCCCCAGCAGCGACAGCATCTTTCGCCTGTTCACCTTCATGCGTTCACCTCTCTCCGGTCCCGCTGCCAACGCCTCTATTTATAGTCTCGCCAGGCCCGAAATTGCAATTGACGATCCGCGTCGTTTGCGTCTCCGTCCCGCACTGGTCCTGAGGATTCCAAAGCGGTTTTGAGATAAGAGCCTCCTAATCTGTGTCTTTCGGATGCCTTTGCTGCCATTCGCAGATGGATGGCAAGAAGCTCCCCAGAAGAAATGTAAGTGATTAACATCCATGGATCTGCAAAACGATAATCCGAAAGGTCCGCGCCAAGTCATCTTCCCGATTCGGGAGTTCTATGCACGAGTGTTTGGCAGGCCGAATGCGATACCGACGTCAGTGGGGTGGAGTCTTTGCAGACCTACACCGCACTCAGGCCCAAAAAGGGAAATTCCATGAACCTTGGTTACCCGGTGCGCGAGTATCAGATAGAACCGCTCAAGTCGCCGGTCCCGGAGTGGACGGCCGAGACTGAGCCGACGAGAGAGAAGGTGCCGGATGATAAGCCAGAACCAGTGGACCGACCGGAGAAAGTGGAGGGGTAGACCGCTCGAGGAGAACCGGTTTATTCCACCATGGCTCCCTGGATTGGGGCCTCAAAACCAACTGAGCGGCGGTAAGTCCGAAGTCGGGGCCGTAACGCACATGACAGGGGCCTTGATCGGCTGGCGCGGCTGGTCTCTTAACAACGGAAAGCTTTTCTCTCTGGTCAAAGCCGTCGAATGGCCGTTCAGAAAGGCCCTCGTCGTCGAAGACGACAACTGGCACCTTGCCGACGGCGCAGCAAGTGTGCAGGGCATTCATGCCCTCAAGTTCCGCTTCGGTTTGGACGAGTTGGCCTACGAGTTCCTCAGAGTCCTCGGTTCCGTGTATCGCTGGGGGCGTGTCATCGAGTGCGAGACTGGCTATCGCGCCCAATGCGCCTATCCGAAGATGTTGATCGTATCGAGAGATACGGATCCCATCGACGTGATGCAACTCGAGCAGAACTACGGCGTAGAAGTTCAATTCCCGAAAGATGAAATCGAGCAGCGAATATTCCCGTTGCGAGAGATAACCATCCTACCGGTCTCCCAGCATCCAGGCCTCGTCCGAACGCGACGTTGACGCCTCCGGTCCCAAGCGCAAATCATTCCGCCACACAACTCACTGGGTCGAAGCTTCCGTAATGCGCCGTCACTCGGGACAATCGCCAAGGTATCGGGAATGACCACATCGCCGACTTACAGCGATATCTAGCTTAAGTAATGGGATGGGTTAATGTTCCTAGGGGTATAATCCAGCCCAAATGGCGCTGATCTCTGGCAATCGCGTCGGCCCCTATGAAATCCTCGCTGCTATTGGTGCGGGCGGAATGGGCGAAGTATATCGTGCCCGGGATGCCAAGCTCGGGCGCGATGTCGCGCCGGAAGTCCTGCCAGAAGCGTTCGCGCGTGACGCCGAACGGATGGCGCGGTTTCAGCGTGAAGCGAAGGTCCTGGCCTCGCTGAATCACCCCGACATTGCCACAATTCACGTCACTTTCGATCCCGCCTGATGCGCTTTCGGCATAGGTAACCGCGCTCAACATTTCGATTTAAGCTCACCCCGCGATAACTCCCGGATGGTCGCCTACACCCACTTGTCGATCGAGATGCTTACGCTGTACGAAAGACTTCCGCCCTGAAAGAATGCGTTCGTCTGCCCGCCGGCGACCACCACGTTGATATCGTTCAGATGCGGCCACCGCGGGATCACTGCATCATCCGGCATTTTGTACCACGTCGCATAGGGCTCGAGCCCCTTCAGCGCGCGCGGGTAGTCGAATCCGTAGGCGAAGTCGCGGCTCTTGTATTCTTTCACGCTCTGCGTCGTGTTTTTGTAGAGCCAATCGATCAGCTTTTCTTTTGTGTCGTAGCCGCGCTCTTTCAGGCTCTGCGCGACCAACGGATCGGCCACCACCAGCCCGCCGAAAAATCCGGTGAACACGCTGAAGAGGTCGCTGAACTGCTCCTCGTATTTCGGCGTGTCCGTGCTGGTTCCTCTCGCGCCTTGTCCCGGCATGATCCCGAGTCCGCGGAACATGCTCACCACATTTTCTCCGGCTTGAAAACCTTTCTGCACGTGAAACGGCGCCCACGGACTCGCCGCTTCGTTTTCCGCGATTATGATGTTGTTGTAATTCAGATTGTTTCCCTGCGATCCCATGTACGTGTCGCCGGGGATGCCGCCGTTGCCGAGGTTCTTCGAGAGCAGCGTCCACGCGCGCCCGATCACGGCGTTCGGCTGCGCGAACGGCCCCAGCGCGCCGATGCTGTAGTTCATGTTCAGCTTGTCGCGAATCGGCCCGTTGATCACCGCTGCGTATGCGAACGAGTTCGTCGAGCTGAATAGTGATGGCGTGCCAGACGACGCGATCGCCAGCACGGTCGGGAAGTATTCCGGTTTGCATCCCGCCATCACGGCGTTTACGGCCACTTTTCTCACCGTGTACGACCACGGCGGGTAGGCGCCCGCCGCCATCTGGCCGCACATCTCCTCGGGGTCGTGGCTCGTGCCCTTCAACATCGCCGCGACTTTTTCTTCGGTCGGCAGAACGATCGGAAGGTAGTCCGTCATTCCGTTGTCGAGGTAGTAGTCCTGCAAGTTGTCGGGGGTGTCAGCAAAGGTCGGCGGTCCCACAGAAGGCGCAATCGTTCCGGTCTTGCTCTCCTCGGCCGTCAGCGGCTGCGTCAGCGCGTCGACGATCTCCTTCATCATCGGCTTTCCGGTGACCGGGTCCGGCCCTTCGACGTACGCGCGGAGCTGCTCGGGCGTCTTGCCCGCGACGGGATGAGGCGTGAACGTGATTCGCTCGTGCGGCATGCCTCGCTTTGCCACGTTCAAAATCGCGAGGTCCTTGAAAGCCCTGGTTACCAGAGGAGTGGTCGGGATTCCCAGTTTTTCAACGCTTATGCAGTGACCGACGGTCGCTGGCGTGCAAGTGCTTCAATGGCCGATCGCCATGATCGCCGCGCTGCCCTTTTCCTTGATTTCCTTCCACAGTGCTGGATCATCTTCCGCGTACGGCCCCGCTTTTCTCCGGAACACCACGGTCACGCTCGGCATGTTTCGGTTGAACCAGAGTTGTATCTGGTTCAGCAGCATCCCGCCGCCTTCAAATCCGGTGTCCACGAGATAGACGGTTTTTCCATCTAGGCTGCTCGGCCGCGGTGCCATCGGAATCAGCTGGACGGACGGCGGAGTGCCTTTGGGATTGAGCGTCTGAATCTTGCCGCTGGAGGACGCGCCGCTCGCCGGCTTCGCATGCGTCTTCGATTGCTGAGCCTCAGCGGTCGCGCCAGCCAGGAGCGCCGGAGACATCCCCAGCATCGACAGTATTTTTCGCCGGTTGATCTTCATGCGTTCACCTCTTGCGCGACCGTGTTCGCCTCAACTCACAGTTTCGCAGCCGCTCGTGCCGCGCCTCACTGTCCCGTCGGAGGCGGAGGAGGGGGAGGCGTGTCCGGCGGTGCGGGAATTGGAACGTTCCCGTCGAGCACGAACGTGTACATCCGCGCTTTGCCCGCGCGGCCAGCCAGAACCGTGACGTACTGCTTCCCGTCGATCATGTACGTCGCCGGATTCGCGAACCCGGGAACCAGCTTGGCCGACCAGAGCTTTTCGCCTTTGTCCGCGCTCAACGCTACGAACTCTCCGTCGCCCGAAGCCGCAAACACAAGATTCCCAGCCGTGGTCATCGATGAATCTGCGGCAGGCGAAAAAATCGCCGGCCGCAGGATTGTTCTCGCGCGGCTACGCCCACTTATCGATCGAGACGCTGAGCCGGTAGCTCATGTTCGCCAGCTGGTGATACGGGTTCGTTTGTCCGCCGCAGACGACGAAGTTGTAGGCGTCCGCCCTCGCCCACTTCGGTATCACCGAGTCGTCCGTCAAGCTTGCGGCTTCGGGACCTCTCGGGAGGCCGCTGAAGAGCATCATCTTTACGTCCTTCACGGTTACCGTCGTGTTCTTCACCAGCCAGTCAGCGATCTGGTCCTTGGTCTTGAAACCCAAGTCGCCCAGCCCATTGGCCACGAGCGGGTCCAGGATGAACAACGCACCGAATAGCGAGGCGAACGGCGCGACGTTGGCGGACATCGCCACGTTATACAGCGGAATGGGCTTCACCCCGAGTCCTTTGCCGCCCTGTCCCTGCGTGATGTTGAATCCGAAGAAGAAACTGACCACACTCTCCTCCGGCTTGAAACCCTTCTGCACGTGAAACGGCGGCCACGGGCTGTCCTTTTCGTTCTCGGGAATGATCAGGTTGTTGTAGTTGATGATGTTCCCCTGCGAGCCCATGTACGTCTCGCCCGCGATTCCGCCGCCGTCGAGATTCTTCGACATGATCGTCCACGCGCGCCCAATCGCAGCGTTCGCCTGGTTGAACGGTCCCATGGCACCGATTCCGTAGTTCATTTGAAGCTTGTCGCGAACCGGCCCATTGATGATCGCCGCCGAAACGAGGGAATTCGTCGAACTGAACAGCGCCGAGATTCCCGTTGACGCGATCGCCAGGATGGTCGGGAAATAGTCGGGGATCGCTCCCGCCATCACCGCGTTCACGGCGACCTGCTGCACCGTGTACGACCACGCCGGGAACGCGCCCTGCGCCGGAGTCATCTTGCCGACCACTTCGTCCGGCTTGTGGCTCGTCGCCTTCAGCATCGCGTCCACTTTTTCCTGTGTAGGCAGGGTGATCGGCATGAAGTCCGTCATGCCGTTATCGAGGAAATATTGCTGTAGGTTGTCGGACGTGTCCGTAAACGTCGGCGCGCCCACCGGAGGAGTCACCTGGCCCGATTTCTTCTCGTCATCGGTCAGCGGTTTTGTCAGTGCCGCGATGACTTCGGGCATCAGAGGCGTGTTGTTTACAGGATCGTTCCCTTCGAGGTAGGCGTACATCTGTTCATCGGTCTTGCCCCACACTGGATGCGGTGTGAAGCAGATTCGCTGGAGCGGCATGCCTCTCTTGGCGGCGTTGGTTCTTGCCAGGTCTTTGAACGCAATCGTGACCATGGGAGCGGCGGGAATTCCCATCTTTTCGTATGCTATGCAGTGACCGACGGTCGCTGGGGTGCACGTGCTTCAATGGCCGATGGCCATGATCACTGCCTGGCCCTTTTCCTTGATCTCCGCATTCAGCTTGGGATCGTCGTCGGCGAATCCGCCCGCCTTCAATCGGTACACGGTCGTCACGCTCGGCATGTTCTTTTTGAACCAGATCGACATCTGGTTCAGGAAAGCATCCGCACCCGGAAATCCGTCGGACACGAGATAAATTGTCTTGCCGTCGAGAGTGCTCAGCCGCGGCGCCATGGGGACAAGCGTAATCGGAGGCGGTATGCCTCTCGGGTTGAGAACCGTCAGCTGGGACTCGACCGCAGCGCCCTTCTTGCCTTTCTTGGCCTTATCCTGATTCGCCTCGGCGGTCGCACCGGCCAAAAGCGCGGGAGACATTCCCATCAGCGACAATATGTTTCGCCTGTTGATCTTCATGGACGATCTGTCTCCTTCTCGATGATTTCGCGGCACTTCACAACAATAGGGACGTACTTCGCCGCCCTACGGTTACGCTACATTTGCGACCCCTCCACCTTATCGTCATTGGAGTTGCATTTGCAACCAGGCCCACCGAAGGCGTCGCTCGGAATGAACGGCCCGGTAGCTGGTCAGTCTGCGGCCGAATACGAGCGCGTCACTTCCCAGACTCCCTTTTGTGGACCCGGATGTCGATGAGTCTGGGCCGTGTCACGTCTCAGATGTTCCTTGCTTTCTGACGAAGAGAGAGCACGGGCGGCGCTGACGAATCGGGCCGGGGCCAGGCGTCAAAGCCTCGGCCACCGCCGCCCCTCGCATGACCGTTTTCTCGTCGCACATTCGTGCCTCAATGCCTTCCATGAGAAACCGGTGAGTGTCAAGTCAGGTTTTTCTTCTTTCTTCTGGCTAATTTGCTCTCTCTGAGCCGAGCCGCCTCTGTCGCCATCCTTCCATCCGCACTCTTTTGTGGAGCGATTGTCGCTCGATGCAAGTTGGGCGTTCTCGTTTCAGCAGGTGCTGCTACCTGATAATCGACCTCGGCTCCCATCTCTTCGACGGGAGCTGGGCTAGGCATTAGTCGCAGTCACCTGAACTCGGCGGTTGAGCTCGGCTTTTCGGATCCAACTCTAGGCCACTGCGCGGGCCCTAGAGGGGTTATTTCGCAGCGGTTCGTAGACCTCTCCGCTCACCCACAACTTGTGTAGCAGTACAGCCAACTTCCGTGCCACGGCAACGATGGCTCGCTTTTTGGCATTCTTTCCTCCGCGCTCGGCGAGGTCCCGTCCCCAGCGCCGCAGATCGCTGTCCTGTCCAAACGGCCCAAGAATGTAGCGCGCGCCCTGTACCATCATCGTTCTGAGGTAACGGTCTCCTTCTTTGCTGATGTGTAGTTGTGGTTGGCTATTGCCAGAGTTCCTCCGCCCAGGACGCAACCCCAGAAAACACCCTACGTCACGACTCCGCCGAAACCGATGTGGATCTTCCACGGTCAGTACGTGGGTCAAATGGTGTTGCATCGACCTGTTGAGCTCGCAGCGGTTACCGGTCAAGTGCCCCGACCTCAAACTGAACCGTCGCCAACGGCAAGTTGTGATATGTCTTCCAGCGTATTACGATATCTGAGTTGAACGATTGGATCGTTCCCAGGCGATTCAGGCCTTGAGAACTGCCGGCTTAGGGGGACGACGATGACAATCCGCGGAGCGTTCACCAGCGTAGTTCTTTTCTCCGGTCTTCTGGCCCTGTTTGCAGCATCGGCCCCGTCGTACGCCCAGAATCAGGTCCTGGGCAAAGTACAATTTGTCGGCAAGACCAACGCGGACAAGACCTCCGGCGTATGGATCGACGGCCAGTATGTCGGTTATGTGGATGAGCTCAAGGGCGATAAGGAAGTCCTGCTCCTCCCCGGCCAACACGAGATCTCCGTGCGCCAAACAGGCTATACGGATTTCACTCAGACCGTCGTGATCGAGCCGGCGAAGGAAATCACGGTGAATGTGGCCATGGCAAGAGATCCTCGCGCCCAATTCTCCAAGGTCACGTCCGAAATCAAACTGAAAGTCACTCCCGATCGGGCGGCCGTTTTCGTCGACGGCGCTTTCGCGGGCACGGTTCATGATTTCGGCGGCGTGGGGCGCGCCATGCTTGTCAGTCCCGGAAAACATAGCGTCAAAATCGACCTGCCCGGCTATAAGGCTTTCGAAACCGAAGTCGATTTGTTGCCCCGCCAGAAAGTCACGATCAAGACGGATTTGGTCACAGGCAGCATCGCCGACGCCGATCCTGCGGTGAAAAAGAACTAGAGTCTCTGTCGAACGCTCCGCCGTTCTTCATACGAACTACGCGCTTGCAACCTGGCCTCCTCATGCTAGCTTCTTAGGTGAGCCATGCCCGAGCGCGAAAAACTCGAAGCGGACGTCCTCATCATCGGCGCGGGACCGGCGGGCCTTTCCTGCGCCCTGCACCTCGCCAACCTGATCGAACAGCACACACAGGCGGAAAAATCGCCCGCGCTTTCGGCCGAAAATATCTATGTTCTCGAAAAGGCTCGTGAGATTGGCGCGCACCAGCTCTCCGGCGCCATCATGGATCCGCGCGCTCTACGCGAGATCGTCCCCGACTTCGAAAAATCCGCGCCGCTCGATACACCCGTCACCGGCGACGCCGCCTACTACTTCACGGAGAAGAGTTCGTTCAAACTCCCCATCACGCCGCCGCCCCTGCGGAACCACGGCAACTACGTCATCTCGCTCAATAAGCTCGTGAAATGGCTCGGCGGGCTGGTCGAAAAGAAGGGCGTCAATCTCTTCACGCAATTTGCCGGGAAGGAGCTTCTCTACGAGGGGAACGGCATCGCAGGCGTCCTCACCGAGGACAAGGGCGTCAATAAGAACGGCAAGCCGAAGGACAACTTCACCCCCGGTTACGAATTGCGCGCGAAAGTCACCGTCCTCGCCGAAGGCCCCCGCGGCTCGCTCACGAAGGAGCTGGTCAATCGCCTCAAGCTCGACGGCCTGAATCCGCAAGTCTACGGCATCGGCATCAAGGAATTGTGGGACGTCCAGCCCGGGCGTATCGCCACTGGTTACGTGGCGCACACGCTCGGCTGGCCGCTCACCTCGGATCTTTACGGCGGCGGGTGGATTTACGGCCTGTGCGACAACCGCGTTTCGCTCGGCATGGTCGTGGGTCTCGAGTATCACGATCCGCTTTTCGATCCCCACGCCGCGTTTCAGAAGTTCAAGACGCATCCATTCGTGAAAAGCATTCTCGAAGGCGGCAAGCTGGTCCGCTACGGCGCGAAGACGATGCCCTATGGAGGCTGGTATTCGATGCCGCGCAGCTACGTGGACGGCGGCTTGATCGTCGGCGATTCCGCGAGCCTCCTGAATTCGCAGCGCCTGAAGGGAATCCACACCGGGATCAAGAGTGGCATGCTCGCGGCGGAGACGATCTACGAAGCTCTCTGCGCGGGTGACACGTCCGCGAACGCGCTGAAAAAGTATCCTGAGAAGCTCGAACGGAGCTGGTTGAAGAAAGAACTGTGGGCCGTGCGGAATTTCCATCAGGGATTTCAAGGCGGCTTGTGGAAGGGGCTGATTCACGCGGGCTTTCAATTCGTCAGCGGCGGGCGCGGCCTGATCGACCCGATGCGTGCCGAGGCAGGCTATCAGGAGTACGCGAAACTCAATCGCGACGCCACGCTCATCGATCAATCAACGCGCTTCAAGGGTGACGGCATTCTCACCTCCGACCGCCTCACCGACGTCTATCACTCCGGCACGCGCCACGACGAAGACCAGCCGTGCCACCTCATCGTCCTCGAGCCGGACATTTGCGGCGGCCGCTGCGTCCGCGAATTCGGCAATCCCTGCCAGTATTTCTGCCCCGCGGCCGTCTACGAAATGGTTAACGACAAAGGCGCGCCGAAACTGAAGATCAGCGCCGCGAACTGCGTCCACTGCAAGACATGCGACATCGCCGACCCGTACCAGATCATCAACTGGGTTCCCCCCGAAGGTGGCGGCGGACCGAATTACGAAGGAATGTGACAATCCGGTAAGGATTGTCATCCGAGCGGAGCAACGCGAGCGAGGGATCTCTCTTCCGGTTCTTCCGTGCCGTCCGTTCCTATTCGGCCAATCTTTTACCCGCCAAAAAGCCCTTCAGTGCCGACCACAAGCCGCCCTTCGTCTTTTTCTCGCTCGACGCACTCTTCGCGGCTCGTTGCTTCGCCGGCTCGACTCCCAGCGCGTGCTGCACGGCCGCGACGAATTCCGGCGGCTCAACGTGCCCCGAGAATCCCCATTCCGGCAAGACCTGCGCCGTGCGAATCAGCAGCGTCATGTCCGGCGTCGGGTCGTCCGGCGGCACGGGCGCCGTCGCCGAGAAGGTCAGTGCGGGTAGAACGGCCGTGTACGTCGGCGTCGAAACCGCCGGGGCGGCGCCCTCCGGAGTTTCCTTTGCAGGTGGAACAACCGGATGCGCCTCGCTCACTCTCGCCGGAACGCTGTACTCGATGCGCGGTGGCGGAATATTCGCTTCGGCGCTTGGCTGGACCAGCGGCGCGTCTGGCGTCTGTTCGATCGTGGGAGGCTGTGCGAATAGCGGCGTCGGATTGGGCCTCACGGCCTGCGCCGGATTGGCATCCGCGTACTCCGGGATGGACGGGGGCGGCGGTGCAAGTGGCTGAGGTCGCGCGGCCACGCACTGGCAGCTTCCGGGCGTGCCCGCCACGGGCACCAGTTTTCCCGAATTCAGGAAGAATTCTCCCGCTTGCGGCACGATCAATCGTTCACCCGTGAACTGGTGCTCGAGTTGGATCGCGCCGCTGCCCGCCACTACGCAAAGCGAATCGTCGAGGTTCAGCCCCATTGTCACGTCGCGCGCCCCTCCGCTGATGTCGAGCGGCGTGCCGATGATCGTCGGCGTGAAAACGCGCAGGGACGTCTTTGCCGGCAGTTGTACGCGCATGCGCCCGAAATTGAGCGCCAGGGTAATGGCGTCGCCGGACTTCAGCACCGTGATCTTGGCCGGGCCGCAGATGTCCACGTCGCCCCCGGCAAAGAGCGCCATCCGCGCCTGTCCCGAATGGACGGTCACCACGCTCCCGTTCGACACGAAGATGCTTGCCGCGGAGGTCGATGTCTGGGTGGCCGCTGCGGTTCCGCCTTCGACGGAAACGTCGTTGCCTTCCACCTGCCCGATCGCGCCGGGCGGCGCTTGCTGCGCCCGCGCGAACGCCGGCCACAGCGCAAACATCCCGAGCAGGAAAGCAGCGGCAATTCCGCGAGCGGATTGGAATCGGGGATACATCGGGATCGCCCTATACTATACCGCAGTGGAGAATGCCTCGAAATCCGGCGCGCCTCTACAAGAGGGCGCGAATCCGAGCGCGCAGCCCGGCGTTCCTGCGAACCTCGCGCCCGCCATTCCGCTGCCGCGCCTTTCGCGCTGGCGCAGGATGCAGATCCCCGTCATCGCATGGGCGGTCTACTGGTTCATTCGGCTCATCGGTCCAACGTTGCGCTTCGAAGTGGTCGGCGTACACAATGCCATACAGATTCGCGACACTGGTGAGCCGGGAATCGGAGCTTTCTGGCACCGGTGCATTTTCCCGGCGGTATGGATCTGGCGCAACCGGGGTGTCGTCGTGCTGAACACGGTCAACTTCGACGGCCAGTGGACCCGCCGCGTCATCGAGCGCCTCGGATTCGGCACGGCGCAGGGCAGCTCGACGCGCGGCGCGATCGAGGGTCTCGCGGCGATGGCCCGGCATCTCGATGCGGGCCATCACGTTGCGTTCACGATCGATGGACCGCGCGGGCCGCGCTACGTCGCCAAGCCCGGCGCCGTGATTCTCGCCCGCCGCACCGGAAAACCGGTCTCCGTTTTTCACATCGGACTTAGCTTCGCGCATACGTTCAAGAAATCTTGGGACTTGTTTCGGTTGCCTTATCCGTTTTCTCGCGCCGTGATGTTTGTGGCGCCGCCGATTCGCGTTCCCATGAACGCAGGGAGCGAGGCGGTGAAAGAAAAGCAGGCCGAGGTGCAGGCCGCACTCGAGCGCGTTCGCGACCTGGCCGAATCGTGGTTTGATTTGAGCGACGACGAGCGCGACCGCTTGCGCGAAGAATGGAGCGAACCCGTGGGCGAATCAGACGAGGGGAGCTTTGGGCGGCCTTAGGCTTCGCCGAGCTTCACCTGCACATCAATCTTCTTGCCGTCGCGCACGATCGTCAGCGTAACAGTATCTCCCGGCTGCGCGCGGTTCAGCAGGAGATTCAGGTCCATCTGGTTCGTGACGGGTTTCCCGTCGATGGCGACCAGCACATCGCCGCCGACGCGTAGCTCTTGCAGGCCGGCGAGGACAACCTTGTTCCCTCCGCGAATGCCGGCCCCGGCGGCGGCGCCTCCGGGAGTCACTCGCTCGATCAAAATGCCTTGCTGAACTCCGAGATCGAGCGCTTCGGCGAGCCCGGGCCAGATCGCGCGGCCTTCGGCGCCGAGCGTCGCGCGGCGAACGCGGCCTTTCGTAATCAGGTCCTCGGCCACGCGGCGCGCCGTATTGATGGGAATCGCGAAGCCGATTCCGGCGGTTGTCCCGGTCGGCGCGTAAATCGCGCTGTTGATTCCGATCACTTCTCCGTGCGAATTAAGCAGCGGCCCGCCCGAATTGCCGCGATTGATGGCCGCATCGGTTTGGATCGCCTCGTCGATAAACGTGTTTTCGCTCGTCTGCACCGTGCGCCCCAGCGAACTTACGACTCCCGTCGTGAGGGTGCTCTGAAATCCGAAAGGATTGCCGATCGCCAGCACGCGCTGGCCGACGAGCAGGTTGCGGGAATCGCCGAGCGGCAGCGTCGCGAGCTTCCGCCCGCGCGGATCGATCTGGATGAGTGCGATGTCGTTGCGTGTGTCCTCGCCGATGCGCTTCGCTTTGAAACGCGTCTGGTCGCCCAGCGTGACTTCAATCGTTTGCGCGTCCTCCACGACGTGGTAGTTCGTCAGGATGTGCCCGTCCGTGTCGATCACGAAGCCCGAGCCCGCGCCCTCGACCGGCACGGGATTGTAGAAAAAGTCGTATTGCACCGTGCGCGTGACGATGTTCGCCACAGCCGGCGCCGCTTGCTTGTAGATGCGGACGTTTTCCGCCTCGGTGGGATCGAGGCCGCCTTCCGATGCCGGTGCGCGCAGCGCCTCAACCGATACGGGAGCCTGGTGCCCGTATCGCGAGCCCGCCCAGTACGCGCCCAACCCGATGATCAGGCCCGCGGCAAGCAGACGCAGCGCGTTCCAATGATTCTGACCCCTTGTCATCGCCTTCTCCCACGCTCGCAATACTCTCGACTAAGCGTCGCTTCATTCATCAGCGTCCCTGATTCTTCAGCGGCGCAGCCGCCGCTTGTTTCAGTTTTCCCAGAAGCGTCTCCACCTGCTGCTCCGTCTCCTCGAACGACCGCGAGCAATCGATCACTTCATCCGCCAGACGGCGCTTTTCGTCGATCGGCATCTGCGACGCGATACGCTGTTGCGCGTCCTCCTCCGAAAGGCCGCGCTCCTTCAGGCGCTGGAGCTGCTGCTCGGGGCGGCACCAGCAGACGACCACCCGGTCAAAATACTTGCCCAAACTCGCTTCGAGAATCAAGGCAGCGTCTTCGAAGGCCATCTCCGGGCCACCGGGACGCTCCAGCGCCGCGAACCATTTTGTGCTGACATCGCGAATGCGAGGATGAATGATTTGACTCAGGCGCGCGCGTTTTTCAGCATCGGCGAAGACGATGGCCCCAAGTTCTTTTCGGTCCACCACTCCGTCCGCTTTCAGAATCCCTTCGCCGAACTCGCGCACCACTTCATCATACGCGGGCTGGCCCGGCTCGAGGAATTCGTGGGCCAGGACATCGGCGTCGAGCACTTGATAATCGCGGTCACGCAGGAAAGCCGCCACCGTCGATTTCCCCGAGGCGATCCCGCCGGTGAGTCCGACGCGCAGCATCAGGTACGCGACGAAACGGCCGCGGGCGCGCGAGCGCCGCGCCGCATCCGGGCGGCTTTTACGGTGTTGCTCATGAGCATGGCGATGGTGAGCGGACCCACGCCGCCGGGCACCGGCGTGTAGGCGCCCGCGACTTCGACGACGTCCGGGTGAACATCGCCCGCGAGGATGGAGCCCTTCGTGCGGAATGATTCGAGCTTGGCAGGGAACTTCGCGAAAATGCGCTCCGCCTCGGCCGCATCCTTCACCACGATCTGTCCCACGTCGATCACGGTCGCGCCCGGCCTCACGTAATCGGGCGTGACCATCGCGGCGCGGCCGATCGCCGCCACGATGACGTCCGCGCGGCGCGCAATCCCCGGCAAATCGCGGCTCTTCGAATGGCAGATCGTCACGGTTGCGTTGGCATGCAGCAGGAGCAACGCCATCGGCTTGCCGACGATGTCGCTGCGGCCGATCACCACGGCGTTTGCGCCTTCGATCGGAATGTTGCTGCGCCACAGAATCTCCATCACGCCTGCGGGCGTGCACGCCACCAGCCCCGGGCGTCCCGCGACGAGACGCCCAACGTTGACCGGGTGAAATCCATCCACGTCCTTCTCCGGAATCACCGCGTCGAGAATCTTCTTGGAATCCACCTGCTTCGGCAGCGGCATCTGCACCAGAATCCCGTCTACGTCGTCCCTGCGATTCAGTTCATCGACCACAGCGAGCAATTCTTCAGTGGTAATTGAAGCCGGGGGCGTTAGATAGAAACTCGCGAGGCCCAGCTTTTCGCACGCCGCAACCTTGCTGTTCACGTAGAGCTTCGACGCGGGATCATCGCCCACGCGTACGGCCGCAAGCCCCGGCCGGATTCCCGCCGCCGCGAACGCGGCGATTTCCGTCTGCAACTCGGCGTAGATTTGATCTCGAATGGCGTTGCCGTTGAGGATTCGCGCTGACAATGTGCACTCCTATTGTGGTTTTGTGCTCCGTCCGAATCGGCAATCATAGCACACGTAATTCGGAGGCCAGCAAGGTGCTGCAACGTCCCCTCGCACGCCATCCTGCATCAGCGCTGTCATCCCGAACCCAGCCGCGTCTTTTGCGGATAGGGGTGAGGGGTCTGCTTTTGTTTTCGGCGTGGCTTTTTAGGGGGTCGGAGCTTCAGCGCCGACATAAAAGGCGTGAGCGAAGCCCCCTCCTTTTGCTGCCTTTCTCGCGGCCTGTTTTCTCTCCGCGGCCCGCCGGGTCACACACGCTCTTTAGCTACCGCGGCGCGGCGAGCGAAAACAGCCGTTGTACAATGATGCCTGCCATCGACGACCTTGCAGGGGAACCCAGGATGATCTTCGGCGAAGTCTCCGAACGCAAGCAGCTCGAACGCGCGATGCGCGATGCCGGGCGCCTCCCGCCCGGACAATCCGCCACGCTCAAGTGGCCGGTACTCCATGAGGGCACCGTGCCGCAGTTTGACCCACGGACCTGGGACTTTCAGATCACCGGTCTCGTCGAAAAGCCCCTGCGGCTGAAGTGGGACGAATTTACGCGCCTGCCCATGAAGGAAGTCACGGCAGACATGCACTGCGTCACGCGCTGGAGCCGCTTCGACGTGCGCTGGGAGGGCGTGCCGTTCACCGAAGTCGCCAAGCTGGTCGCGCCGAAGCCCGAAGCGAAATACGTGATGGTCTTGGCCGAGCAGGGCTATGCGTCAAACGTCCCGCTCGACGATCTGATTTGCCCCACCACGCTCTTCGCGCTCAAGCACAATGGTGAGCCGCTTCCTGCCGAGCACGGCTATCCCGTGCGCCTCGTCGTCCCGCATTTGTACGCCTGGAAGAGCGTGAAATGGGTGCGCGGCATTCAGTTCATGACCCAGGACGCCCCCGGCTTCTGGGAAGAAAACGGCTACCACATGTACGGCGACCCGTTCCGCGAGCAGCGCTTCAGCGGATAGCGCCGGGTCTTGTGTAGCTCGGGTCTTCCGCGAACTATGCGTCCCGACGCCTCATGTCGGAAGGACCCGAGGCTTATTTCCTCCTCGTTCGTATGCCAAAGGTCGTGTCGCTGCCATGGTGCGAACCGGTGCAAAGTGGTGTAGCAGGAAGGAACTGGCACGTATGACTTTCGGTGAGTGATGCTGAGGATCCAGTGGACCAACCTTCTACCAGCCCTGCGACAACACCTTTTTGACCGCCTCGAAGATCGCCAGATAACCGCCGAGGATCTCTATCGCCTCAAACTGTGGCGGGAGTCGGACCCAGATGCGCCCGATGGCGAATGGTACAAGGATTTCGGGTCATTCAAGATTTGCGGTGAAGGCATGTTCCCCAAAACATTTCTCCTGAAGGGGCAGGCTGCCAGGGGAAAGCCACTTCGACCACGGCTGGCACACCGCAGCGTACGAGAGCATGTTGAACGTGGCTCACGGTTTCGGGATTCGCAAGCGTAGGGAGTCCTCCTGACCGTTGACTGCTCGCTGATCGAGGCGAGATCATCCCCCACCTTCGTCGTCCTCATCCTCCGCCGTGATCTCCATGACGAATTTCACGGCATCGCCTTGCTCGAGTTTCCGGCAGAGGCGGCCCAGGTTTTCTTGCTCGCGCTTGCCGAGCACGCACATCTTGGCGCGCAGGATTTTCGCGCGCTTCGACAGAATCTGTTGGATCGGCTCACGTCCCTCGCGGGTCAAATGGACGACCGCCTTGCGCCCGTCGGTTTCATGGGCGTGGCGAACCACCAGCCCCGACCTGTGCAAGTTTCTGGTCACGACGCTGATGGTGCTGTCGCCGAACCGAATGCTATGAGCCAGTTCACCTGTCGCCATGGGACCGAACAGCAGCAGATGCTCGAGAACGTGAAACTGGCTCGGACTTAATCCGAGCGACTCGCATTGACCGTCCAGGAGCATATCGAGCGAGTGAACCGCGCGCGCCAGGCTCATGTACGTCGCGAGAGCGCGCGCTTTTTTGTCATTTTGTGATTCCGTCATGTGTCGCTCCCAATTTGCGCGAAATAGTGGCCATTTCGGCGCATTTTGTGGCCGAAATTGTCACCACAAGTGAAGCATGAGTTCGTTCGGATTGGTGGGAGTTTTCCCTGTGGACTGATGCCAAAAAATGGGAAGCGCCCCAACAGATTCCTTAGGGCGCTTCCGGTGCCGGGTTTCTAGCTTAGCGTTTAGTAGATGTCGTACTGCTCCCAGTGGAGGGTCGGGTCGGCCTGGATGATGACGCTCTTTTTCGTCCAGCGCTCGAGCTCCTCGATGAGAGAAGACTCGCGCGTCTTGAGCGCCTTGGCGATTTCCGGATGCACTCGCAACGTGAGGCTGCCCGAGTCCATCTCTGGGGCCATCTTCCGCGCCTCCGTCTGGATTTCGTAGCACAGCGTTGGAATCGACTTCACCATGCCGGAGCCGGTGCAATAGGGGCACGGCTGGCAGAGCGTGCGCTCGAGCGCCTGCTTGGTGCGCTTGCGCGTGATGGCGATCAAGCCGAATTCGTTGAAGCGCAGCATCTTCGATGGCGCGCGGTCGGCCTTCAGGGCGTCTTCGAGCGCGGCCATCACTTTTTCGCGGTTGCGCCGCTCTTCCATGTCGATGAAGTCGATGATGATGATTCCGCCGAGGTCGCGCAGACGCATCTGGCGGACGATCTCCTTCACCGCTTCGAGGTTCGTGCGGACGATCGTGTCTTCCAAACGGTTGGAGCCTTTGCCGACAAATTTGCCGGTGTTGACGTCGATCGCGACGAGCGCCTCCGTGTGGTTGATGACGATGTAGCCCCCCGACTTGAGCCAGACCTTCGGCCGCAACCCCTTGTCGATTTCCTGCTGGATGCCGAATTCCTCGAAGACCGGCGTCTCCTTCGTGTAGAGCTTCACGCGGTTGACGAGCGTGGGCTGGAAACGGCTCATGAAGTCCACGACCTTCGTGTACTCCTCTTCTGAATCGACCCAGATCGCGGCGTAGTCGGAGCTGATGTGGTCGCGCAGCATCCGCTCCACGAGGTTGAGGTCGCGGTGCAAAAGCGCCGGGGCTTTGCGCTGTTCGGAGCGCGTTTTGATTTCGGACCAGGTGCGCGTGAGGAACTCGACGTCGGCTCGGACCTCCTCCGGCGCGGCGCTGGCCGCGGCGGTGCGGACGATGAAGCCTCCGCCCGCGCTGCCCTTGGCCTCGTTCACGAGATGGCGCAGCCGCGAGCGTTCCTCGGCCGAGGCGATCTTGCGCGAGACGCCCGTGTGGTCGAGCGTGGGCATGTACACGAGGAAGCGTCCCGGCAGTGCGACGTGGCTCGTGATGCGCGCGCCCTTCTTGCCGAGCGGCTCCTTGGCGATCTGGACGATGATCTCCTGGCCCTGCTTCAGCATGTCGGCAATGAGCTGCGGGCGGCGCGGCTGCGTGCGGTAGTGGCCGTGACCATGGTGCGGGCGGCGGCCGCGATCGTCACGGCGCGGGCCGCGGTCGCGTCCGCTGCGGCGGCCGGGATGCTGCATCCGCGCGCGAAAATCATCGCGAACGCGGGCTTTCCATGGCTGCTGTTCTTGGCCGGCAGGACTCGCGCCGGGAACGGGCAAATCACCCTCGCTTGGCGCGACTCCCGCCTCGGCTTCCATCGCGTGTTCGGTTTCCGCAAGCGATTGGAGAGCCTCCTGAGACTCCGCCTCGGCGTCCGCCTGGTCCTCGGCCGCGGCTTGCTCCCGCTCGAGCTCATGTTCCGACTCGGACGGAGGCGCCATCATTCCTTCCGTTTCCGCTTCCTCTTCTTCTTCCTCGAGTGCGTGTTCTTCGGCTTCTGCTTCGGCTTCAGAGACGCCACCATCGGCCGCTGCTTCCGCCGCAAAACCTCTCTCCTGCGCCTCGCGCGCCGCTTCTTCGCTTTGCGCCTCGGCAACGTGCTCGGCAAGCGCGGCGGCTTCGTCCTCGCTTAGCTCCGCCGTTGAGTGATCTTCGTGCCTGTCTTCGGCTTCGCTGATTCCCCGCGTTTCCTGATTTTCTTCTTCTGTTTCGTGTTCATGCTGCGCGGGCGGGGCCGATGGTTCTACTGCCTCGCGAACGGAAGGCTCTGCGTGCCGAAACTTCGCAAGCGTCTCGCCCGGCAGAGGCTCGAGGCCGGAACCGAATGAAGAACGGAATTCCGTGCGGGCCGGAGGCCGGGTTTCAGCGGGCGGCTCGAAAGATGCGGGCGAACGCAGCGCGGGCGATTCCTGCACCGGTTCGAGCGCGGCGCTCGATGCCGCCGAGACCGGCGTTTCTTCAACGGACGCGGCACTGGGAGGGGGCTGCTCTCTGAACTTCGCGAGAGATTCTCCCGGAAGAATCGTGGAAATGTGGCCCTCGGGCGCTCCCGGTTCGCTGGAGCGATCCTCGTACGGCCGGGGAGACGCGTATTTGGAGGGAGGTAACTCGCGGCCATAACGCCGGTCGCCTCCGCTTCCGCCACCGCCGCGACCGCCTCTGCCGAAACGTCCGCCGCGGCCCCGGCCACCGCCGCCGCGTCTGCCGAAGTCGCGTCCGCCTGGGCGAGGGCGGCTCGGTGAAGACGTGTTGAGTACCGGAGGCTGCACGGCAGGCGCCGGCGGGCGCGCTTCTTCCGGCCCGGCGCTTTCGAGAGGCGCGTTCGCAAAAGCCGGTGCGGGCTCAACGTCGGCAGGCTCTATGGAGGGCGCGACTCCGCCATTCGGGGGGAACGCCTGTCCGCCCTGGTCCTCCATCTTTTGAATCTTTTCCTCGGCGGTGGTGGCGACGTGGTCGTCGAACTCTTCGATGCCTTCGAGGAAGTCGCTGACGTAGAGGAAGGCGTCGCTATCGAGGCCGATCTCCACAAAGGCCGACTGCATACCGGGCAGCACGCGCGTCACACGACCTTTGTATATGCTGCCGACTAACGCAAATTCTTTTTCCCTCTCGACGTAGTACTCACAAAGCTGGCCTTCTTCGAGAATGGCGACCCGCGTCTCGTGCGGGTTCGCCGATATGACCATTTCCTTCGACATGTAAAAACTCCTCACGGCGCATCCGAGTGCGGCGGCGCAAAGAAATTGCTCGCGCGCCGCAGCCGACGTAGCGGAAGGCAAAGCCTTCGGCGCGCCACGACGGGCCGCCCAGGAAAAAACCTGGTTGTTGCGGGATGATTTTCCTCACTCGATGCGTCCTTCACTCAAAGCCGAATTCCCGGGCCCCGGCGAGGCCGGGGAGCGGTCAAGAATGATCCGGAGCTCAGTTGACGAACCGCCGCATGCGTACGTTCATCACCAGCCCCAGAGCCAAAAACACGAAAGCAGTTGCCGATCCACCGTAGCTCATCAGCGGCAGGGGAATGCCGGTGACCGGCATGTATCCAATCACCATGGAAGCGTTGACCAGAACGTGGAAGCCCAGGATTGCAGTGACTCCCATGACGACAAACATCCCGGCCTTGTCTTTCGCTTTCTGCGCGTTGTCCACAAGCCGCAGAATCAGACCCAAGTACAAAAGCAAGACGATGCAAACTCCGATGAAACCCTGTTCTTCCGCGAGGGCCGCCAGAATGAAATCCGAATACCTCACGGGCACGAAGCCCAATTGGTTCTGGCTGCCCTTGCCGAATCCTTTGCCCCAGAATCCGCCCGAGCCGACCGCGATTTCAGACTGAAGAATCTGATAGCCAGCCCCGCGCTGGTCTTCCTCCGGATGCAGGAACGTCTGGATGCGCTGCTGCTGGTACGGCTTGAGATGACGCCGCATGTTCCAGCCCAGCGGAACCAGCAGTGCGATTAAGACCGCGCCGGCAGCGAGGTGCTTCCACTCAATGCCGGCGAGAACCGCTCCGACAACTGCAACGGGAACCAGCACCAACGCGGTCCCGAGATCGGGCTGCTTCAAAATCAAAGCCATAGGAACCAACGTTAAAGCGCCGACCTTGACCAAATCTCGGAGCGTCAAGCGATCCGTGCGCACTTCCGTGAAGTAGCGCGCCAGCACAATGATTATAATCAACTTCATGATTTCTGACACTTGCAAAGTGACGCCGCCTCCCAGCGAGATCCAGCGCTTGGCGCCGAGGCGCGAGAAGCCGATGAGCAAGACGATGACCAGACCGGCGACTCCGATTAGGTACAGCGCGGGAGCCTGGTCCATCAGCGTGTGATAATCGATGCGCGAGATTACGAGCATCCCCACCAACCCAATCCCAATCCACATCAACTGCTTCCACTGGAGGCCCGCCATGCCGCTCGCATGCGTGGAGGAATAGATTTCGAGCACCCCGATGGCGCAGATGGCGCCGACAATGGCCATAAGGGTCCAATCGAATTCGTGAACGTGCGGGCGGTCTTTCACTGGGGTTCCGCTCCGGACGTTTGTGCGGCGGGGCGAACGACGCCCGAGGGCGGAATATTTTCCGCGGTCGATGGCTGCTGCGGCATGCGGCCGTTTTTCTTGTCGTAGTACGCCTTCACAACGTCGCGCACAACCGGTCCGGCCGTTGTGCCGCCGTGTTCGGTCGATCCTTGGACCACTGCTGCGACAACAATCTCGGGATTACGCCGGGGCGCGTAGCCGACAAACCAACCGTTCGTGAGTTTGCCTTCTCTGCCTCCCATCCGGTTTCCCGCATCGTAGCTCATCAGTTGCGCCGTGCCCGATTTGCCGGAGAACTCGATATTCTGCAGCCTCAATGCATATCCAGTGCCGCCCGGCTCGTTCATGACATCGTACATCCCCTGCGTCACCTGCTCGACCGTGTCTTCGGCGAGCGGGAACTGCTCCGCTTTGATGTTGGGCGAGTTCTTCAAGAGATGCGGCTCCGCGAGGGTTCCTCCGCTGGCTACGGCCCCGATCATGCGAGCGAGCTGAATCGGCGTGACGGTTACGGCTCCCTGGCCGATGGCCACGGAGATCGTCTCGCCCGCATACCATTTGTGACGGTAGACACGCTGCACCCACTCTTCGGACGGCATGAGCCCCGGCTGTTCGCTGGGCAGATCCACTCCGGTACGGCGACCGAGTCCCAGGCCGGAGCCATAGTAGGAGATGCGATCGATTCCCAGCCTTTGGCCGACGGTATAGAAGAAGACGTCGCAGGAATGCACGATGCCGCTGTGGAGATCCACCGTACCGTGGCCTTTCGGCTGCCAGCAGTGGAACTCGCGACCGTAGAATTCGGCGTGGCCGGGGCAGAACACAGTGAAATTCGCGGGCAGTGCTTTTGATTCGAGCATGGCCGTCGCCATCACGATCTTGAACACGGAGCCGGGGGCAAGCTGCGCCTGAATCGCACGATTCAGCAAGGGTGTTTTGGGATCGGAGTTAAGCGACTGCCATTCGGAAGGCGGAATCCGGACGGCGAAATCGCTTGGATCAAACGTCGGGCGGCTCACCATGGCAAGGATTTCGCCGGTGCGGGGGTCCATGGCGACGACGGCCCCCTGCTTGTCGGCCATATAGCTTTCCGCGACCGCCTGGAGATCGTAGTCGATGGTGAGCTGAATGGGCTTGCCAGGAATCGCTTCGACGTCGTCGAGCGTGCGCATCATTTTACCCACGCTGTTGACGACGACGCGGCGCAGACCGTCCGTGCCGACGATCTGGTCGTTGTATTCCTTTTCGATGCCGGCCTTTCCGACGATGTCGCCGGGGCGATACTTGTCCGGATTCTTTTCGAGATCTTGCGGCGAGACTTCACCCACGTAGCCAATCGTGTTCGCAAGCATATCCCCGCGCGGATAGCGGCGGCGCTGGACCATCATCAGTTCGAGCACCGGGATGTCGGCACGATGCGAATCCACGAAGGCGATGTCCGCCTCCGTCGCGGCCGGCTTGATCACAATGGGCTGGAATTTGGGTTCGTACCTCGCAGCGTCGATCTGTTGCTGCAAATCCTCCTTCGCGATCCCGAGACCCTCCTCGATCTGCGGGAGACCCTTCTCGAGCTGCTTTGGATCGTCGCGAAGAAGAAGGATGCTGAAAGAAGGATAGCTATCGACGAGCACGCGCCCTTCGCGATCGAGCATGGCCCCGCGGGGAGCGATGATGGGGATGTAGCGGATGCGGTTCCGTTCGGCCAGATCGGCGAAATGGCCCGACTGGACGACTTGCAACTTCCAGAAACCGATCAGAAGGAGAACCGCTAGAGCGACGAACACGTAGGAAAACAGGGCGAGTCTTCCCTGCGGAATCTTCTGGTCGTTAACGTTCCATCCTGCCAACGAAACTCCAGCGCGGCGGGTCGTACGCGGCCCTACATGCGCCCTGCCATCCGAATCGGGTTCGGGGTGACCCTCAAAGCTACCATTGCGCTTTAGCCCCCGCAACAAGGCCATGCTCTTTGTGTCAACGAGCGGTTAATTGAATGGAAGGCGAATGCGAGGTTCGGGCGATTTCGACAGCGCCCGAAGCGTTCACTTTCCGTTCACACAGACTCGATAGCGTCTCCGCCCGCGGTACAGAGTTCGGTCACCAGGATGCATGTCCAAGCAAGCGGCAGAGCACCACCATAAGGCAGCGGAACATCACGACCACGCGGCCCGGCATCATCGCGAGGCCGCCCGGCACCACGAGGCAGGCAACCACGAGACCGCGGCGCATCACGCGCATACGGCTCAGGGCCACCTCCACCGCGCAACGCACCACTCGTCAGAAGCGGCAAAGCTGCACGCCGAACATCACGGTCACACAACGAAGGCGGCGGCTCAGTAGCACATCGGGGGCCCGGGGCCATGGCGGACCGGGGAGCGTTGCATTGATTATCTGCAATTCCAAGACGAGGTGAACAATGGCTACGGGAACATCGGTACTTGACACGAAACTGGGATCGGGCAGTGCGTCGCGCGCTGGCAAGGTGGGCGTCCTGATCTTCGGGATCGCTCTGATAATCGGCTTCATCTATGCAGGCGGCCATCTGTTATCCGATCTCGCGGAAATCCACGCGACGAGCTACCTGCCGTTCGTGCTGCTGGGAATCGCGCTGCTGGTGGCGCTGGGATTCGAATTCGTGAACGGATTTCACGACACGGCGAACGCCGTGGCCACCGTGATCTACACGCACTCGCTCGAACCGCACATCGCGGTGGTGTGGTCGGGCATGTGGAACTTCATCGGCGTGCTGCTCTCAAGCGGGACGGTGGCGTTTGGGATCATATCGTTGCTGCCGGTGGAATTGATCCTGCAAGTGGGAAGCAAGGCGGGATTTGCGATGGTGTTCGCGCTGCTGATCGCGGCGATCACCTGGAACCTGGGCACTCGTCCGGCGTGGCGGGCACGATGATGGCCAATCACTCCGGATTGCAATGGGCTACCATTAGAAACGTGGCGATGGCGTGGGTGCTGACGCTGCCGGCGTCGATTTGCCTTGCGGCAACGCTGTTCTGGGCGTTCCGCTCGATTTGGAAATAGCTTCGAAGCTGGGGTGCGATTCGAGCGGGTCACGCGCGGCGGCGGATTTGGCCGGCGCCGGCGCGAGAAGAAGGAGAGGACATGCTACCTCCCAAGCTGATTGTTTCACCGATTGATTTCAGCGGTTTCTCGCAGGAGGCGCTGCAGACGGCGGCCGATCTCGCGAAGCAGTTCGGATCCGAGCTTCTGCTGGTTCATGCGGTGCCGGCTATTCCGAAGCTGTCATCGACGACGTCGATTTTTAAAGAGGGCGAGTACGAGCAGGAGTTGCACAAGGATGCGGAGCGGCTTCTGCAGAAGCTAGCCGAGGAGCTTCGGAAAAAAGGGCTGCGAGTGCGGACGGAAGTCGGAATGGCGAACGACGTTGGAATGGAGATTCTGCGGATAGCCGATCACAACAAGGCGGACCTGATCGTGATTTCGACGCACGGGATGACGGGTTGGCACAGGCTGGTCTTCGGATCGGTGGCCGAGAAGGTGGTGCGTCTGGCGCCGTGCCCCGTGCTCGTGCTGAGGGCGAATCCGAAGGCGAGGCGGGATGCGGCGTCGAAGAGCGCCGGTGCGGTGGCGGTGTCGCGCTGATCGCGGGGAACGTGAACGAAAACACTTCGCCGACAGGCCGCGTCCTCTATGAAGGGCGGCGGAGACGGTCGAGAAGAGCAAACAGGGCGACCCCGAAGGCCGCGGTAGCCAGGGAGTCGAGCAGCAGTCGCAGAGTGAAGATGGGCGCGGAGTGATTCAGCAGGACGCGCTGCGTGACCGCGAAAATCACCTGATGAAAATGAAAGAAGAGGAACACCAGGCCAAAGCGGCTCAACGGGTGCTCGGTATCAATCCTCCCACCGATGGATGACGCAACGTAGCCCACGAGCGTCTTCGCAATTCCGTACAAGCCGATCGGATTGTCGGGGCTGAGCGCGTCCTGAAGAATGCCGATGGCCGCTCCGAGGAGCAGGCCGCTCGCCGGATTGCGCTTGCTCATGCCGAAATAGATTGTGACCAGCAGGGGCAGATCGATGAGTTCGGACCAGCGGCCGTACTTGTGAAGAAACGCCTGAAGAACCAGCGCCAAAAACGAGGCGACGATTACCGTTCCGCCGTAATACTTGTGCACCTCGATATTCGAGTCGGACCGTGCTCCCGCGTTCAGCATGGAGGCCATCTCATCGCTCCGGGGCGGACGGCGGCGAAGGCGCGGCCTGAGTCTGGGACGCCGCGGCAGCAGGCTTGGGCGCGTCGGCCGGCGGTTTGGCCGGTTCTTCGGGGGATTCCTGGGCCGCTTTCAACGTCACATCCTGTCGCGAGAGCAGGATGAGGACGTCCTCCAGCCGGTCGAGACGCACGGCCGGCCGCACACGGATCACCTGAAAATTAATCCCCGGCTTCGCTTCGGCCACAACGCCGACGGGCAAGTCTTTCGGGAAGATGCGGTCTTCACCGGATGTGACGATGGGCTGGCCGGCGTGCACCTTTTCATCGTTCACCACGTAGTCCATGAGCGGCTCGGGATCTCCGGTGCCTTTGACGACGCCGTGGGTGCGCGTATCGGCAAAGAGCGCGCCGACGCCGCTTTCCCGATCGTTGATGAGCAGCACCTGCGCGGTATTGTTGGCGAAGACTTCGACGACTTTTCCGACGATGCCCTCGGGAGTAATCACCGCCATATTGCGGCGGAGGCGATCGCGCTCGCCGCGATTGATGAACAGCGTGTGGGACGTGGGATCGGCGCTCGCTCCGATCACCTGGGCCGCGAGCATCGGCACTTCCGGATGGGCTTCGCGGAAATTCAGCAGTACGCGCAGCCGCTGGGCTTCGCCGGCCTGGCTTTCGAGGTCGCGGTTGCGGAGACGCAACTGATCGAGTTCGGTACGCAGCCGCTCGTTTTCGGCGTGGGCGCCGTGCAGCGCGAAGTAACCGGTCCAGACGCCGCGAATCTTCGAAGAAGTCCAGGTTCCGGCGCGGCCGACCGGAGTCACCAGTTCGGCGGCCCAATAGCGGATCAGCGGCACATCGCGTTCGCGCTTGATCTGAAAAGCGAGCAGCAAGATCTGCGCAAGAACGACGCCGACGAGCAGCGCCAGCGGGCGTTGACGGAGTTGAGTGTCGAGCATTCTAGAGGCTCGATGCCAGAGGCCTTGTTCAGTCGATCGAAACCAGGCGCAGCAGCCGGAAATCGCTGAGCATTTTTCCGGTGCCGAGTACGACCGAAGCGAGCGGATCATCGGCGATCGAAACGGGCAAGCCGGTTTCCTCGCGGATGCGCTTGTCGAGATTCTTGATGAGCGCGCCGCCTCCGGTGAGGACGATGCCGCGGTCGCTGATGTCGGCAGAAAGCTCTGGCGGCGTGCGCTCGAGCGCCACGCGGATCGCATTCACGATCGTCGAGATGTTTTCGGAAAGTGCTTCGCGGATTTCGCTGTCGTCGATCGTGACCGTGCGCGGCACGCCCTCGATCAGGTTGCGTCCCTTTACTTCGAGAGTGAGCGGCTTTTCGAGCGGATACGCCGAACCGATTTCGATCTTGATCTGCTCGGCGGTGCGCTCGCCGACCAACAGGTTGTATTTGCGCTTGAGGTAGTGCATTACCGACTCGTCCATTTCGTTGCCGGCAACACGCACGGAACGCGAATAGACGATGCCGCTCATAGAGATGACGGCGATGTCCGTGGTGCCGCCGCCGATGTCCACGACCATGTTTCCCGAAGGCTCTTCGATCGGCAGGCCCGCGCCGATCGCGGCAGCCATCGCCTGCTCGACGAGATAAACCTCGCTCGCGCGAGCGCGATAGGCCGAGTCCTGCACGGCGCGCTTTTCGACGGGCGTGATTTCGCTCGGGACCCCGATCACGATCCGCGGGTGCACCAGGACACGCCGGTTGTGGGCCTTCTGGATGAAATAGGTAAGCATCTTTTCGGTGACCTTGAAGTCGGCGATCACGCCGTCTTTCATGGGCTTGATGGCCACCACGTTTCCCGGCGTCCGGCCGAGCATTTCCTTGGCTTCGCGGCCGACCGCGACGACTTCGGAATTGTTCTTGTTGATGGCGACGATCGAAGGCTCGTTGACGACGATCCCTTTGCCACGGGCAAATACGAGGGTGTTCGCGGTTCCCAAATCGATGGCCAGGTCGGAAGAAAACAGGCTGAAGACCGACCGCATGTTGTAGCCGTTCTTTGTCAATTGCTTCTCCCTCAGATTCCGGTTGTAGCGCCGCTGCGGCGGCGCCCTGCTTCGGCCGGTCTTCTTTTCCGCGAGTGCCGTCCTACGGAATGACTACGTCGACGCGCTTGATGGCTGTTCCGCCGCGACGGTTCTGTCCGGTAATAACGATGGTGTGGCTGCCGCGCTCCATCGCAGGCGTGAAGTAGCGGAAGCGCCCATCCTGCTGAATATCGACGACGGTCTCGCCATTGATGATCAGAGCCGCGCCGGGTTCGGTGCGCCCGATGACTTCGACGACGTTGCCCTGTAATTCCGTGTCGTCCACCTCGAGCAGCATCTCCTGTTCCTTGCCCTGCGCCACGAGCGTGAACTTGTAGGCGTCGCCCGGGTCGCTCACGTTGTTCTTTTCGTCGATCGCGCGCACTCGCCAGAAGTAGTCGCCGGGTTCGAAACCGGCAATATCGACGGCCGTCGCAGCGGTCTTTCTTTCCATGACGATGTGACTGAACATCGTGGTCGTGCTGGCCTGGAAATCATACAGCTTCGCCGTCGCCGACGGTTTCCACGAGAAGTGAATCGGATCATGCTTCGGATCGGCCAAAATGATCGGCTGAAGGTTGAGGGGTTCTGACAACTGTGGGGGAGCGAGAACCTGAGTCTTCGTGACGGGTCCGGCACCGCCGGCCGCAAACGTCGCGCGTTCGTACTGCCCGATATCGACGTGTTCGCTTCCGCGGTCCAAGACAGCGCTACCGGAATCGACCGTGACTTCCTGTTCTTTCGTGGCGGGATCGCTGCGCACAGCCGCGCGGCTATTGGCGCGGATGGATGCCACGGCGTTCTCGAATGAAACCTCCGCCTTTGATCCCGGCACTTGCCACGTTCCAGTGGACAAATCCACCTGGCCGGTGTCGAGATGGACGCCGACCTGCGAGGCGCGATCCTGGGCGACCGTGTTTTCCTCGACGGTCACAAACGTGTCGCCCTTTACGGTGTACTGCGTTCCGTCTGCGAACGCGATGCGGGCCACGCCGTCCTGACTGGTTTGAATCTCATCGCCCTTGTCGAGGGTGAGCTGGTAATCGGCAGTTACCCATTGCAGCGAGTTGACCTTCTTTACCTGCACCTTGCCATCCAGGTTGACGAACCGGGCCTGCCGCGCCATCGGGTTGGCCGCGCCGCCGTCGCGCGGCGTGACCGCGTCGGAGAGCCGCTGCAACACTTTGGACGAAACGTCCGGGAAAACAAGGTAGGCGGTTGAAGCCACAATCGCCACCAGAATGAGCGCATAGAGAATCACGGTACGATATCGCACCGTGTGCCAATACACTTCGACCCGCGAGATTTTTGGCTTGGGTCCGCCGACAGTTTTTTCGCTAGCCAGTGTCATTTGGGGTCGTTTTGGCAATCTAGCACACGGGTATTGGCCTTTCAACACGCGCTCGAAACAGTTGCGCCGAAAGCGCCACCCACGAAAACACGCGCGAAACGGCGGAACCTTCCGCTCTTCCGGTCAAGACATTCCATTTTGGATGTTGACCGGGACGGCCCGATTTAGGGAGACTAGTGCCGTTCCAACTAATTCGGCCGATGTATTAAAAGCGGTGTCTCCGCCAAAGGCTTTCAAGCTGGATTGCCGAGACTGGCTCCAACAAGTTGGAACGGCACTAGCAGTCGCGCCGGAGAATGTGTCTTTCGTCCCTCGATCGCCTGCCGCATGTTAGCTCTAGGCGGTCCGCGAAAGCTGGTAAAATCATGGTCGGTGAGGAACAAGCGAATGAGCGCTCCTGAGCGAGAAACGATCCGCGAGCTTCTGCCGCCCGACCGCCTGATGCTGACGCCGGGGCCGTCTTGCGTAGACCCGCGCGTGTACCGCGCGATGGCGGCGCCGATCGTGGGCCACATGGATCCGTGGTTCGCGAAGGTGATGGACGACGTACAGGTGCTACTTCGCAGGGTTTTTCGGACGCAGAACCGGATCACGTTTCCGATCTCCGCTTCGGGATCGGGCGGAATCGAAGCGGCGGTGATGAACCCGCTCGACGCGGGCGATGAGTGCATCGTTTGCGTGAACGGAGCTTTCTCCGACCGCATGGCCATCATCGCAGAGCGTATCCCGGCGAAGGTGATTCGCGTCGAAGCGCCTTACGGGCGCACGGTCGATCCGGCGGACGTACTGCGCGCGGGGAAGGGCAGGAAAATCAAGTTCGTGGGATTGGCGCACGGCGAGACTTCGTCCGGCATCGTTCAACGGATCGAGGATTATCGAAAGGTTGCCGATGAGCTGGGCGCGTTGCTGGTGGTGGATGCGGTTGCAAGCCTCGCCGGCGTGCCGTTGGATGTGGACGGCCAGTGCATCGACATCTGTTTCAGCGGTTCGCAGAAGGCCATCAGCGCGCCCCCGGGCATGGCGCCGATCACCGTGAACACGCGCGCCGAAGAGGTGATGCACGCGCGGAAAGAGCCGGTGAGAAGCTGGTATTTTGATTTGACGACGGCGATGAATTATTGGGGCAAGGATCGCCTGTACCACCACACTCCGCCGATCACGCTGATTTATGCGATGCGCGAGGCGTTGCGGGCGGTGCTGGAGGAAGGTCTCGAAGCGCGCTGGGAACGTCATCTGCACAATCAGCAGGCGCTGATCGCAGGTCTCGAAGCGATGGGTCTGGAGCTATTTGTTTCGAATCCCGGAGACCGGCTCGTGACCGTCACGGCCGTGAACATTCCGGCGGGAATCGAAGACGGCAAGGTGCGAACGCAGTTGCTCGACGAATTCAATATTGAGATCGCGGGCGGGCTCGGCCCGATAAAGGGCAAGATCTGGCGCATCGGGCTGATGGGCTATTCGTGCCAGAAGACGAACGTGCTTCTTTTCCTCGCCGCGCTGGAAAAGACCTTACTCGACCAGGGTTTTCGCCTGCCTGCCGGCGCAGGTGTGGCGGCAGCGATTCGCGCGTATCAGCATTTGCAGCAGCCTGCGGTGGCGGGGGCGAGGAAGTAGGGCTCGAGATGGCAAAAGCAGCGGCGGTCCCAACGATTCCCAATGCCGGGGCGATGAGCGAATTCATCGGCGCCTTCGACATCCCTTCGAAAGTGACGGACTACGTCTACCGGTGCCGCTTCTCGCATTGCTGGAACGGCACCGCCACGCGCCACAGCGATACGATGGATTGCAAGTTCTTCGTGGACGGCAAGGGTGTGGTGCTCGGTCTGGCGCATCCGGGATTCGTCGCTTTTCGCGAGCGCGCGGGCCGGAATCTAAGCGACCGCGAGGCGAGCTACATCGCCGCCGAGTATCTCCGCGAGCGGCTCGAGCAGGAAGACGAGCACACGCTCTACGACATTTCCGCGAACGACCTTCTGCGCATCATCGACAGGCTCGGGATTCACTGACCGCCGCGCCGGCTACACGCGGCGCTCACCTGCCGCTCTCCAGCCGGCGAGCCAGCCATGTTCGCGCACGCCTTCTTCTTCGATCAGGCGAGTCCACGCGCCCAGGACGTTCGAGCGATTCAAGAAGCCGGCCATCTTTTGCGGATCGGCGCGTGTCACAACCGGCAGGCGGCCGATGTTGTTCTGCGACATGCGGTGCAGCGCGTCGGCGATGAGCTCATCCGGATACGCAACGATGGGCGCGCTCGAGCCCGCCTCGAGGACCGTGACTTGGCCTTCGGGATCATTTTCAAGCGCGCGCAGCAGATCGCCGTGCGTCACGACGCCGGCGAGGCGGCCATCCTGCGCGACGATCGGGAGTCCTTCCGTGAGATTCAACGGCGGCTCGCGGCGGGATGTGGTTTCCGCGGACAACTTGCTGCCGCCGATGCGCACGGCAAGGTCGGCAACGGTCATGTCCGCCGGAATCGGCTGGACATCCTTTCTCATTACGTCGGCTACACGGACGATGTGCATCACGCTGGCTTCGTATTCGCCGGGAACGTGGAGACCGCGCCGCGCAAGTTTCTCCGTCATGATCGAAGCCGGCAGGTAGCGGAGCGCGATCAAGTCCGCAATCACGCAGCCGAGCATCAGCGGAAGAATCGCGTTGTAATCGCGCGTAATTTCGAACGCGAAAACGATGAACGCAAACGTGGCGCGCGAGGCAGCGCCGAAAACCGCCGCCATCGCCACCAGGGCGTACGCTCCTGGCGAAAGGTGCGCGGCTGGGAAAACCAGGTTCACGACCATGGCGAATACTCCGCCCAACGCCGCGCTCGACATGAACATCGGCGCGAACAAACCGCCCGAAGTTCCCGAGCCGAGCGCGCCGATGGCCGGATGCCACAGCTCGTCGATGGGCAGGCGATCGAACTGGTCCTCCACCCAGTAGAGCAACTTCGTGAAGCCATTGGCCGCCACGCCGCAGATCACGCCGAGCAGCACATAGAAGGGCAGGCCGTGCAGCGGGTCGAAATTCACATTGCCCATCGTGAACATTGACCGCTGGCCGAGAAGCACGGCGCGGACGCTCGTCGCGAGCGTCGTGGCGATCACAAGCGGAATAAAGGACCGCGCGCGAAATTCGAAGAGAAGCAGCTCGATCGCGAGGATCACGCCAGCGATCGGCGTGTTGAAAGTGGCCGCCATGCCCGCGCCCGCTCCGCAGGCGAGCAGCACCTTGCGTTCCGCGGCCGTAGTCGAAACCACCTGTCCGAGGAGCGATCCGAACGCGCCGCCCGTTTGGATGATCGGGCCTTCGGCGCCGAACGGGCCTCCGGTCCCGATGGCGATCGCGGCTGAAAGCGGCTTGAGGATCGCGACCTTCGCTTCAATCCGGCTGCGGGAGGTCGGCACTGCCTCCATTGCTTCGGGAATGCCGTGGCCTTTGATTTTGTCGGACCCATACTTGGCCATGAAACCGACGATGAGGCCGCCGATCACCGGCGTCACAATGATCCACAGCCCAATTGACGTGTGCTCGGGGCTGCGGAAGTGAAAGGACCATTGGCGGTAATACGCCAGATTTGTGAACAGGCCGATCAGGTCATACAGAAGATAAGCGATGATTCCGGCCAAGACGCCGACAAGTGCTGCCAGAAGCGAAATGTACCCGATGCGAAAGCCCGCCGAACGCGCGGGCTCGGCGTTTCTTACAGAAGATGCCGGGAGGGAACTCCTCCTTGCGTGTCCCGACCCAGCGGGCGGGGATTAACGGCTACCTCTGCGGCGCTGAGGTTTGCTCCCGCGGCGCAGCCCGCCGAGGAATGGCGGGCGTGGACTCGGAGCAAGTTCGCCGCGAGCGATGACTGAGCGCAGCGCTTCGATCAATCTCGGTCCCGCCTTATGCAGCTCGTTATGGTGCGAGAGCGATAAGTCTTTCAGCAACCCTTCGCCACGGCACGTAAGTTCTAGCAGAACTTCCCGGCGGTCCGCCGGGCTCCGCGTGCGCCGGATCCAGCCGCGAGCCTGGAGGCGTCCGGCGAGTTCGACGGCGCTGTGGTGCTTGATCTGAAGCCGCTCGGCCAGCGCACCGATCGTCGCCTCCGATTCGGCTGGCAAGGCTTTGATCGCCAGCAACGCCTGGTGCTGCTGCGGCTCGATACGCGCAGCACGCGCGGCCCGTTCGCTGGAATTCAGGAAACGGCGGATCTCATACCGAAAGTCCGCGAGCGCCTGGTAGTTAATTGCCCGTGCCGTCCGGTTGGCCATAAAACTATTATATCGTATAACGATATATTGTTGTAAGCAGAATAGTCCAAGAAAGCACACACGTTGTGAAACTGAACACGAAGTAGCCTGATAGGATGTTGCGAGGGTTCCCGCAGATGCGGGAGTCCTTTCGTGATTAGCTAGAACCGTCGCTTAGGGCAACGCGAAGACGAAAACGCTGTCAGCGGCGACGATAGCGACGTACTGCTTGCCGCTCTTGCCTTGATACGTCATCGGATTGGCGTTGGCGTTTTTCCCGAGGTTGGTGACCCAGAGTTCCTTGCCCGTCTTGGAATCGACGGCGCGGAAGCGATTGTCCGGAGTTGCGCCGATGAACACCAAGCCGCCTGCTGTCGCGATGGGGCCGGCGCTGCCACCGCCGCCTGTATTCTGCTTGCCTGGCGGCAGTCCCTCCGTAATGCCGATCACCGACTGCCAGGCGATGTCGCCCGTGTTTGCGTTGATAGCATACAGGCGTCCCCATGGTGGCTTTTGGCAGGGCCAGTTTCCGATCACCTTGCCGTTGGCATCCTTCACGGTGGCGCTGAATCCGGCGTACGGCCCTGGCCCGAGGGCGCTCGCCCTGTCGTATGTTTGCGTGGAGCCTTCGGTACCGCGGCCGTAGTTCTGGCCTTCCTTTTTCTTCTCGATCCAGCCCATCAGCGACATGTCGTGCGTTTGCACAAAAATGTAGCCGGACGGGTCGGTAGCGACCCCGCCCCAGTTGGTGCCGCCCGTTCCTCCGGGGAATTGAATCGTGGTTTTGGGGGGCGTGCCGTCCTCGTGATAGAGCCAGCCAGTGAAAGGTCCGGCGTTGTACAAGGTACCGCCGCTTTTCGCCAGCAGATCCTGGCAGGCCTTGGCGTGCTCCGGAGTTGTGTCGTCGGCCGTGACCATATCCTCCGGTTTGTAGCTCATTCGAGCGAGCGGAGGGGGCTTCAAGGGAAACGGCTGAGTGGGTGAGTACCATTCGCCGGGCACATCGCCCTTGGCAACGGGGCGCTCTTCGACACCAAACACGGGCTTGCCGGTTTCGCGGTTGAGGATGAACATCAAGCCGGTTTTTCCGATCACGGCGAGCGCGGGAATCTTTTTCCCGTTCTGCACGATGTCTACGAGGCCGGGTCCCGGCGGTAGATCCTGATCCCACAAATCGTGGTGAATCGTCTGGAAATACCACTTCAGCTTCCCGGTATCGGCATCGACAGCGACGATGGAATTGCCAAACAGGTTGGCGCCGGGGCGATCGCCGCCGTAATAGTTGGGGGAAGGCCCCCCGATGGGCATGTAGAGGAGGTTTCGCTTTTCATCGACGGCCATGTACCACCCCCAGACATTCGTTCCGGAGCGGCCCTTCCAACCATCGTCCAGCCACGTTTCATGGCCGACTTCACCCGGCTGGGGAACCGTGTGGAAAGTCCAAAGAAGCTCGCCGGTGCGCGCATCGAGTGCACGCGTATCGCCCGAAGGCCCGACGGGCAGTTCACCGACGCTCGCTCCCAGGAAAACAAGATTCTTGTAGATCGTGGGAACGCCGTTGTAACCCACGGTGAGTTCGACCACGCCGTCCTTGCCGAAGCTCGGCACAGGTTTGCCGGTCGCGGCGTCGAGAGCAATCACCTTGCGGCTGAATGTAGTAAGAATGATGCGCGGTGGATTGTCTTTGTCACCCGGCCAATAGGCGACGCCCCGAGTGGGTCCTTGAGCGACATCGTAGTGCCAGATTTCTTTTCCGGAGTCGGCGTCGAGCGCGAAGACGTGTCCGGTGCCAGGTATGTACATCACGCCGTTGAAGACAATCGGCGTGACCTCAAGGCCGCCGCGCTCGGATAATGTAAGGGTCCAAGCCTGCGCAAGCTTCGTGACGTTGTCCGTGTTGATTTGCTTCAGCGGCGAATAGCCCGTGCCGGCCAGATCGCGGCGATACATCGGCCAATCGGCGGCATTCTGCGCCCTGCCCGCCGGCGCGAGGGGCGCAAGCAATACGGCCGCAGCAGCCAATTTCATTATCTTAGAACGCATGAATCGAGGTCCCCCTCCTCAGACTCGGGCAGCATACTACCAGCAAAATCGGTGGGACGCGCAGGTTTCTGCGTCGGTTACATCCGCCTATCGGAGCAGCCGGGGCAAGAGTGCGGGGACGCGGCGGGCGTAGTCGTCGAACCGCGCGGCGAACGTCTCGCGCAGGAGTTTTTCTTCGGTGCGAATGCGAATTGCGGTGCCGGCGAGGAACACGATGAGCCCGCCGAGGAGAGCCTGCCACCGGCTGACGGCGAGAGCCGAGGCCAGGAACATTCCGAGCATCGACAGATAGATCGGATTACGCACGATCGCGTATGGGCCCGCCGTGATCAACTCGTGGCCTTCAATCACGCGAGCGACCAGCGCCCACTGCTTGCCGAGCGTTCGCGCGGCTGCCCAACACAGCCACACGGAAACGATCACGAGTGCAATCGTCACACCGGTGAGAATCTCTTCGGCAAACTTTGACATTGGAAGGAAGGGCGAGAAGAACGTCCGGAAAAAGCCAAAACAGATTGCGTAACCGGCGCCTTGCAACAGCATTCCCACAGTTGATTTCACGTCGCGCTTTGCCGCGCCGCTGGCGGAGCCTCGTTTGCCGAGGACCATGATGACGACGAAACCAAGCCAGCCGGCGAGCACGACGAAATACGCGAGTTCGGCCAGCGGGTCGGAGCGGAAGGCCATCAGCACCTCGCGCGCTCCGTCACCGCAAAGCTTTTTTCAGAACGGCGATTTGTCCGGCGTGGTAGAGGTCGTGCTGAATCACGCCGTGCAAGACCACGTAGCGCGAGTATTTGGGGCCGGCGGCTCGTTGCTCGAGCTGTTCGTCCGTAAATCCTTCAGCCGCCTTGCGCAAGCGCGCGTGGCTTTCAGACAGATTCTCAAGCGCGCGTTTCCACGCCGTCTCGCTCACTTCCCAGACGGGCGGCCAATCGCGCTCCGTCGTGATTTCGATGTCTTCTCCATGCAAACGGTGCAGCACGATCGCGTTCCATGCGCCCATGTGGTGCACCAACTCCCAGATCGAGTGCGCCCCGCGAACGGGGTGCTTTGACGCGTCTTCCGCGGACAAACCGTCGAGCAGGCTCAAGAGAGATGGACCGTGCCAGGCGTCGCCGGAAAACGCGCGATCCATCTGGTCGAGGATTCTCTCGGTTTCGTTCATGGATGTACCCCGTGGAAAAGCGTAAGGCAGCCGGGGCGGCATAGCAAGCGGCCGGCAGACCCGCCCTCAGAAGGCGAGGGTGCACCCGAAAAAGGAGGAGAGATCCTTCGGCCGACTAAAACCAAAGGCGTCGGCTTCAGGATGACGCCCCTGGTCGGGTCGTCAGAAGAGCTTGTCGGAGTCGAGAAGAATGGTGACGGGGCCGTCGTTCGCAAGCTCGACGGACATATGCGCCTGAAACACGCCGGTCTCAACGCGCACGCCGAGCGCCTTGAGCGCGCGCACGAATTCCTCGTAGAGCGCCTTGCCCTGGTCGGGCGGAGCGGCCTGAATGAAACTCGGGCGGCGCTGGCCGCGCGCGTCGCCGTAGAGCGTGAACTGCGACACGGCAAGAATCGCGGCGCCGGTATCGAGAAGCGAACGGTTCATCTTGCCCTGGTCGTCGTTGAAAATTCGCAGATGCACGATCTTTTCGGCCATCGATGCCGTTGTTTCCGCCGAGTCTTCGCGTCCCATGGCGATGAGCACAACGAGCCCCGCGCCAATTTCCCCGGTGACGCGGCCGTCCACAGTGACTCGCGCGCGGCTCACTCGTTGAATGACGGCTCGCATGGTCTGGCCGCCGATTCTACACCGCCGGATCGCGACTTGTGTTGACCGGGACCGCCGCATAGGATGGGCGTGCAGCGCCACGATCATGAGTGAACCTTCGCTTGCGTCGTCTGCATCGTCTTCGCCGTCGAAACGCTGGTTGACGCGCGGCGTTCTCGGCATTGGACTCGCGAGCCTTTTCTCGGACTGGGGCCACGAAGCGGCGACGGCGATCCTGCCGGCGTTCCTCGCGAGCCTGGGCGCGCCTGCGGTGGCGCTCGGCGTAATCGAAGGCGTTTCCGACGGGCTATCGAGTTTCGCGAAGCTTGCCGGCGGCTTCATCGCCGACCACGCGCCATGGCGCAAGCCCACCGGGATCGTCGGTTACTGTGCGACGGCTCTCACAACGTTCGGCTACGCGTTCGCGCAGAGCTGGCCGATGGTGCTCGTGCTGCGCGCGTTCGGATGGATGGGGCGCGGCAGCCGCGGGCCGTCGCGCGACACACTGCTGGCGGATTGCGTCGCGCCGCGCCAGCAGGGCGGCGCATTCGGTTTCGAGCGCGCGATGGATACGCTCGGTGCGGTGCTCGGGCCGCTCTGTGCCACGGCGCTGCTGAGAGTGCTCGGCGCGCGGGGCGTCCTGCGGTGGACGCTGCTTCCCGGATTAACGGCGGCGGTATGCTTTGCGTTTCTCGCGCCGGCATCCAAGAAGGATGGCCATCCCGCGGCACATCCTTTCACGGGCTTCGCATCGCGGCTCGCTCAACTTCCCAAACCTTACTGGCATTATCTTGGCGGAGTGCTCGCGCACGGGATCGGCGATTTTGCGCCGACGCTCCTGATCCTGCGGGCGAGCCAGATTCTCACGCCGCGCTTTGGAGCGGGCCGGGCCGCGACCGTTGCCGTCGGTCTGTACACGTTCTACAACTCGGTGAACGCGCTGGCCTCGTATCCCGCGGGCGCGCTGGCGGATCGCGTCCCGAAACGGGGGCTCCTGGCTGCCGGCTACGCCATCGGCGCGGCGACCTACATCGGATTCATTTTCGAGCGGCCCACGATCGTGGTTCTCGCCATTCTTTTTGGGCTCGCGGGCGTGCACGGGGCCGTTCAACAGTCGGTCGAAAAGTCGCTCGCGGCAGAGCTGCTGCCGAACGCTGCCCGCGGCTCGGGCTTCGGCGTGCTCGCAACAACGAATGGGATAGGCGATCTCGTGTCGAGCATCGTGGTGGGCGCGCTCTGGTCAGGCGTGAGTGTTACAGTGGGATTTCTGTACGCGGGAATTTTTGTCGCGATCGGCGCGGTCCTCGTCTATTCGCCCGCCGGACGCCGACGGTTTACATAGGAAGCTGAAGCGGCGTGCCGCGCTCCTCATTGATGCGCACCGTCTCGGCGGAATCGAGATCGGCCAAGGCAATCGTGCGGCGGCTTCCCTCGACGGTAATGTACACAATTTTGTCGTTCGAGCGAGTGAACGCGACCGCCTGGATTTGGGAGCCATTCCGAAGCACAAGCGTGAATTGACCTACATCGGGCAGTGGCGGCAGAATTTCCATTGCGGGTTCCGGCCCAGTCTGCGCGTCGGTTTGTTGGGCTGCGGGAGCCTGCTGCAAGACAATAATCTGCGGCTGCGGCGCCGGCGGTTCAGAAGCGGGGGGCTCCTCATCGGGCACGGCGTATTCGCCCCCGGCATCAAGGAGGTAGAAACCGGAGCCACCGAAGCCGACTCCGCGCGTCCCACGCAGGAACCGTCTTGCCGCGGCTAGCCGCCATTGAGTCGTGGGATCAATGAACGCCTTTATGCCCAGGTCGCTATCAATCGCGGAGAGGTACGCGTAGTCAAATCCCGGCGGAGGACTGGATCGAGCAATTGCTGTAGTGAAAGGGACGAGCCACTCGCCGGCGCAAATCCATTTGAAGTTGTGCGGAAGCTCGCGCCAGCTAAGCCACCTTTTCGACGGGTGCGCACGCCACGCACCGGGTGCGCTTGCACGGTGGCCACACGCGAGGCCGAAGCCGGGGCCATTCTTTGCGCTTGCGCGGTGGACGAGCTGAGAACAGATGAACCAAGCAGGATTGCTGCGGCCAGCCCAAACTCAAGTTTCCTTGTCATGGCTGCCTCGCTTCTATGTTATCAGACGCTCTGGCCGGGGTCGCGGTTGCATCCAGCGTGTCCCGCTCGGGCGCCGGGTTCAAGCGGCTAGCGAATTCGCCTCAGAAGCAGGCAGCCGCCGACCAAGGAGAGCATTCCCACACCCATGAGGGCGACGATAACCACGCGATGAAACCCTGAAACTTGTTATGCTCAGGGCTCGCATAGTCGTTCCGATTGAGGAGCGGAGTCTTACACACCTCCCTGCATACGCCAATACCTTTTTGGGTGGCCTAATCTGCTAACCAGTAGTTACGGCCCGGCGCGAGACTTGATGTCACGTATGTAGACGCTTGCTTTTCCCCGTGCGCGGGATGTGCTATAAACGTCGCTCCAAAGGAGTCGGAGATGGCTCGGCCAGCGGCTGCGATTCCATCGGGCAAACCCGCGGGGGCGAATGTTGAGCCGGCCACGGCGGCGCGTGGAGTCCACGGGGAGCAGCAGTACGCTTCCGAATACTGTCCGCGCTGCTCGACGCGCCTTGGTGCACGGAGCTGCAAGCTGATCTGTCCGAGTTGCGGCTATTACATGTCTTGTTCGGATTTCTACTGAGGAGAGAGCACGTCCTGCCGCAGACTAGCGGCGGCTTCTTATCCGACCAGCGCAAGAACGAGTTCGAATTTTTCGAGGAGGCACGAACGTGGCACTACGAATGACCGATCGGGAAGTGAGCGGGGTGAACGTGCTGGATATTGAAGGGCGCATCGTACTGGGCGAGGAGAGCAACGCGTTCCGCGAGAAAGTGAAGAGTTTGCTGGCGGCGGGCAAGAAGAAAATCGTTCTCAACCTTGCCAACGTCAGCTACATCGACAGCGCGGGTCTCGGCACGCTCGTCGCGACGTTTCACAGCGCGCGTTCGCAGGGCGCCACGCTGAAGCTCACGAACCTCGGAACGAAGTTCAAGGAAGTGTTGCAGGTGACGAAGCTGATGACGGTCTTCGACACCTACGACAGCGAGGCCGCCGCGATTCAGAGCTTCGGAAAGTAGTCGGTAGCGGGCCGGCTTCCCGTTTGACGGAGCCGGATTCTTCGGCACGCGGCAGGGCTCCAGTACCGAGCCGCGCGTTTTTGCTTTGGAGCGCTACCTCGATTCTTTTCCCACTCTTCCGTCCACGCGATAGATGGTGATTCCACTCAGGAGCTTGGGGTAGAAGTCCGTGGACTTTTGCGGCATGACGTCGCCGCTCAAAGCGATGTCGATGACCTGCTTCACGCGCACGGGATTCAACAGAAACGCGATCTGCGCTTCACCCCGATCCACGGCGGAGAGCGCGGCCTCCATCTCGCGTTCGTAGCGGATGTTCTTCTCCGACGCAACATCCTCCGCGGTGATTCCGAGACCCTTTTCCAGCACGAGGCGATGCAACAGCACGACGTCGAGTTCGCGTTGCGCCGGGGAAACGTTTGGCAGTAGATCCTCGATGTCGACTCCGCGGCGCAGCACGAAAAGATAAAACGCCGCGCCTTCGTTCCCCGCGCCAGCGTAAACGCCGATCGCGCGCCGTCCGTGATTTTGTCCTTGGAAGTCCCTACGGAATTCGGTGTAGCTCGTCTCGCGCTCCTGCGCATCCGCGAATGGATAGGAGTACCAGTCAAAATAGGCCCCGACGGTCTTGCGGAAGCGATCGAAATCGAAATTCGCGAGATGGGCAACGAGACGATGAGTGGGCAGAATCGTCAGGCCCCTTGAATGCATGTTGACGAACGTCGCCATGGCGAATTCGTGCGCGGCGAAGGGATCGGCCGTGGCGACACGGGCGCGGCATTCATCGCGGTAGTTGAGCGCCGTTTCATAGCGATGGTGGCCGTCGGCGATCACGAGCTTCTGCGGGGCCATCGCGTTCTGAATGCGTTCGATGAACGCCGGATCGGAGACGGGCCACAGGCGGTGCGTGACGCCATACTCATCGCACAGCTCGAGCGGGGGGTGCGTCCGGGCCGTTTGCTCGAGCCAGGCGTCGATCTGCCGCGCGGGATCGTCGTAGATCAGAAAGAGCTGGCCGGTCTGCGCGCGCGTGCGGCGAAGCAGCTCGATGCGGTCGGCCTTGGGAGCGGAGAGCGTGCGCTCGTGCCGGAAGACGACACGAGCGTCGTAGTCTTCGACGCGGGTGAGGGCGATGAAGCCCACGCGCACGCGGCGCGTGTGGCTCCCCGGTACCTCAAATTCCTGCGCGTAGACGTAGATGTTGGGGGTCGCATCCTGTAGGAGAATCTTTTGCGCGATCCATTCGTCGATGGTTCGCGCGGCGCGCGTGTAAACATTACTCTCCGGGGAATCGTCCGGCAGCACGCGGCCTTTTTCGATGGCGATCAGGTTGTCAGGGCTCGCGGCGTAGTAACGGTCCTGCATCGCGAGAGTAATCTTGTCGTAGGGTTGCGTGAGGACGTCTTTCAGGGCGACGCGGTTCGTGTCGTAGCGGTATGCGCGAAAGGGTTGAATTTCAGCCATGGAGCCTCAGCGTGAAATTGTGGCGTTGCGGAGACAAGGCATTGTAACAGCAGGGGCGCAGGGCCCAAAAACCGACGATGAGAGCGGAGAGCGCGGATCGCTACGACACGCGCCAGAATTCAGGAGCGGGAGCGGGGAAAGCGACGCCGACGCGGATTTTGCCGCGGCCGCGACGGCTGACATAGACGACGCGACATTCCTGCTCGGCTTGATTGCAAGTGTTGGTAAGGAAGAGCCGCTGGCCGCGCGCGACGCAAGTATCCAGCGCCAGCTCGCAACCATGTTCGCTGGTATTGATGGTTTCCGCCTCTTCGTGGAAGGGCTGTTTGTCCGCGCCCGAGCCGTAGACGAGCAGCGTCGCGGCGTGTGGCTGGCGCAGACTTCTGCGCCGATCGAGATCGCTGGTCGCGGTGGACGCGAGCGACCGCTGTCGTTGGGCCTGCTTCAACGCCTCCCAGATGGGCTCAAGGCAATCAATCCCCAAGGCTGCCGGCCGGCTTTCGCCTATGCGGACACAATAGCTTTCGAGACGAGGCATCGCGGGAAAAAGCTCGGGTGCTGTTCGTTCTGGTAACGAGGGATCGGGCGAAGATGAACCGGCCGATTCGCGGGGCCGCGTAGTAAGATGAAGGATTCTCGAAGGAACGCGAGGGGGCATGAAAGAGGGCGGTAACGGTCAGTTTGCTGGAGTGCGAGTTGTGGTCTTCGATCTCGACGGGACGTTGATCGATTCGAAGGCTGACCTAGCGCAGGCGGTCAACGCCACGCTGCGGCACATGGGCCGCGCACCGCTCGCGGACGAGAGGATTTTCGGCTACGTCGGAAACGGTGCATCGACCCTGGTGAGGCGCGCACTCGGCGAGGGCGCGACGCATGAGGAAGCCGAAAAGGGCCTGGCGCACTTTCTTTCCTATTACCGCGCGCACATGCTCGACAATACGGTCGCCTATCCGGGGGTGCGCGAGGCGCTCGAGGGGCTGAAGGATCATGAGCTGGCTGTTCTGACCAACAAGCCCGTGAGGTTCAGCCAGGCAATCCTCGAAGGGCTGGACCTCGCAGGCTATTTCCGGTACGTGTACGGCGGCAACAGCTTCGCTACAAAGAAGCCCGATCCGCAGGGCGTAAACATTCTGCTTCGCGATTTTGTCGCGGCGCCACGCGAGGCGATGATCGTCGGCGATTCAGACATCGACGTGCGGACGGCGCGGAATGCGGGGACGTGGGCTTGTGGAGTCAGCTATGGTTTCGGCACGGATGGCCTGCGCGCGCACCCGCCGGACTTGATGCTCGACAACCTGGCCGAACTTCGGATGCATCTCGCCGGAAAGAGGTAACCCGCGGTTCGATTTCCGCGTTTCAGGAGGGTGACCTGGTGAATCGCGCGACGAAACGATCGACTCAAAGGGGCGACTCGAGGGGGTGGAATCGAGAGCGGTGGATGAACTTGCGTAGATTTGGCGGTTGGGCGCTCGTGATCATCTTGGTGGCGTGCGCGATCTTTGGCTACATGCATCTCTTTCGAATTCCGACGAACGTCGCCTACGTGACGGAGGAGGACGGCGGGATCAGCGTAATTGATCTCAACAAACTGGAGGTGGTGAAGCGGATTCATCCGCAGGACGTGGCGCCGAGAGGACTCGGCCTGACTTTTGACGGGAAGTATCTGGTGACGGCAGACAAGGACACGGCAGACGCGGCCGTGTTCGATACGCGCAGGATGCGTCTCGTCCAGCGGCTTCAAGTAGGCGACAATCCCGAATTCGTAAAGCTGAACCCGAGCGGCACGGGGCTTTTCATTTCGTACGAGCCGGGCTCGACAGCGGGTCCGCCCAAGGGGACCGCTGTCGGCGACGAAGATGAGGACACTGAAAACGAGCCGCCTGCGCAGATCATGGAGTTCAACACTCAGGATTGGTCGCGCGGGCGGAGTTTCGTGGCGGGGAAGGAGACGGAAGGGCTCGAGTTCTCCCCGGACGGAAAGCAGCTCGTCGTCGCCAACGAAGCGCAGAATACGATCGGCGTTTACGAAGTCGAGACAGGAAAGCTTTTGCGGGAAGTCGACCTGAAGGCATACGGGCGGCGGCCGCGGGGCGTGAAGCGATCGCCGCTGGGAAATTCGTATGCGGTAACGATGGAAGGATCGGGCACGCTGCTCTCGCTCGATCAGAATTTGAATGTGATCCGCTCGGTGTCCACGGCTGCGAAACCATACGGTGTTGCTTTCGATCGGCAGGGGAGCCGGATCTTCGTCGCTGCTGCCGCGGCGCGAAAGCTCCAGGTGTTTTCATCGGACTCGCTGCAACTGCTTGGGGAAGCGCCCGTGGACCAGCGTTGCTGGCACTTCACATTCACGCCGGACAATTCGAAGATCCTGCTGACTTGCGGGCGGTCGAACAACGTGTTCGTGATCGATGCGAAGTCGTATCAGCCGATCAAGGTGATCGGCGGATTTCAGACTCCGTGGGGCATCGTCACGAATCCGCGCGCGTACGGCAGCCTCGGCCTGCCCTGAGGAGTTGTCAGCCCACCGTTTTCTCGCGCGAGGGGCCAATCACCCAACATCTGCATCGAGCGGAATGCTTGACAGTGCAAAGTTGCGTGTGATACTTCCGCAACACAGTGAAATTTAGGGGGAATGCGCATGCCGTGATTCGGCGATGCTGCGTGGCCGCGTTCGTCCTTCTTGCATCGGGCGCGGTCACGCAGGCGCAGATTCCGCGCGATACTACGCCCGTTGTTGCCAAAACTTCTCCCGCCGACATAGCCACAGGGAAAGCGCTCTACGAAGCGAACTGCTCGAAATGTCATGGGCTGGATGGCGGCGGCAGCGACGGACCGAGTCTTCAGGGCGTGGCACAGAGAATCGGCGATGAGGCGGTGGGCAACATCATTCGCGGAGGGATTCCGGGCACCGGTATGAACGGTTTCGGGTCGCTGACCGTCGATGAGACCGGGCAAGTGGTGGGCTACCTGCGATCGCTGGGCAACACGGCGGACATGGAGATCGCGAAGGGCGATCCGACAAAAGGAAAGGCGGTTTACGACTCGAGCGGGTGCGCCGGATGCCACATCATCAGCGGGGAGGGCGGAGGGGTGGGGCCGGAACTCACACGCGTCGGCGCGATGCGCGGGCCCAGCTATCTGCGCACGACGCTGCTGACTCCCGGCGCGATTTTGCCCAAGGAAGGGGGTGCGATGGAGCGGGGACGCTTCACGCAGTTCCTGTTCGTCCATGTGGTTACGAAGGACGGCCGCTCCGTCGATGGTACGCGGGTGTACGAGGATTCGTTCACGATCGAACTCAAGGATGCCACGGGGCGGTTCCACTCGTTCCGGAAACTCGACCTGTGCGAGTTGAAGAAAGAACCGGGAAAGAGCGTGATGCCAAGCTTCAAGGACACGTTGTCGGCGACCCAACTGGACGACCTGGTCGCGTACCTGGCTGGCTTGAAAGGCGCCCAATGAAAGCCATCCGATACGCCGTCATCTTGCTTGCGCTCGGAACCTCGCTTCCGGCTTTTGGGCAAGTGCCCTACGAACGCATCGTGAAAGCGGAAAGCGAGCCGGCGAACTGGCTCACCTACGGCGGGAACTATTACGACCAGCGTTTCTCGGGTCTCAAGCAACTCACGCCGCAAAACGTAGCGGGCTTGAAGCTAGCCTGGGCATACCAGCCCAGCCGGCCTGCGGGAAACGTAGAAACGTCCCCGATCGTTGTTTATGGAATCATGTACGTCACCGAGCCACCCAGCACTGTGACGGCCCTCGATGCCCACACCGGCGCCAAGCTTTGGACCTGGTCGCCCATTCTGAAAAATGTGGTTGCGATCGGCCTCTTTCAGACGAATCGCGGAGTGGCAGTGATGGACGATCGAGTGTACGTCGCGACGATCGACGCGCACCTGGTGGCGCTCGACGCGAAATCCGGCGCGGTGATCTGGAACACAGTCGTCGCGGACAACAAGATGGGATATGCCATCACGGGCCCGCCGCTCGCCTTCAACGGAAAAATCATGATCGGGACCGGCGGAAGCGAAGCGGCGGTTCGCGGTCTGCTGGATTGCTACGACGCGAAAACGGGTAAGAGGCTGTGGCGCATCTGGACAGTTCCGTTGCAGGGAGAACCTGGCTCGGAAACGTGGGGCGATTCAGTGCCGGCCGGCGGCACGACGTGGAACGCGGGAGCATACGATCCCAAGCTCAATCTCGTTTACTGGGGCACGGGCAATCCGGCGCCGGACTGGAACGGCGACGCGCGGCCGGGAAGCAACCTTTATACGTGTTCGCTGCTCGCGATCGATCCCGATACCGGGAAAGTCAAATGGTATTTCCAATTCTCGCCGCACGAAACGCACGATTGGGACGCGTCCGAGCCGCCGATTCTGTTTGACGGGAACATCAACGGCAAGCCGCGAAAGCTGTTGGGGTTCGCGAACCGGAATGGTTTCTACTACGTGCTCGATCGCGAGACGGGCGACTTCGTCGCGGGCGTGCCTTACGCGAAGCAGACGTGGGCGAAAGGACTCGACGCAAAGGGGCAGCCGATCGTGTTGCCCGATACAGGCCCCACCCCGGAAGGAAACCTGGTTTTTCCGAGCATCACCGGGGCGATCAATTGGACCAGCAATTCATACAGCCCACTGACTAAACTCTTCTACGTGGACGCGCGTGAAATGGGCTCCTACTTCGTCAAAGGAACTTCCACCAAGTGGGAGATGGGAAAATTTCCGATGGGCGCGGGAGGGGAACGCGCGCTCAGCGGTGATGACGCCTATGGCGCGATCCGCGCGCTCGACGCGACGACCGGAAAAATGAAGTGGGAGTTCCGGCTGCACTCGCCGTCGTGGGTCGGCACGCTCGCGACCGCCGGCGGGCTGGTGTTTTCCGGAACGGATGAAGGCAATTTCTTCGCGCTCGACGCCGAAAGCGGCAAGCCACTCTGGGACATTTATCTCGGCTCTTCGCTGCGATCGAATCCCGTGACGTATGCGGTGGATGGGAAGCAGTACGTGTTCGTGACGGCCGGCACCACCTATTTCGTGTTCGGCTTGCCGTAAGCACGACCGGCGGAGGGGTATCCGATCGAGGGACCTCTGTGTCTCAAGAGCAGCTTCAGGCGACCTTGGTTTTGCACCAGACCGTACATTGTGAAGGAAAAGTTCGAGGAGGCGGACAATGCGACGCGAATTCCTGCGATTTCTGTACAGTAGCGCGGTGATGGTTTTGGCCGTTTGCCTTTTCGCAGGTACGCCGAGCCGGGCTGCGGCGAAGGCTGCTTCGCAAGCCGCTCGCGCAAGCCAGTGCGATCGCGCGTGCCTCGAGGGATTCGTCGATCAGTATTTGACGGCGCTCGTCGCACGCGACGCTTCGCCCCTGCCGGTGACGAGCACGGTGAGGTTCACCGAAAACGGCGCATTGCTCAAACTCGGCGAGGGGCTTTGGGGCACGGCAAACGGCCTCGGGACTTTCAAGCTCACCTTCGCCGATCCGCAGGCCGGTCAAGTGGGATTCATCGGCGTCGTGAAGGAGTGGGACCGGCCGCTCATCATGGCTCTTCGCCTGAAAGTCATGGACGGAAAGATCGCCGAAGTCGAGACGATCGTGGCCCGCGACGCCAACGCTGCCAAGAATCTCGACCAGATGGGCCAGCCGAATCCGGTTCTCGTGGCGGCGATTCCACCGGCCGAGCGCGCGTCCCGCGAGGATTTGATCAAGACGGCGAACATGTATTTCACGGGTTTGCAGAATAACGACGGCAAGGGAGTCTATCCCTTCACCGACGATTGCAACCGCATCGAAAACGGCACGCAGACGACGAACAATGCCAGCGCGTCGAGGACGCAATCCGCGGGCGAGGGTTCGCAAACTCTCAGCCTGGGGTGCGCCGCGCAGTTCAAGACGGGATTCTTTCGCATGGTCACGCGGATTCGCGACAGGCGTTTCCTGGTGGTCGATCAGGAGCGGGGACTGGTGTTTGCGTTCGCATTCTTCGATCACAACGGAACCGTGAAGTCGGTCACGCTGACAGACGGGACGACATTTCCTATTTCGCTCCGCCATCCCTTCACGTGGGAGATCGGCGAACTTTTCAAAATTGAGAAAGGCAAGATCCGTTTCATCCAGGCCGTGCTCACGCAGGCGCAATACGGATTGAAGCCCGGATGGGGACAGGGGAGCGCGACGATGCGGGCGTCGTGGGCCGTGGAGCCGCCGCGGCCGCCGGTGGCGGGCAGCGGAGACTGCGACCGGACCTGCCTGAACGGCTTCATGAACAAGTTCCGCGTTGCGCTGGTCGAGCACGATCCCTCGCGGTTGCCCTTGGCCAAGGACGCACGCTACACCGAGAACGGCCAGGAGCTGAAATTGGGCGACGGACTGTGGGGCACGCTCGACGGCTTCGGAAGCTACCAGCTTTTCCTCGACGATCCGGCGGCGGGAGAGGTGAGTTTTGTCGGCACGACAGACGAAGGGGGCATGGGCGGGATTCTGGTGGCGCGCGTGAAGGTGGTGGACAAGAAGATCAGCGAGATGGAGGTGATCCTGACGCGGCAGGAAACGCGCGGCGGGTTTACCCGTCCGGAGAACCTGACGGAGCCGAAGCCCACGCTTCTCGAGGATCTCCAACCGTCCGACCGTCTGACGCGCCAGCAATTGGTGGACGCCGCAGACCTGTATTTCGAAGCCATCGAGAAGAGCGACGGCAGCATCGCGCACTTCGACAAGGACGTGACGCGCATCGAAAACGGCACGCAGACGTGCCCGTCGAATTTCGCGGGATCGCAACTCGGGCCGCTGAACTGTGAGAAGCAGTTGGATACGCATCTCTTCGAGTACATCACGCCGATCCGTCCCCGGCGATACGTCACCGTGGACGAGCAGAAAGGGCTAGTGCTGGGCGTGTTCATGTTCAACACGCCGGGAACCATCAAGTCGGTCAATGTGCCCGGAGTGGGGAAAGTCGATGAATCCGCGGCGGCGACGCGACCTTTCAGCGAAGAGGTGGCGGAGCTTTTCAAGATCAAGGACGGCAAGATTCACGACATCGTGGCGGTGATGACGGGTCTCCCGTACGGAGCGACGTCCGGGTGGTCTCAGTAGGCAGCGGAGCGCCCCAATGTGATTGACATTGGATAGCTCGCTGTCTATCTTGAGGGCACTTGCGCGAAAACGATTCCGTGGGATCGTTCCAGTGAGATCGGAGAGAAAGCCATGAAGAGGAACACAAACTGGCTGCTGGCAACTGCGCTCTTGGTCGTTGGCCTGTGCGTGGCCGGAACGGCAGCGGCGCAGGTGACGCTGGAGGTGATGGACCCGCGCGGCGAGATTCCTCCTCCACCCACGATCGGAATCAATCCGCGCGTGCCGGAATTGGCCGGCAAGAAGATCGTGCTGGTGGATAACGGCAAATTTGGCGCGGACAATTTCCTCGACGTGATCGCGCAGATTCTGAAGGAAAAATATCCGAGCGCGACGATCGTGATGTATCCGAAGCCTTCGGCGCAGACGATCACTGACATGCCCAAGTGGTACCCCACGGTCAAGCAGCAAGGCGACCTCTTTATCTTCGGCGTTGGTGATTGAGGGAGTTGCACGTGGTGGGGTTCCCACGACATGATTGAAATTGAAAAGGCTGGAATGCCGGGCGTTTATTTCACGACAACCGAGTTTCTCGACGACGCGAAATCCGCGGCGAAGGACCGCGGCATGCCGGGGATTCGCATGATCGCGCTTCCTGCGGACAAATACTACCGCGCTCGCGCCACCGACGCAGAGCTACAGCCCATCGCCGCCGCGGTATTCGATCAAATGGTGGATGACTTGGTCCGCCCGCTAACTGCGGAGGAGGCCAAGCCGTCGCAAATTCAGAAGCAGCATGAGAATACCAACATAAAGGTCACCGGCACGGACTACGAGGACGCGTACCAGAAGGTGAACGATCTGTTCCTCGACAGTCGCTGGGCCGATGGTTTGCCCATCGTTCCGCCGACGCCCAAGCTTGTGAAGGCGATGCTTGCTGCGACAACCCGTTCACCGGACGAGGTCGTCGGCCAGGTGGCCCCGAAGAACGGAACCGCCACGGTGGAAAAGATCGCCGTGAATTCCGTGATGGCCGGGGCGAAGCCGGAGTATTTCCCGGTCATTCTCGCTGCCATGGACGGATTTGTGGACAAGCATTTCGATCTCACTCACGTGCAGGCGTCCACCGGTTCCTTCACTCCCGTCGTAATTGTGAATGGCCCCCTCGCGAAGGAGTTGAACTTCAATTCCGGAATCGGCATGTTGGGGCACGGATGGAGAGCGAACAGCACCGTGGGCCGCGCGCTGCGGCTCTCTCTATTGAATATCGGCCAGACGTGGCCGGCTGTAAACGACATGGCGCTGACCGGTCGTTTCGAGGCCTACACATTTTTCACGTTCGCGGAAGACGAAGCCAAGAGCCCGTGGGAACCCTACCATGTGAGCCTCGGTTACAAACCCGAGGACAGCACTGTGATGGTGGCAACGTCGGGGAATCCGCTGGTTCTCGGAGGCGGCGCGGTCGCGCCTTGGACCGCGCAAGGGATCCTGAACACGGTCGTTGAAAGGACCAGCAACGTGGTCTTCGGCTGGGTCCACTCGCAGACCTATATATTGGTGCTTCACCCCGATTGTGCCTACGAATTGTCGAAGCTCGGCTATACCCGGAAAAGCCTGCAAGAGTGGCTGTATGAACATACGAGCATCCCGTACGAGAAATTGATCACAGCCACGAGCGGCTTCGGGCATGCAAGCGAAATCGACGAGATACAGCAGTCGATCGCCGATGGCCGAATTCGTCCGGATCGGGCGCAAGTGTTCAAGGACGCCCTGAAGCCGGGGGGAAAGGTGCCGATCGTTCAAAGCCCGGACGATTTTCACATCGTCGTCGCGGGCGGATCGCCCGGTTACACTTTGCTCTTCAGCTATCCCGGCCCGAATTGGGCGCACGAGACGAAGAAAATAACGGGCGCGACTTTGACCAAGGCGGGTCATTAGGGCGGGGGCGCACAAAGACCGATGCGCGCAGTAGCATTCGCCCGCTGCATGAAACGCGCGCGTTAATGTGAGGGGAATCCTAGTGAAGAAGCTTGCGTTGATTGTACTAGCTGCCTTCGCGGTTATTTTTTCCGTCCAAGCCCAGCAAGGTCAGCCACAGCCGCCCAACCCCGGTAATCGGAACCCGGAGCGGGAGGCGGCGCAGGCTGCGGCGGCCGAACGCGGCCGCGCTCTGTTCCAGCAGAATTGCGCAGTGTGCCACGGCGAGGACGCCACTGGTGGCCGCGGGCCCGATCTGATCCGGTCGAGCGTGGTCCGCCACGATAAGAACGGAGATTTGATCGGCCCCGTAGTCACGCAGGGGCGCGCTGATCGAGGGATGCCCGCATTCCCGTTCGGCCAGGACCAGATTGTCGTTCTTCTTGCATTCATTCAAGCGCAACTCGATCTGTTCGATCTCCATACGCGCGTCGGCCCCTATCCCAATGACATTCCCGCGGAGCGCCTTGCGACCGGCACCGTTGAGGCGGGCAAGGCGTTTTTCAACGGCGCGGGCGGATGCTCGAAGTGTCACTCGCCGACGGGCGATCTGGCAGGCATCGCCACGAAATACAACCCTCCTAATTTGGAGCAGCGCCTGCTCTACCCTGGGGGTGTGCCTCCGACGGCGATTGTGACGCTGCCCTCAGGAAAGCAATTTGAGGGCACGCTCGTTCTGAACGACGATTACCATGTGGCGATTCAGGGCAAGGACGGCTGGTATCACTCCTGGTCGCGCGGCACGGTCAAGAAAGTCGAAGTGACCGACCCGCTCAAGGCGCACGCTGAACTGCTGGAGAAATACACCGACGCGGACCTGCACAACATCTTCACCTATCTAGAGACCTTAAAGTGAGGCGGCTCGCATTTCTGGTCGCGCTGACGTGTGCATGCGCGGCATCCTCGCCGGCGCAGGAACTCGATCCGGCCGCTCTGCGCAAATCCCCGACGGACATGTGGCCGACGTTCAACGGCGACTACACTGGCCGGCGCTTCAGTCCGCTGGCTCAGATCAACAAAGACAACGTGGGCTCACTCACGCTCGCCTGGGCCTTCCAGTCACACGCGACATCTCTCGAGTCCATGCCGATCGAGGTGGACGGCATGGACGGCGTTGTGTATGCGTTCTCTCTGCCGGAGCGTTCCGCACGCTGAGAGGCGCCTGGTCAGAATTGTTGAAACCCGCCCCATTCATCTGCGTCTATCGAGACAGGCCGAGACGAGTAGATGTCGGATTCTTGGGAGCGGCCGAAAGCGGGTAACTTGACACCTCCTGGGGCCGTGAGTAACATCCATACATAGCTGAAAAAAAGAGGTTTGGAAGCGGTTCGATATCGGAAAATTGTTCGTGGCGCGAACGCGGGATGGAACTTTTTCTCCAGCCCGGGAATCTAATTAAGTAAGTGCAGGAGGGCTTTATGAGCATCGGCAAATGGTTGGCGATTGCGTGCTTGGTTCTGTTTGGCGCGGCTTTTTGCGTTCCGACGCTTTCCGCTCAGGACGATCTGGGAGTTCCCGGGATGGAAGCGCCGCCGCCGCAGTTCATCGCGCCCGCTGACATCTTGAAGATGATGCAGAACAAGGACACGAGTTTTGTGCTCGTTGATACCCAGCCGGAAGAGGCGTTTGCCGAAGGCCACATCCCCGGGGCGATCAACTATCCCTGGGTGCCGCAAGTCAAACCGCCGATCAGCCTTCCGCGCAACAAGATGCTCGTCCTCTACTGCCCGTGCAATCACGATGAAGACTCGATTGACATGTACAAGAAGCTGTCGGAGTTCGGCTACCTCAACACAAAGATTCTCGAAGGCGGCTGGTACAAGTGGGTTGCGTTGAAGTACCCCGTGGATGGAACGGACGCCGCGAATGCTGTAAAGATGGCGGAAGCGGCAGCGGCGAATGGCAGCACGGACGCCTCGAACGCGGCTGCTGCCGCTGCTCCGGCCGCGGCGCCTGCTGCGACGGCAACGTCAGCCACGAGCGGACCGATAACTTCGGGCCGCCAGGTCGGTGCAGTTACGCCGTCCCTCCGCGTCATTGACGTAACCGGGAAATACAAGGGGCAGGACACCTGCTATGTGTGCGAGTACGGAGCGGCGCCGACCGTGATCGGCTTCTTCCAGAAGCCGAGCGATCAGGCGGCTGATCTCATCGTCAAGCTGAACGCCCTCGTCCAATCGCAGAAGGATCTCAAGGGCTTCGTCGTGATGATCGAGGGGCCGGACACGAAGGCCTGGCTGGAAAAGCTGGAGCAGGACAAGGGGATCACGATCCCGCTCGTGTACTTTCAGAAGGGCCCGCAGGATTCGGGCGTCCGGGTGTACAAGCTGAATCCCGCCGCGGGTAATACGATTCTCGTGAACATCAACCGGCAGGTCGTGGCAAACTTCGTGAACATGACCGGCGACAGCTTCCAGCAGGTTACGGATGCGTCCACGAAAATGCTGGCGGCAGCGGCGGCGAGCGCAAAGAGCGGCGGCCAATGAGGTCGCGTGTTCCCGCGTGTAAGCTCGCCAGCCTCGTTCTCGTGGCGCTCTGCGCGGCTGCTTTCGCCGCGCCTGGCGTTCGCGCGCAATCCGCGTCCACGCCGGAGCTGAAAACGGTCGCGCCGAAAGACGTCCAGGCGCTGATTGCGGCCAACAAAGGAAAGGTCGTCTTCCTCAACTTCTTCGCGACGTACTGCGTGCCGTGCCACACAGAATTCCCGGAGATCGAGAAGTTGCAGACGAAGTACAAGGATGGCCTGCAGGTCGTTGAGGTCTCGATGAACGACGTTACCGACGCTTCCGAGAAAGACGAGATGCTCAAGTACCTGAAGGAACAGAAGCCTCCTTTCGCCGTGTATATCGCTTCCTCGACGGATGATGACTATTACAAGGCCATCGACCCGCGCTGGGCGGCCATGGGCGAAGGCCTGCCGATGACCACGATCTACGACCGGGACGGCAAAGAGGCGCACTTCTATCAGAAGGCGCTGTCCTTCGCCGAGATGGAGCACGACGTGATGCCGTTGCTCGGGCCGTCCCATTAACCGGCCGCGAGGTCGCTTGCCAATGCGGTCAGGGCCTTCAACGAGCCAATCCAGAAGCGCGTTCCCCGCAGGGAGCATCTGTCTCGGCATCCTTGTGCTGCTGATTCTCCCGTCGGCCCTTCGAGCGCAGACCGATTGGCGCTATCCCGGAAACGATCCTGAATCGACGCGTTATTCCCCTCTCTCTCAGATCAACACGCACAATGTGACGAAGCTGCAACGAGCGTGGACGTTCCACGTAGGTGATCCCGCAGGTAACGTCAATTCCGAAGGCGCCCCGCTCGTGATCGACGGCGTGATGTACCTCGACGCGGGCAAGAACGTCTACGCGCTCGACCCGGAAACCGGCCGGCAGATATGGAAGTACGAGACGAAAGGAACGCAGCGCCGCGGCGTCGCGTATTGGCCCGGCGACAAGCAGACCGCACCGCGTATCATCCTCGGTGTTTCCGGAAACCAGATGCTCGCCCTCGACGCGAAAACGGGCAAGCCCGCCGATGGATTCGGCGACGGGGGCTTCGTCGCGGGCGCCAGCCCTTCCTCCGCGCCCGTCATTTATCGCGATCTGATCATCACGGGTGAAAACAGAGTCCAGATGGTGCGCGCGTGGAACGCCCATACCGGCAAGCTCGTCTGGACGTTCTACACCAAGGCGCAGCCCGGCGAGCCCGGCTACGAAACCTGGCTCGGGAAGAGCTGGGACGCGAAGAGCGGCACCGATGTCTGGAGTTTCATGACTCTCGATGCCGAGCGCGGCCTCGTCTTCGTGCCGATTGCTCCCAGCGGAGGCACCGAATACTACGGCGGCCAGCGCCTCGGCAACGGACTGTTCAGCGATAGCGTCGTGGCACTGGACGCGAACACCGGCAAGCTCGTCTGGTATCAGCAGCTCGTGCATCACGATCTTTGGGATTACGACGTGTCCGGCGCGCCTACATTGTTCGAAATCAAGCGCAACGGGAAGACGATTTCGGCCGTCGCCGAATTCGGCAAGCAGGGCTTGCTGTACATCTTTGACAGCACGAACGGCGCGCCCCTCTTCGGCATGGAGGAGCGGCCCGTGGCGCAGTCGGATGTTCCCGGCGAAGCCACTTCGCCCACGCAGCCCTTTCCGCTCAAGCCGCCGCCGCTCGCTCCCATGAGCCTCACCAAGGACGACATCTACGATCTCACGCCCGAGCACGCCGCGTTTTGCAAGGATCTTTGGGAAAAGAACAATTTCTACAACAACGGGCCGTTCACGCCCTACGGCAACGATCCGAACAAGATGGCGGTGATCTCTCCGGGACGGGAAGGCTCGGGCAACTGGGGCGGCGTCGCGTTCGACCCCAAGCTTCAGTATATTTTCGGCACCACGGTTTTCAATACGGCGCAGGTCGGCCGGTTGGTCAAGCAAGAGAAGGACATTCCTTCCGGTGGGCCGTACGAAAAAATCTATCCCGGCGGCGGTTCCCGCTACAACTCACGCTACTGGGACCCGAAGACAGGGTGGCCGTGCATCAAGCCGCCGTGGGCTGAAATCTTTGCCGTCAACGCGAAGACGGGCGACATTGTATGGCGCGTTCCCTTCGGCACGGTGGACGCCCTCGCAGAAAAGGGTTTTCCGCATACCGGCGCGCCCAACACCGGCCCGATGATCGTCACCGCTGGCGGCTTGATCTTCATCGGCGCGACGAATGACGGCCGCTTCCGCGCCTTCGACGCCCGCACAGGAAAAGAGCTGTGGACCGAAAAGATCGACGCCAGCGCCCACACAATCCCGGTGACGTTCAAGGGGAAGAACGGCAAGCAGTACGTCGTCGTCGAGGCTTTCGGGGGCCCCGGCATCGTCGCCGTCCAAGGATATTTCAACGACGTCCCCGGCGACTCCGTCATCGCCTTCGCGCTGCCCTGAGTTCGCCGCGGCGAACGAAGGTCTGCGCGATTTCGTCGTCGTGACTTGCCTTTGTAGCGGTTGGTCCACTCTTTTCGGACCGGGCACCTTGTGGCTCGCGAAATGTGGGCCGCCGGAATCCAGCAGCCGCTACGGCTACCTGGAGATTAGCCTTCGCCTTTTTGAGAATTGCCCCCTGGACTGTAAGACTCTGGCTGATACCAGTAAGACCGTGGAGATTTATATTGACAAGAGTCGTGCCGACAGTTGCCGACCGGTCAACCTCCGTCGTCGAATCGATCCTGAGATCCGGGGTAGGCGCTCATCCTGGGAGCCCACCTACGTAAATCGAGTTCAGCACTTACACAAGGCGAACTCGCCAAGCCCGACTGAACAATGTCAGCCATCTGATCAACGACACGAGGCACCAGCGGTTCTAAGGAGGCGTAGATGTCGATGCACCGCGCGCACCGGCGCCTTGCTGCTATTTCCGGCCGCTGCAGTGGCCGAACCCGGGCAGTCGTCGACATCAACTGGTAACTCTGCACCGAACGGACTCGTCGTCGTTATCGAGAACAAGCCGCAAGAGAATCGATTGAATCTGCGGGCATTGAATAATCCCTATATCAGTGGCGTCGCGTTGCAGATCCGTTGGCGCGACATCGAGCCGGCCCAGGGGAATCCGGATTGGTCGAAGCTGGATCAACTCTTCGCCGCCGCGGAAGCATCAAAGAAATGGGTACAACTGCTCATCTTCCCCGGTTTTTTTCTCCTCCGTGGGCCCTGGAAGGCGTACAGACCCAAACGTTCCCGATTCAATATGGGCCCGGCAAAGGCACAGTCGAGAAGCTTCCGATGCCATGGGATAACACCTACCTTAGCCGTTGGTTCGCATTCGTGAAACAACTGAGCGACAGGTACGGAAAGTCTCCTGCCTTCAGAGTGGTCGCAGCGGACGGCCCGACATCGGTTTCTGCGGAGTTCACGTTGCCAAGCAAGCCGGAGGATGTCAGGACATGGCTCAATCTGGGCTACACCCCACGCAAATACATAGCAGCATGGCAGAAGACCTTCCAGGTGTATGCCGCCGACTTTCCGAATCAGTACGTTTCCCTGTCGATGGGGTTTGGTCTCAATATCGATGACCGCGGTAAAATCGCCCCTCGTGAGCGGAAGGGCATCAGGCAAGAAATTATCGACGAGGCCATGGGCCTCTTGGGACGCCGATTCGTGCTCCAGTTCAGCAATCTCGATGGATTTCCAGGCGCGGGCCCGGGTCCTCGCGGCGTCGATCTTGTGATTGGCTATAACGGACGTGTGATCACCGGTTTTCAACTCCGCACCTCTTGCGAACGCAACAGCGGAGACATGGGCGCCGAGGGAAATCCCGCGCTCGCTTTGAAAAAATCGATCGATATAGGGATGCAGCCGAACAGTGCCGGTCAGCATGTCAATTATCTGGAAATTTACGAACCTGATGTCGTCGCGGACGACTTGCAACCAGTACTTCGCGATGGAGCGTCGCTATTCAAATAGCCTCGGACGCGACAAGTCAACGCCGTGACCGCGGGCGCAGCGAAACCATCTGGACGCTCCCAGCACTTCTCCGGTAACCCGGCTACTCGGGAGCTAGCCCCGATTCTCGACCGCCTCTTCCAAGCCGTAAGGTCTAAGACAGGCGTTGTCTCATTGACGCAAGTGTTGAAATAGAGCACGGATGATGACCTAATCCGCAACGATTGAACCGACGAAGAGCGCTTCTGGATTACGCTTGTTCTGGTAGAGAATCTCATCAGCGCGTTTCAGCAAGTCTTTGAGTGGCTCACCTTGGATGTAGTCCGTCCAACCAGCCGAATACCGAATGTCAATTCTAGATTTGGCAGTTTTGATGTGGAGACCGTTTAGACGATGCAGTACATACCGTATTTGCTCAATGTTGCAATCTGGCAGGATTGCCAGGAATTCATCGCCGCCATATCTGGCCACTACATCCGATCCGCGAGTGGCTCGCTTCAACTGTTCCCCAACAATTCTCAAGACGTAGTCTCCGACAGCATGGCCGTGTTCATCGTTGATCTCTTTAAAGCGATCTAGGTCGAGCGCAATAACGGTCAATGGACTGCCGTGCCGTTGACATCGCGCAATCTCTTCCTCTAATCGATGCATGATGTATCGACGGTTAAACATATTTGTGACCGGATCTAGGACAGCCATTTCGTAGAGATTGTCCGCAAACTCGTTTCGAATACGATTGATTTGAATTTGTTGATACACAACGTAAATGTTGAAGACGAGCACCAAACTCAAAAGCCCGCGCACGGCATGATCTAGGAAGAAGCCATAAAGACTATCAAAGCCCGAGAGTAGAGCCGGCAGAGCGAACGAAGCCATCCCGATTGCTAACAACAGCGTCACTGAAATGGCAGAGGACCAGAGCCACCATTCTCGCCTGTCGATCTGGCGCAGGTTCGCCAGCATTCGTTCCTTCGCAACAGCGGAGGCCTCGTCAATCACCGATTCACCTGTGTCCTTAGGTGGGCGCACTGGCTCCTTCCCTACGCTTTCACACATACGGTCGAATCCGTTTGGGGGAGGGTACCAAGCCCAAAGGGAGGTAGTGAATGGCCTAATGGATTCATAGGCGATGGTACGATCGCACTATTGCATGCTGAGGCAGAGACCGTCTGAGCGGAATCCCTTGCCGTCAGGTCCGGACTCCGGCAGAGCGTGTGAGCTACCTGGACGTATTCGGAAACCGGACTTGATTGCATAACAATGTCGGCTCCCTCGGCCCGAGTAGACTGTGGTTGTTCGACGACCAAGGCTCGGGAGGAAGGAGCCGAACATGTTCATTAGAGGCGTAGATTATCACCCGAGCTTGCAGCAAATCGCTTTTGGGGATCAGGAAACTCTGGAGTGCGGGGAACGGCGATTGAACCACAGTGATGGAGAAGCAGAGAAGTTCTACCGAGACCTGAAGCAGCGAGGAGTCAGCGTGCGCGTTGGGATCGAGGCCACCGGCTACTCACGCTGGTTCGAGCGGCTACTGGCGGAACTGGGAATCGAGGTATGGATTGGCAATGCAGCAGAGATCAAGACGAAGCGCGTCCGCAAGCAAAAGACCGACCGCCAAGATGCCCAACTTCTGTTGAAGCTGCTATTGGAAGATAACTTTCCTCGCGTGTGGGTACCCAGTCCGGACAATCGTGATCTGCGGCAACTGCTCTGGCATCGGCATCGGGCTGGTGCAGATGCGGACGCGGCTTCGAGTCTCCGATAGAACCATGGTTGCCACCTGACAACCACGCTGCTTGTCCGCGTCAGAAGCCGATGGACGTCGTCACGCCAGCAAGATGAGTCTGCGGAAAAGGGAACATCACAGATCCTCACTCGATTACACGGGCTGGATGCCAGAACGAATTTCTCTGCGCCTTCCGGTCGCGGGCGAAGTGTTTTCTCTTGAAATCCCCTCTTATAGAACGCGGTTATCGGACATCTCTAACAATGTCGGCCCTGTCAAACTCGTTTTGAGCACACTTCTGCATTCACTCCGAAGAGTGGTCTTGTTCGTTTTCCTTGGCCTCGGCATTGACGACCACGGCTCGTTCGTAATCTGTCGATCGTTTTCAGTCCGACCCAAACATCTCTCCGATCAAAACTTCGACCATGATTACTACTTCAAACTCCCTTTTGCAGGGAGCGGGAAGCCCAATCACGGCGTTCTACTTCACGCCATGTCCGATTACGAGCTTTCCCGCGTTCGAACCGAACTTGACCAATGAAACCGCTCCGAACTCCCGATGACGAGTACGTAGGCCAGCCCCGTGATGGGTCCCACGCCAGGGTGGGTCATCAGCCGCAGCGCCTCGGGCCACTTCTCGACTTCCTGCTCGACGGCGGCAGTTAACTCCTCAATCTTTGGATTCAGCCGGTTCAGCAGCTCCAATAAATCTTGCCGACGCCGGCTGGCCCAGGGAGCCAACGGGAGCTTCTCCAACTGTGCTCGTCCCTGTTCGCTGAACAGTTTTTTCTTCCAGCGCTTGCCTTCGTTCATCGCAATGGCCTGCAGCTGATTCATGATCCGCGTCCGCATCTGCACCAGCCGATGCCGGTGCCAAAGCAGTTGCCGCAGATCACGATTCTCCGGACTCGGTACTCATATCCGAGGAAAGCGATCTTCCAGCAGCAGCTTCAACAGAAGTTGGGCATCCTGGTGGTCGGTCTTCTGCTTGCGGACGCGCTTCGTCTTGATCTCCGCTGTATCGCCAATCCACACCTCGAAACCCAGTTCTGCCAGTAACCGCTCAAACCAGCGTGATGTTGGCTCCTTCCTCCCGAGCCTTGGTCGTCGTGCAACCACAGTCTACTCAGGTCGAGGGAGCCGACATTGTTACGAAATCAAGTGTTTTTCACATGGAGGATGGCCCGCGCCTAAGCTTTCGATTTTTCGGTACTCTTCCCTCTGTTCGCGAGACTGGGGACAACTTTCTTCGAATTTCCTGGAAGTCCACAGGCCCGCACACTTGACACGGCCCCCCCCTCAACAAGTATGTTTGCATGGTCCAAAAGACCGCCGTCGGCGCGCAGTTTGGCGGCATTGAAGACGGGGCGACCCGAGCGCCACTGCTCCGTCCGACCCCGTCGCGAGGCCGGCCCAACATCCGAACGCTGCCCCAGTTCCGCAATCCTAATCGCAAACTTCCAGAATTAGAAGCCAGTCCAAGTGATTGGAAACAAACGACGGCGACCATTTCTAATCGCAAATTTCTTGGGGGTACGGCGCAATGAGCCCCGAGCTGAAAATGCCTTCATCCGGGCAACGAACTCACCGCGAAAGCACTAACGTCACTGGAACGGGGGGTCTGCGGATGACTGCTGAACCAAATCTCTCGTTCATCTATCAGGCATCGCCAACCCGCGTTGTGTTCGGCGTCGGAAATCTTGCGAAGGCGCCGGAGGAAATCGCCCTCCTTGGCGCGACGCGCGTATTGTTAATTGCGACTCCGGGCCGCGGCAAGCTGGCTGGCGAACTCGCGGCGCGGCTTGGCGCAAAGGCCGCAGGCGTTTTCGATCGCGCGGTGATGCACGTTCCGGTAGAAATCGCGAAAGCAGCACGCGCCGAGGCGCAGCGCCTGGACGCGGACTGCTACGTCGCCATCGGCGGCGGCTCCGCCACGGGTGTCGCGAAGGCGATCGCGTTTGTCACGGGCCGCCCCATTCTGTGCATCCCCACGACCTATTCCGGATCGGAGATGACGCCGACCTGGGGGCTGACGGAAAACAACGTCAAGAAAACGAGCCGCGACCCGCGCGTGTTGCCGAGAACGACGATCTACGATCCCATTTTGATGGTCAGCATGCCCGCCATGCTTTCCGCCACAAGCGGCATGAACGCGATGGCGCACTGCGTCGAGGCTCTCTACGCGCAGGACGGAAATCCGGTCGTGTCGCTGCTCGCGGAGGAAGGAATTCGCGCGCTGTCGAAGGGTCTCCCCAAAGTCGTGAAGGAGCCATCGAACATGGAGGCTCGTTCGCTTGCGCTTTATGGCGCGTGGCTCGGAGGCACCGTGCTGGGAGCCGTCGGAATGGCGCTGCACCACAAGCTGTGCCACATCCTCGGTGGCGCTTTCAACCTACCGCACTCGGAAACTCATACGGTTCTTCTGCCGCATGTGACTGCGTACAACGCCGTGGCCGCGCCGCAGCCGATGGAGCGCGTGGCGCGCGCCGTTGGTGGAAAAGGGAAGTCCGCCGCGGCGGGACTACACGATCTCGAAGCCTCCATGGGCGCGCCGCTATCGCTGAAATCGCTCGGATTGAAGCGCGAAGGGCTGGATCAAGCTGCTGATCTAGCCGTGCGGAACGCTTCCTACAATCCGAGACCACTCACGAAGGAGGGAATTCGCGCGTTGCTCGAGGACGCGTTCGAGGGTCGGCCTCCGCGCGTGTGGGCCGCTTGATCGCGCAGAAGCGGGCGAACGCTATGCGGATATTAGTGGTGGGTTCGGGACTGTTGGGCAGCGGCCGGCGCAAGCATTGCGGGTGTAACTTGGAGTATGAGCCGTACAAAGCGGCGCTCATGCGTGACTTTGACTTCTCGCAAGACCGAAGTGAGGAACGCAGCTTGCTCTTTGGTCATCTGGCCCCGCGTCTTGGGATCCATGAGCGCCATCGAGCCGAGCAGGCGGAAACCGTCGAGAAACGTGGCGATCTCGACGGCGTTCGTTGTCGAATCGCATTCGCCCTCCAGTATGACCAAGACGATTTCGCCCGCCGGCTGGCCGACCAGCGTGAGACTTTGAATGCTGCGAGCAATTTGTCCGAGCTGGGGAGAGTTCCGGAAATTCGCGTAGACGCTCGCGGGCAGATTGTCCGTGCGAGCAATGGCGAAGATCGGCGCGGCCGCCACGCGAGTGATGCGTGCCTGCATCGCTGGATCGCGCGGCGCGGAATTCGAGACGTCGAGGAGGCGCGCGGCGTCTCTCCCGCTTGCGAGAATGATTCGCGTCGGCGAGAAAAACTCGAAAGCCACGGGCGGATTCCCCGGAACTTCATAGACGGATTGCGTCCCGTGCATTGTGACCTTGCCCGTGCGAAAGGCGTACGCCTTGATCTTCTGCTGGTCAAAGCGTCCGTCGGCGATCGCCACGGTCCGGTTCGCGTCGGCTCCGGGGGGCGGCGCCAGATAGCTCGCCGGCCAGAAGGCAATTGCGACGCGGTCGAGATCGCGGGTGTAGTCGAAGCCCGTGTCGCGGATGAAGTCTTCGTACTCGCGATCTTCCGCAGGGTTCCCGCTGGCGAGCCCCAAGACGGCCGCAAGCGGGGAGCTTTGCAACTTGCGCAGCGCTGCCACATCTATATAGGCGACGCCGGGAGCATCCGCAGGAAGTTGGCTCAAAATGTCCGGGGCTATTCCCATGCTCAGTCCTGGGAGCGGGCGGTGCAGGCGGTGAAGGTAAAGTCCGGCGCCAGCGCCAGCAAGACAGCCGAGCACAACGATGGCGATCAGCGCGCGTTTTGTGGCGGACCAGGGCATGGCAAGACAGCGGTACGAAAACTAGTGTAATGTCTTGCCGGGCAATTGCGAGTGGAAAAGGAGGCTGGACATTTGAACCGATGGCTCGTTGTCGTCTCGTTCAGTTTGGCGCTGAGCCTCTGCGCGCGGGCGCAATCCTCCACACCAACCACCGCGAGGCCTTCGGTCGCGGCGGCGCCGACTGTTGACCAGGTTGTCGATCATTATATTCAAGCCACGGGCGGGCGCGCCGCATGGCAGAAAGTGCTGTCGCGCGTGTCCAAAGGAACGATTGAAGTGCCGTCGATGAATTTGTCGGGCACGATCGAGATCTATGAAAAGGCGCCGGACCGGATTCTTTCGATCATCCGGGTTGCGGGAGCGTCTTTCCGCCAGGGTTTCGACGGGACGACTGGCTGGACCGACGATCCGCAGAACGGAGTTCGCGAGCAAACCGGCGCGGAGCTCGATGAGGCGCGGCGCGAAGCGGATTTCTACTATCCGCTCGAGTTGAAAAAGCTCTACGCGAAGTTGACCGTTACTGGCACCGAAAAAATCGGCGATCGAACCGCGTACGTGTTGGAGGCGGAGGTGCCGGAAGGCGATCCGGACAAGTTGTATTTCGATGCCGCGACGGGCTTGCCGCTCCGAACCGTCAGCCACCGCCACGGCCCCGACGGCGTCACGGATCTCCGTGAAGATTTCGAGGACTTCCGGGACGTCGATGGAATCAAGATGGCTTTCGTGATTCACGAAGTCACGGGAGAATCCACGATTACGGTCAAACTCGACGAGATGCATCACAACGTTTCGCTGGGCGACGAGCAATTTGCAAAGCCTGCTGCCGAATAAGACATTCCGGGAGCTGGCGGGTAAGAATAACTCGAATGGTGGCAAGCCCTTTGCTGGGGCGACGCAAAGCCCCTTGCAATTTGAGTGCCTCTGTGATAACTTTGCTCGGTTTGCGCGGGGCTGGCGTAGCTCAGTTGGTAGAGCATCTGATTTGTAATCAGAGGGTCGGGGGTTCAAATCCCTCCGCCAGCTGAGTTTGAGGGGACCGGATTTTTCGGTTAGGGAGACAGACGGATTCCTCGCAAGAAAAGCGAACGGGCTGGTGTCTTTGGACACGGGCCCTTTCTGCGTTGCTGAGTACCCCGTACAGCGGTCCGGTTCAGTTCTGGCCAGGTTCATGGGACACGATCCTTGTGTCCCGAGTGTTTTTGCGGGACGGGTGGGTGAGTGGCTAAAACCAGCAGACTGTAAATCTGCCGCTCCTTGCGGGCTACGGAGGTTCGAATCCTCCCCCGTCCACCAGCGTCTCGTGCGGCCAGCAGTTCTTGGGCAGCGCTGGAAGGTTACGGAAACGAGGGAAACCGGTTCGGGCCTGGGTAGCTCAGTTGGTAGAGCGCGTCCTTGGTAAGGACGAGGTCACCGGTTCAATCCCGGTCCCAGGCTCCAGATGCAGCGGTTGAGCCGACGGTATTTTGGAACGAGCGGGGGTAACTCAGGGGTAGAGTCTCTGCCTTCCAAGCAGATGGTCGCGGGTTCGAATCCCGTCCCCCGCTCCATCGTATGGTAGCGGCGAAGGACATGAGCGGAGTTCGAGCGAAGTGAACGAGCGGGACGCGGCGGCAGCCGCGAAGTCCCCGATGCGAGGGTGACGCGAGATGGCGAAGGAGAAATTCGAGCGGAGTAAGCCGCACGTAAACGTGGGGACGATCGGGCACATCGACCACGGGAAGACGACGTTGACGGCGGCGATCACGAAGGTGCTCAGCAAGAACAACCCGA
>JBEKBY010000018.1:0-68081 GCA_050015155.1 Candidatus Acidiferrales bacterium | reverse complement strand
CAGAGCCGACATTGTTAGAGATGCCCGATTAACGACGGCTATCCTGAGAAACACTCGCGACAAACGGATATAATCTATCTACATGATCCCTCCTTCCTACAAACCGCGAAAGAAGTTCATGGAGCTGGCTGTCTCCGAGGCCAAACGCGCCAGTGACCGAGGCGACTATCCCATTGGCGCGGTCATCCCACGCCTTACGGGTAGGGGCGAAGTGGTCATTGCCAGCGCCGGTAACCGCGTAAAAACTTCGGGATCAAGCATCAAACACGTAGAGTTGGAAACGCTCAAATACGTATCAAGCGGCTATGGCCGCTACCTGCCCGACTTCTATCTCACGGATTCTCATCCGACTGTGATTGCTCCTCGAGCCCGCAAGAAGAAATTGGGCATTTCATTTGAGTATAAGACATGTACCTTATTTTTTGGATAATGCCACGGTTTACGAGCACCCCGAAGGAAAGGCACACCACAACACAAACACGGAGCCATCAACAGATGCGGGCTTGTAGTTCTACGTGTCACGGCTGCACGATCGGGGCGACAATGAGAGCGGAAGTCACGCGGACGCCTTCGGTTTACTCTTCCCGAACGGATCTCGACTCGTGCCTCGAAATAGGAATCCGTCACGAAGCCATGATTTCACTACCAGCTGTATGGAGTTTTCGCCGATGCTCTTCGAAACGGGAAATTGAATTGAAACTAGCTGATCGCCGCCCCTTTGATAACCCTGCGACCGACGATAATCGGAAGGGTCCGATGCAAAATATAACCATCTGACTAAACGGGGCGACTCCTCGAAAATAAAACGGAATTCCGCTAAAGCTTCTGCGTATAACCGATTGACCTCGGCGTCAGACTTTGGTGCATACGGATCTTCGCGCATTGCTTTCTCCTCATTCAAATTTTATACCCGCCTTTAGGACGAAAAGCCTCATCCACTAACGCGTGCAACAATTCCTTAGGGGCCCCGTCTGTCCGTGCGCGGATAAGGGCATCAACAAACACTTTTCGAGATCGCCAGTTCCTTACTCCGTGCCATCTAATTTCGGTTACGCCAGCCCATTGCTGATACGGTTTTGCCTTCGACAGTGCCCAACTCGGCAGGACCTCGAACCACACCGAACCCCACCAATTCCGGCTCACCTTTATGGCGTCTCGCGATGAGAACTAAATCCTCAGGCGCTATTTCCCGAACAAACCTTCGGCCAATCTCCTTGTCCGGTCCCCATCCCATGATCGCGACATGCTTCTTGAAGATTATTTGTTTCCACTTATCGAGGGCCCCTTTCAATTCGGAGGCTATGTTTGGCGATACCACCCAATAGGATTTCATATGCCCACCTCAACTTGGGGCCGCAATTTCGGAAAGAACAGAAGAATCAGCACGCTCCTTAGAACCGCCGATGTCACTTGGGTCTGGGATCTCGACAACGTTATGCCAACTCCATGGGAATGTATATCTTCCTCGGCTTCGCAATGAAGTAACCCGCATCCGAGCGGTTTCGTTCGTCGCGAGTCAGATTTATGCGGACGCGTTGGAGGGCGAAACGATTCGTCGTAGTAAATTCGTAGTAGTTATTCGTTCAGAACGGATCAAAACGGGTACGAACGGTTCAACTGGCGTTCGTTGTAACTGCTTCAGGAATATAGTAGAGTCCAACATTTTCAGAACGGCTCAACTTAGTCCCTAGGTTTCCTAAACTGCGTGTCGGGAGTTCGACTCTCCCCAGCCCCACCATTCGTTTTGCATGAGCACGTCGCAGCCCATCCCGCCAGCGCTTCCGTTGGATATGGTCGTGATCCGGCTTTCGAGTGCAGTAGAAACAGCGGCGCAGGAGAAAATCACCCAAGGTGGCCGAACGTTCAATCGGAGGTTGTCGGCCGCCCAAGTGCGAACTGGCTACGCGCTTCCAAGAACTCAGCCGTCGCCGTTCTCAGATCGTCGACCAAATGTTCGTGAAGTTCAGAGTCGTAGCGGTTCCGCTCGGTGTACGCGAGAAAGGCGACGTGCATCTTTTGTTCGGCTGCCTTGAGAGGTTCAGGAGAGTTCATTTCCGCTCCTTTCCTCAGGCTTGGACTCTACCTCCAGCATGCCTTGACATTGGGCGCCTTGGAATGGTGCAAAGGTACCCAATAGGTGGGAACGATCGTCCGGTGGCCCTAGTACGAACGGTTCGGAGCTAGGGACCGGAGCGTTAAGACTCGGTCGTCCCACTTGGGGGCGCTTGTTACCTCGTTATACGAAGAGACAAATCCCCGCTATTCGTACTTGCCTAGATTTCAGCGCCGGAATACATTTCTGAGCGGTCCGCTTGCGCCAGTGACTCTATGAGGAGGAGTCCATGTGGTGGAGCAAGCAGGCACAACCAGCAACACCTTCGTTTTCTCCCGCGTTCAGCTCGACAGGCGTGATCGACTCACCGATCGAAGCGCCGGCGAGCCAACCGACCGATACCGGATCCGATAGCATCCCGCGGCGAGACGCGACGCCAAGAGACGACCTGCGTCTTGATGCCGTCATGGAGGGCGCAATTTCCGTGAACTGCCGGCGGCTCACCATCGGAGAAACAGCGAAGGCCAAGGCCGACGTCGTCGCCCGCGAAGTCATCGTCTACGGTAAACTCACAGGTCATCTTCAGGCGGCCGACCGGATCGAGATCAAGAAGCACGGCTGGGTGATCGGCGATGTGACCACTCCGCGAATCCGGATCGAAGAAGGCGCCTATTTCAAAGGCACGGTGCAAATCGAACGGAGAAGGAAGCCCCGAGACGCGTCGCAGCAACAGGCCTGACATCCAGCAGAAAGACCCGTGAAGACAAGAGCGGGAAGCTGAGCCGCACACAAATCTTCAAATGATCGTGTGCTCCCTGGCGGCAAAGTATGCAACCTTGGTGTGGTCGATGAAATTCGACTCGTCCTCGCTGGAGGGCTTCCATTCGGGCGACTGGCGAGCAGCCGACAAAGCTGCTTCGTCGTCGAACCAGAGTTCGGCCATGCCGTCGTAATCAGGCCGGCGTTTGTCTCCGGGCACGGCGATGCGGTGGCTCTGGACCAATCCGCGAAGGTGAGGAATGCGAGCGCCGATGGGTCCGTGGACATTTTGCCAGTAGTGAAAGAATTCTTCGTCGGTGAGTCCCGCCTTCTTTGTGATGCAATACACGAGCTTAATCATGGTCTCGTAGGTCTCCTGCTGCGGGCGGTCAGCGGCTTGCCCGCATAGTCTAACCGGGGCCGATCTCGGGGTGTACAGCGAATCTACTCGGAGACGAAGACCTCAGGTCTAAAGACCTGAGGTACATGAATCGGGCGTGGCTCAACGGCGAGCGATGGCGTAATATGGGCGCCCAAACCACTGTCTTTCTGCGAGCCGATGAGCAGCCAAACGATCCGAGAACTGCGGTGGCCGGCGTTCGTGGCGATGCTGGCCGCGGCGTGCGTCTACTGGGCCTTGCCGGAACCGCTTTCCCTGGGTCCGAGCTGGCTGCTGCTGGTCGTCATCTTCCTTCTACTGATCCCGATGGTTGTGACGTACCGCCGTGGCCGCTACGACATCACCCGGATTCTCACTTTCATCGCCACCGGCGCGATCACGCTGGCCATGATTGCGTCGTTGGCCATTCTGATCCAGGGCATCCCGCAGCACCGCGAAGCCCCGCGCGTGCTGCTGCGCTCCGCGACCGCGCTTTGGATCACGAACGTGCTGGTGTTCGCGCTATGGTACTGGAAGCTCGACGGGGGCGGTCCGACGGGGCGCGACCGGAGGCGCGACCATCTGGAGAGCTCGTTTCTGTTTCCGCAGATGCTGATGCGGGATGGCCGGGACGAATCGTGGTCGCCGAACTTCGTGGACTATCTCTTCCTGGCCTTCAACACGAGCACGGCCTTCTCACCGACCGACACCGCCGTGTTATCGCGCTGGGCAAAGCTGGGCATGATGCTACAGTCGTTGGTTTCCCTGACGATCGTCGTGCTGCTTGCCGCCCGAGCCGTGAATATTTTGTGAGATCTGCGGCACAATTGAAAAGCGCTTGCGTTCGGTTGGGAACCGTCGTACACAGCGGCCAAGAAAAGCAATCACACATTTCGAGGAGTAGTGAGCTAGGACAACGCCGGCAGTATCGAGGGCCATCCGGTGCTTTCGCATGAGCAGTGGTTTGCCGCGAGAAAGGCGTTCCTTGCCAAGGAGAGGGAGTTCACGCGGCTCCGGGACGAGCTGAACGAGCAGCGCCGCAACCTGCCGTGGGAGGCCGTGGACGAAAGATACGTCTTCGAGGGACCGGACGGGAAACAGACTTTGCAGGAGCTGTTTGACGGTAGAAGCCAGCTCGTCATTTATCACTTCATGTTCGACCCCAACTGGGAGGCAGGATGCCCGCACTGCTCGTTTTGGGCGCATAACTTCAATCCGGTAATCGTGCACTTGAATCAGCGCGATGTGACTATGATCGCCGTGTCGCGCGCGCCCTACGGCAAATTAGCCGCGTCCGAGAAGCGCATGGGGTGGAGCTTCAGGTGGGTGTCGTGTTTTATAAGGACGCGGCGGGCAGCGTCTTTCACACGTATTTCGACTCATGCGCGGGGCATCGACATTTTGAATACGGCTTACAACTATTTGGGCCTGACGCCCAAAAGCCGGGATGAAGGTGGTCGCGGGCAATTCTGGGTGCGGCGGCACGATCAGTACGCTCGATAACGCCGCGATCGAACCGGGGGGCACGTCGCGAACCTGCTAATTCCGGTGTATAGTGCCGGGCAGCAGGAGTGTCCTATGTCACCCGACCCGGCAGCTATTCCGACAACGAGCCTGAAACTGCACACATATGCGTGGGAAGAAGCGCAGGTGGTGCGGTGCTCCGGCAGGCTGACGGCCGAGCATTCCGAAGCTCTGAAGACCCACGTGCGCAGCGTGATCCCGACCACGAAGCGGATCATCCTCGACCTGAAGGAAACCGATCGCATGGACAGTTCGGGGCTCGGCGCGATCGTCGCCATTTACATCTCCGCCAGAAAAGGAAACTGCGAGTTTCTGCTGATCAACTACAACAAGTCGATCAAGGATCTCCTCGGACTCACCAACCTGCTTTCCGTGTTCGAAACCTGTGCGCAAACCGGCACGCGCATTCCGTGAAAAACCTGAACAGCTTGACGCGGCATTTAGTTCTGCGGCAACTTCCTCTGCTATAATCCCGGCGCTTCCCAGTGTGCGAGGCATGAAACCCGCCCTCATTGCCACGGCCCTGTTCGGCGCACTCGCTTTTCTCGCGCCGGCTACACCCGCTCAACGCGAGATCGTGGTTCTGCCCTACGCCGGACCGATCAGCCCCGCGAGCGCCGAGTACCTGACCCGAGGCATCGCGGATGCCGAGGCACGCAACGCCGCCGCCGTCGTCATCGAACTGGATACTCCCGGCGGCCTCGACTCTTCGATGCGGGAGATCATCCAGCGCGAAATGAACTCGCGCGCGCCGGTGGTGGTCTTCGTCGCGCCCGGCGGAGCAAGAGCCGCTTCGGCGGGATGCCTCATCGTGCTGGGCGCGGACGTCGCCGCCATGGCGCCGGGGACGAATATCGGCGCCGCTCATCCGACCTATTCGACCGGCGGCACGGTCTCCGAGAAGATCGTGAACGACGCGGCCGCCTACGCGCGTTCCCTTTCCGCAGCCCACAAACGCAACACCGAATGGCCCGAGCGCGCGGTGCGCGAGAGCGTCTCGGCGACGGCCGAGGAGGCGCTATCCCTCGGCGTGATCGATCTGACCGCGAACGACCTCCCCGACCTTCTCGCCAAGCTGAACGGCTGGACGGTGCATCGTGCCGGCGGCGACCCGACGCTCGCGATTTCCGGGGCGCAATCGACAACGATCGAAATGGACGCGCGTGAGAAGCTGCTCGCCGCGCTGACCGAGCCGACGGTGGCGTACCTATTCCTGCTTCTCGGACTGCTCGCGATCGTCGTCGAAATCACTGCGCCGCACGGATTCGTTACCGGCACGCTCGGCTTTGTGGCCGTCCTGTTCGCTCTCGTGGGGCTCGTGAACCTGCCGGTGCAGATCTCCGGCGCGGCGCTGTTGGTGCTGGGAATGGTGCTGCTCGGGCTCGAGCTGAAGATCACGTCGCACGGCGCGCTCACGCTGCTCGGGCTCGCCGCATTCGTGTTCGGCTCGATTCTGCTGCTGCCCCGCATTCCCGGCTATGGAATTTCGCCCTTCGCGATCGCCGCAGTTGCACTGCTATGGGCATTCATGCTGAGCTTCGCCGTGCGGCTCGTCCTGCGCTCGCGGCATCAGCCAGTGCTGACCGGCGTCGAACGCGTCGCGGGTTGCACGGGCGTCGCGAAGACGGACCTAGTGCCGCGGGGCGTCGTGCTCGTGAACGGCGAGGATTGGGAAGGGCTGGCGGATGCGCCGCCCATCGCGCGGGGCGAGCGAGTGACGGTCGTTTCAATCGAAGGCCTGACGTTGCACGTTCGCAAGACTTCTTAAGGGAGAAACGAGAATGGATCTCTCCACGGTGGCCCTGGTTTTGTTCGTGCTCGTCGTCCTCGCCTTCGTGTTTCTCATCGCGAACATGATCCGCGTGGTCCGCGAATACGAGCGCCTCGTCGTATTCCGCTTCGGCCGGTGCATCGGGCAAAAAGGCCCCGGGATCATTTTCCTGATTCCAGTCGTCGACATAGCCAGCCGCGTGGATCTGCGCGAGCAGTACCTCGAAGTCCCGCGGCAGACCTGCATCACGAAGGACAACGCCTCGATCTCCATCGACTTTCTCGTCTATTGGAAGGTCACCGACCCGGTCCAAAGCGTGGTCCAGGTACAGGATTTCGGCGGCGCCACGCGCGGCATCGCCATGACCACGCTGCGCGCGGTCGTCGGCGATATTCCGCTCGACGACGTGCTCGCCAAGCGCGAGGAAATCAACAGCGTCCTTCGCGGAAAACTCGACGAAGTTACCGAGCGGTGGGGCGGCAAGGTAACCTCCGTCGAAATTCGCGAAATCGATCCGCCCAAGGACGTTCAGGACGCCATGACCAAGCAGATGAGCGCCGAGCGCAGCCGCCGCGCGATGGTCACCGCCGCCGAAGGAGATCGCACCGCGAAGATCACGGTTGCCGATGGCGAACGGCAGTCCGCGATCCTGAAGGCCGAGGGCGACAAGCAATCCGCCATTCTTCGCGCCGAAGGCTACGCGCTCGCGCTGCAGAAGATCTTCGAAATCGCCAAAGGTCTCGACACAAATACGATGAGCCTGCAATACCTGGAGACGTTGAAGAATCTGGGCGCCGGCCCCGCGACGAAGTTCATCTTTCCGATGGAATTCGCGAGTTTCCTGAAGCCGTTCGTCAATCCAGCGCCGTCCGCGCCCACAGCGCCGCAGAAGTAGCGCCGCGAAAGCTCCCGGGAAAGCATTGACACGCAACCGGTTAGCCGTATAATTATGTGCTTGGCTGGCCAGCCCGAGGTAAGTCCAGGCAGTTCAAGCAGCAGTTCAAGCTGAAGGCAGACACACCTGATGTTGCCAGACAATTTAGCCGTGTGGGTCGCTCTGGGTGGCAATGGCTTCCCGGGCTACTGGCAGCGGCTCGTCGATCCGACGTTCCGGGGCCTCTACCAGACCAACGCTTTCGATCTCGCCATCATGCTGCCGTATTTCTTCGTGATGGTGATTCTGGCGACGTACGGCATTCATCGCTACGTTCTCGTTTACAATTTTTTCAAGCACCGCAAGAACGTTCCCGGCCCGCCGCCGGAAATCGAAATGTGGCCGCGGGTGACGGTGCAGCTGCCGATCTACAACGAGCGTTACGTCATCGAGCGGCTGATCGAGACCGTCGCGCAGTTCGATTACCCGCGCGAGTTGCTCGACATTCAGGTGCTCGACGATTCGACCGATGAGACGCAGGTCGTCGCGCGCGACTCCGTCGAGCGCCACCGCGCTCTCGGCGTGCCGATCACCTACATCCATCGCGGCAATCGTGACGGATTCAAAGCGGGCGCTTTGCAGGAGGGCCTGAAGACCGCCGCGGGCGAATTTGTCGCCATCTTCGACGCCGATTTTATTCCACCCGCCGATTTTCTCCGCCGCACGGTTCCGTATTTCGTCGATTCGCAGATCGCCATGGTCCAGACGCGCTGGAGCTACGTGAATCGCGACTACTCGACGCTGACGGAAGTCGAAGCGATCCTGCTCGACGGTCATTTCGCCATCGAACACTCCTCGCGTTTCCGTTGCGGACTGTTTTTCAATTTCAACGGCACGGCAGGCATCTGGCGGCGCACCGCGATCGAAGACGCCGGCGGCTGGGAGCACGACACCCTTACCGAGGACACCGATCTCTCCTACCGCGCGCAAATCCGCGGCTGGCGCTTCCTCTATTTGCCCGAAATCGATTGCCCCTCCGAATTGCCGGTCGAGATGAACGCGTTCAAATCGCAACAGGCGCGCTGGGCCAAGGGTCTGATGCAGACAGCGAAGAAGATTCTGCCCCGCGTGTTCCGCGCCGACGTCCCGCGATCGGTGAAGGCCGAGGCCTTCTTCCATCTCACGGCCAACATCAGCTATCCGCTGATGGTGTTCCTCTCCATCATTTTGCTTCCCGCGATGATCGTGCGGTTCTACCAGGGATGGTTCCAGGTGCTCGTGATCGACCTGCCTCTCTTCCTGGCCTCGACGTGTTCGATTTCGTCGTTCTATCTGGCCGCCGAGCGCGCGCTCTACCCCAAGACGTGGAGGCGGACATTCCTCTACCTGCCGTTCGTGATGGCCATCGGCATCGGCCTTTCGGTCCGCAATGCCTTCGCGGTCGTCGAAGCGATCTTCGGCGTGAAATCGGAATTCGTGCGCACGCCGAAGTATCGCGTGGAAGCAAAAGGCGAGCGCGAGGGCGCGTGGGCCAAGAAGACCTACCACAAGCGTGCCGGCTTCATGCCTTTCGCCGAGGTGCTGCTCGGAATCTATTTCACTTTCGCGGTCTTCTACGCGATTCAAAACGAAAACTACGCCACGGTTCCCTTCTTCCTACTCTTCGTGTGGGGTTACCTCTATACGGGCCTGATGTCGCTCGCGCAGACCTACGTCGAACGCCTGCGGTTCGGCACGGAGGGCGCCACCGCTGAAGTCCGCCCCGCCTCCACCGGCATTCCCGGCTTTTAGCCTATGAAAGCCGACTCTGTCATCCCGCCTGCCCTGACGCAGGAAGGGAGCGAAGTCCCGCGCGCCTCTGCTTTTCCCGCGGTGTCGCGGGCGTGGGACAATGAAGGGCTCCCGGGTCGACGGCCAGTCGAGCCCGGGAGAACAGTTCGAGGGATCTGCTTTTGCTTTTTCGAGTGAGGGAACAACACGTGGCAGAACGAAGTTCTCTTTCCTAATCCCAGAAATCGTCACGATCGATCAGTTCGACGCCGATCTGCCGGCGCCCTTCCGAATCCAGACGCGAGTAGACCACGCGAGCCTCCGCGCGGCCTCCTTTGTCCTTCCGCGTCAGGACGACCATTCCGCCTGTTTCGACCGGATGGCGGCAGACGAAGCCCGCGCCGTGGCGGCTCAACGTTGTGGTCCAGGTATCTTCTTCCCAGGTTCGCCGCGGGTCCTCTCGCCGCAGCCAGACCGGCACCGCGTTCGCAACTCGCGGGCTTCGGCGCAGAGATTTCCCCGCCTGGGAGATCCATCGCAAAGCTTCCATCAGGCGCGCCTTCGTTTGCGGATCGGTGAACGCCGCCTCTTCGACGAGCCGCTCGGCCTCTCGCGCCCAGATGGACGAAAGTTCACGGAAGGACGCCATGGCCGTCGCGTCGTAGGCCCCGCTTCTTAGCCGTTCGTGGCTCGCCCGAAGTTCCTCGAAAGAAACCGAAAGGAGATGCGCGAGGCAGAACTCGCGCATGTCGACCTTTGCCGCTGCGCGTTCGCCGCAGGACCCAACGCCGCACCGATGCTCCTCGACCGCCTGATAAACGTCGACCGATTCGATTTGACCTTCCATCGCTCCGTCCTGGATGCCCCTGGCGGGGCCCGCCTAATCCTTGGACAGTTTCCCGATACCTTTGGCCAGCTCCGAAATGGCGCCGCTGACGAATTCGAGATGGCTGCGGCTGTAATGACTCATCTCGCTGGCGAACTGGCGCGATATTTCCGCTGCCTTTTCCTTCAGGGACGTAAGAGCGCCTTCCGTGATTGGCTCCAGCGCATTGCGCAAGCGAGCCTGCGATTCGGCCTCCTGCTGCACGGAGGAAACGCGAATCCCGTTGAGCGCGACTTTCGCGGCCTCTTTGGCCGTACGCTCGAGTTCTTCGCGGGCGCTATCGAGCCTCTCCCGTAGGATCATTTCGAATTGCCGGTCGATCCGCGTACACGCCGCTTCGATGTCAACCGAGGATTTCTCAACGAGCTGTTCGCAGATCTTTCCCAGTTCCTGTTCGCGCTTCGTCAAATCCGCCGCCACTTTGCGGGCCTCGTCGATCACCGGCGCCGATTGCTCCTTCAAACGCGCGACGATCCGGCCCACACTGTCTTTGCGGGCTGTTTCGACCGCGCCCTCGAGACGCTCCCGCGCGCTCGCGGTCAGCTTCTCGGAAAGCGCTTCGAGCTCGCGCTGGCGCGCTTCCATTCGCGCGAGGGCCTGCTGAAGCTCCCCTTCGATCTTTTTCGTCCACTGGGCGTGACGCGCTCGTGCGCTTTCCTCCCCGACGTGGTTCATTCGCTTCAGCGATTCTTCTATCCAGCGATCGGTCTGCGAGGAGGATGCGTCGGCAAGAATTTGCCTGGCCTCGTCCCGCAGTCCGGCGCGGAAGTCGTCGAGGAGTGCCCCTGCTTTCTCTCGCACGGCTGCGTCGGCCACTTCGGCCAGCATCTTTTCCATCTGTTGCTGGAAACCGCCGATCAACTGGCCGACGGGCGGCGTCCCGCTCGATGCTCGCGGCGCAGGCTCGGTTGTGCGAGGACTCGCGGCCTTGCCGCTCTCCTCATTCGTTGTCGCGGGACTTTTCTCCGGCCGCAGAACCGCGACCGGCTTCGCCCTCTGTGCATCGGCTCCAGAATTGCGGGCCGCGTTGAACTGCGCCCAATCGCTGGGCGGCGAGTCAATGCCCCAGATGTTGCCAGGGGCGTCGAGTTCGATCGCCGTCTGATACAACCCGCCCGCCTCGACGGGACGCTTAGTCCACTTCACGTGTCCGCGGGCGGAAACAGGCTTGGAATCCGGCCCTTTTCCGTTCATTTCCAGCAGCACGGAGGCGTTGGGCAGCACCTCGTGCTTCGATTCGTACTTGCAGCCGTGGGCGCTAATGGTGATGGTGGAAACTTCTTCTTGATACGGCCCTCGGAACGAGTCCACTCCTGCGACCGCGAGCACGATGGCCCGATTGACGCGCGTGCTCCGCCGCGCCGGCCGGCCTGAATCAATGGCAAGCGAGCTGTTTGACACGGTCCCCTCTATCAGCTGGTTCGTTCAGGATAAAACGCGGCGCCGCATGTGTAGCCGGGTAAGTAGCCAGTACTGCCCCAATGAGTTACTACGGGCGATAGAGCTCGGCTAGCCTGTCTTCTTTGCAGCGCGCTTTGACGCGGTAGAACACGTCAGCCTTCCGCGGAGGTGGGATCGATGACGCGGCGGATAACGGAGACCCGGTTAGCGGGGAAGCCGCCCGGCTTGGCGTGTTCGCGGACAGCTTCTTCGTTTGGAGCGATGTAAATGCAATAGATCTTGTCGTCGGTGACGTAACTGTGCAGCCATTGGATTTGCGGGCCCATGTTTCGCAGCACGCCGCAGGATTTTTGCGAGACGGCGTGAATTTGCTCCCCGGTAAGTTTTCCCGCGCCGGGAATTTCGCGCTCGATGACGAATTTGGGCATGCCTGACCTCCGGGCAAGCAGTTGGGCGAGGCGCAAGCTTACTTTGGACCGCAGCAGGGAAGCAAGCCTACTTATCACGCGGCCTTAGGGGTCGGAGCCTCCGGCGTTGGCCGGGGCTCCAACATACCGGAGATCCGAATGGAACCTTCCTTTGCTCTGGTTCTCGCAGCAAGCTTTTTCCGCCGTCCACGCGGTAGAGCCGTCGCAAACAAGCGGCCGCACGCGGGAAAGCTGAGAGGCCGGACGCATCACGGGGATGAAATCAGAACGCCTTCCTAATCGCAACTCGTGTAGCGATTAAAGACCTCGTTAACCTGAACTGCACAAAGCGCTTGCAAACCCCTCAGTGCACACCGGATTTGCATCGTGTGATAGCGTACAAGAGTGAAGATGCAACGCGAAGAAAAACTCGGACCTGGTGCGAAGGGCGCCCCAGGGCGGCCAAGACCTTGAGCGCACGAATTCCATTTTCTAATCGCCAACTCCAGTTATTAGAATCACGCCCAACTCATTGCAAACAAACGACCGCGGTCACGCCTAATCGCCAATTTTGCGATCCGACTAGGATCGCAATCCCGAGCGACCATCAGGAGCCGAGGGATCTGTCTTGGACGCTTCACGAATCACGAGTCACCAGTCGCAAGTCACCAGTTCCCGGTTCGGGTCACGAACCGGGATCCCGGCGCGTGGTTCATGCGCGATGCCGGAACACGATTCACCGTTTTTCTACCCGTCACTGCTGTTGAGTAGAATGGCGCGCAACTCATTGAAAACACTCGATGGCGGTGCTTCTTCTCCGTCACTGGAACCGGGGGCCTTTCGGTGTGTATTTTGCGCTGCGCTGGCGCTGCTCGCGGTTTTCTGTGTTGTCCAACTCGCGCAAGCGCGTTTCCGTCAGCCGAACGAGGAGTATCAAGCGCGCCGGGGCAAGCTGCGCGCAGCTGTCGATGGACCCGTCGTAATCTTCGGCTACACAGGCCACGAGGACGCTTCCGAATTCGCTGTCTTTTTTCAAGAGCCATACTTCTATTACTTCACGGGCCACGACGAGCCCGGCGCGGCGCTGCTCTTGATCCCCGATTCGCCCGCAGGGAAATCAATCGAAGGTCCCCACGAGATTCTGTATCTCCCGCCGCGCGATCCGGCGGAGGAAAAATGGGAAGGGCCAAAGATGGGTCCGGATGACGCAGGCATGGCGCAGAAAACCGGCTTTGAGGCCGTCGAGCTGCTCGCGAGCCTGCCAGCGGACCTAAAGAAGCTCGCGAAGATTTTCCCCAATCTCTACACGCTCCTTCCGCCGGGCGATGAGGAGGGATATCCGCACTTCACGAACTCAACCAATCAGTTGCGCGCGATTCTGCCGCAATCGAATCTGAAGGACATCACGGCGGTACTCGATGCCATGCGGCAGGTGAAATCCGCGGGCGAGCTCGCACTGATGCAGAAAGCCATCGACGCTTCCATTGACGCGCACCTCGCTGCGATGAAGACGATGCGCCCGGGACTTTTCGAGTACCAAATCGCGGCGCGAATGAAGGAGATTCACGAGTGGGGCGGCTGCGAACGCGAGGCCTACGCGCCGATCGTGGGCGCCGGATTCAACTCGACCATTCTGCACTACAGCGGATTGAACGACGAAATCAAGGACGGCGACGTCGTGGTGATCGACGTCGGCGGCGAGTATGGCGGCTACGCTGCTGACATCACGCGCACGCTCCCGGCCAACGGCAAGTTCACGCCGCGCCAGCGCGAAATTTACGACATCGTCCTCGGCGCGCAGAACGCCGCGATCGCGGCCGTCAAGCCCGACGCCGTTCTCTACGGCAAGAAAGACAGTCTGCAACAGATCGTCACGGACTACATCGATTCGCACGGTCACGACAAGGAAGGCCGCACGCTCGGCCGCTACTACATCCACGGCGTCAGCCATCATCTTGGCCTCGACGTACACGATCCTGGCGACCGCACGCGGTCGCTCGAGCCTGGCATGGTCGTCACTGTCGAGCCGGGAATCTACATCCCTGAAGAAAATCTCGGCGTGCGCATCGAGGACGACGTCCTCGTCACCAAAGACGGCTACCAACTGCTCACCGCGCGCCTTCCCCGCACCGCCGACGAAATCGAAAAAATCATGGCCGAGGGACGCGCCCAGCCACAGCCGTGATAGACCGCACTCGACAATATTCGTGGTTGCTTTCACATCTTGACACTTCGCGGAGCGAAACCGTAGCATCAATTATCGTTCGTCGTTTGCGTGCCGGCGTAGCTCAGTGGAAGAGCGAGGGTCTCATAATCCCTAGGCCGTGGGTTCGATTCCCCCCGCCGGCACCAACTGCTGCTTGTTCGCTATTCCCGAAGCGCGCGGATTGAGTTCGACCGTCAAGCAGGATAGGTTGCGCGTTTCTCCATTCCTGCCTACGCGATTTCGCGTCTAAATACAGTGAAAACGTTCGGCGTGATTATGTCTTGAAAGAATTGTTGCGGTTGTATTAGATAACACAAATCAAAATTCGGCCCAGGAGCAGACATGATCGTCATCCGTCGATTCTGTATCATTGTGCTGGCTTCCCTCTGGGGACTCGGACACAATCCGTGCCAAGCATCTTCCCAACAGGCGCAAAACACCCCGCCGGGCAACGCGCAGGAATCCCCCGCGGTCAAGCTCACGCCCGACGACATCGCGATGGGCAAGCAGCTCTTTGCGGCGCAATGCGCCGGTTGCCACGGGTTCGACGGGAGCGGCCAGCTCGGTCCAAATCTTCACGGTGTCGCCCAGAGAAAGGGTGACCAGGCGATTTTCGGAATCATCCGAAATGGGACCGGCGGGATGCCGGGCGTGATGTCACTCAACGACCAACGAGCATGGCAAGTGATCGGTTACGTTCGCACGCTCGGCGACTCGGGCGCGGCCGAGGTTGCGAAGGGCGATCCGGCAAAAGGGAAAGCCGTCTACGACGCGAACGGCTGCGCGCTGTGCCACGCGATTGGCGGGCAAGGCGGGGGGATCGGTCCTCAGTTGACCGCGATCGGAAGGTCCCGCGCGCCGAAATACCTGCATGACTTCCTCCTCGATCCCGGCAAGAATCCCCCGGCGGATATGTCGCTCCCCGGGCGCGGGGCGAACACGGGGTATCTGCTCGTGCATGTCGTGACGAAGGACGGCCGCGATGTGACCGGGATTCGCGTGAATGAAGATACATACACGGTCGTGCTGAAGGATGTGAGCGGCCGCTTCTACTCATTCGACAAAAGCGACCTGAAGACAATTGAAAAACAGCCGGGGAAGAGCGTAATGCCGAGCTACAGCAATCTTTCCGCAACCGATCTTGACGACCTCGTCGCATACCTCTCCAGCTTGAAAGGGACCCAATGAGAACCGCCAGATATTCCGTCTTTCTCCTCGCGTTATGTTTCGCGCTGCCGAGCTTCGCGCAAGTCTCCTACGAACGTCTCCGGAACTCGGATTCCGAACCGAACAATTGGCTGATGTACGGAGGCAATTACGGCTCGCAGCGTTTTTCGGGTTTGAAAGAGATCACGCCGAAGAATGCCGCAAGCCTGCGGGTAGCTTGGGCTTACCAGATGCGCGGAGGCGGGGTGATGGAGTCGTCTCCCCTCATCGTGGACGGCATCATGTACGTGACGGAGCCGCCGAGCAACGTCACGGCTCTCGACGCGCGCACGGGAAAGCCGCTCTGGCACTACGTGCCGGTGGTGCCTCGGGACTTCGTCCCGATCGGGCTTTTCCCGACGAACCGCGGAGTCGCGGTGCTCGACGATAAGGTCTACCTCGCGACGATCGATGATCATCTGATCGCGCTCGATGCGAAGAGCGGCGTGGTGCGCTGGAACTCCCTCATCGCTAATAAGGACGACGGCTACGCCATCACGCAAGCGCCCCTCGCGATCAACGGAAAAATCGTCGTCGGAGTCGGCGGGGGCGAAGCGGGCGCTCACGGTTTTCTAAGCTGCTTCGACGCCAAGGACGGCAAGCTGATCTGGCGCACCTACACGGTCCCGCGAAGCGACAGCGACCCCGGCGCGGACACATGGGCGAATGGAAGCTGGTCGAACGGCGGCGGTACGACGTGGAACACCGGCTCCTACGATCCGGAGCTGAATCTGGTCTATTGGGGCACCGGAAATCCGGCGCCGGACTGGAACGGCGAGGGTCGCATGGGCGACAACCTGTTTACGTGCTCGATCGTCGCCCTCGACGCCGAGACCGGGAAAATGAAGTGGTATTTCCAGTTCTCGCCGCACGAGACGCACGATTGGGATTCGTCCGAGCCGCCGATTCTGTTCAACGCGACGATCGACGGAAGGCCGCGCAAGCTCGTGGCGCTCGCGAATCGCAACGCCTTCTACTACGTGCTCGACCGCGCAACCGGCGAGTTCATCACGGGTGTGCCGTTCGCAAAACAGACGTGGGCGAAGGGCCTGGACGCGAAAGGCCGTCCTATCAAAGAGGACGCCGCCAAAATCGAGCCGAGCGTCGAAGGAACTCTCGTGTATCCCACGCTCACCGGCGCGATCAACTGGACCAGCCCCTGCTACAGCCCGCTGACCCGTCTTTTCTACGTGAACGCGCGTGACGCCGGCGCTTATTACATCAAGGGCGAGCCCAAGATGGCGCCGGGCAATTCCGTGGGAATCGTCGGCGGAGGAGGAGGCGGCGCGCGTTGGGGTCCTGCCGACGACACCACCACGTCGATTCGCGCCATCGAAGCCACTACCGGCCAGAAGAAGTGGGAGTACAAGATGGTCGGCGATTCGTGGACGGGCACTCTGGTGACTGCGGGCGGCCTCGTATTTTCGGCGGATGCGGCCGGCAATTTCTTCGCGCTCAACGCCGACACGGGCGAGCCGCTCTGGCATCTCCTGCTGGGCTCGTCGGTGCGGTCCAATCCCGTGTCCTATGCGGTGGACGGCAAGCAATACATCGTCGACTCGGCTGGAAACACGCTGTTCGTTTTCAGTTTGCCATAAGCAAACAGCTCGTGCGAAAACGCTCGAACAGAGCTAGTGCGCGTTCTTGGCGTGGGATAGTTTGAGGACGACTTCTATATCGCGGCGGGAATCGAAGCTGGAAACCGTGCGGGTTGAAGATACCAGGTCGCCGTGCTCGGCGTGCACTTCGTAATCAGCGTTGGGGTCGAGCCCGCTGAAGCGATAGTTACCCGCTTCATCGGCGAAGTAGCTCTTCACGGCCTGCGTTTTCACGTCGAGCAGATAGACCACGCTGGCGGGAACCGGATTCTCGCTCTTGTCCACCACGCTGCCATGAATTGTGCGGAGCTCCGGTTCGCCCTTCTGGGCCTGCGCGGCTGGCAGCCCGACGGCTAACCCAAGCGTGATGACGAGAGCCGCTTGCAAAGGTCCGCGAGAGTTTCGAATCAGTTTCACTCCGTCTCCTCGGTTTCCTCTTCTTCCTCCTCTTCTTCTTCGGAGCCAGGGCCGTCTTCGGAATCTTCGTCCTCTTCCTCATCTTCATCGTCGGAGAGGACGACGAAATGCACGGGATGCGTTTGCGTCACCTCGAGCTCCGCATCGCATTCCGGGCAGCTCAGAATTTCGCCTTCTTCCACTTCGTCTTCGTCCAAGTCGATCTCAGCGTCGCATTCCGGGCATCTGGTCACGGCCATTTCTCCTCTGCGGCGGTCTTCCAACGGACGGCGTATTATATAACGCCCGTGTCAAGCTTTCTCGTGAGGATGGTGTAAGAATGGCCGGCAATCGAGAATACCCCGAGCACCCTCTCGTGGGAGTGGGCGGAGTCGTCATTTCAGATGGGCGCGCTCTTCTGATACGGCGCGGTAGCCCGCCGCTCGAACGCCAGTGGTCCATACCGGGTGGGATGCTCGAGGTGGGAGAGACGCTGCTCGAAGGAGTCCGGCGTGAATTACTCGAAGAAACCGAGATGGAGGTGCGCGTTCTGGATCTCATCGAAGTGTTCGAGCGAATCAATCTCGACGGCGAGGGCAAGGCACGATACCACTTCGTGGTTCTCGATTATCTGTGTGAGGTGGTCCGCGGCGAGCCGCGCGCCGGGAGCGACGTTACCGACGTCGCATGGGCGGCGCCGTCGGAACTCGGGCAGTATGCGCTCACCGAAACCGCCACGCGCGTGATCTTGAAGGCCTTCGAAATTGCCGGCGAACATGGCCGGTCTTCGGGTGTGTGACCCCTGGGGCAGTAATCTCAGCTAGCTCGCGGCGGCTGTTTCCGGCAGACGCCCGAAGCGGCGCTCGCGTCCGCGAAAGTCCTCGACGGCCGCGGCGAGATCGGCCGCTTCGAATTCCGGCCACATCCTCGGTGTGAACAGCAGTTCGGCGTACGCGCATTCCCATAAAAGAAAATCGCTCAGCCGCCGCTCGCCGCCCGTGCGGATCAAAAGATCGACGTCCGGCGCCGGACCGCCCGCGTGAGTCACCTGGCCAAGCCGCCGCGCGAATTCCCGGTCGGAGACTTCGAGGCTCGAAAGCATCCAACAGGATGCCTGGAGGATCGCCTCCCGCGAAGAATAGTCGAGCGCGATGCGCAATTCGAGCGTGCGGCCCCCGGCTGTGATCTGTTCGGCCGCTTCGATCGCGTCCAGCAGCGACCGCGGAATCCGGTCGCGCCGGCCGATCACGAGTAGGCGCACGCCGTGCGCCGCGCACTCGGCCGCATCGGCGCGAAGATAGTTCTCGAGCAAACCGAGCAGCGAAATCACTTCTCCGGAAGGGCGCTCCCAATTATTCGCCGAAAAAGCATAGAGACTGAGCGTTCCGATACCCAGGGATGGAGCGGCGCGCACAATGCACCGGACCGCCGCCACCCCCGCGCGATGGCCTTCCGAACGCGGCAGGCCGCGCGCAGCGGCCCATCGGCCGTTGCCGTCGAGCAGAATTGCAATGTGAAGTTTCGTGACCCGGTGCGGAAACTCAGTGATCGTTTGTGCGACCATGAACTTGTATCACCTTTGACCGGCTTGACCGAGGGTCCTGGATGCCAGCCAGTTCAACAGCATGACAGCGGGCACAACATAAGGAAAGATTCCGCAAAAAGTGTCGATCGCGGAATGAGAGTGCCGGTCGACTGCACCAAATACCTGCACGCAAAGAACCACCGTGACTGCAACTGCCATCCAGCCCTGCCACGAGATCGGACGATGAATCCAGCCCCATTGTTTGAACCACGGTGTTTTCATAGTTGAATCCCTAGCCTTCCCGCGTCGCGCGGATCAGGGCTTCCATGTGCTCGAGATACTTCTCGAGCGCCCGGCGGCCCGCAGGCATCAGCCGGTATTCCGTCTTCGGAACGCGTCCCGCAAACGATTTCGTGCACCCGACGTAGCCGGCATCCTCGAGCCTTCGCGCGTGGACGCTCAGGTTGCCGTCGGTGACCTGCAGGAGTCCCTTGAGTTCGCTGAACGAGAGCGATGCGTTCACGGCGAGCGCGCTCACGATCCCGAGGCGCGTTCGCTCGTGGATCACACGATCGAGATTCGCCGCCGGCATTTCCGCCGTTCGCGGGCCCGGCAAGCCTCGCTTCGTTTTTTCCTCCCGCGCGCCGCGGAAGGCCCCAGATTTAGCCGCCATATTTCCTGGCAATTACGGCGCCGAAAACAACGTGCAGACCGCCGAACCCAGCAGCCAGGAACGCATCGCTCCAGGCCGATGGGCAGAACAGCGCCACCGTTCCGAGCACCATGAAGCAGAGCCCCATCAGGGGAACCACGCGAATCGAAAAGGCGCCACCCGTAACGACTCCGGTCCCGTACAATAGAAGCCAGACGCCCGCAGTGGCGCCCGTGTCCCCAATGCGCGCGATCACTAGCGTCAGCAGTGCGCCTGCGAAAAGCGGTGGCGCAAAGCTATAAACAAATCGCCTGCCCGGCCCCGAGAGAAGCGAACTCCCCGCGGCGCGAGCCTTCGACAGGGTCGTCCAAACCGCGATCGCGATCGCCACAACTGCCTCGACGACCCAGGTCAGCAGCCAGGCCGACGATGAGGTTTGCCGCGAAGCGATGACTGCCGCGCCGAGCGCGGTGATGCCCATGGCCACGCCGCCCCAGCCCGGCACCGCCGTGAATGATGCCGCGCGCTCCATGGTCTCGCGGATGAAACGGAGGTTGTCGCGGGCGCGGTCATCGAGCGCCACGGGATCGGCAGGGCGCGGCTGACGGAATTCGGACGGGGCCATAACAACAGAGTAGCGCACGCCCTGCTTTTCCGTCAAGTACTTTGCAGAACAAAGTATCGAAACGTATACCCCGACGGGCTTTGGCTATAAGGCGCGTTTTCTCGGATACCGGCCGAGCAGCGCGTTCCAGCGGATGTAGATCAGGTCAAAGAACATCATCAGGCTATCGCGGAGCACGTGAACCTTTGTCCCGGGATCGTGCGCCCAGCGGACCGGGACTTCAACGGTAAGCAGGCCGTGGCGGCGCGCGAGAAACAGTATCTCGGGATCGAAGCCGAACCGTTCGATTCGCTGCTGTTCGAAGATGACCAGGCACCGCTCGCGCACGAACGCCTTGAAGCCGCACTGCGTATCGTGGAACGGCAGTCCCGTGAATAACCGGACGAAGCCGTTGAAGATCATGCCGGCGATTTCGCGAAGGCGCGACTGATGCACGGCGATCAGCGACCGGTCGATCGCGCGCGATCCGATCGCCACGTCGCTACCTGCGCGAATTGCGCTGAGCAGTTTCCCCGACTCCTCGATCGGGGAAGAAAGATCGGCGTCCGTGAACAACGCGATGCGCCCGCGCGCCTCGAGCATTCCCTTCCGGACGCTATATCCCTTTCCGCGATTCTCCCTGTTCGACACAACCCGCAGGTTTCCCATGTCGCGCGCCCAGTCCTCGGCGACCCGAGCCGTGCCGTCGCCGGAGCCGTCGTCCACGACGACAATCTCGATTCCTCCCGGGCCCACTGAATGAGCGCCAAAGTATTCGCGAATGCGCGCGAGCGCGCGGCCGAGCCGCTTCTCTTCGTTGTAGGCGGGGATAACGATGGAGAGTTCGGGCGCCCCTTCGCTCATCGGCCGTTCATCCGCGGTTGATTCCCCCGGTATCCGGCCGCCAGCCATAGCGCCCAAGGAGAGGCACGAACCGGCACGCACAAAGCGATTGCTCGGTGGTTCGCCGATCGCGTTTCACAATGCGAAGCAGTTCCTGGCGTTCCGGCTGTCCCACGGGGATTACCAAACGCCCGCCCTCCGACAACTGTTCGATAAGCGGCGGCGGAACGGACGGCGCGGCCGCCGTCACCAGAATCGCGTCGTAGGGCGCAGCCGCGGGCCAGCCCGCCGGGCCGTCGCCTTCTTCGACGCGCACGTTTGTGTAGCCCAACCGCCGGAGCCGTTCTCGCGCCGAAGCCGCCAGCACATCCTGCGATTCCACGGCGATCACCTCGCAAGCAAGCCGCGAAAGCACAGCCGCCTGATAACCACATCCGGCTCCGATTTCCAGCACGCGCTCGTGCCCGTCGAGCGAAAGCGCCTCCGCCATCGCCGCCACCATAAATGGCCGCGAGATCGTCTGCCCTTCCCCGATCGGGAGCGGTTCGTCCACATACGCTTCAGGGAGATGCTCCGCCGGAACGAACAGGTGTCGCGGAACAGACTCCATCGCATCGAGCACTCGGACGGAGCGGATGCCGCGGTCGTGGATCTGGCGCGCCACTATCTCCCGGCGCGCGGTTTCAAAACCTTCGCTTGTATTCGCGATGCGATTGCCGTTATCGCTCATCCGAATGATGTGCCCTGGGAAGCGAGGATCTCCGAAACACCCCGCGAGAAAGATACACCACAAATGGCGGCGGGTGTGCGGTCGTTGCGAACGTGATCGGAGCCCGAACGAGCGCGGCTTCCATCGAAATCTCCCGTGACCCCGAATCCAGCCTTCGCTATGATGGTTCCCGCATCTTGGACGGGCAGTCCTCGAGGAGAATCCATGAAATTGTTGATCGCAATCATAGCTACGCTGTGTTTTGTGGCAGGACCCGCGCTCGCGCAAGCGCCCGCGAGCGGGACGCAACAGAAGCCACCCGCGCAGCACCAGCCGGGCACGCCCGCGCAGCCGGCACAGGCGACAAAGCCGGCGGCGGCGCCGTCCGCCGAAAAAGCCGATCCCGCAAAGGACGCGGCAATTCGTCATTTGATGGACATCACGCAAACCGCGAAACTTGGCGATAACATCGGCACGTACCTCACGAACCAGGTTCGCGCCGTCATGAGCAGGAGCCTCACGGCCGACCGCTTGCCGAAATTCATGGACGCCTTCAGCCAGAAATTTGCCGCGGGCGCCCCTTCCGCGGCTGTTACGACTGCGACCGTGGCTATTTACGCGCGCGGTTTTTCGATGGAAGACATTCAGGGGCTGATCCAGTTCTATGAGTCCCCGCTCGGCCAGCGCGTCGTCAAAACGCTTCCGCAGGTCGCCGAGGAATCGCAGACCACCGGCGCGCAGATCGAGCAGAAGGCCGCCATGAGCACCCTCGAATCGATGCAGGACGAGTATCCGGAACTCAAGCCGATGCTCCAGCCGCAAGGTCCGGCGCAAGGAACACCCCAGGCTCCCGGCGGCGCGTCTGCGCCAGCTCCCACTCCGCAGTCGTCGCCCACACCGAAGCCACCTTCACCGCCGCAGAATTAGGGCCGACGGCGACGAAGCAGCGGATTACATAGCAGGAACACGGGCCGAAACAAACTAATTCAGCTACAATTCCGCCCCGATGGCCGCGATCACCCCAATGGACTGGTCTCCGGTCTGGATATCGCTCGAAACGAGCGCGACGGCGACGCTGCTCACGCTGGCCGTCGGACTCGCCGCCGCGGCCTGGCGCGAGCGGCGCAGGGGTCCCATGGCAGCGCTCGTTGACGGTATTTTTCTTCTTCCGCTCGTGTTGCCGCCCACCGTGGTCGGTTTTCTCCTCTTGCTGTTGTTCGGACGCAGCGGACCGCTCGGGAAGCTTCTGTTGCAGCTTGGCGCCACAGTGGTCTTCTCCTGGCCCGCAACCGTGATCGCAGCGGCCGTGGTTTCGTTTCCGCTGATGTACCTCACGGCGCGCGCGGCGCTGGAGCAGGTCGATTCGCGCTTTCTCGAAGCCGCGCGGACGCTGGGCGCCTCGGAATGGCGCGTCTTTCGGGAAATCGCTCTACCGCTCGCCTGGCCTGGCGTGCTCGCCGGGACGATTCTTTCTTTCGCTCGCGCTCTCGGTGAATTTGGGGCCACTCTGATGCTTGCAGGCAACATCCCGGGGAAAACCGCCACGATCCCCATCGCAATCTACTTCGCCGTCGAAGCCGACGACCTCCATCGCGCTTTCGCCTGGTGTTTCATCGACGTCGTGATTTCGCTCGCGCTGCTTGGCGGCCTCTACTATTGGACCCACGCACAAGGACGCGATCAGTGGGCGCGACGCTGACATGCCGCTTCAAATACAGGTTGCGAAGAAACTTCCGAACTTCGCTCTGGACGTCTCTTTCACGGCGGGCGACGAACCGCTCGCGATTCTCGGTCCTTCCGGCGCCGGCAAGACGATGCTCCTGCGATGCATCGCCGGGCTGGAGCGGCCGGACCGGGGCCTCATCAGGCTAAACGACCGAGTTTTGCTGGACACCGAACGGCGCATTCGCATTCCAGCGCGCGACCGGCGCGTGGGAATGCTGTTCCAGCACTATGCACTCTTCCCCAATCGCACCGTCGCGGAAAATATCGCCTTCGGCTTGCATCATTTACCCCGCGAGGAACGGACCAGATTGCTGAATGCCCTAATGGACCGCACACGCGCGCGCGGACTCGAACAGCGATATCCTCGCGAGCTTTCCGGGGGTGAGCAGCAACGCGTCGCCCTGGCGCGCGCCCTCTCGATCGAACCGGAGGCTCTGTTGCTCGACGAACCGCTCTCCGCGCTCGACACGCACCTTCGAAGCCAAATCGAAGCGCAGCTTCTGGAGACATTCGCGGCCTACCGCCGGCCGGTGCTGATCGTCACGCACAACATCGAAGAAGCCTACCGTCTCGGCCAGCAGTTGCTGGTGCTGTCGGCTGGGCGCGTGGCCGCGTTCGGCGCAAAGGACGAGATTCTTCAGCGCCCACCGAGCCTTGAAGTCGCGCGGCTCACGGGCTGCAAGAATTTCTCGCGCGCCCGGCGGATTTCCGACAACACGGTCGAAGCGCTCGATTGGGGTTGCCAGCTCCGTGTCGCGCATTCGCTTCCGCAACCGCCCGCGCATGCTGGGATTCGCGCACACCACATCGATTTCGCGGAATCTTCGAGCGCCGGCACTTCGGATGAGAATGTCTTTCCCTGCTGGCTGGTGCGCTCTTCCGAAACGCCCTTCCGGATCACGCTATATCTGAATCTCCATCGGCCGCCTGGAGCTTCCGGCGAATACCTTTTGCAGGCCGAGGTGTTCAAGGAGAAGTGGGAGAGATTTCGCCACCGCTCGTTGCCCTGGCACGTGCGGCTTTCGCCCGACTCGCTGTTTCTGTTGCCCGAGTAGTTGTGGGGGCGCTATTTGAAGTGCTTGACGAATTTGATGTCGAGGCCGTACGTCCCGTTGATGTCCCGCAGGAAGATCACTGAGAGCGAGCGCTTGAGGGCATATTCCACCTGGATCAACTGATACTGGCTTGACGTGGCCGCATTCGTGGAGTAAGTAATCGTCAGGTCGTGCTTGACCTGCTGCTGGATCGTGACGCGCGCGGCGGCGTTTGACTCCGTGGCCGTGCCGGCCACGAACGGATCCACGCGGAACGAGCTGATGCCGAATAGGTGCTCAATCCGCCCTCCGACGCCGCTCGAGATCGCTTCGGAAAGCAGCGCCGTCGCTCCGTAGTTTTGCGCCGCGCCTGGCTGCGAGCGGAGGGCGCTTTCCTCCCCCGGGCTGCCGAGCGCGAGCAATGCGACGATGTCCGAATCCGGCAGCGGCGGATCGGAGCGGTAGTTCAGCGCGAGATGGCTTGCCTTTCCCGAGAAGTCGATCGTTACCTGATACTGGCTGATCGTAGACGTCGCCTCGACGTCGAGTTCCGGGTCGAGCCGGAAAGGGTTCGCGAAGTTGATGTCGCCGCGCGTAATCTCAAATACGTTGCCGCGGAACGGCATTTCCCCGCCGAGCAGGTGAACGTTGCCGAGCAGCACCGGCCGGTCAAAGGTGCCGCGCAAGCGCACGTTGCCATCGATGTCGACGTGCGCGCCGCTCCATTCGATCCGCGCCCCGGGACTCGTCTGCGCATCCACGTCGAACGCCAGGTTCTGGAGGAGCGGCGAAGTGGAAGGCAGGCCGGGCGAGTTCTCCGCGGCTGCGGCGAAGAATGAGGCCACATCAACACCCTGCGCAAACAGCAGCCGCTGCACCTGCACGTTCCCGCTGATCAGCCCCGCCTCGCTCGTTCCGGCGAGTTGAAGCGTGCCACCCGCGAGCCAGCTCATTCCCGCCGGATACCGGATGCGGACGGTCGAGGTTGTCGCGGTGATTTCATAGCGCAGCGGGCCCTCGCCGTAGCTTACGTTGCCGCTGAGCGCGAGTTGTCCGCCTCCGGCCTCTCCCGTGACGCGATCGAACAGCAGCCGGCTCTTGTCGAACACGAAGTCGCCGTTCAGCTTGCTGAGCCCCACCGGAAAGTCTCCGTACGTCGCCGACGCGTTTCGCACGCTCGCGCGCCCCGTAATGGTGGGCCGCGCCATCGTTCCCTCGACCGACACATTTACGTCCGCGCGTCCTTGCGCGTCCAGGTCGGGCAGCAGGCCCTTGACCAAGCGCAGGTTCACGCCGCCCGAGAGCGTAAAGCGGAGCGGGCGATCCCGGTCGAACCGCGCCGACCCACTGAACTGGAAATCCGTGTCGGGTCCATGCAAGTGAGCCTGATCGATGCGCACCTCGTTACGCCGGTACGTCAGGCGGATGTTCTGGTTGTTCGTGAGTTGCACCAACTCGTAGTCGAACGAAATTCGCGCGATATCCGCGCCCATCTCGATCGAATCCGGCTGGCGCAGCGCTCCGGAAATCGTGAAGACGCCGTCGGCGCTGCTGTGGCCCGTCAGTTGCTTCACGTGCAGCCCGGCGATGATGAGCGGGTTGAGGTCGAACTGCAAAACGGAAAGCCGCCCGGAGATAGACTGGTCGCCCGCCAGTCCGATAGTGACCTGTCCTTGGAGCCTGTCGCCTTCCGGTTCAGAGGCGAGCGTGATGCGCGCGGTCCGGCCGTCCGACGTGAGCTGGCCGCTGAAGTCGCCCTCGTCTCCGATGCCCAGCCGCAGCTTCATCAGCCGCACGTCGCCCTGCCCGGCCAGTGCGCGGACCGGCCCGCTGCCATGAAGGTGAAAGCTGAGCTGCCCCGCAATCGGCAGCGACGCGCTTTGCAGTTGCCGGATTTTTTCGAGCGCAATTCCTGTGCCCGTGAAATTGAATTCCGTTCGCTCCTCGTCCGGCCTGTAGAGCAGGCCGCCCGCCACCAGCCCGGCACCCTGCCGCAGTTCGGCGTGTGACAATCGCACTTCTCCGTGTTCCCAGTGCAACTGGCCGCTCAGGCTGTCGAAGCGCCAGCCCTTCGTTTCAATGTCCGTGCAAGTAAAATGGGTGTCGAGTGCCGGAGCGGCCCGCGTGCCCCCGCCGCGCAGGTCTCCGTTCAGGGTGCCGGTGACCGGATAGTTCGTGCCGAGGAGGCCCTGTAGATCATCACTGGAAGCGCGCTCGACGCTGGCTTGCAGGCTCCACGGACTCGAGTCGAGAAAGCTCCAATCTCCGTCGAACTGGAGCGAAAGGTCGAGCGTCGCCGAACTCTGGCCGCGCCGCGCGACCGTGTTCGTCAGGTGGAAACCGTCCGGCGAGTACTCGAAATCGCCGTTCAATTCGTCCCACATGAGTTTGTCGTAGCTCGCTTCGGCGGCGTTCAAATGGCCGACGAACGTGGGCCCGACGATGGGTCCCAGCACGCGCCCGCCCCACGCGACCCGGCCGGCGATCCGGCGTGGCTCGGCTTCGGGACCGCGAATCGCATTGATGAAATCGTCCCAATCGAGCAGCTCGTCGCCGCGAAACGTCGCTTCGAGTGCCGAGTCCGTTTTGCCAAGCGTGCCGTCCACCTCGATTTGCGCATTTGGTGTCGTGATCTGGCTTTGCGTAATCGTGACGACTTGCTTGTCCATGCCGTAGTCGTACTGGAAGTGCGCCGTCGCCGGAATCGCCCCCGCAGCGAGGCTCGCCGGCGGAAGCCATTGCATCTCGCCCGCCGTCCGGAAATGCTTGAATGCCGCGTTCCACGTGTTCACCGAGTCGACCTCGACCGACGCATCCCAGCGCAACGCGTTCACGGGGAAGTCTTCGTGATCGATTGCCGCAAGAATAGCGGCAAGGCTCGTTCCGCGCAGCTTCGTCTCCGTTCGGAACGCCAGCCCTTTGAAGTCCATTTCGAGCCGGCCGTCCATCGTTCCCCCGAGCGCCTGCGCGCTCAGATTCGGGACCACCAGCCGCCGCTTCGCCACTTCGTAGTTGCCTGACGTCTCGAATCCGCCCGCGTGGAACCACTCATACGGCATGCGAACGTCGTGCGCCCTGAAATACCCGCCGGCGGTCCATTCGCCTCCCTTTGACGATTCGGCTCCCGCGTTCGACGCATAGCGCGCCGACCCTGAGAATTCCACGATGCCGTCGGGCGTGGTTGGCTTGCGGAAGATCGTGCGGATATCCGCGAGCGAGAGCCTGCTGCGATACTTCAAGTCCCAATCCGGCTGCGCGAAGCTTGAAAGTTCGGCGCGCAGGTTCAACTCCGAATGCGGCCCTTTCCAGACCAGCTCGTCCAGCTCGAAGAAGTCGCGATGCAGCGCAAACTTCGCGGAAACGTCGAAACGAAACGGCCGGTAGCGCCGTGCCGCGAGTTCCACCTGTTGCCATTTCATGTTGCCGACGTAGGAGTCCGCTGCGTTCGCCGGCGCGTCGTAGCGCAGCGTGAATTCGAAGTTCTGGCCCTGGACCGCGAGCGGCACGCTCCGGTTGTTGTAGTTGGCGCTGCCGTCGCGCAGTTCGAGCCGCCCGATGCGCAACCGGAAGAGCGTCTCACGCCACGGGCGCTTGCTCGCCTGAACCTTCGGAGTGGGCAGATTGCTATGGCCCTTCTCGTCGATTCGAACCGCGACCTGCGGCCGCTCCACGATCAACTCATCGAGAGCGAACTCGCGCCCGAAGAATGAAAGAATCCGAATGCCCACGTCCACGCGATCGGCGTGGAACAACGGCGGCGCGTCCGCACCCTCGAGCCCGTGCAGCGTCAAATCGTCGATCTCGGCTTGCAGGCGCCACACGCTGAAATGAAAGCCGCCGAGCTCGACCCGTCCCCCGGCCCTCTGCTCGAGTTGGGTGACGATCGCGCGGCGCATCCACCGCTCGGCCAAACCTGTTTCGAAGATGGCGGCGGTGACGATCGCGATCAGGGCGAACGCGATCAGCACACGCCCCGCCCAGCGTTTCCAACGCGCGCTCACGGCTGATCTCCGTTGGACATGATGTCGATCTTCAGCCGATCGCGCGTGTTGTCCAGCCACTGCTGGGCGCGCTCGTTGATCTGGCGCTGGACGAGCACTTCGCGGATCGTGTCCTCCACGTCTTCGAGCGGCGGAACGGCCTGCCCGCCCTTCAGTTGCGGCGCAAACTCATCGTCGTAATACTTCTGCAACTGCCCTTGGTCCACCTGCGCCGCGGGACGGAATCGGTAATCGAGAAAACGCGAAAGATAGAGCTGCTGGGCCAGTATCCGGCGAACGGCCGCCTCGCCCAGTCCCGCCGCTGCGCAGCGTTTCTTGAACTCTTCTGCCGACGAGAACTGTCCTGCGAGCTGCGCGTAGGCGCGTTCCACGTCATCCGCCGAGGGCTGCGGATATTTCGCCGCATCCGCTTCGCCCCGCACGATCCACTGGTCTGCGAGCTCGCGGATCAGTTCTCCGCGCGGTTTGGACCGGCCATCGACGAGTTGCTGAAACGCGGCGAGCTCCCGCACCTCGCTGTCCGTGATGATGTCGTCCTCGATGCGCGCGGCCACTCCATCCACCACTTGCGTACCGCCCTGCGCGGCGGGACTGGCAGGCGACGTGGCCGGCTGTTGTGCCTGCGCGCTCGCACTCCGCACCCCAGGCCACAAGAGCCACGCAAGGCAGACGAAAATGAGAATCGCTCGGCGCATCAGAAGACCGGTCCTATGTTGAACGAAAATCCGAAGTGCGAGAGCCGGAACGTTTGCAATTGTTGCGTCGTCTGATTGAACACCTGGTACTGCGCTGGGTTGAGCTGATACCCGAAGTCCACTCGCACCGGCCCGATCGGCGTGGGATAACGGAACCCGAAGCCGACCGTGTGCGAAAAGTAGTTGAGATCGGTGAGCGAGGGTGCCTTCCATGCGAGCGAAATGTGGTTCACGTCGGTGTAGACGTTGCCGCCGTCGTAAAAAAGTGTCCCGCCCAGCCGGTTTCCGACCCAAGGCAGCTTCATCGGAAAGTGGAGCTCCTGATTGAAGATCAGCAAGCCCAAGCCGCCAACGGGAAACCCCGTGCAGGGATCGCGTGGGCCTGCCTGGTTAAAACCAAAACCTCGCAGTGAAGTCGCGCCTCCCGCGTAAAACCGCTCCGGCAACGGAATGACCTCCTCGGTGGACGGAGACGGCGTCGCGCTGCACTGCGCGGGATTGAACGGCACATTGCCCTCGACCGTCTTCCCCGTCGGCACCTCGACGCCAAAGCGCACCGATCGCGCGATCACAAAACCTCGTCCGAGCGAATAAAACGACGAATTCTGAAAGAATCCCCGGAAGAAGCTGGCGCTTGAACCGATCGTTGTCGAGGCATAGCTCACGTCGGCGGTGTTGAAGTTCCCGCGCGTTGCATCGCCCGGATTGTCACGCCGGTCTCGCGCGTAGGTGAGGCCAAAGCCAGAGACCAGCGTCGGCTCGCTGAGCAGCGGTATCTCCTCAAAGCTGACCTTAAGATTTGAAGCCTTCACCCGGCGATAGAAATATCGGTAGAGCAACGAGCTCGAGGGCGAAAGCTTCTCCACGAGCTGCATCCCGCCTTCAAAACGCGTCGACGTAAACGTGTTGATGTCCTGCGTCTTCTCGGCAAACGTGATGAACTGGAGGCTCAGACTCCGCTTCGTAAGAAAGTTGTCCGCCGTGTAGCTCAACGCCGCGCGGTATTCGAGCGTGCTGGCCCGCGCCCGGAACGAAAGCGTCTGCGCCCTGCCGAACATGTTGGCGCGCGCAATCTCGAAGATGCCGCGCGGGCTGGCCGCGAGCGCGGTTCCACTGGGATTCGACGTGCTGCTGATTCGCTGTACTTCGAATCCGAAACCGTAGCCGAGAGTGTACCGATGCCCTTCCAGGGTCTCGACCACCACGGACTTGTTCGGATCGGTGCCTGCCGGATTTTGCGTCGCGATCTGCACCCGGTCGAACACCCCGAGGTTGTAGAGTTGCCGCTGCGTGTTCGCCACGTCCGTCTCGCGCAGCGGCCCGCCCGCCTTGATGTCCACCTGCCGCCTGATGATTCCTGGACGCGTGAACTGATAGCCGGTGAGGAAGACCTTGGCGACGTCTATTCTCGGCCCCTCCGAGATGTGGTAGACGAGATGCATCTCGGTGAGTTTATCTCCCGGCGCGATTTCCTCGTGAAACGCCGCCGAGGGAAAACCTTCGTTGTAGTACAACGCGAGGATGTTGTTCCGGTCGCTCGCCACGCTCGATTCCGAATAGGGCTCTCCGGGAGTTGACCCCGTGACGTTGAGCAGCGTATCGGTGCCGATCGCATGATTGCCTTCGATTTGCAGGTTCGAGACTAGAGTTTGCGCTCCTTCGACGATGTGGAATGAAACGAACAGGTTGTCCTTCTTGTCGTTATAGCGGTCGTCCACGGTCGGCGAAACCTGAACGTCGCGAAAGCCGTTCGAAAGGTAGACGGCGCGGATCGAATCCGTGTCCGCGCGCAGCAGCTGCTGGCTGAACCGGCCGCTCGAGGCAAACGCGGCCGGCTGGAGCTGCAATCGGCGCGAAAGGAGCCCGGTTTCAAAATACTTGTTGCCGTCGAAGGAGACTCCTGCCAGGCGGAACTTATCTCCGCGCGCGATGTCGTAGCTGATCACCTGCTCGCCTTTGTCGTCCTGATACGACCTGACCTGGACGTCCGCATTGAAGTAGCCCTGCCTCTGGAGATAATCGCGGACGTTCCGCCGTCCCTCTTGCAGCAGGTCTTCATCGACAGCGCCCTCGGCGTACATCGGCAGCAGCTTCTTTTTCTCGCTTTTGCTGATGTGCGGGCCGCTGATCTCGATGCGCACGCGCGACCCTGCGGTCGCCGAAAACTTCAGCGGCACGCGATTCTCTCGTGGATCATATGTTCCACGCTCGATCACAACGCCCGCGCCCAGATATCCCTGGTTTACCAGGAACTTCCTCAGCCTTTCCGAGGCCTGCGAAAACCGCGCGGACGTCACCTCGCCATTTTCCAAGAGCTTCGCGCGGCGCAGGAGCTGCTGATCGGGGTAGGGGGTCTTATTCTCGATCGTGATTCCGTCCACGCGGGCGCGCGGGCCCGGATCGACCGTGAAGGTCACGTCCATCTGTCGCGTGTCCTCGTGGGGGTCGAGTGCCCACGTGACTTTCGCCATGTAAAGCCCATCCTCGCGGAGTGCGCTCTGGAGCCGCTCGACGGCTTCGCGCAGGGCACTCTCCCGGAACGGTTCCCCTAGATTCAAGCGCAGTGCCGCTAGCGCCGAAGGGTCGGTGGGAGGCGGCTTCAGCCCTTCGATCCAGATCACGTTGTTGTAGAAATTCCGCTCGACGACAAAGTCCACGCGCAACCCCGCTTCGCCCAGCGTGGCCGTGGTGCGAATGTTGGAATAGTCGCCCATGCGGTAGAGACCCCGCACGCTTTCGCGCTCGGCGACAAAATCAAACGGCTTCCCTGCCTCGAGCGGAAGGGGCGGGATCTTTTCCAAGACCGCCTTGCCCGATTCGTCCACCACACGAACCTCGGCCACCGGCTGGCCTTCGATCGTAACCTGCTGAGCGCGGCTCGCCGCAACCGAAAGGGCCAAGAATGCAAGCCACCCCGCGAGGAAGCGGGAAATCCAACAAACCGGGCCGGTTGTCGAGAGCGGTGATGTTCGCGGGGTGCGCATTCGCTCTAGGATGAGAAGGAAGGTTAGCACAGCCGCGTTGCCTGCCCGCCGCGAAAAGGCGCTATCATGAGTCTGGGCAACGCTGTATGAAACCCGGACAATACGAAAAATACTCCCGCCAGATCCTCTTTCGAGGCATCGGCGAAGCGGGTCAGGAAAAGCTCCTCGGTGCGAGCGCCGTGGTGGTGGGCTGCGGCGCTATTGGTACCATGGTGGCGAACCTGCTTGTCCGTGCTGGGGTGGGGAGGCTACGGATTATCGACCGAGACTTCGTCGAGCTTTCTAATTTACAACGCCAGACGCTTTTCGAGGAAGCGGACGCGCGCGACGCTCTGCCCAAGGCCGTCGCCGCCGAGCGCCGCCTCCGGGCCATCAATTCCGACGTGCAGGTCGAAGGCGTCGTCGCCGATGTCACGCCGAAGAATGCTGTCGAACTTCTTTCGGGATTCCCTCTGATCCTCGACGGAACCGACAATTTCGAAACGCGCCTGCTCGTGAACGACGCGGCGATCTCGCGCGGAATACCGTGGATCTACGCGGCGGCCGTGGGAAGCTACGGCGTGACGATGACCATTCGTCCCGGCGAATCCGCGTGCCTCGCCTGTCTCCTCGAGTCCGGCGAGACGTCCGCCGCTATCGGCGGCTCCACTGATGCCCCGTCCGTCGAGGCTACGTGCGACACAGCGGGCGTGCTCAATGCCGCCGTCAGTATAATTGGGTCGATCGAAACGGCCGAAGCGATCAAGCTGCTGACCGATAAGCCGGAGGCTCTGAATGGACGCCTTATTACCTGCGACGTGTGGACAGGAAAGTTTCAATCCATCCGCGTGGCCCGCAATCCCCATTGTCGCGCCTGTGCACGCCGCGATTTTGTCTTTCTCGCTGGCGAGGCGCAGCCGCACATCACGCTCTGCGGGCGCGATTCCGTGCAGATCCACGAGCGCCACCGCCGTCTCGATCTTGGCGAACTCGGCCGCCGCCTCGCCGCTGCCGCCGCAGCCGAAGTCCGCAACAACGATTTTCTCCTGCGCTTCCGTGTCCCTCCGTACGAGATGACCGTTTTCGCCGACGGCCGCGCCATTATCAAGGGCACGAAGGATCCCGCCGTCGCGCGCTCCCTTTACGCCCGCTACATCGGCGCGTAAGCGCGTCCAAACGCAAGACTGAAATGTAGTGTGATTCGCTGTTAGCCGGCGAATCGGCGGAGAGCCGATTGACGCATGGCGGCCCGGTCGATGTTTTCGCGGCAGTTCATCAGCGTGAGGAGCGTGCTCAGGACGCGCGCCTTGATTTCGTCCGTCATCGGAAACCCGCTGGTCGCCACATGGACGAGCGCTTCGCCGCGCCCGGCAATCTGCTGAATGAATTCCACCTGCCGGTCGTGGTTCGCTTTGCCGAGCGCCGTCTCGCGGCGCATCTCGGCGCATTCCTGTTCGATAAAAAGAGTGAAGTGTAAAAGGCACATGCTCTCCGCGGAGAGTCCCGCGGGGACAGGAGCCTTACATCCTTTGGCAGAGCACGAATCCGGCACGGAAGCCAATCCTGGCAAGCCTTTATTTTGTAACATCTTCCATGCCTGGTTTCTAGGTTCGTCCCGCTGCGCTGCGTCCAATCAGATAGCATCCGAGGACTTGTCACTATTTCTTCGCCGTCCGCATCAAAACTCATGGGCCCTTGGTAAGAATGCAAAACGGAGGTTGAACATGATCCATTCAAGTTCACGTTCGTTTCGAAGAGTGACCCCCTTCTTGCTGTCCCTGGTGATGGTGATGGCTTTAGCAAACGGAGTGTTTGCCGCGGCCGGTGCCAAGCAGGCCCCGGCGCGCGGTTCAGCCACCTTCGAGGCCTGGCTGACCAAAGAGGTGCGGCACGAGCTGGTGATGCTTCCCTTCTACTCCGTATTCGACAATCTCGAATACAAAGTGGAAGGCAGCAAGGCAACTCTCATGGAGCAGGTCGTCCGCCCAGTACTCAAGGACGACGCGGAAAAGGCCGTAAAGCAAATCGAAGGCGTCGAGGCGGTGGATAACCAGATCGAAGTTCTGCCGCTCTCGCCTATGGACGACGGCATCCGCCGCGCCGAGTATCGCGCGATCTACTCGTTCCCGTCGCTCCAGATGTATGAGCTGCGGGCCATCCCGCCGATTCACATCATCGTGAAGAACGGTCACGTCACGCTCGAAGGCGTCGTGGCGACCCAGGCCGATAAGGACGCGGCTGGTCTGAGGGCGAACACCGTTCCGGGCGTCTTCTCGGTCACGAACAACCCGCGCGTCGAGAAAAGCTGACGCGGAAACGCGAATCACTGGCCCCGTATTATTGTGCGGGCTGCGCGGCGTGCTCGCCGGTATGGAACTCGCTCCACGGACCGGCGTTCATGTCGCGCAGCACCGGCGATTCCCACGAAAATTCCGAATGGTCCGCGAGAAACTTCGCCGCGTCGAAATTGATCCCGCAGGGATGCCCGATGCGCGCGAGGAAGTCCATCCGCTGCGCCATATTGCTGTCCATCACCTTTCCCTGCACGGCACCGCTGGGCGTAAAAGGCACCGAGGTTGAGCCAGGCAGCGTATCCGGCTGCATATCGCCGTGGCCGCAGAGCGTGCGGCGATTCGCGCCGGTCTTTCTCGTGAACGTATCGTAGTGGTCGGAGAGGAAAACCTCGGCAAGAGTGGTGTCGATCTTGCCTTTGTTGCCGTTCAGAAGCTGCTCCCAGCGGAGGCGGCGCGCGTTCATCGAACTGGCCGGATTGACCGAGTCAAATGTCGTCTCGTCCTTGATGACGTCGGGATCGCTCGGGAAATTCGCTCCCGAGAAGTAGCCGTCCTTGGTGCGCCAGAGATTCGTGTGCTTCAGGCCAAGCTCCAGCCGCGCGATCTCTCCGGTTTTGCGGTCGCCGATCAGCCAGTCGTTCGCATAGCCGCCGTTGTTTCCGTCGAGCATGATTTTCGCGTAGCTGTCGATCGAGTCCGCGTACTGCATCGCCTTGCGGGCGCGCACGAACTCCGCCTTGCCGTTCGGATTCCAGCCTTTGAAATTCGCGATGGTCGTCTCGGTGACCATGAGCCCGGCCGCATTGACGCCGAAATCGTCGTCGCTCGCAATCACGCCCGGGATGCCGTCCATCAAGATGCGATAACCTTGCTGCGGCACGATATCGAAGATGATGTTCCAGCGCACACCCTCCATATACGTGGTCCAGTTGTTGTGCGCCATCACGATCTGGTGATCCTTCGTCCAGCTTCCGGTGGCGACGAACGCGCTGCAATGCTCGAATGCTTCGCGACTCGCCGAATTGTCGGCGTGGGTTTGCGCGTCGAGCCACGGCACGTAGTAATCGGGCAGCTCCGCGAACGCGTTGAGCGCCACGACGTCATCCAGATCGAGCTTCACTTTCTGGGCCTGGAGGCCGTCGACGATCCCTTGCAGCTCGGCCTGATATTCGGGATCGATCTTGGGCCAGAGCATTTCGCGCGCCGCGCGGCGGAAGAAGTCCCAATCGCGCCCAGTGTTGTGCGTCGCTTCGAGTCGGATGACGGCGAAGGCGTCGGTAATTTCCGTCGCGAGCAGGTAGCCGTGCTGGTAGCCGATATCGTGGGGCGATCCTTCGAGGTGGACGTAGATCCAGCCGCCATGGTTGAAGCGGTAGCCCTTGTCCTGCGTGGTGTCGAAGTAGCTTTCCTGAACCTGCGCCATGGAGGTGCCAGCCGATTCGCGCGCGGCGGCTTTCGCCGATCCGCGGTCGCCTGCCGTGAGCCATAGAACCGCAACCAGTATCGCGACCGAGAAGACCCTCGAGAGGCCAAGGGGCCCGCGAAAATTTGCGATTAGAACGACTCGCTGTCCTTTGTTTTCAGTATGTTGGGTCATATTCTAATGTTGGGAATTGGCGACTAGAATTTCGAAGCGGGAGGCTGGAAGCAGAGGGCTAAAACCGCTTTCATGGGGCCGTCTTGCGCCCCGGCACGCTGCCGCGTTCAATCTGCCTCCTCGTCGCCCGGGGTGTTGCGCGCCGCCCCCGGACTTCATTTTTTCAAACAACAATTCACATCAACCATCGTAGGGAAACAAGCGTCCGAGCGCAAGGGGTTGTTGGTGTAAAGAACCGCGAGAACTCAGATTCCGGTAAGCCGGCCGACCGTTTGGGGGTGGATTATAGCCCCTAGGAAGATTAACGCATCCCATTACTTAAGCTGGATGTCGCCGTAAAGTCGGCGATGTGGCTACAATCATGCCCTCGAACGCAGAGACATGAGGTTCCCAGAATCGACGCGCTTCTGCGAGACCGGGAATGGGTGATGTGCCGTGCTATTTCGGCTGCGCGATGGATTGCGTGCTCCCGAAGTGCCGAAATGCGACCACCACGATCGCTGCCGAATCGGTATCTGTTCCTGCGCGCCTTCCCGGGACAAAACGCCACTGATGCACGGCGGCGACAGCTGCCGAAGTCGACGATTCCGAGTCGCGCAAGATTTGCACGGAAGTGAGCTGGCCCTGCCGGTCGACAAGGTCGTACAAGATCACGCTGCCATCCTCCACGCCGGTGGCTGGGTACTGAGGCTCGACGGTCACAACCGCCAGCGCCCCCCCGGTCGGCCGAACCTGCCAAGGGTTCATCGTACTTGTGTACCGGCGTGGCCCGCAGGAGCTCATACGATTGCGAGAATTGGAACGTGATCCCGATTCTTGCCGCAACCGCCTGACCGTCCAAGCGTGCCGGGAAAAAACTCCAGGTTCGCACCGCGCTAAGAACTTTTTCGAGAAAAGGGGACGGTCCGCGCACCACCTCTATTTCTGCGAGTCTACCTCGACTGTCGATCAGGGCATCCAGCACGACTTCGCCGCCGAAAAGCTCTTGCGAAGGGTAGGGCGATGCGACCAACGAAAGCGGAGTGGGCGCCGAAAACCCTTGGGCTGGTCCCGCGGGGTTGTCAAAGGGCCATAGAGCTCCCGAAGCTGTGTGCCAGGGTATACCCCTCTGCTGCAAGAGTGCGATCGCGTAATGGATGGGCACGGCCGCTCCCACCCCCGGCGTATCCTGGTCCGTGGCTGCCTCAAGCGGGGCGAGGCTCGATCGCAGCCATTGTCCTTCCACAAGACCAACCACCTCCTGGGACTCGCCTGAAACTACCGGAGAGCCGCTTTGGCCTCGCCGCACTTGATGGTTGAAGAGAAACAAATCGGTGTCGCTCCGTCCTTTGGCTAGTTGAAAAAATTGGAAATCGAACACCTCGCCGGATGAGCGGTCGTCCACTGATGCGTCCAGGGTGTAAGCATCGCGAGGCATCGAAGGACGCTGAGATGCGGCAAGCACAGCGTGACCTCGCGTTGGCCAGTCGTAGGCCAACGGCAGGAATCCAACTTGATAGTTGCCTTCGAATGGATTCGGCGTCGCTCGCAGTACGGCCACATCGTGATCCCGATCTACAACCACCAGCGTAGCCAGAACAAACCGGGGTGGCCCCGTAGGTTGGCGAAGCAGAACGTAAGGCTGGCCTCCGTGAAGCGAGCTAAGGACGTGCGCCGCGGTGATGAAGTAGCCCTGTTCGTTGATGAAGAAGCCGTTCCCGTAGAAAAGGTAGTGATAGCCCCTCTCGGAAGGAGTTTGATCCACGGGATAGACAATCGGGCAAACGGCAGCCGACAACAGCGCATCGTCTGCGGGCATGCCGGACACTGCATGCATTGCCAAGGGCCACAAAATGCAAGCAACGGCGGCGAGCGCTTTGGCGACCCTTTTGCGATCCAGTTTCACGGAGACACCGGCAAAGTACCTTCTCCCACTGCAACCAGCATAGCGGAGCCTCCGGGCAGCGCAATTGACCTTTGGGACAGTCCCATCACATTGGAAACCTTTTTCAGAATAGGTGGGTCGAACTCACTCGACCGAGGCCGGTGATCGGCCGCGTCGCCATTGCCCGCAACCGCGAGCTTATTCCGGGAGGTTGTCTTTCCAGCTGAGAATCGCGGCGGAGGTGTCGCTCGTGGGGCCGAGGCGGTCGCGGGCGACGGCCCAGCGTTCGCGAATCAGGCGCGAGAGCGGCGCGTCGAGTTTGACGGCCTCGCCCAAATCCGCGGCGATCCTCACGTCCTTGGCCATGAGGCCGACGGCGAAGCCAGTGGCGAATTTGCCGCCGAGTACGTGCTCTTTCACCATAACTTCCGTCGTGAAATTGCGGCCCGTCGAAGCGTTCAAGATGTCCACCATCGCTTCCTGGTTCAGGCCGAACCGTTCGCCGATCAGCAGCGCCTCCGCGACCGCCGTGTATCCCGCCGCCGCGATGTAGTTGTTGAGCGCCTTCATGGCGTGGCCGGTGCCAAGCGGGCCGGTTTCGAACAGTTGATTGCCCATTGCCAGAAGCAGCGGCTTGGCGCGCTCGACGGCGGCTTTATCGTTTCCGCCGATCATGATGGCGAGCGTGCCGGTCTTGGCGCGAGGCACGGCGCCCGACACCGGGGCGTCGATCAGGACGGCTCCGTCGCGGTCGAGAGCCTTCCCCAGCTCGCGCGTGCCGACCGGCTCGGACGAGCTCATGTCGATGACGAGCGCGCCCGGGCGCAGATTTTTCGCGAACGCGCCGTTTTCCTGCCCGAGCAGCACCTGGCGGACGATCTGGCCAGTCGGCAACATCGTGATGGTGACTTCGTTTGGCGCGATTTCGGCGAGGCTGGCGGCCGCGCGAGCCTTATGCTCGCGCGCGAAGCGGGCACTGCGCTCCGGATCGAGGTCGAAGACGGTGAGATCGTGGCCCGCCTTGGCGATGTTGGCGGCCATGGGCCAGCCCATGTTTCCGATGCCGATGAAACCGACGCGCATGACGCTCCTCTACTCGAGGCCGAGGTCTTTCAGCACTTCCGTTGCGTGATTGAAACTATCGACGCCGGCGGGAACGCCGCAATAGATCATGGCGTGGAGCAGAACTTCGCGGATTTCGTCCTTGGTGGCGCCGTTGGCCACCGCGCCGCGGACATGCCCTTTCAACTGCACGGGCTTGCCGAGCGCGACGAGGATCGCGAGCGTCAGCATGCTGCGCGTCTTGCGGTCGAGCGGCGGGCGGGTCCAGATTTCGCCGAAGCAGTAGCGCGTCACGATTTCTTGCAGCGGGTACGTGAACCCCGTCGCCGAGTCGATCACCTGGTCGGCAAGCGCCGGGCCAAACATCTCGCGCCGAATCTGCAAGCCCGCCGCGAAGGTCTCCGCCGTCATCGGCTTGGTGGGCGTGGCGCCCTTTGCGGCGCTTGAGGCGTGCGACGGCGCCCTCAGGTCATAGTGCAGGATGGTGACGCCGCCGGTAGCGTAGTTCGCCACGTCCGCCGCCACTTTCTGGCCGATCGCGGACTGCATGGCCGCTCCCATCGCCGCCTCGTTCGCGAATTCGCCTTCCCAGATGCAGAAGTAGGGCGACGGCGCGCCCACGCCCTCGGTCGAGAACGTGTAGCGGCTGGATAGCAGGCCCGGCATCTGCGAGGCAAGAGGGAGATGCGTCTCCTCGTAGTACTTTTTGAAATGAGCGGGATCCTTGGGCTGCGGGTACAGAGCTAGAACTTTGTGCATGGATATTCCTCGTTGCGAAGAGTCCCGCGCTTACGAATGCGCGGTGTGGGGCGCCCGCGGGCTCAGATTGACGTATCGCCGCGGCGAACGGAGCCCGCTGGCCGCGTTTTCAGATGTGGGCGGCGCGAGCCAGTTCGCCGCCCTGGTCCGAATGCCCGGACTTCCGCCGGGCGCGCACGAGCCGCGGCTTCGGCGCTCCCTCGAACTCGACAATGTCGGTGACGCGGTACGGCTTTTCCTTGTCGCAGGTCCGGCACCGGAGCGTGAACACGCAGCCAGAACTGTCCTGGGAGCCCGATTCATGCGTCATACTGACGACGATCGCAGGGAGCGGGATCGGTTGCCGGCAAGACCGGCAAAGAACTGCGGAATAGTGCTGCGTTTGCGGCTCTTGAACCATTTTCGCTTGTCCTCACATCGGGAATAGGAGTTATCGAAGGGAGACTATCCTACACGAGCGGACTTGTGGAAGTCCAGTAGGCGGCCGGCCGTCGCCAGCCTAGCCGCTATTCGCCGTCCAGCCCCCTATAAATCCCGCCGCCGAGCGATCCGCCGATCAACGGAGCGACCTAGAAAAGCCAGAGCTGCCGGATAGCCCAGCCACCGACGAACACTGCCGGCCCCGTGCTCTGTGCCGGGTTCACGGAGAGATTGGTGACGGGAATGCCGATCAAGTGGATCAACGTCAGGCCCAGACCGATGGCAATCGGCGCAAAGCCCTGAGCGCCCGGCGATCGTTTGCCCCCATGATAATCAGAAGAAAGAAGAGCGTCAGGACGATCTCCGCTACCAGGCACGCCGTCAGCGAATAGCCCCCGGGTGAGTGCGCTGCATACTCGTTCGAAGCGAAGCCGGCCGACAGGCTGAACCCGGGGCCTTTCCGGATGCAATCATCACTGTCTCATTGGAAAGCTACCGGATGAAGCTTCCCAGCGCACGGCTCGCCTGGCTGGCCCTCCGGGACCCAAGCTGCCTGAGCATGGCGGCGCCGATGATACCACTGGGTTCCGTTTGGGTGAACAGGCGAGGGAACGCGGAGGCGACGCGCCCTTATGACCTGAGCTGCAAACCGCTGGGGAGTTGGACCATCGTGGTGTGCATGAACCTCGAACCGTTCCTGGCGGGCGCGCCGGTGCAAACAATCTGGTCGCCAGGGTTCACGGTCGTGCTGGTCCAGCCGTTGTGCTTCAAGAAGTTCGGGCTGTTGGCTTCGACGGCCCACTCGTGGATCTCGCCCTTTTCGTCCGTAACGTTGAGATAGAAGTAGGTGTGCGGATTCGTCCACTCGACCTTTGTCACCACGCCCGTGACCGTGATCGGATGCTGCATGTCGAACATGGCGCCCGAGTGATGCGCCCCCACGGGTGCAGCCCACACGAGCAACAGGCCCGCGGCCAGCGCGGCAAGCGCGAAATTGATTGGTCGCCTCTGCACGATGCAGCTCTTTGCGGCAATCATGACACAGAAGGGCCACGGGAGGTTCGATAGATTCTACACATTTTGATAACAAGGGCTTTGATTCCTGCTGCAAAGACGCTTCGCTTTTCGGTACGATAGGGGCGTCCGCCGGGAACGCCGCACGCCAGAAACCCCGAAGAACAGCATCGCTATCCGCACGTGTTGACCTCTTCCATCGCGGAAGACTGACTTTCACCCCGCTACGGCGGGCTTCAGGGCAAAAGAGAGGACTATGGATACTGGCAACATGGGGATCGGACGCATCGGCCCATTCGAGGTTTTCTATCCCACGCAGCAGGCGGTCCCTCCGGTGCGGCAAAACGGCGACGGCGAGATTCCGGGGCGGCTGTTCGTCGTGGAGGGCATCGACGGCTCAGGCAAGTCCACACAACTCATGCTGCTGCACAAGTGGCTCGAGTCGAAGGGCTACGGCGTGGTCTTCAGCCAGTGGAACTCGTCGCCGCTGGTGAAGGACACGACGAAGCTGGGCAAGAAAAAGAAGATGCTGACGCCCGCCACCTTCTCCCTGATCCACGCGACGGATTTTGCCGACCGGACAGAGCGGAGCATTCTTCCACTGCTGAAAGCGGGCGCAGTCGTGCTGTGCGACCGGTACGTCTATACGGCATTTGCGCGCGACGTGGCGCGCGGGATGGACCGCGCCTGGGTGCGTGATCTTTACGGATTCGCGGTAAAGCCGGCGGTGGCGTTCTACTTCCACGTGCCGCTCGAGACGGCCGTCGGGCGCATCACCGCCGCGCGCGAGGGCCTCAAATTCTACGAGGCTGGCATGGACCTGGGACTGAGCGACGACCCCGAAGAGAGCTTCCGCTTCTTCCAGGGGCGAATTATCGACGAGTACGAAAAAATGATTCCGGAGTTCGGGCTGACCGTGGTGGATGCCACGCTGCCGGTCGAGATCCAGCAGGCGCAGGTGCGCCAGATCGCAAAAACACATCTCGAGAGAGCGAAGAATCTGAGGGTGAGACCATGAGAAAGACCTACGGAAAGCTTTTGCCGGGCATGAAGCTTTCGGATCTTGCGGGCAAGCTGATCGTTGTCGAAGGGACGGACGGCGCCGGACGCACGACGCAGATCAACCTGCTGAAACCGTGGCTCGAGGAATTGGCGCATGCGGTGCTCGATACGGGAATGACGCGCTCGGCCTTGGCTGGCGAAGGCATCCGCCGCGCGAAAGAAGGAAACAACCTCGGGCGCGTGACGCAAAGTTTGTTCTATGCGACCGATTTTGTCGACCGACTCGAGAACCAGATCGTGCCCGCGCTGCGCGCCGGGTTTGTCGTGCTGACGGACCGGTACATCTATTCGCTGATGGCGCGAGCGATCGTGCGCGGCATGGACGCGGCGTGGACTCGCAGCATCTTCAGCGTCGCGCTGGTGCCAGATGTGGTGTTTTACCTGCGCCTCGGTGTCGACGAACTGATACCGCGCGTGGTGTTTTCGCGCGGATTCGATTACTGGGAGTCGGGGATGGACGTCTTTCCCGGCCACGACATGTACGAGAGCTTTCGAAACTACCAGGCGGCGCTGCTGGCGGAGTTCGACCGGCTCGGCGCGGAATTCAACTTCGAGACAATCGACGCGTCCGCCGATCCCAAGGTCGTCTTCGCGCAGCTTAAGCACAAAATCCTGAGCATTCTCGAGAGCGATTCTCGAAAGGCGTATATTTCGAAGCTGCACGAGCGCCCGGCGACTGCGCCGCAGAAAATCGAGCCGGCGATGGCGGCGGCCACGCCGCGCGAAGACAGCACCAGGGAGCTGAATCTGCTGTTCCAGACGGCCGCTGCCCATCGCTCAAGCCATCCGAACGGAAACGGCCACGGCTCGCTTCAGCACAAGTAGGCCGGGAAATTCGTCTCCAGCGCTTAACCCGGTCGCGATGAGAGGTGTGTCGAGGCCAGGCACGCGGGCGATTCCTCCAGCATTTTCCCGAGAGACTTTTTGCCGGCCCCGGTGTTTAATCGATTGAACATACGGGGAGCATTTTCGATTCGCTGCAGCAGTTGGTCCATATATTATTAGAACTAGACTGATCATAAGGGGACTGATCCATGCACATGTTCTTAAGATTGAGAACCTTCCTGCTTTTTCTCGCAGTATGTTTGGCGCCGGCGGCGGCGTCTGCACAGGTAGCCATCTCGGTCCACATTGGACCGCCGGCCCTGCCGGTCTACGCGCAACCGCCGTGTCCCACAGAGGGTTACCTATGGACGCCGGGATACTGGGCCTACGGACCGGCGGGCTATTACTGGGTTCCAGGGGTGTGGGTGGCTCCGCCACGACCTGGCGTGCTGTGGACACCGGGCTACTGGGGCTTTGTGGGCGGTGCGTATGCCTGGCATGCGGGCTACTGGGGGCCGCACGTCGGATTCTACGGTGGCATCAACTACGGCTACGGTTATGGCGGTGTCGGCTTCTTCGGCGGTCACTGGGCGGGCGGACAATTCGCCTACAACACGGCCGTGATGAACGTGAACACGAGCGTCGTCCGAAACGTCTACGTGAACCGGACGGTGATCAACAACACGACCGTTGTGAACAACCATACAAGCTTCAACGGCGTGGGAGGAGTGACGGCCCAGCCTACGGCTCAGGAACAGGCCTACCAGCACGAGCAGCACTTCCAACCTACATCGAATCAGCTCTCGCACGAGCAGTGGGCGGGAGGTGATCACAACCAGCTCGCGTCCGTGAATCACGGGGCGCCCGGGACGGCGGCGATGGACTCCGTCAATGGGCGCCGCTACAACCAGCAGGGGCGAATCGCCAACGGAGTGGCATCGGGACAACTGACGCCGGCGGAAACCAGGAACCTGGAAAACCGGGAAGCAGGCCTGAACCGCGAAATTCACAACGACCGGGCGGCGAACGGAGGCACGTTGACACCACAGGAGCGCCAGCAGGTCAACGGGCAGCAGAATAACCTGAGCCACTCTATCTACGACGACAAGCACAACGCCGCAACCGAGCACTACGGCAACAACGAAGTGGGCGCGCGCCGCGACTTGCAACAGCAACGGATCGCCAACGGTATTCGCAGCGGGCAGATGTCACCTTCGGAAGCCGCGAAAGCCGAGCAACACGAAGAGAACATCAACGGCCACATAGCAGCCGACCGCAAGGCGAACGGCGGGAAGCTGACGCCGCAGGAAAAGAAGAACATCAACCAGAGGCAGAACAACGCAAGCAAGCAGATATACAACGAAAAGCACAACGACAAAACTGCGCCCCGCTGAGACGGGGTGCATTCCTATCGTTTAATTGCTGTCGAGCACCGCGCACGTTAGCTTCGATACCTACTTTGCGCGGGGCTCTCCATTTCTTGAGTACTTTCCCCGCCGCCTTGGCCAGAAGGGAACCCGTGTTGCAGCGTGCGCGAGCCAGTGTGATAATGTGGCCGGTTGCAGCGAGCTGCGGAGCAGCCGCGAGTGTAAGTGAGGGCTTTATGGCACTGAGGGATATGTGGATTGAAAACCGGACAGCGGCGATGAACGGAGGGGCGAGGAATTTCTCGCAGATGCACTTTGCGCGCGCGGGAGTCGTCACCGAAGAGACGGCGTACGTTGCGTTGCGCGAAAAGCTTTCGCCGGAGCTGGTGCGCGACGAAGTGGCGCGCGGCCGCGCAATTATTCCTGCCAACATCCACCACAGGAATCTCGAACCGATGGGAATCGGCGTCGCGTTCGGTTGCAAGATCAATGCGAATATCGGCAATTCGGCCACGACGTCGAACATCACCGAGGAACTGGAAAAGCTCCATCGCGCCGTGCACTACGGCTCGGACACCGTGATGGACCTTTCGACCGGCGGTGACATCCCGATGATTCGCAAGGCGATCATCGACGCTTCGCCTGTGCCCATCGGCACGGTGCCGATTTACGAAGCGCTTTCGCGCGTGCGGCGGGCAGAAGACCTGACTATCGACGTGATGCTCGAAGTCATCGAGGAGCAGGCCGAGCAGGGCGTCGATTACATGACGATCCATGCGGGCGTGCTGCGCGAGTTCCTGCCGCTCGTGCGCAATCGCATCACGGGAATCGTCAGCCGCGGCGGGGCGCTGCTCGCGCAGTGGATGAGTTTCCACAAGGCGCAGAATTTTCTCTACGAGAATTTCGACGCCATCTGCAAGATTTTCCAGAAACACGACGTGAGCTTTTCGCTCGGCGACGGGCTGCGTCCCGGCTGCCTGGCCGACGCGAGCGACGAGGCGCAGTTCGCGGAATTGCGGGTGCTTGGCGAGCTGACGAAAAAAGCCTGGGAATACGACGTGCAGGTGATGATCGAAGGGCCGGGGCACATCCCGATGGACCAGATCGAGCTACAGGTGAAGATGGAAAACAACCTGTGTCACGAAGCGCCGTTTTACACGCTCGGGCCGCTCGTCACGGACATTGCGCCGGGATACGACCACATCACGAGCGCGATCGGCGCGGCGATGATCGGATGGCACGGAGCGTCGATGCTCTGCTACGTCACTCCGAAGGAGCACCTCGGGCTGCCGAACGCGGACGACGTACGCCAGGGCGTGATCGCGTACAAGATTGCGGCGCACGCGGCGGATGTGGCGCGGCACCGCCCCGGCGCGCGCGATCGCGATGACGCGCTCAGCTATGCGCGCTTCCTCTTCGACTGGAACAAACAGTTCGAGCTCTCGCTCGACCCGGAAACTGCCCGCGCGATGCACGACGAAACTCTGCCGGACGATTTCTACAAGGAAGCGAAGTTCTGCTCGATGTGCGGGCCGAAATTCTGCTCGATGAACGCAACGCAGATCGCCGAAATCTACCAAGGCTTCGACCAGAAGGACCGCGAAGCGAAGTTCGCCGAACTTCTGGGGAAAGTAGCAGAGGGGGCAGGCGCCCCCGAGGTTGGCCGGGGCTAGTCCCCTTTTCCGTCCAGACTGCAAAGGAGCGCGGGATGGGATTTGTGCGAGCGGCGAGGAAGAGCGATCTCCCAGCCGGGAAGATCTGCGAGGTGCAGGTGGGCGACAAGGCCGTCGCGTTGGCGAATGTCTCCGGTAAGTTCTGCGCCATCAGTGGGATATGTCTCCACCACGCGGGCCCCCTAGGCGAGGGCGAACTCGAAGGCCAGGTCGTGACGTGCCCTTGGCACGGCTGGCAATTCGACGTCACGACGGGCAAAGTCGTCGGAAGCCCGACGGCCGGGGTCGAGACCTATCCCGTCGAGGTCCGGGGGGACGACATCTTCGTAGACGCCGGGTAGGCTTTTTCGCAGGCCTCAGCAGGGCCAAAATTGGCATTTAAGCCGGGTTTAGTCTCACTTTCTGCGAAAATTTTGCACAGAAAGCTTCCCTTTGTTTTGCGCTTCCGTGTATAGTGCGCGCGGCACTTTTTGACGGATGACGCAGGCTCCACCCAAACCAAGACCGAGACGCTGGCTGCTGGCCGTTGACCCCCGTGTCTACCATTGGGACACCCTCTTTGTAAAAGGCAAGGAGATGTGGCGGCACGCCGGGAACCGTCCGGACGCGCTGCGGCAGCTCAAACAAGTCCACAAGGGCGACCGTACACTCTGCTATCACGGCAAGCCCGAGCATTCGATCTACGCGCTCGCGGAAGTCAGCCGGGACCCCTACCCGGACCCGCAGGACCCCGAAGCCAAGAAGCTCGTGATGGACCTGCGCGCGATCGAGCGGCTGCCGCGCCTCGTGACGTTGGCCGAAATGCGCGACAATCGCCCGCTGCGCAAGATCAAGTTCCTGAAAAACACCCGGCTCACGATCTGCCCGCTGACGGATGAAGAGTACGCGGAAATCCTGAAGATGGCGGGGATCGTGGCGTCGCCGGGCATTCCCCTGCCGTAAAGACGAAGCTCGAAATCGGAAAAATCGAAACTCGCGTAGAATGGCGGCTGGGGAGAGGTGTCTTCAACTCCCTCGGATGAGACATGCCCGAGCTTCCAGAAGTCGAGATTGTCGCGCGCGGCCTGCAGGCCGTCCTGCCGGGAAGGCGCATTTTGAGCGTGCGCCTCGGTAAGACAGATTTCATCGACGACCCAGCGGCCGTCGAACAACATCTGCCGGGCATGCGGATCAACGAAGTGCGGCGCCACGGAAAATTCCTGGTTCTCGATCTCGAATCTTCCAATGAAGGCGCACAAAGTTTCGCGCTGCTGATTCACCTGGGAATGACGGGGCAGATCGTGACGTGCCCGCCGGAAGCGCGCGTGGCGCCGCACACGCACGTGTTTCTGGCGCTCGACGATGGCAGCGAGCTGCGCTACACGGACATCCGGCGCTTCGGCCGCATCGCGGTCCTGGCGCATGGCTCACGAGAAAAGATTCTCGGCCCTCTCGGCCTCGATCCCCTGGAAGCGACCGAGGACGAATTTTGCGCCCAAGTGCACGGGCGGCGCGCACGGATCAAAACGCTGCTGCTCGACCAGCACGTCCTACGTGGGATGGGGAACATCTACACGGACGAGAGCTTGTGGCGCGCGCGAATCCACCCGATGCGGCTCGGCGCGAACCTCACACTCGGCGAACTCCGACGCCTCCATCGCACGGTTCGCGGCGTGCTGACGGAGGCGATCCGCCTGCGCGGTTCTTCGATCTCGGATTACGTGGACTCCGAGGGGCAGCCGGGTGAATTCCAGCGACGGCATCGCGTCTATCAGCGCGAGGGAAAACGGTGCTTCCGCTGCGGCGCGTCGATCCGTCGCGCGGCGGTCGCTGGGCGAAGCAGTTACTTTTGTCCTCGGTGCCAACCGGCGCCGCGGCCACGCCGCCATCGCTCCGCGATAGGCTGACGCCTTCCCTTTCGCAGAAAACCTATTTGCTGGACCCCTGGATCGGTTTGGGCATGTAGAGGCCCGCCTCCGCCGGCAGCCCGGCGCGCTCGAACTGAATCGTGGTGTGCGTGATGTGAAAATCGCGCTCAAGGACTTCGCGGATGTTCACGAGGATTTTCTCGCTTTCGTCCATGTGCATGTCCGGGATGCGAACGTGGCAGGAGAGCGCGTGGAGGTCCGTGCCGAGAGTCCAGATGTGGATGTCGTGAACTTCCTGAACTCCGGGCACGCCCAACACCGCCGCGGCGACTTCCTTCAGACGAATTTCGCGCGGCAGACCCTCCAGCAAGATATGGCCGCTCTCGCGGAGAATCCCCGTCCCCGACCAGAGAACCATGAGGCCGATTCCGATGCCGAGCACCGGGTCCACCCATTGCGCGCCGGTCGCGCGGATCGCCAGCGCGCCGATGAGAATGGCGATGTTGGAAAGCGCGTCGCCGAGATTGTGAATCCAGATTGTGCGGACGTTCAAATCGCGCCGGCTGCGATGCACCGCAAGCGTGATGCCGCCGTTGATGGCCAGGGCCAGGAGCGAGATCCACAACATGAGGCCGGCGTGCACCTCGACGGGGCTGCGCAGGCGCGCGACGGACTCGCCGATCACGAACAGCGCCGCGAGCGCGAGCACCATCGCGTTCACAAACGCCGCGAGAATGCCCGCGCGATGGTAGCCGTATGTTTTCTCAGCCGTCGGAGGGCGCTGTGCCCAGCGGGTGGCCAGCCAGGAAATCACGAGCGTAGGCACGTCCGTGAGATTGTGGACGGCGTCGCTGAGAAGCGCCATCGAGTGCCCAGCATAACCGGCGATCAGCTCGGCGACGACCAGAACGAACGTGGCAACGACGGACGCGCCTAAGATGCAGGTCAGGCTCCCACCAAGGCCGTGACCGTGGTGATGCGAGCCGTGGTCGCGGCCATGGTCGTGCCCGGAATCGCCGTGGGCGTGAAAATTCATCGACTGAATTCTACCTCGCAGAAGCGACCGCGCACAGTCCGGCCACTGCTCGGAGCGCGATAGCGCAACGGGAAGTACGGCTTAGGTCTCGCGGACGGGAAACACAATTGACTCGCCCATGGCGCCCGCCTACCATCGAATTAGTGCTGTCTTTTTGGGGGCATGTGAGGGGAAGACGTCAGGCGCGCACGCCGGAATTCGTCCAAGATGACGCAAAATACTGCCAAGCTGGTCTTCTGGGGAGTGCGCGGTTCGACGCCGACGCTTGAGCGCGATACGTGGCGCTACGGCGGGAATACCTCCTGCCTCGAGCTGACGGCGCCGGGCGGCGGGCACTTTATCCTCGACTGCGGTACCGGTCTGCGGATGCTCGGGAACCGCCTGCGTGGGCACAACGGCCGCTGGGGGGAGGGGCACGAAGGCAGTGTCGAAGCCCACGTGCTCGTGACCCACTACCACTGGGACCACATCCAGGGAATTCCCTTTTTCCATCCGTTCTTCGAAGCGCAGAACCGTTTCCACTTTTGCAGTTTCCAATCCAAATATCTCGGCCGCAACAGCCTGCGCCAGGTGCTCGAGGCGCAACTTGCCAGCCCCTACTTTCCAGTGGACGTCAGCACGATGAAGTCGAAGCGCTCGTTCCGCGAAGTCTCCGGCGGGGAAAAATGGGAAGTCGAAGGAACGGAAATCACGACGGCCTGGCTCAACCATCCCCAGGGCTGCCTGGGATACCGGCTGGATACGCCCGTAGGCTCCGTCGTCTATGCCACGGACAACGAGCCGGGCGTTGGCGAGTTCGACGACAATTTGCGGGCGCTCGCTCAGGGAGCGGATGTACTCATATACGACGCACAGTACTCGCCCGAACAACTGGCGACGAGCCGCAAAGGCTGGGGCCATTCGAGTTGGCTCGAGGGAGTGAAGGTCGCACGCGAATCAAAAGTGAGCCACCTCGTTCTTTTCCACCACGACCCTGACTCGTCGAGCAGGGTGGTCGATGGATTCCTCTCTGCCGCGCGTCAGGAATTTCCGGCGACGTGGGCGGCGATGGAGGGAATGAGCATCACGCTAAGCGATCGCCGCGTGGACGTCCGTCTGCCTGAATCGCGGCTGGGACCGCGGCGTCGGCTGCGTTTCGCCGCGACGGTTAGCGGTCAGCGCGAGGACGGCTCCGCGTTCGAGGAGAAGGCGACCGTGCGCGATTTGAGCCTGCAAGGCGCCTATCTGTGCTTGAACAGCCGGCCACGCCTGCAATCGGAGTTGCGCGTCGTGATCGAAACGGCAGGGGAACAAAACCGCTCGAGCGTGCTTTCGCTGCGGGGGGCCGTCGTCTATTGCGAGGCCGGGCGCGAAAAAAACCGGAACGGCGTCGGCGTCGTCTTCGTGGAAGACGGCGGACTCGAACCGCCGCGCGACTGATCGCCGGGCGGCCCTGAGACTTTTTTAATTGGTGTTTCCGAGCGCAGCGAGCTGCGCTTCGATGTCGGCGAGGGCGCGGTTGAGCTGATCCGTGTAACGCGGGTTCTGGCTCGCCGCTAGATCGCGCTGCACTCGCGTTCTGGAAAGTAGCAACACTTCCCTGCGGCGATATTCTTCGAGTTGCGCGGGCGTCAACTGCTTTCTATGTTGTTCGCTGCCCTTCGCCTGAGAATCCTCTACCTGAGCTTCGACTGACTTGCTTTCCCATCCCTTGGCCATGCGCCGATCTTACGGCGGCGGCACTTTTCCGTTGCATGTTTTTTTCAAATCTGTTTCGTTCCTAAGAAAGGCGCTGGATTCGTCCTGGCTACGCGCCGAAGAAGGGCTGCGAATTACCGAGACTCGCGACGGCGAGAATCAGGTAGCGGTACGAGTCCGACTTGAGGACGCAACCTTGCGCTTTTGCGTGGGAACCCTCTGAATAATAGAAGGCGGCTGGGGTGGAGCCGCCTCCAGCGTGTGTTCCAGTTCCTAAACGCCCATTTGGGATAAGCTCTTAGGAACTGGCTGTCTTGATTGCATTTGCTCGAAATCCGCGAAAAAGTTCCGAAATCTTACTCGCTGGTGGAAAAGCAAGGGAGGAAGATGCTGTAATGTTGGGATGATAACGAAATTCTTACAAAGGAGCAAGTTATGCACGCGGCTGGTCAGAAAGCTTGGAGGGGGAAAGGAATGGAGGGATGGGCTGCCCGATGGTACACGCGCACTAGGCGGAACGATATGGAGGATTTCCGCCGAGAGGCCAAGGCCGTGGCGGAGCATTTGCGCAGCGAGTGCAATGTGCTGGAGGTTGCACCGGGCCCGGGGTTTTTTGCCAAGAACTGGCAAAGCTGGGAGACTTCGAGATCACGGGTTTGGACATCAGCCGGACATTGGTCGAGATTGCGAAAGAAAATGCCCGAAACGCCGGCGTGAAGATCGACTTTCGCGTGGGGAACGCGTCGGCGATGCCGTTTGCCGACGAGTCCTTTGACTTCATTTATTGCTCGGCGGCCTTTAAGAATTTCTCGGAGCCAGTCAAGGCTCTGGACGAAATGCATCGCGTTCTGCGTCTCGGTGGTGAGGCGGTGGTTGTGGACCTTTGCAAGGACGCCTCGCTCGACGAGATTGACAGATATGTGAAGCAGAGCGGGCGGAACCGGATCGACGGGTGGATGACAAAGTGGACCTTCCGGCACGTGCTGCTCAAGCGGGCTTACACAAAAGAGGAATTCATCGGGATGGCGGAACAGAGCCGGTTCGGCACATGCCAGATCAATCTTGCTCCGATCGGGTTTGAGGTGCGATTTACAAAGCCGGCCCGTGTGGCGGCGGGAGTCGCATAGTGGTTATCGCACGCGGAGAGGCCGGGACGTTGAAGTTAAGGATTGCTCGAGCCCCCGTAGTACAGCTGTTGTCACCCAGCAGGTTCCGGGCGGTTTGTCGGCTAGGGTCGTCGCATAAATCGGACGCCGACAAAAATGTACTACGAATTTACTATGAGGATGCTGCAAAGGAATGTCAGATGCCAGCTCACTCTGGCTGGCGCTTTCTGAGTTTCTCGGTAGCGAAAATTTGACAGAACTGCTTCAAAGTTACTACGAATTTACATCAGTGCACCATTTTGGGGCATCCGAATCCCGTACTGAATTCTCGTAAATAGATATAAAATCATCGCGTTAGCTGCGTGAGGCCCGTAGCTCAGCTGGTTAGAGCAGCGGACTCATAACACAGGCGACTGAGTTGAGCCGTTCTGAAACTTTCGGACTCTACTATATTGCTGAAGCAGTTACAACGAACGCCAGTTGAGTCGTTTGTACGCGTTCTGATCCGTTCTGAACGGATAACTACAACGAATTTACAGCGACGAATTGTTTCGCCCTCGAACGCGTCCGCATAAATCCGACTCGCGACAAACGAAACCGCTCGGATGCGGGTTACTTCATTGCGATAAGGTCGTACTCCGGGCTGTCATAGCCGCACGGTAGACGAAGAACTACTACATTTTTACTACAGTGCCTGAGCCCGAAATGGGTTCCGGCAGAGAGATTCCTGACAGCGAATGTGTCACCGCTCACGATCGCGCAGATGCTGGGACATTCATCAACACAGATCGTTCCGAGGTATGCGCAGGTGATGGACCAGAACCGGCTCGACGCGATGAAGAAGTTGGAAGAACTGAAGAAGTCGGCGAGCACCAGTCAAGAGGCGGCTGAATCAGCGGCGGATGAAGCAGCGGATGGAATGCGGTAGTAGAATCTTCAAGACGAACTTCACTTTTCCGTAATAGTCGATTTTCGATCTTCGCTACGCCGACCTATCCAAGTTGGAACGGGATCAACGTCAGTAATACGTGATCGTTCGGTGGGTGACACTCCAAGTTGTTGCGGGCTTGTCCCCGTCAGCGGGGGAGCTGACTATCCTCTCCGTCCAATTGCCGAAGCTGTCGTACTGATAATCAAAGTGCAGCTCGTTGTGCTCGTCCGGCAGGGGCCTCGGCCGCTGCGCGTCCGAGGAAGCGCTGCCTCCACCGCCCTCTTCATTTTCAGGGGGATTCAGATGGCCAGTCGCCGTGGAGATTTCCTCCATCTTGTCTCCGTGATCGTTGTAGGTGATTTTCGTCACCGTTTCCCGAGCGAACCCCGTGTGATCGTGTTTTTCTGCCACGCGGTTTTGATCGTCATAACCGTAGGAAAGCCGAACCATCACCGTCGGCCGCGCCAGTTCTTCGGCGGCTCCGGGCTCTGCCGCGGCGCGTTCGCGCGTTTCGGGCGAGAGCATCAGCCCCACATCTTCGATCACATAGCTTAATTCAGTCACGCGCCCCTTGGCGTCGTAAGCGCTATTTAGCCGGCTCATGAGCTCTCCGTTGGACGTGTACACTCGAGATTCGACCGCCTGATCGCGCTCGTTGTAAGAAGTTTTCACCATGCCGCCGGCGGGCGGGACTACGAAAAGATCCTCGCTATCGAGGAAAACACCGGGTCCTTGAGTACCGCCGGACGCCTTCCGCGCAGATTTTACGATCCGTGTCTTGCGCCCTTGATCGTCGTACTCGAAAGTCGTCGTCCAGTCGCCCTCTCCCGTAATACTCGTCACCCTGCCTTGGCTGTCGTAATTGTAGATCGTGCTCCGTTCGCCTGCCTGGGTGTTCCATGCTGCTCGCAAGAGGTGACCTTCACTGTCGTACGTCAGCGATTGCACGCCTTTCGTGCCGTCGTTATTGATGTAGCCATTTTCGTACGCCCTTCCATCGGGGTCGTACTTGGTCATCGTCACCATGCGCCACGCGTGGGTACTTGGTCCTGCCGGAGTGGTGTTCTCTACAGTGTAGCTTTCCACCGGACCCCGCAGCCCGGCCTTCTCCCGGTCTCACATTTTAGGAATCTCTTCCTGCGAGGTTTTGTCACTGGCTTTGGCAGACTGCTGATTGGCGGGCGAAGCCTTTGTATCGGCGGTCGCGAACCGGGGAGTCACGACCAGAACGAGAATCGCGGCCAGCGCAAACTTCGCTCGGATCGCAAGGCGCATACGTTACTCTTGCGGACATCATGCTCCCACAGGAGCGTCACTGACAAGTAGTTTGGTTCAAGGGACCGCGGAGTGATGGTGCCGGGCATTTCATCGGCCGTCTGCAGAGCGCTTTTTCAATTCGTCGATGTGTTTCTGGTAGCAGTCGGTGAGGCAGTTGACACAGCCTCTATACAGCGTGCAGCTTTTCTCGCCTTCTCGGGAAGTAGTATTACTAGCCACGATTGCTGAACTCCGTCACTCATCTTTCGGCTTCAAAGTAAACCGTACCTCACTGGATCACCTCCTTCTCGGCAGGAACGCCGATGTCGACAAGAATGTCGAGTGATCCGAGTATAGCGCGGGATCGGAGAGATGTCAGAACAAGCCTTTCCTTAACCTTTGGATTGGGCACGCGAAAGCCGTTAATCGGGAGTTAGTTTTCGGAACAACGTTGATCGCGCTGGGACCTGCTCTGCTGGCAAATTCGTTAGTATAGGGAAGCTTATGATGTGCGAACGAGAGGTCCAAATCGGAAATTCTGGTTTAGTTGTCGCAGTTCTCCGACTTGATGGATTTGCAGATAAGCGGTAGGGGTCTCGCTAGAGGTGCGTCATGTCCTGTATTCGAGCTCGCGGAATGCTGCTATCGCTCTTGAGCGTCGCTTTCCTTTCATCTTCCCCGGGAGCCCTTAGCGCTCAGCAGAAGATGGACAGCCTGGACATGGACCGGGCACGCGGGATGCTGCGGGATGCCCGCGATGCGGTGAAAAAAAACTACTACGACCCAAAATACCACGGGCTCGACCTGGACGCGCGTTATCAACAGTTCGATGAACGAATCAAGGCTGCGCCGAGTCTCAATGAAGGTCTCCGAATGGTCGCCGCGTTTCTGTCCGGGTTGAAGGACAGCCACACCTTTTTCGAGCCGCCGATGCGCCCCTACCGCTTGGACACTGGTTTTCGAATGGAACTCTTCGGTGACAATGCGTTCATTGCGCGCGTCCGTCCTAGCACGGATGCGGAATCGAAGGTCCACCCCGGCGACCAGGTACTTGGCTACAACACTTACTCGGTGAACCGGGTCGATTTCCAGGATCTTTCGTACGCGTTTAACAACCTGATGCCGCAAGTGAAGACGCAACTGGACCTGCGCGATCCAGACGGCAATGTTCGCCGAGTTATGGTTGATTCCAAGATGCAACAGGGGCGGAAGGAGCTGGACTTTACGGCGCAGGGTGGCGGAGAAGACATTTGGCGATACATCCGCGCGGAAGAGAACGAGGACCACGTGGTTCGCCAGCGTTATGTAGAGATGGGCGACATCATGATCTGGAAGATGCCGGAGTTTTTCCTTGAGGACGCCGAGGTGGATCACATGTTCGGCATCGTCCGCAAGCATAAGACTCTGATTCTTGATCTGCGCGGCGATCCTGGCGGCGCTGTCGTCACTCTGGAGTGCATGGTTGGGAACGTCTTCGATCACGATGTGAAGATTTCCGATAGGCTGGGAAGGAAGGAACTGAAGCCGCAGCTTGCGAAGACTGTCGGCGAGCATGCTTTTGCCGGGAAGATAATCGTCCTCGTGGACAGCCAGTCGGCATCGGCGGCCGAGCTATTCGCCCGCGTGATGCAACTGGAAAACCGCGGGACCGTCCTCGGGGATCGCTCCTCGGGCAGCGTGATGGAAGCGCGGGGATATGGCTATTCGCAGGGCTTGGATACCATAGTTCCTTACGGGTTTTCCGTCACTGAAGCGGATTTGATCATGAAGGACGGCAAGAGTCTGGAACACGTCGGCGTGACGCCCGACGAAATCGTAATCCCCACCGGCCGTGATCTTGCGACGGGTCAAGATCCCGCTCTCGCGCGTGCCGTGGAGGTCGCAGGCGGCAAGCTCGACCCCGCACAGGCGGGGAAAATGTTTCCTTTCGAGTGGATGCCCTTCTAACGAGCCAGCTTGAGAACTTCCCAGGTTGGGTGCGGTCCTTGCGGCGCCATAGACCCTGTCGGCAAATCCTTGTCACCAGTGAACGGGCTACTCGGCCACGCGGTCAACTCCTGGTAAGTCGGATTACCGGAGATGTGGAGTAGTCCTTCACTTTTCCGGCAACCGCGTTAGTCGGGATTCGCGCTAAATACTGCAATGAAACACGGATACTTGCTCCAAAGGCTTGCAAGGCGTATAGGATAGTTAATGCACACGCCTGCGAACATTCGGCGCCACACCGTTCGGAAAACCACCCCGCACAGCTCCGAACCTGACCCAACCGAGGTCATTCCATTCGGGCGTTACGGTGCCGGCCTTTTAACGGGCCACCCAGTCGGGTTGGTCGTTGTGCTCGGTCTGCTTCTGATGGGCTTGTTTGGATTGCCGGGGGCACGCTGGTTTTTCGCGGGTGCTCTTGTTTTGGGCGGCATCTGCGGATTTTTCCTATGGCTTCGTCACCGATAGGCAGTGGTTGGTCGGATTACCGGAGATGTAAAGTAGTCCTTCACTTTTCCGGTTAGCTCGTTAATCAGGCACTGACGGCCGCTCCTGAAGGAGTGGTCTCTCCTATTTCACTTAGGTGCAGAGTTTAGTTCTGGATGGTTCGCGGATGCGCAACACGACCGTGGGTTGCGAATGCAGTTGTCTATCCGCTTGAAGCACTTCGCGGCCGAGTTCACTTCCGAAAAGTTGCTTCGTCTTCAGTTGGTCGTGCACCTCGACGACAGGCCGGGGCGACAGACTGATGAAGTCATTTGCGCAAACATATACGTTCTTGGAACCCGGGCGCGAAATGCTCCGTCATACAAGCAGGGCCTCATTCCCAGGTGGAGGTTCCAATGAAGACTTGCTGGCGAGTCTCGGTGTTACTTCTTGTTATCTCCACATCCTTCTTCGCTTCGACAATTGCAGCAAGGGCGGCGGACGCCCCCAAGAGCGAGCCGCAACTTGTGCGCGTGAGCTACGTGGAAGGAGACGTTTGCTTCAATCGCGGGGACGGCAAGCGGCCGGACTTGCAGAAGCCGTGGGAGTTGGCCAGCGTCAATCTCCCCATCGAGCAAGGCTACGCGCTATCGACCGGCGTGGGGCGTGCGGAAGTCGAATTGGAAAGCGGCTCGATGGTGTATGTGGCGCCAAATTCCGTTCTACTTTTCAACGAAGTTTCATCGACGGACGGGCGCCTGGAAACTCGCCTAGAACTTGTAACTGGCACACTGACGACAAATTTTCCGCCGAATCCCGCGGAACATTTTGTTCTCACTTTGCCCACGGGGCAAATGGACGTCAGATACCCCGAAAGTTCGTACGATCGCGTGGACAGTTACCTTGACGGCATGGCGGTCACTCCGCAAGGCAGCAACGGTTCGGAGATTCACGCAAACGGGGGGTCGGCAGTTCACCTGAAAAAAGGCGAGACGCTGGTGTTCGAGGGGAACATGCCGATGCGAATCGACGGTGCCGGCCAGTCCCCGGGATCAAGCGACTGGGATCGTTGGGTCGCGGCTCAGGTCGCCGAGCGAAACGCCGCGATCCAAGCCGGCCTGAAGGCTTCGGGTTTGCCTTCTCTGATTCCGGGTTTGGCGGATCTGTACACGAACGGGGCATTCACGCAGTGCGCGCCGTACGGGGCGTGCTGGGAGCCGAACGAACAGGCTACGTCGCAGAGCGCGACGCTGCCATCTCAAGCGCCTGCAGCTGCGATCACGGCGGGATCACTTCAGTCGTCGTCGGCGCAGAACGCAGCAATATCGCAAGCACCGCCTGCAACGAGCACGAGCGCGGGCACGGCTCCGCCGTTCGTGCCGCGCAAAGTCCCGAATCTGTTGCTCTTGGGTGGTTGTGGGGATCCGAATCGAATCCAGACAGAGGTTACGGCGAAGACGCAGAAGGAATACGACGAGCTTTGGGAACTCTACCGCGAGAGGCTGCGGGACACGTGGTTCTGGCCGGTGTGCCACTACGGAAGCTGGATCATGCTAGGAGATCAGTACGTGGCGGTGATTCGGAACAAGAAGCATCACCATCCGATTCGTTGGGTGCGAGAGGGGAAGCAGGTTGGATTCGTGCCCCTTCATCCCAACGATCGGAAGGACAAGCCCCCGCTGAATCTTAAGCACGGTATTTTTGTTCCGTCCACGAAGACCGGCGGCATCGAGCGCGTTGCGTTTGATCCGAAAGCGAAAATCGAAATGCTCGGCATCGCGCCGAAAGAATTTCGCGCCGTGGCGTATCCGGAAACGGCGGGCATAACGCCGCCGGAGATCAAGGGGCGGCGGATGGAAGGCCCTCTGTATGACGCGAAGACGGGCGAGACGGCAGGCGTCCAGCCGAAGATTGTCTACGATTACGATTCGAAGAAGTTTGTCCAGCAGGGCGCGCCGGTTGATGGCCATGCCGCGAAACCGGTGATGGTCGCCGCGTTAAATTCACGTGGTGAATTCGGGACATCCTCACACGGCTTCGCGTCCATTTTCGGAGGGCATTCCGGTGGAGGGAACAGCCGGGGTAGCGGATCGTCATACGCCGGAGGCGGATCGGGTTCGCGTGGCGGAAACGGCGGGTACGCGGGCGGTCATTCAGGCGGAAGTGGCGGCGGCCGTTCAAGCGGTGGAGGCGGAGGCGATAGCGGCGGAGGCGGGGGAGGAAGCCGCGGCGGGAGTTCCGGCGGTGGCTACTCTGGTGGTGGCGGCGGATATTCCGGCGGTGGCGGCGGAGGAAGCAGCGGCGGCGGGGGCAGAAAATAGCCGTGCTGTCGCTTGCGCGCGCCTAAAGCGTGTGCAGGTAGCCGAGAAGATCATGCGTCTTTGCCTTCGAGCTGAGCCGCCTCTGTCGCCATCCTTCCATCCGCAGTCTGTTCGAAAAAGAAGCAGGACGCTTGGACCGGTGCCGACTTGCAGGGCTATACTGAGTGGCTCCAAAATCTCGTTGCACAGCGTTTGCCAGCGAAATACCGCGTAAGCCCTTTATCCAGCCCTCAAGACTCGCCTTGAACCGCTGCAACGGCTGCAATCCGTGTATAAATCGGTGCGTTTTCCCGTCCCGAACTCGTTTTGGGGCGTGTTTTCGGTGATATCGTGCGTTCGAGTCTAAAGGCGCCGCGAAATGGACTCAAATAAGTGAGGGGGTAAGAGATGGCGACCCCTGAAAGTACCCCACCCTCAGTTCCCGGACCGGGCCTATCCTGTGCAAGTCTCAGCCACAGAATCTAAACTGGCGTAGTGTTGTCCGGGACGAGATGCGAGCGGGGAAAACAACAATCGGCCGGCTGAGAGTCAGTGCGATCCTGGTTCGGATGGCTCTTGTGACTGGCCTGGCGACCACCAGTTGCCTGGCGCTGGGGGCGCAGGAATTTCGCGCGGAATTGCACGGCCAGATTGTCGATGAGGATGGACACCCGGTGTCGCGAGTGGAAGTCACCGCTCGCTGGGGCGCCAATTCGTCGTTAAACGCTTACACGGACGCGGCAGGTCAATTTCAAATCGCGCCGATTAGTGAGAATCGTGTGTTCCTTGGGTTTTCCAAACCAGGTTTTTTCAGGATCGAGAACCGGCTTGTTGAGCTCAAACCTGGAACAAACGAGGCTACTTTCACGGTGAACCATGAAAACGAGCTTCAACAGCAAGTCCAAGTTGTCTCCAAACCGACGCAGATCGATCCCGATACAACCAGTCACCAGGAATCGCTGGTCCAACACGAGATTTTGAATACCCCGGTTCCGTCCAGCCATAACTTGCAGCAGAGCCTAATCACGATGCCTAACGTCCTGCAGGACTCAAGTGGAAATATCCATGTCGCGGGTGCGCGCCAAGAACAAACCGAGAATCTGCTCGACGGCTTTGAAATCAACGATCCAAGCAACGGCGCCTTTACGCCGCGCCTCGATATCGATGCAGTCCAAGCCGCCACGGCTGAGACCGGGGGTTTTGGCGCGCAATACGCCCACGCCGGAGCGGCCGTTCTTTCCCTCAACACAACGGTTGGCGATGACAAATGGCGTTTCAGCACGACGAATTTTTTTCCAGGATTGAGTTTTCAGGAGGGCACGCATTTCGGGAACTGGTTTCCGCGCGTGACCTTTTCCGGCCCGATCAAGAAGCGGCGAGCTTGGTTTTCCGAGGCGCTCAGCTTACAGCACAGTTTCACCGTGATTACCGGGTTGCCCGCAGGTCAGGATTTTGCCAGTGAATGGGCGGGAGACAATCTGCTGCGCGCTCAGGTCCTTCTGACACCCCGAAATATCCTCCAGGCCAGTTTCCTCTATAACCGCTTGAGCAGTCCGGAATTTGGCCTGGGGCCATTCACCCCCCTTTCAACGACTACGGACCAAGAGTCCAGGCGATATTTTTTTCCGCTGAAGGACCAGATTTGGGTGGGGCGCACTCTCTTCGAGGTGGGCGGCGCAGTCGATACCGGCGGGAGCAACAACACACCGCAGGGAAGCGCAACTTACATCGTCACTCCGTCCACAGCATCTGGGAACTATTTTCAGAGACTGGCCGAGCAATCGCGGCGCCTTCAACTCATCGGGAACGTGACGACCGGATCGCTCGATCTGTTGGGAACGCACACACTTTCCGCGGGGTGGAACTGGGATGGGATTGATTTTTTTCAGCAAGCAAATCGGAGCGAAATCGATTTCGTGCGCGCCGATGGAACGCTTGCCGATCAGGCGACATTCAGCGGACGATCGGCCTTTCATCTCGCCAACACACAATTAGGCGGCTACGCTCAGGATCTCTGGCGTCCGATCAAGACGGTGGTGGTTTCAGCAGGCGTCAGGGCCGACTGGGATCACCTGATCCAGCAAACGCTGCCGCAACCAAGGCTGGCAATCAATTGGGTTCCTGGGAATGGCGGCCGCACAAAGTTTACCGTCGCCTGGGGTGAGTACTATCAGCCGGTCACTCTGGCAATCATCGGCCAAGCATCGGACCAGCAGCGCAGCGACCTTTTTTACAACAGCACGGGCTTGTCGCCGCTGGGCACTCCCATCGTGAGTACGTTTCTCATACCTCGTACTGCTTTTCACAGCCGAGGTCTTACAACACGACTGTTGAATGGAATCAAGAGACCTTCCACGGGACGTTTATAGGAGCGGCTTATATTCTGCGCGAAGGACGCGACGGCCCTGCTTGGGTAAGTCAGCCTTCGGGAGCATTTCTCCTCGAAGGTATCCGGGACGATCGCTTCGTTTCAGGCGAGGCATGGGTACATCACACTTTTGGGCACCAAGCCGACATTTTGGTGGATTATATGCGCTCCCGGGCAAATTCAAGCGCGGTGCTGGATCCATCAATTTCCGCATTGATCTTCGCATCGCAGCAACCCGGTCGGCTCGCCTGGGATGCGCCAAACCGGTTTCTATCTCGTGGATGGACGTCGCTGCCTTGGTGGAATCTTCTGTTCAGCTATTTCCTGGAATATCGCTCGGGATTCCCGTTCAGCGCGATAAACGATCAGCAGCAACTTGTCGGAGTAGCAAACAATTTGCGGTACCCGGATTACGTGAACCTGAACGTGGGTCTTGAGAAACGGTTCCACTTCCACAATCATGACTGGGCGATTCGCATCTCCGGCATAAATATCACCGATCACAAGAATCCAACCGCCGTTGTGAACAACGTCGATGCGCCCAATTTCCTGATGTTTTCTGGAGGGGAAGGCCGCGCCTTCACCGCGCGCTTGCGGCTCGTAACCGAGCACTGAAGGTCTTTTCGTAGCGTTCGCTCGTGACTCGGAGATGATGTCAAAATAAAAGGAGAGCCACAGTGGTCGGGATGCTCCAAATTATGACGTAGCTGTTGTGTGTGTACCTGGTCTACAAGAGATTTGAGATACTTCAGATTGCCTTGATGAGCAATAGGGAGAACCGGACGGCAGGGCTGATATCGCGACACTGCTCAGGCCGGTCAGGATCGGTTGTTTCGAGACGATCTCAGAGTGATTCTGAAAGGCGGTCCCTTTGTCCGGGCTCTCCCACTATCAGGGGAAGGACGCCGCGACCGTTCAAACAGGTTACTGGCATTTAGAAATTTCATGCTTCTGTCGAACAAATTTGACAGGGATTCTAATGCGCGTGCAATCATTCAAGCAATCAATTTTGCAAACGCTACGGAATGGAGTGTAACAATGGATTCAATTCGACCGTTCTCACAAAGGGGCATTTTGCAGTCAAGGGAAGCGTGGAACAAGAACCAACCGGCTCGTGATCGCTTCTCATCAAGCCTGACATGCATGGTCGAATACATGGAAACCTATGGCGGCCTGGATGAAAGGACCGATCTGCCGCGCGACGAACTAAGAATGTTTTCCGATTTGCAACAATGGCGGCTCAATTTTCAGGATGAAACGGTTCGAATACGATTCGAGAAAGTGGCGGAACGGTTGATTCTCTGCCTCGCAGAGGATGACGCAGTTCAACGAGACTTAGCGGAAAAATCTCATACTGTTAAGGAATTGGTTGATGAACTCCGACGGAAAATTCGGATGCTCATGGTTCGTTGGGGTGCGCCTCCCCTGGCGTTTCAGGTCGGAGTAAGACGGTGATCGTGTCGTTAGCAAATTAAGCTCGAATCGGAATGTGTGCGGTCGCTTCTACGTGTAGCGCGTTATAGGGACATGAGTGCGTTCCACTGCGCGATGCTGCGCGACCTCGTGGCAGTGCCGGATCACTAGGGCTTCGAAAGCATGTCCGCCTTGCCAGTTGCCATGTCCACCGGAAAGGACACATGTTCTTGCACGATGAGCCACTTTCCGTTGATCTTGCGATAGACGTCCGTAACACGAACAACGGCGGTCGTGTGGGACCCGTCTTTCCCCGTGAGCTGACCGGTCTGGATGTTGTGTCCGTACGCGACTGCCCCGACAACCGTGATGCTCTGTTCCGAAATCGTATTGGAAAGCGGCCCGGGATAGGCGGAGAACAATCCTTCCCAGTCCCGCTTGTACGCATCCCAGCTCGGGTATTCGCGCGGCGGTATGGCGTCGAAGACAAACAAGCCCTTGCCGGGTGCATAGCACGCCATGATGGCGTTCACGTTCTTTGCGTTGAATGCGTCGTTGAAGCGTTGCTCGAGCGCTTCGATGTCTGCTTTGTCGTTCGCGGCGGCGCCGGCCTGAGCGTATACCGTAAGAGTCGTGCCCGATGTGCATAATGCAGCGAGCAGAGCGCTCACCAGGATCACCGGTTTCATCATCTTCGGTCTCTCCTTGATCGGAAGTCTGTCGGGCCCTAAGGTTGTGGGCGAAACTACCTCTGCGACAGTGCGGTGTCAACGGGAATTCCCGATTTGGACCTTTGCAACCGGCGCCACAAGGCCGTCCTGTTCAGCAAAAGACCAAACCAAAACCAGCGTATCAGCCCACTGAGCGCATCCTTTAGCTGCTCGTATCGTCTACAGGCACAACAGCATCAGTGACAGCCGCTTTCAGGGCATCTGCCCCTTGCTGTGATTTTTGAATCCACGATTCGTGAGCGTCACTGAACCATCCGGCTTACTCACGGCTTCTTGCCGCTGTTGCGCGAGGATCCGGCCCAGGCGCCGAGGTATTCGAGCATCTGCTTCACTTCCGTCGCGTGGGCGCCTGCGGGAGCCACTTCCAGGTACTTCTTGAGGCTTTCGACTGTGCCGGGAGCCACGGTGAGCGAGCCATCTTTGTTCGTTTTCGTGGCGGAGAAGAGGAGCGCGCCTTCGATGAAATAGGCGTCGGCGCGGTTGGGATTTGCGGCGATGGCCTTGTTGCACGCGTCCACAGCGCCGTCGAGGGTTTGGGTGTTGTAATGCATGACGCAGAGGTTGAAATAGCCGGTGGCCGGGTCCGGAGCGAGCTCCGCAGCCTTGGTGGACGCCTCGATGGCTTCGTTGTTTTTCTTTAGCTTCAGATAGGAATTGCCCTGATTGATCAGCATCTGCACCATCCCCGCCTGGGCTCGGTCGCGATCGGATTTCAGAATCACCGAGCCGTTTGCCGGATTACTCGATAGAAATCGTTGGACCACCTCGATGCCTTTCTCGTAGCTTTCAGCGGCGTGACCATAATCTCCGATGGTCATTTGCGTCTCTCCCAGAGCCTCGAAATAGTCCCAACGCGTGGGGTCGGCAGCGACGATGGCCTTCAAAGCGGCGATCTCCGCCTGGTCATCCCCTGCGCGCAGTGCAGAATCGTACCGGCGGATAAGAGAGTCGAGCTGCTCGGCGTTCTTTGCGTCTTGAGGCGCGGGAGCAGCGGCGGGCGCGGGCGAGGGTGAGAGTGAGGGCGGGGGGCTCGCCGGCGGGCCGGGGGGCGCGCCGGAGATGTCGATGTCGAGCCGGATGGGGGCGTCAGGGGCGCTGGTGAGCTCGAGAGTTTTGCGGAAGAGCTTGTCGCCCGCGGCGTTCAGGACGGAGACGATGTAGGTGCCGCGAGCGACCTCGGGAATGCTGAATGTACCGTACTTGTCGGTTGTGGCGCGGTAGACCTTGAACGTGTCCTGATGACTGAGAATCACCTGCACGCCGGGGAGAGATTTGCCGGAGTCGGTGATGCGGCCATCCGCGCGGGTGAGGGTTGCCTGCGACCAGCCGGCGGGAGCACAGAGCGCGAGCGCCACGGTGACCAGCAGTGTTCGAATCGATTTGGCGTTCATGATGAGCAGGCCTCCGCAGCGCATGCGCTATCCTCATCAATCTGGCGAACTCTAGCCTGCGAAGGGCCGATGACGATCTTGTCCATCGCGATATCTTTTACTGTTGACGTAAAGTACACACGAGAGTTTTTTCGCAATGTGTGGACGCCGTGTTGGTTGCAAGGGGTGGAACCTAAATGGGTCGATGAATCACAGCCGGTTCAATCAGATGTGCCTCAGGCCGATCAAAATCAGCCGGTCGCACCGATCCAGCCGGTGACGTTGCCCGCATCGCCTCGGCCTCGTGACAGATTACTCATCCAACTCGCCGCGTTCCCGGGCGATTTCCCGAGCTGTCGATTCATTCAAGCGCCGGTCAATCTCCGCCGACCAGTCAATGATAAAGCCAGCGAGCCACGTTGTAGCGATGACGAAGCCGAGTCCGATTACCCATCGGTAGTCCGCGATGACGCGAGCCATGCCTAATTTCACAATCATCGACTTGGGCGCGAATAAGATGAATCCAGTCGAGACGGCTAGGAAGAGAGAGAGCGGCTTCGTGATTGTCTCGTAGAATTTTAGCCAGGGCTTCACGGTCGGTACCGTACTTGTATACCACAGTTCTGCGTAAAGCGCCTGGACCCGAATCTGTGGGTCGATGTTGTCAGCAATGTTGTCATGTTGAGCGTAGCAATTTACGCTATGCTATCCTCCAAAACGGATTTTCCTAACGTTATGAAAGCCGAGGATGACGGAACGTCGATCACGTGGAATGACGGTGTGACCGTGCCCTACAAGAGGCAGCTATATCTAGATTTCGATGCTAAGACGGAATTTGTAGGCTTTTATATTCCTTCTTCTGACCCACTATCGAGTGCAAAGACATTCAGGGCATGCATGGCACTTTCAAACGGAGTGCAGCGTACGCTCGATCAGATGCTAAGTAAGGCGCACGCATCCGGTGGCTATGGCGACCAAATGACACGTATTGAGGACTTAACTTTTTCTGGTAGGGTTATTATTTACCACGAAGATTTCTTATCTATTACGCAGAAAGCAGAAACCATCAAGGAATTTTCCGCAAAGCATTTTGATGTGCAATTCAGGGGTCCTGACTATCTGGCACTTCAGCTGGTAGCATGGCATCAGCAGTACGATTCTCGCTAGGCTGCTTCGCGGTTTGACGGTAACCTTGTGCGGGACAGACGGTCAGAGAATCGCACCAAGCTATAACCATACTGCCGATCCTCGCCACAATTGACGTGTCGTCGCGAATTTGGAAGCCCAGTACTCCACCAACCTGGACCGCGTTTTCCAGAGATGGCGTTTTAAAAGACAAGAATGGCCGATGGTCTCGGGACAGTATTACGTCGGCCGCAAAGACAGTTCGGTTGCTGTGTACACGCTGGGAAGCGTCGATTTGATGAAGAAAATCGGGTCTCGCGAAGATATTGCCATCGGTCCGTGACGAGTCCGGTCGCGAACTCGCGTGTCAGACCCAGCGCGCGGCTGCCGCACCGCTATCTTCAGGGCGGGTGTTGAAGGCAATGGCCGCTTGTGGCGCGGCACGACGGATGGCGTTGACCACCGCTTCAAACAGAACCAGCCGACCGGGTGGCAGGCGGAGACCCGCGCCAATCACTACGCAGTCGTAGACGTGACCGGCCAGGCAGCGTTCAACCGTCGGGACCGCAGTCTTGTCGGGGTTGATGAAGCAGTTTTGGGCATGCCAGCCCCGCGCTGCGAAATCGGCCAGCGCGAGTTTGACACCAGCGTGGATCTTCTCTGCGGTCATGCCCGGCGGCAGCGCTGGATCCGAAAAGTCCACCGTCGCAGGATCAAGACCGATCAACACGACACGTTTCATCGACCCTCCTCCGAACCCGCAAACTCAGGGACTACTGGGAGCCAGGTCAGCCATCGAAATGGCAACAAACGGGTTGCTGGGCTAATCAGGAGCATGTTATTCATGAGGCTACCAAACGGTCAAGGCTTGCTGCACGAGTGCCGAGTTTTCCGCAATTGTCACACGTCCTCGCTGCCGTAGCCTCACTCGCACTTCAAAGAATCCACCATTGTCGCACGACCTACTTAGAGGCTTCTGGCTGTGTGGTCAGCAAACCGGAATGTATGGTCCGCCGCTTCGCCGCAAGCGAAATGTGAGGATGCCACAAGTTGGTCTGCGCAAATGTATACGGCCTTTGTTGGAGTGAATCACTCCTGGCCAGGATGGAATGCGCTGCGCTCTTTTCCCCATTAGTTATTCAGTCTCGAAAGACTTCTTCCGGTTACGGGCTTAAAGAGCGCCGGGTTCGACCGTTGCGCCATCTCCTCATTCGCCAGCAGACCTGGTAAGAAATCATGTTCTCCGCAGTTGTCGCTAAGCTGCAGCTACATCGGCCACCACTGAGGGGCGATATTGTTCGTTCTTCGCGAGCACGGCCCAGGCGATTCGGGCGAGTTTGTTAGCTAACGCTACGGCGGCGACGTTGCGGTGCGTGCGCGATGTGAGCTGTGCCAACCACGCGCTCAAACCGGAAGACTGCTTCGTGCGCTGTTGCAGGACCGCACGTGCGCCTTGCACGAACAGTCTTCGCAAGTAAGAGTTCCCACGTTTGCTGATGCCGAGCAGCTTCTGCTGGCCACCGGTGGAGTGTTCGCGAGGAACCTCGTTCGAGCAGCAATCCGCGAATTTGGTTGATGACTGCTGTGCGACGCATCACCCAGCGCTCGCGCACGCGATGCAGGGACTGCATATCCAGCTGGTCATCAGTCTTGATCGGCACGAAACGCATCGTCGGCCGTGTGACAGCCTCAGCGATCGCCTCGGCATCGATGTAGTCGCTCTTGTTCGTTTTCACGTACGGCTTTACATACTGCGCCGGAATCAGTCGCACCTCGTGTTTCTGTTCCCGCAGTGCTCGGCCAAGAAAATGTGCACCTCCGCAGGCTTCCATGCCAATCAACCCGACGTGTACGTTGGCAGTGAAGCGCAGCAGCTGCGTGCGCGAGAACTTCTTGCGCACCACGACCTCACCGCGCGGGTCGAGCCCGACCAAATGAAAAACTGTCTTACCCAGATCAATGCCGATGGTGTGTAATTCCATGGGAGGCCTCCTCCACCTCTTATAACCGCCCCGTTGGCTCGGCAAAAGCGGCGGACCATCCCATTAGTTATCGACGGACCACGCGGTCAAGTCCTGGTAAGTCGGATAATCGGAAACTACGTTCCAGTCGACTGACAAAATACTACAGTTCACCACTGGTGCCATTGCAAGGACTTGGAAGCGGCGGCTCCAGTCTGTATGGTGATGTTGAGGTTTTCTCGGCGCAAACTGAGGAGAAATTTTCAAAAACTACTACGAATTTACTACAGTGCACCATTTTGGGGCATCCGAATCCCGTACTCAATTTTCCCAAATCGATATAAAATCAACGACATAGCCTCGGCGGGGCTGTAGCTCAGATGGATAGAGCAGCAGTTTTCTAAACCTAGGGACTGTGTTGAGCCGTTCTGAAAATTTTGGACTCTACTATATTCCTGAAGCAGTTACAACGAACGCCAGTTGAACCCTTCGCACGCGTTTTGATCCGTTCTGAACGAATAACTACTACGAATTTACAACGACGAATTCTGTGCGTTGGCAGCGTTCTCCCACTTACAACTTGCGGGCCACCTTCGCCAGCCGGTTAAGCGCGGCGGGGACTCCGGACAATC
>JBEKBY010000017.1:0-69663 GCA_050015155.1 Candidatus Acidiferrales bacterium | reverse complement strand
CACGGCAAGCCACTTATCTTCGGCAAGAACCGCGACAAGGGCATCCGCCTGAACGGCCTGGAACTGGAAGTCGTCCAGCTCGGCAACGGCATCACGGAAAAGGATCTGCTCGTCCACGACGAGCACCATCCGCGCGCGGCCTACGCCTTCACGCTCGCGCACATGGAGCAGCGGCCCGGCTTCCCCACTCCCATCGGCGTGCTGCGCGCGTGGGAGGGTGTCCCGCGCTATGAGGATCTGATCAATTCGCAGATTCGGGAAGTTCAGGAAAAGCGCGGCAAGGGCGACCTCGAAAAGCTTCTCCACGCGGGCGACACGTGGGAAGTCCGCGCCTGAACAGAAACCTTCGCCGCTGAAGCCCCCCCAAAATCCTTCGACCTCGAACAATCTAATCTAATACTTCACTGGTGGACAATTTTGCGCGGTTTTTGGCGTCGAAGTAGGCCTTAACGCGCCAATAATGGCAGGAGCGTCAGCGCGCCGGGGAAGAGGCCTGCGAGGGGGCCTGCAGCGGCTGGTTCAGGTTCTGTGCCAGGGCCAGGGCCGGGTGCTGGCCGGGCGGCGGAGGCATCTGGGCGAGCGCGCCGTCGCGCGCGGAGGCGAACGCAGCCCAGTCCCGCTTCGCGATCGGATCGGACGACGGCAGCTTCAGCGTCTCGAAGTTCAGGAACTGCCCGCGCAGCTCGATGCGAAAATCGAGATGGGGTCCGGTGGCGAGACCCGTCATGCCGACGAGGCCGATGTTCTGCCCCTGCTGGACGCGCTGGCCGTTGCGCACGAGAATGCGCGAGAGGTGCATGTAGTAGGTGGTGTAGCCGCTCGAGTGCTGCACCTTGATCAGGTTGCCGTCGCCGCCCTTGGGTCCCGCGAAAATCACTTTGCCGTCGGCGATCGTCTGCACGGGTGTGCCCATGGGCGCGCCGTAGTCGATTCCGAGGTGCGGGCGGTACTCCTTCAGGATCGGATGGAAGCGGTGATAGCTGAAATGCGAAGTGATCGGCGCGGCGAATTTCAGCGGCGAGTGCAGGAACGCGCGCTTCAGCGATTTGCCGTCGGGCGTGTAGTAGGCGGCATCGCCGTAAGGGTCGTGGAAGAGCACGGCGCGATAGGCGCGGCCCGAGTTGACGTACTCGGCGGCGAGGATGCGGCCGTAGGAGAGCGTTTCGCCGTTCGCGAGAGTTTTCTTTTCGACGACCACGCGGAAAGTGTCGCCGTGCCGCGGGTCGGTGTAGAAGTCGAGGTCGTACGCGAAAATCGCGGCGAAGCGCATCGCGAGTTCGGGCTTTTCTCCGGCGTCGGTGACGGCCTGAAAGAGCGAATCGTCGATTTGGCCGCCCACGCCGACGGTGTCGGTCTGCGACGGAATCGTTTCGATTTCCGAGTGGAAATCGCCGTCCCGCGGCGCGATGGAGAGGACGTGGTCCGTGTCGATGTTGTAACGGATTTCGCGCAGCTCACCGACGACGGAGCGCCCGATGGTCAGCTCGTTGCCGGCGCGCACGTGGCGCAGATCGAAGACGGGCTGCGCGGCGGCGGTGAGGCGCGCCGCCGTCGGAGGCTCGATGCCGGACTTTTGCAGGAGCGCGGCAAACGCGAGGCCCGAAGGCACAGCGCGCCGGGTGAAGAGGACGACCTCTCGCTGAATCCGTTCCGCTTCGGCGCACGCGGCCGAAGCCTCCAGCGAAATCTTTTGTTCCGCCGAGAGGCGGACGTAGTAGGACCAGCCGAGGCAGCCCGCAGTGGCCAGCGCGAACGTCGGCCAGAAAATCAGTCGCCCCAGGTTCTTGTTCGTCACCGCTTCATGCCCTCGCCGTGCCTCCGTTCGAAAGCGGGGACAGCGTATCCCAGGCGCCCTGCGATAGAAAGGCGAAAATGTAGTTGGTGATTAGCGATTGGTGACTAGCGGCCCGTGATTGAGGCAAGAGGCCCAGCCTCGGGGGTGAGGATCGGACCAAATCGGGGCGCGGGGAACATCACTATGTTGCATGCTCTTTCGGTAGTGGAATGCGCGACTGATACGTATGGAAGCGATGGGCGAGATGGTCCGCGTATGGTGTCTGAAGTCTGCATCTCCTCCGTACTAGTCCCAGTCTCAATCTTTCGTACAGCTCATCTGTTGGTATCGAAAAACACAGTCTAAAATCCACGGCTAGGGCGGGCAGTCCGACGCCGAGGGCGTCTTGATCGGCTGAGGCGCTGTTGAGAAAAAGGGGCGGCGCAGCGGCGCGTCCGAGTGCATGCTGCGATAGGAACAGCGCAAAGGTTTGCGTCTGACACCGGAGATTTATGTCGGAGCTGAAGCTCCGACCCCCTAAAGAGAACAACAGCAAAAGCAGATCCCTCGAACTGATCTCCCAGGCTCGACTAACCGTCGACCTGGGGGCCCTTTCTTAGGATTATCAGCGGAACCAGCCGGAATCGGCGCCGTCTTTGCGGCCTTCGTCGGCGAGTTCCTCCAACTGGGCCTCGAGGCGTTGTTTGCGATCCTCGAGGTCTTTCAGCTCCGCGTTTCGGTCGTGAATGACGATGACGCCTTGCGAAAGGCCGGCCGAGGGATCGAATGACGCGGGCCCCGCCTTGGCGATTTCGGCCTTCTTTGCGTCGATCTGCCGATCGACATCGGCAATCTGGTCCTTGATGGCTTGCGCCCTCTTGCGCCAAGACGCCTCGTCTTTGGAAGCGGAGGATACGTTTCCTTGACCGGCGCTGGAGTTGTCGCCGCCCGTGGGACCACCCGAGGAGCCGTCGCCGACCACGGAAATCGTCCCGTGTACGCTCGACAGATTATCGTCGGTGAAGACGTGCTTCGCTTTGGGCTTGTCTTTTTGCGCGTTCGCCGCGCGCGCCGCATCGCCGAGCGATTGCGGGTTATCTCCGGAGCCTACTTGCGCGGCCGCCTCCGATGGCGATGCTGTTTGCGGCGGCGTCTGGGACTGGCTCTGCGATTGCGCTTGAGGCTGCGCGGGCGGCGTTGTCGCCGACTGCGCCATTGCCGAAGGCGCGGCAATGAATGGCAAAAAGAATGGTAAGAGGAGCACGGCCAAAAGGAGGACTCCCGACCTGGAGCAGGTGTTGCTCAGAATGGCAGACATGGGTTGAACGTTTTCCCGGCAGCATCTCATCGGTGATCTCCCGCTAGCAGTAGATATTAAGAAAACGATATCCGCACCGGGCGGGGCGGTCAAGGAAGCCGGGACGTTGTGTTTCGCAGAGTAAACCTGTCCGCGCAGACAGGCGGATTCGCGCAGCATGGACTATGCCATGCCCCTACGAGCGCGACCGGAAGCCGGCGTAGGTGAGGTAGATGCCGAGAGCGAGAGTAATCGCGACGTAGAGGTAGTAAAGCTGTCCGTACCGAAGGCCGCCGAGGAACAAATTCACTTGCGCGTCGGGAGACAGGAACAAAAAGAGCAGGCCTTTGATCAGCGTTATCCAGCCGATGAGGGTGACGATGACCGGGAGTGGGCCGCCTGACCAGACGTTGTGGCACAAAACGATCGCCAGGCCAGCGAACAGCGTGAGCACGCCGAGGATGAGCAGCAGCGGCTGGTTGTGAAGCAGCGCGGTCACCGTGTCCACGGTCGCGCGTCCGCGCACGAGCATGGCCAGCGCGACGAGAACGCAGTAGAGCCCAAGCAGCCTGCTAAGAAACGTTGTGCGTGGAGACATAGCGTCCTCAGAGCCGCTGGGGCCGGAATTGCTATCTTGACCGCCCGGCCGACCGACAATGTATATCCGACGGGACCGACATGCAATGAGTAGTGGCGAGTGGCGAGGCAAGGAGAGACGAAGTGGCGAGTGGTAGTAATTGAAGAGATAAGAACACGCTGGAGTTACCGACAAGCGCGAAAGAGTTCCCGATTGGCAATCACCGGTGAAGTCTATCGAGCCAAGGAGCATGAATCGAGGCTAAGATCATCTTAAGATTGTCAGACTTGGGAACAGAGGTTTCGGAACAACCGTGAAAAAATGGAAATGTGTTGTGTCGTTTCCCGGCGACAGCATGTACTTGCGCCTGCAAGAGGCCGCGGCAAAAGCCACAGCGGAGCGGCTTGGAGTGGAACTGCACGTAGTGAGCGCGGAGATGGATCCGGTGCTTCAGAGCCAACAGTTGCTGGGATTCGCCCAATCGCGAACCGAGCGGCCGGACGGCATCCTGCTTGAGCCGGTGAGCGCCGCCGGATTGCCGCGCGTGGCGGAGGCCGCGGTTGCAGCGGGAATCGGTTGGGTGGTGAGCAACGCGCAGGTGGAATACCTCGAGACACTGCGCAAAATCGCGAAGGTTCCGGTGTTCGCGGTGTCGCAGGACCACGTGGAGGTGGGGCGGATTCAAGGGCGGCAGGTCGGCGCGATGTTCCCGGAAGGCGGAACGGTTCTTTATTTGCGCGGGCCGGCGATGAGTTCGCTGGCGTCGAGGCGATTCGAAGGGCTGGACGGCGGCAAACCGAGGAACGTCGAGGTGAAAAGCCTGAAGGTGCAAGGCTCGACGGCGGACAACGCGTACAACGCGGTGTGTTCGTGGCTGAGTCTTTCGACCGGGAAGCCGGAGGGGACGCAGATCATCATGTCGCAGAACGTGGACTTCATTTTCGGAGCGCGAAAGGCGTTCGAGAAGAATACGGCCGAACCGGAACGGACGAAGTGGCTCGCGCTGCCGTGCGCGGGCGTCGGCGTCCGGAGCCAGATCAAGCCGCTGGTGGATCAGGGAGTGCTGCGCGCGGCAGTGGAGACTTCGTTGACGATGGATACGGCGCTCGAAATGTTGGTGCAGGCAATGAAAACGGGATCGCAGCCGCGGGAAAAGACGTTTGTCGAAGCGCAGTCGTACCCAAGCCTGGAAGAACTCGCGAAGAAGCGGAGCGGAGTAAGGACGTAGTGAAGAGGTGGCTAGTGGCTAGCGGCGGCGGGGATTGGGACGGCTTATCGGGGCGGGGGAATTCGTAGACGCCCCACGGATCGGAAGCGATGAGAATGCGATCGGCCTCGACGAGAATAGACGCCGGTTTCAAAGACGCACCGTCTGAGATCGCCAGGTAGTACATGTCGAGGCGATTCCCGCTGCTATCGAGGTGCACGAGGGTATCGCCGACCGCGGTCCACACGTCCTGGGTTTGCGGGTCGACGCCAACGGCGGTGATCACCGGCTTCTCCTGCGCACCTCTGGAAGGATTGTCGAGTGAAACGCGCAGATTGGCTGAGGCACGGTACATTCCGAAGCCGGGACGGCCATGTTCAAAATGATCGCCGCCATCTGGGAAGTGACCGGTGAAGTCGGGCCTAGCCCCGCCCTCGCCGCCTCCGAATTCTCCTCTCATAAATCCCCCGCGGAAAGGATCGCCGAATCCCATACCGAACATGCCCGGCATCATCAATCCTTGACCAAAACCCGACTCCAAACCCGCCATGGTATTCGCGCTGAACAGCGAGGAATCCACGCTCAAATCCTCGGAGCCGCCGTCCGCCGCCGTGTAGCTGAGAACGTTTCCGTCCACGGCCGCGTCTCCTGAAGAAGTTGTCGAAGCAGAAGAAGGCGACGCGGCAGAAGATGATGCTGCCGAAGACGCCGCTCCTGCGCCGCGGCCGCGGGGCTCCCTCTCCCCAACCGAAAGGGCTTTCAAAGAGTGCAGATCGGTCCACGCGCTGACGGTCGTGGGCATGCTGAGGCCTGACATCGTATAACCCAGGTCGACTTCGCGCCCGGTGCGCCTGGCGAGCGGCCCAAACGTCTCGGCGGGCATAACGGAATCGTAGGCCGAGTAGCCGAAGCGGTCGAATCGCTGGAGAGTGGGATCGGGAAGCGACGTGAAGGCAAAATAGATGTTCCCCGCGGAGTCACCGGTGATTCGGCCGCGGTCGATCACGGGTTGCGCCGAGGGTTGCACCGCGGATTCCGTCGAGGATTCGGCACCGGGCTCGTCGGCGGGATCACCGAAGGTGCGGACGGTGGCGCCGCGCTCGTCTATGATTTGCACGAGGCGCTTCGACTGCAAGGTCGTGACGGCGAATTGGCCGTCGGAGAGAGCAACGACGGAAGTCGGGGCGGTCACGTGGATCGCGGCGACGAACGAACCGTCCGGCGCAAAGATTTTGACGGCGTTGCCGCCGCGATCGGCGACGAAAAGACGCCCGCGCGAGTCGATGTCGATCGCCACGGCGTAACGGATCGTGGCGCCGTGTGAATTGGCGTTTGGAAACTGATCGATGCGCCTGCCGGCCGCGTCAAAAATCAAGATTTCGCTGGCGGGTTCCGCGAGGATGAAGTAACGGCCGGAGGCATCCCGCTTCATTGCGGCGACGCCAGGGCCGACGGCTGGAAACACACGCGAGCGGGCGTGAAGCACGTTGTGGAGGCCTTGTCCTGAAACGCACGGAACAGAGACGACCGTGAACAGGACGACAACAGCCACAGCAAGAAGTCCGAGCCGCTTACTGCCGATCATTTTCCCGCCCGCCCCCTGCCTCACCCTTGACCCAGAACCAAAGAATACTAAATAGTATTTCCGTCAGGCTGCGCCAAAAGTTCCCGAGGAATGGCGACGCTGCTCCGGCTAGCTCACGCTCGATTCGGGTCTGCGGGGCAAAATCGGGGAAGGGATTCGTGTGAATAGCTCGTCCTTGATCTTGTGATATTTCTCGTACGCCACGGTTTCCGCGGTACGTTGTTTGAGAAGATCGTGATACGACGTCCAGCTCGACGGGTCCCTGGGTTCGGCCAAGAGCACGCTGAGCCGTTCAGCTTCCAAGGAATAATCGCCAAAAGCCTCATCCATTCTGCTGAGCAAAATCGTGCATCCTAAGTCTTCCACGTAAGGTTCTCCCTTGAGAGTGCGGCATAAGCATGACTGATAATTCAGGAATTAGCTATAGTACTGAAGGTTCCGCCTCCGCCAAGCTTGGGAGCATCGTCTTGCCCCCGTGGGCTTTCGGTTTTGCGTGGCCGTCGACCGTCGGAAAGATCGGAACAGAGAATGGCGCCGCGTCGCGCGCTATGGAAAGCGCTCGATGGCAATAGTTCGATTACCGATTACTGTTAGTCGGATCCGTCCGGCCCGAGGAAAAACTTGTTATGGCACCGAATCAGGAGCAACAGCGTACGTTATATGGAGGCGCAGTATCCGTCAAGTGATTGTTCCGGTTCGTTTTTGTCGATGCCGTAGTGTTCATTGCCAGCGCATCTGGCAGTTTTTTCTCGAGGGATTCACAAATGTGCTTGACAAGCCCGCGTCGTTCAACTTACGTTGATCGTCTGTTGGGGTTTTGTGCGATCGAACCTTTCAACCCGCCGCTGTTGTTGCTGTCGATAGGCCTCCGCCAGCTTCTCGCGCGATCACTCTCACTTCGTTTTTGGAAACTTAACTGAAAGGAACGATTTTCTAGCGTAGCGACATTATGGCGCGGTCGCCGAGTGGCAAGGCAATGGTCTGCAAAACCTTTATCGGCGGTTCGATTCCGCCCCGCGCCTCCAAGAATCACGAAGTTTTCGGGGGGGGGCATGTATGAGAGTTACATCTCACAGTAGATTTGGAGTCCTGGCTCTTCTGGCGTTGCTGGCCTTTTCTGCCTCGGCTCAATCGGTAGCCGGGTTATGGGAAGGAACCGTGCTCGTTGACGGTCTGACGATTCCGTTCCGTATTGAAATTACTGGCGCGGGGTCGCACGTCAAAGGTGCGTTTCTCAATGGCGATCAGAAAGTGACCTCGACGGGCGGGCAATTCGATCATGGAGCTGTGGTCTTGGACTTTGGCGAGTATGCGGAGACGTTGCAGGCGAATCTGAAGGATGGCCAGCTTGAGGGCACGATCGACGGCAAGTTTGGGCCTGGACCGCGCAGCTCATTGCCTTTCCAGGCAAAGCGCTTCGTTGCCGCACCGGACCCGGCGGTTGGCAGCGTTCCGTCAATTCACGGTCTGTGGGAGATTGAAGTCAAAAGCTCCAAGGGCGAGTCCGCCTGGCGCTTCATCGTGCGGCAGTCAGGAGCCAACGTGTCCGCAGCCATTTTGCGAGTTGATGGCGACACCGGTTCACTCACCGGAAGGTACAAGGATGGCGCGTTTCTGCTCAGTCACTTCTCCGGCGAGCGTCCCTATCTTCTCGAGGCGAGGCTTCAACAGGACGGCAGCCTGCTGATCGATTTGAGCGATTACAACGGCAAGAGAGAGCTGTCGGCCTACCGGCCGGCGGATGCCCGCGCCAAGGGCCTGCCCGAGCCAACCGATCCCGCTCGGCATACGAAGGTCAGCGATCCGAACGAACCATTTGCATTCAGTTTTCCGGACGTCGATGGGCACATCGTTTCAAATTCCGACGCTCGCTTTCGCGGGAAAGCGGTGCTGGTAAATATCACGGGCAGTTGGTGCCCCAATTGCCACGACGAAGCCCCATTCCTTGCGGAGCTGTATCGGAAGTACCGGGGGCATGGTCTCGAGATCGTGGCGCTGGATTTCGAGGAGCAGGAACAGCTGAAAGACCTGACGCGGCTTCGCGGGTTCATCAAGCACTACGGAATCGACTACACGGTGCTCGTCGGCGGCGAGCCCGATCAGGTCAATCAGAAAATACCGCAACTGATTAACCTCAACTCGTGGCCAACGACGCTCTTCATCGGGCGCGATGGTCTCGTCAAAGGCATTCACGTTGGTTTTGCAAGCCCAGCCAGTGGGAATTTCAATACCGAGCTGGAACAAGAAGTCACGGCTCAGGTTGAAAGCCTTCTGGCAGAAAACCAACGAGGGTCGCGCTGATGTTTTTCAACAAGGCATCAGCGAACGACGATACGCGCCGAGTGGCGCCGGCCATGCGGGTTCCCTCCCCCCACCACCCATCCGGGAATCTCACGGCGCGTGGCGCCCTCCGCGCGTATCACAATTTTTCGTCAGCTTGGACCGCTGAGTAAGGAGTACGGGTCGGCCACCAATCCACTCCCCTCCAAGGAATGCTTCATTCAAGACCCTGCGCAGCCTTCAAGCCCGGCGCAACTCGGGCGGAACGCAAGTGTGTTATAAGTCTGGCGCATGATGAACATTCGCCAAGGGTCGATCCGTCTGTTCCGCTTCGCCGGGATCGATCTGTTCTTGCACTGGTCCTGGTTACTATTCGCGGCGTATGAAATCCAGTCCCGAGCGGGAAGCTATTCTTCTCTCTCATGGAACGCCCTGGAATATCTGGCGCTGTTTCTGATCGTGATGGTTCATGAGTTTGGCCACGCGCTGGCCTGCCGGCAGGTGGGAGGGACGGCGAATCAGATCGTGCTGTGGCCGCTCGGCGGGGTGGCATACGTGAACCCGCCGCCGCGGCCGGGCGCCACGCTTTGGAGCATCGCGGCGGGGCCCCTGGTGAATGTGGTGCTCGTTCCGATCTTGGCCGCGCTCAACATATTGAGCCGGTCGTCGGGCTGGGCGGAGACGATGCCGGACGTCTTTGCGTTTCTGCATACGGTCGCGCTCATTAACCTGGGCTTGCTCATTTTCAACATGCTGCCCATCTATCCTCTGGACGGCGGGCAGATTCTTCGGTCGCTGCTCTGGTTTGTACTGGGCCGCGCTCGCAGCTTGATGGCGGCCACGATCATCGGCTTCGTCGGCGTGGCTGGACTCATCGCCCTGGCTGTGTGGCTGCAATCCGTCTGGTTTGGCATTCTCTCCGCGTTCATTCTGATGAATTGCTGGGGAGGACTGCAACAGGCGCTGGCGTTGTCGCGCAGAGAAAAATTGCCGCGACGCGAGGGGTTTGCCTGCCCGTCGTGCAAGGCTGCGCCACTCGTGGGATCCTATTGGATTTGCGGGCGGTGCCAGAAGCCATTCGACATCTTCGAAACGAACGCTGTCTGCCCAAACTGCAACGCCCAGTTTGGAGCAACAAGGTGTTTGGACTGCGGCGCAGTGAACCCCATCGGCCTGTGGATCGTTGCCGCCCGCGTGCCTCTCCCGCTGTAAATTCCGCGACCGTGAACCATCGCTAGATTCCTGCCGACTGCGCGAGCGCTAGCCGCCGGCGATCGCACCGATGATCAAGAACGGCTCCGACCCGGACGCGACCGGGCCGGGCAGCGGGGTGTCCGGCAACTCGTGGGACCAATCCTCCTGGCAGGCGAAGAAGCGCAAGAACGGACGGCGCTCCTGCGTGACGTGGTCGCGAATCGTCCCGCGCAGCATCGGATAGGAGGCCTCGAGCGCGTCGAGGACCGAGCGCTGCGTGGCCTGACCCTCGACTTCGAGCCTGACCTCGCAGCCGACATGTGCAAGCGTCCGTAGATGTGCCGGGAGTTCGACTCGGATGATCGCTCTGGTTGTGGCTCGGGTCATCGATTGGGTCATGGCAGTGTCTGCACCTCCACAGATAGCACGGCCGGAAGGTCCCTGACAATGGGCGCCCAGTTATCCCCGGCATCGGCCGATGCGTACACCTGTCCCCCGGTGGTGCCGAAATACACGCCGCAGGAATCGAGCGAGTCGATCGCCATCGCGTCGCGCAAGACGTTGACGTAGCAGTTGCCTTGCGGCAGACCCTTCGTGAGTGCCTCCCACTCGTTTCCGCCGGTGCGGCTGCGGTAGACGCGCAACTGGCCATCGATTGGAAAGTGCTCCGAGTCGCTCTTGATCGGGACCACGTAGATGGTCTCGGGTTCGTGCGCGTGGACGTCGATGACGAAGCCGAAGTCGGTCGGCAAGTTCCCGCTGATCTCCTGCCATAGGTCGCCAGCGTTGTCGCTGCGCATCACGTCCCAGTGCTTCTGCATGAACAGCACGCCCGGACGCGAGCGATGCATCGCGACGTGGTGAACGCAGTGGCCGACCTCCGCATTTGGGTCGGGGATGTATTGGGACTTCAGCCCACGGTTGATCGGCTTCCAGGTCTTGCCCCCATCATCGGTGCGAAATGCGCCCGCAGCCGAGATGGCGATGAATATCCGCTGGGGATTGGAGGGATCGAGAATGATTGTGTGCAAGCCGAGCCCGCCGGCACCCGGTTGCCACTTGGGCCCAGTGCCGTGGCCGCGCAGTCCGGAGAGCTCGTGCCAGGACTTGCCGCCGTCGGCCGTGCGGAACAGGGCAGCGTCTTCGACGCCAGCGTAGACCGTATCCGGATCGGTGAGCGACGGTTCGAGGTGCCAGACGCGCTTGAACTCCCAAGGGTGCTGCGTGCCGTCGTACCACTGATGCGTCGTGAGGGGCTTGCCAGTCGCTGGGGACGTGTCGTAGACAAATTTGTTGCTCTCGCCGGCAGGCATGCTGCCCGCCGCCATCGTAAGTCCCCCTCCAGGTGTCTCCCACGTCTTGCCGCCGTCGCTCGAGCGCTGGATCACTTGTCCGAACCAGCCGCTGGTCTGCGACGCATACAGCCGATTTGGGTCAGCGGGCGAGCCCTTGAGGTGGTAAATCTCCCAGCCCGCAAAGTGGGGGCCGCTGACGTCCCATTTATCGCGCTTGCCGTCCGACGTGAGGACGAACGCGCCTTTGTGTGTGCCAACCAGAACTCGTACCTTGCTCATCCCTCACTCCTTCCTGGCTACGGTGGGCGGATTTTACTACATGACTTAGTTCATGAGCATGAAGCAATTCCGGAAGAAGGATGCGTCGCCTTCATCCAAACGGACGCAATGGTATGATTGAGTCCGCAAAAAACGAACGCAGACAATGGCTCTTGTGGACAAGACTGGGAACTTGCAGGAAGCGGTGCCGGATACCGGACCAACCGTAGTCAACGCGGTCGATACGAGGGCGATCACCCGGCGATTCGGCTCGCTCGTTGCTGTGGACCATTTGACGGTGGCGGTCCCGCACGGCTCCGTCTTTGGCTTGCTGGGGCCGAACGGTGCGGGCAAGAGCACGCTCATCAAAATGCTGACGACACTGCTGGCGCCGAGCGAGGGAACGGCGTACGTGGCCGGATTCGACATCGTGCGCGAGCCGCGCCGGGTGCGGCACAAGATCGGCTACGTTTCGCAGATGCTTTCGGCCGACGGCGATTTGACGGGCTATGAAAACCTTCTCATCTCCGCCAAGCTGTATAGCATCCCGCGCAAGGAGCGCGCGGCAAGAATCGCGCGGGCGCTCGAATTCATGAAGCTGATGCACGTCTCGGACAAGCTCGTGAAGCACTATTCGGGCGGGATGATCCGGCGGCTCGAGATCGCGCAGTCGATGCTGCACCATCCGAGCATTCTTTTCCTGGACGAGCCGACGGTGGGTCTCGATCCGTTCGCCAAGCGAGCCGTCTGGGAAGACATCCGCGACCTGCAACGCGAGTTCGGAACCACGATCCTGATGACCACGCACGACATGCTGGAAGCCGACGAGCTTTGCGAGACGGTTGCGTTCATGCACCAGGGAAAGCTGGCCGCGATTGGGCCGCCCGCAAAACTGAAGGCCGCGCTCGGAGCCAGCGCGACGCTGAACGACGCGTTCATTCACTACACGGGCGCGGCGATCACAGAAGGAGGGGACATCAAAGATGTCGCACGCACACGCCTCACCAGCCAGCGTCTTGGATGAAGGCAACCCCGCGGTCGATTTCGCGCGGCAGACGGCCGCCGTGGCCGAAGCGGACGTCCGAAAACTGATCCACGATCCGGTGGAGCTTTTCACACGCATGATCCAGCCGATGCTCTGGCTGCTGATTTTCGGCGAGGTCTTCACGCGGACGCGCGTGATCCCGACGGGCGGAATCCGCTATCTCGATTTCATGACGCCGGGAATCCTGGCGCAGAGCGTGCTGTTCGGCGCGATCTTCTACGGCATCTCGCTGATCTGGGAACGCGACCTCGGGATCGTCCACAAATTCCTCGTAAGCCCGGCGGCGCGGAGCGCGCTGGTGCTGGGCAGGACGATTTCGTCTTCGGCGCGCAGCCTTTGCCAGATGATTTTCGTCTACTTGCTCGCGTTTCTGCTGCACGTGCAGTTGCGCTGGGATCCAAGAGCCGTGGGAGGTGTGGTTGTGGCCGTGGTTCTCGGATCGTCGGTATTCTCGACGTTTTCGCTGATCGCGGCGTGCATCGTGAAGTCGCGCGAGCGGTTCATGGGCATTGGGCAGGTGCTGACCATGCCGCTGTTTTTCGCGAGCAACGCGATCTACCCGCTCAGCATGATGCCGGAATGGCTGCGCTGGGTTTCCAAGGTGAACCCGTTGACGTATCAAGTGGACGCGCTGCGGCATTTGATGATCGTCGGGGGCATGAGCTCGTTCGGCATGGGCGTCGATTTCGGAGTGATGGTGCTCGCGCTCGCGCTGATGGTGGCAATCGCCACGCGGCTGTATCCCACCATCATCAGCTGAGACCTGAGAAGGCCGACGACCGGCATCCGGCAGCGTTCTAACTTAGGCGGCAACATACTTCGCCAACCCCTGGTGCTACATAACTAGCCGACATGGCTAGAGACTACGTCAAAAGTCAAACGCGCCAAAGAGCACCTCGCCGACTTGGATAGGGAAGTCCGCAGCTTTCTGGACACTAACCCGTATAAAGTCGACGCCAAGCGCGATCCGACGTCTCGCAGGTTGATTCATTACGTCAGTAGCGTCGAACCCTCATCGACGCCGCCGATTCAAAGTGAATGAGAAACTCTAGTTTCGATTCAACGTAGCGCTGTATGAGCCGCAGATCATTGAGGCGCAATCGCTGCTCGAAACAATCCATCAAATGACTGACCTTGTCGAGGGCATCATTTCCAGCCTCAAGCCTCTCCTGAAATGAGGCTGCCTCCATGGGACTGAGCACGGTGCCTGCGCGACGGCAAGGAGCACAGCGGGCAAGAAGCATTTCAATCACTAACGTCCGCGCCACGTTTCACGCGTAAATGTCCCAGTGGTATTATCGGACGCTCTGCGACAGACTCGCGTGACGCATGTTCGTGCGCTGACTCACAAAAACGAAACGGGGAGACACGGAATGGGGAATGAAAAACGTCTCGATGTGGACCGGCTGACCGCGATCGACGTGCACGTGCACGTCGAGCACGAAGGAGAAGAAACCGCCACGGACGAGGCAGCGAAGAAATATTTCGGCGAGGGCGCGCCGCGAAGCCGCAAGGCGCTCGCAGAATATTACCGGTCGCGGAACATCGGCTGCGTGGTGTTTACGGTGGATGAAAAGCTGTCCGGCAGGCCGCAGGTGTCGAACGACTCGGTATTGCAGTTCGCCTCGGAAAATGCTGACATCATGATGGCGTTCGCCAGCATCGATCCGACGCGCGGCGCCGAAGGCGTGCGCGAGGCAAAACGGCTGATCGCGACCGGCCTGGTGCGCGGATTCAAATTTCACCCGCAGATTCAGCAGTTCTTCCCGAACGACCGGCTAGCGTATCCGCTCTACGAAGTGATTGCGGAAGCGGGCGTGCCGGCGCTGTTCCACACCGGCCACAGCGGAATCGGCACGGGCGTGCCCGGCGGCGGCGGAATCCGGCTGAAGTACGGCAATCCGATGTACATCGACGACGTGGCGGTGGATTTTCCGAACATGCCGATCATTCTGGCGCACCCGTCGTTTCCGTGGCAGGACGAAGCGATTTCGATGTGCCTGCACAAGCCGGAGGTGTACATCGATCTCTCGGGATGGTCGCCGAAATATTTCGCTCCGAACCTGATCCAGTACGCAAATTCGCTGCTGAAGACGAAGGTGCTCTTCGGGTCGGACTACCCGCTGATCACTCCGGACCGCTGGATGGCGGACTTCGCGAAGATCGCGATCAAGGATGAAGTGCGTCCGCTGATTTTGAAGGAAAACGCGATGAAGCTGTTCGGGCTGAAATCGAAGGCGGCGTGAAGGCCAGGCGCTACTGGGAGGTGGAGGAGGTCGAGACTATGCTCGCTCGACTTTGTTCGGAATAGAACGAGCCCTGCGATCCCTTCGGCGAATCGGACTCCGCAAAGTAATTCCGTTCGTGGAGGCCGCGATAGATGCGGCCCGCAATCTCAGATGCGTGGGGCCCGCTGATGATGCGGCTGCGCCCGTGCAGTAGGACGACGAGCACGATTTTCGGATGGGCCTCGTCGGCATAAGACGCGAACCAGCCGAGGCGTCCGCCGAGGTCTTCGTCGTTGCAAGTGCCGGTCTTGCCGAGAGCCTGCTCACCGTAAGGGTCATAGCTTTGCCGTGCGGTGCCGTAGAGAACGGCGGCGAGCATGCCGTCGCGAAGATCGGGAAGCAGCGGCGCAATATCGAGCTGCTGCCGGAGGCGCGGCTGAAAATCCTGGCGATCCTGCTCGGTCCGCGGATATTGGAGGTAATACTGATTGCCGCCGTTCGCGAGCGTTCCCACAAGCGAGGCAAGCTGAAACGGCGTGATGCGGATGCCTTCGCCGAAGCTCGACATACGGGCTACGCCGCCGAACAACGGAGGCGACGACGGTACGGACCCGGGCTGCTCTTCAGGAATGTTGTAGCCCACGCGCTGGCCGAGACCGAGAAGCTCGTCGTACTTGATTACGCGATCGAAGCCAAGTTTCGATCCAACGGATTCGAAAAATTTGTTGTTGGAATGCGCCATGGCCTCGGTGAGGTCCATATAGCGCCGGCGGCCGACCTGAAGCATCGTATCGCGCGTAATCACGCCTTCCTGAAGTCCGGCGAGCGCAACGAACGGCTTGATTGTGGAGCAGGGTTCCAAGGCAGCGGAAAACGCCATCTTCTGATTGACAACCGTCAGGATGCGGCCGGTAGTTGGATCGACCGCGACCACCGCGCCTTTTTCGTGGCCGAGCGCGTCCACGGCGATCGCGCGGATCTCGGGGTCGTCATACCCGGTGACGTCGTCCTTGGCAGGGTCCACGCTCTCCACGACGCGCGGGCGATGCTTGTGCGCCGGACGCGCCGGCGGCGCCGCAAATACCCCACCGAAATTGCCGGCGAGCACAAGACACAGGACCGCGACTGCCTTATGGAGAGCTGGGTTCCGATGCATATATTCTTTCGATGCCGATCTTGCCTGAGGTGGAAGCCAAAAACCAGTCTAAGGAAGGCCGGTGCGGCTTCGCAACCTGAAAGCAGACCCCATTTTCCATCAAGACGTAGGCCCAAATCAACTGGCCGGGTGGACAGTCTTTGCCTAGGGCCCGAACGCTTGGCCCCGGCGTGTGCGGGGCGTATGATGGCGCGGTCCTAGCGAAAAGGAGAACAGCGATGACACCTGCCGAACGCGAACTTGCCCTGAGCCAACTTGCCGAGAGCCGCGAGAGGCTGCTGCGCATGGCGCAGAGGCTTTCGCGCGAGCAATTGCACTACCGTCCCGCGCCGGGACGGTGGACGGTTGCCGAATGCGTGGAGCACATCACGACAGTCGAAGGGCGGGTGCTCGGCCTGATTCAAACGACTTTGGAAACCGGTCCCGATTCTTCCAAGCGCAGCGTCATGGAAGGCAAGGATGCTGCGCTGATCGCCGACGTGGCAGGCCGCGTGACCCGTTTCCAGGCACCGGAGATTCTGGCGCCTACAGGCCGATGGCCGGATGACCAGTTATTGAAGGAATTCGAAGGGGCACGCCAGCGAACGCGGGATTTTGCCGCCAGCACTGCCGCGGATTTGAGGCGCCACTTCTTCCGGCATCCCGTACTCGGCGAGCTCGACCTGTATCAGTGGCTGCTTCTGATTGCGGCGCACTGCGACCGCCACCGCGCGCAGAGCGAAGAGGTGATGGCCGGTCCAGGATTCCCGCGCGCGGCGGCAGCAGGCTAAGGCCCGAACGGCTAGCGGGCGGCGCGACCCTGCGCAGCGGCGGCAGCCTTCGGCGACGACTTCTCCGCCTCGGCCGACGCTTTCTTGGCGTCGTCAGCCGGGAAAGGCGCGGCGATGCCGAGCGACTTGCGCAGCTCGTGCTCGAGTTTGTCGCGAATGTCCGTGTGCTCCTTCAGAAAGAGGCGCGCGTTTTCGCGGCCCTGCCCCAACCGCTCGCCCTTGTAGGAAATCCAGGTGCCGGACTTCTCCAGGATATTCTTCATCACGCCGAGGTCGAGAAGATCGCCCTCTCGGGAGACGCCCTCGCCGTAGATGATGTCGAATTCGGCTTCGCGGAAGGGCGCTGCGACCTTGTTCTTCACGATTTTCGCACGGGTGCGCGAGCCAACCACGCGGTCGCCTTCCTTGATCGACTGGATGCGCCGGATATCGACACGGATGGAGGCGTAGAACTTGAGCGCGCGGCCGCCCGTGGTGGTCTCGGGATTGCCGAACATCACGCCGATCTTTTCGCGAATCTGGTTGATGAAAATCAAGCAGGTGTGCGATTTCGAGACGATGGCGGTGAGCTTGCGCAGCGCCTGCGACATCAGGCGCGCCTGCAAGCCCATCTGCGGCTCGCCCATTTCGCCTTCGAGCTCGGCCTTGGGCACGAGCGCGGCGACTGAATCGACCACGACGACGTCCACGCCACCCGAGCGAATCAGCGCTTCGGCGATTTCGAGCGCCTGTTCGCCGTTGTCCGGCTGCGAGACGAGGAGATTATCGACGTCTACGCCCAGCTTGCGCGCGTAGACGGGATCGAGGGCATGCTCGGCGTCGATGAAGGCAGCGACGCCGCCGAGCTTTTGCGCTTCGGCGATGACATGCAGCGTCAGCGTGGTCTTGCCGCCCGATTCCGGGCCGTAAACTTCGATGACGCGGCCACGCGGAAAGCCGCCGACGCCGAGAGCAGAGTCGATCGAGATCGAGCCGGTCGGGATCACGCTGACCGGGACGAGCACGTCACGGTTCCCCAAGCGCATGATCGAGCCTTTGCCGTACTGCTTTTCAATTTGCGAGATTGCGAGATCGAGATTTTTAGTTTTTTCGTCCGTCATGGTGCCACCCCGAGAGGAATTTCGATTAGGTCCCGCCGCGGCGGGCGGCCCGATTCTAGCAGAGTGCGGTTCAAGCGACTGGGTCATTTCTGAGAGGTTATAGTATCACAAGGCGAAGAAAAAGCAAACAGAGAGTGCGACGGCGACGGCAAGGTAACTGTGGTGGATCCCTCGTCCACCGCGGCGGGTAGCCCCTTTCGCGGCGTTGCCGCGCCCGATTAATACTTGTAGAAGCCGCGGCCGGATTTGCGGCCGAGCCAGCCAGCGGCGACGTATTTCCGCAGCAGCGGGCAGGCGCGGTATTTCGGATCGCCGAGGCCCTTGTGCAGGACGTCCAGAATACCGACGCAGACGTCGAGGCCGACGAGATCGGCAAGCTCGAGCGGGCCCATCGGATGGTTCATGCCGAGCCTCATCACTAGGTCGACGGCTTCGGGCGTGGCGACGCCTTCCATCACGGCGAAGGCGGCCTCGTTGATCATCGGCATCAGGACGCGGTTTGAGACGAAGCCGGGCGAATCGTTCACCGCTACGGGCGTCTTGCCGAGCTTTTCGCAGAGCGACATCGTAGTGGCGAACGTGGCGTCGCTCGTCGCGAGGCCGCGAATCACTTCGACCAGTACCATCACCGGCACGGGATTCATGAAGTGCATGCCGATGAAGCGGTCGGGGCGGCGGGTCTGCGCGGCCAGCTCCGTGATCGAAATCGAAGACGTGTTGCTCGCGAGGATCACACCGGGGCCGAGGACGGCATCGACTTCCTTCAGGATACGAAACTTCAGGTCGCGCTGCTCGGGGACGGCCTCGACGACGAAGTCGGCGCCGACGAGGGCGACATTGTCCGTGACGGGCTGGATGCGGGCGAGCGCGGCGGACTTGTCCGCTTCCGTGATCTTGCCCTTGGCCACTTCCCTGCTGAGATTCTTGCCGATGGTTTCCAGGCCGCGGTCGAGGAAGCGTTTATCGACATCGCGCAGGAGTACGGGATAGCCCGAGCGGGCGAAAACGTGCGCGATACCCCCGCCCATGGTGCCCGCGCCGAGCACCGCGACGGTTTTGATCGAGTCGGCGGACATGGCGGAATCGATGATAGCGGAAAATCAGAGGTTCGAGATCAGAAGTTGGAAGCTCAAAGATTCGGCGTGGGAGTTATGCCAACGACTTCGATGCGAGGGCAAGCCACGCCATCAGAGACGCGAGCTTTTCGTCCTGCGACCAAGGAGGGCCGAGCAGACGGCCAAGGTCGGCGACGCGGCGCGTGAGGTCGTTGGGCTTGACGTGAAGAGCCTGCGAAGCGGAATCCAGAAGCTCGCGCTCTTTGATTGTCAAGGCTTTCAGCCCTAAGCGGGCGCTTGCGTGAAGAAGCGCTTCGCGAAAGAGTTCGCCGTCGGCGGAATGAATCAAGGAATGCGACGCCAAAATCCGAGGGAGAGCGGGGAGCGGCCTTCCGGAGGCGAGAAGCAGGCCACAGCGGGCGAGCGAGTAGCCCTGCTCTTGCAGATCGGCCTTCAGCTTATGGATCGCATGAAGGGCGAGGCGTCGCGCTTCGATCTGAACGCGCGAGATGAAGGCGCGGCCTTCGTCGGGCGGCATTTTCTCTGCGGTGTGGTACGGCTGGCGGAATTCGTACGTGAAGGTTTCGACGAGATGAACACGTTCACGAGCGAGGACCGAGGGCACGCCTTTTGTCACGGCAAGCGCGATCAGAGCAGTCCAGCCGGAGTGGGCGCGGAAACCGACGGCGGCGGCCGTCACGAGATCCTCCGCGTCGGTTGCGAGGCGGGAACGAAGCTCGTCAGCTCGCTGTTGTGCAGCAACAGGATCAACCACGAGCCGTCGCTCTGCTTGGCCATCACCGTGTTGATCAGGGCGTTGCGATAAGGCCGAGGAGTGCCGTCCAGAGATTTCGCGCCGGTCATTTCGCCTCCACAGCGGCCAAATCTGGAGTGAGGAAACAAATGCTGCGGATCGTGGAGGTCTGGTGACTTTCCTTGAAAATCGGAGCGAACATCGGGGCGTGGAATGCCTCGACGTTGGCGCGACCATGGGCTTGCCCGCGACGTTGGTAAAGTCCGTGTCCTCGGTGAAAGTCGCTGCGAACGCGTGCGCGTCGTGGTTGTTCCAGGCGGTGACGAGATCCGCGAGGGTCTTGGCGATGGCGGCGCCGTCCTTTTCGCGGGAATCGGGAACTGGGCTTTGAGGCATGACGATCGCGAATCTACCAGGGAAAAGTCCCACACAAAGCAGAAACCTAAAACCGCTCTATCGCCAAACCCACCGCGTTGCCGCCGCCGAGGCAGAGGGCGGCGATGCCGCGCTTCAGGTTGCGGCGCTGCAATTCGTAAAGCAGCGTGACGAGAAGGCGCGCGCCCGAAGCGCCGATGGGATGGCCGAGCGCGACTGCGCCGCCGTTGACGTTCACTTTCGCGGGATCGAGCTTGAGCTGGCGCATGACGGCGATGGCGGCCACGGCGAAGGCTTCGTTGAGTTCGTAGAGGTCGACGTCCTTGTCGCGGTCCCAGCCGGTTTTCGCGAGCAGCTTTTCGACCGCGTCCACCGGCGCCATCATCACCCATTTCGGCTCGACGCCACTTACGGCCTGCGCGACGATGCGCGCGATCGGCTTTTTGCCGAGACCCGCGGCGGTGCGCTCGCTGGTGACGACGAGCGCCGCGGCGCCGTCGTTGGTGCCGGGGGCATTTCCAGCGGTGACGGTGCCGCCTTCTTTCTTGAACGCGGGCTTGAGCTTCGCGAGCGCTTCCAGCGACGTGTCTTCGCGCGGGGATTCGTCCGTCTTGATCACCGTGGGCGGGCCCTTGCGCTGCGCGATCTCGACGGGAACGATCTGGTCGGTGACGTAGCACGACTTGATCGCATTCACGGCGCGGCGATGGCTTTCGAGCGCGTACGCGTCCTGCTCCTGGCGCGAGATGCCGTATTTTTCGGCGACGAGCTCGGCGGTCATGCCCATGTGGAAGTCTTCGTAGGCGTCCCAGAGGCCGTCGGTGATCATCGAGTCGAGCAGCTCCGCATTGCCGAGGCGAAAGCCCGCGCGCGCGCCTTTCATCAGGTAGGGCGCGTTCGACATCGACTCCATGCCACCCGCGACAACGATTTCCGATTCGCCGAGCGCGACGGCCTGCGCGGCGAGTGCGACGGCTTTCAGGCCCGAGCCGCAGACTTTGTTGATCGTCATCGCGGCGACGCGCGGGTCGAGGCCGCCTTTCAGCGCAGCCTGGCGAGCCGGATTCTGGCCCAGCCCGGCCTGAACGACGTTGCCCATGATCGCTTCATCGACCTGCTTGGGATCGATCCCCGCGCGGCGGACGGCTTCAGCCACGACGCGCGCGCCAAGCTCCGGCGCCGAAAGCGGAGAAAGCCCGCCCATGAATTTGCCGATCGGCGTGCGGACGGCGCTCAGGATGACGGGTTTTTCCATAGTGGAGTCTCCTGCAGACGACTGCTGCAACAACTCACGAGTCGAAGTTTCAGTATAGGCGCGGCGCAGAAGTGGGTCAATTAGAGCGGTTTCGGTCCGGCTCCATCGACGGGCCATCTTCGGCAAGGATGGCGTAGAGGTACGAATCGCGCCACTCGCCTTTTTCGAAGGCGTTTTTTGCGGAAATGGGCTTCGCGTCGCATGCCGAGCTTTTCCATCACACGATACGACGCGCGATTGCGGATATCGCAAGTAGCCCAGACGCGATGCAAGTTCAATTTGCGAAACGCGGCGTCGAGAATCGCGCGCGCGGCTTCCGTCATGTAGCCGCGGCCCCAGTAGCTGCGATTGAGGACGTAGCCGATGTCGGCGCTGCGATTGGCTTCGTCCTTGATGCGAAGGCCGATCGAACCGATGACGCGATGCTCGCCTTTGAGCCCTATCGCGAGACCGACTGAATTCCTTGGCCACTGCTGTTGCTCTTCGAGCGTGTGCGCGAGGAACGCGCGGGTCATCTCCGGCGTGTTCGGCCCCCAGATCATCAGGCGCACGACCTCGGGGTCCGAGGCATACTCGTGGATGTCAGCTTCGTCGCCGGCGCGGAATTCGCGCAGGAGCAGGCGCTCGGTCTCGATGGGAAACCAGGGTTTCATCTGCCCATCTTAGCGGCCCAGACGCGAGGGGAAAAGCCCCGACGATCTTCGCCTTCTATTCGCCATGGGAAAATCTGCTAAGATAGACCGATCGCGCATGGCAACGACTGCAAATCCGAAGGAGGCCGCGGCGTCCGGGTTTCCGCTGAACGCCGAGCAGCGCACGGCGGTGGAGCACGGCGAAGGGCCGCTGCTCGTGGTGGCGGGCGCCGGGACGGGCAAAACGCGCGTCATCACCGAGCGAATCCGCAACTTGCTCGAGCAAAATCCCAATCTGACCGGCGAACGCATTCTGGGCTTGACGTTCACCATCAAGGCCGCGGCGGAGATGAAGTATCGCGTGCTGCAAGCCGCGGGCGAACGCGCCGAAAGCGTCTGGCTCGGGACGTTTCATTCGTTCTGCCTGGAGAAAATCCTACAAGCCGCGAATCAGGACATTCAGGCGCTCGAAGACATCGACCACCAGATTCTGCTGCGGCGCAACATCGCCGAACTGGGACTCGAGATTTTCCGGCGGCTTGCTGAGCCCGCCGAGTTCCTGAAGGACTTCCAGCAATTTTTTTCGCGCTGCCAGGACGAGCTGGTCACACCGGACGATTACCAGCGATACGTGGAGCGCCTGCGACGCGCGTACGAAGCGCGGAAGGCTGCGCTCGAGCCGGATGCGCGCGCGATCGCGGAGGAAGAGCTGGCGCGGCAGGAAGAGCTGGCGCGCGTCTATCGCACGAGCGAGCGGCTGCTGCGCGAGCGGAACCTGTGCACGTTCGGCGGACAGCTTTCGCAAGCAGTGGAGCTCTTGCGCACGGATCCGGCGCTGCTCGAGCGCATGCGCGAACAGTACCGCTACATCCTTGTGGATGAGTTTCAAGACACGAACATCGCGCAGCTCGAACTGCTGTGGCTGCTGGCGGGCGAGCGCGGAAACATATTCGCCGTGGGCGACGACGACCAGGCGATTTATCGGTTCCGAGGCGCCTCTTTCGGCAGTTTCACAATTTTCCTGCAACGGTTCTGCGGCGTGAAAAGCGCGGAACGCGACGGCACGAGGAAGCATCTCGTTCCGCTATCGCAGAACTACCGGTCGACGGAGCGAATTCTGCGCGTGGCGGGCGAGGTGATTCAGCACAACGAAAAGTCCCGCCTGCTGCCGCCGAAAAAACTGACCACGCAGAATTCGGAAGGCGAGAAAGTCCGCGTGGTGGAGTTCGCGCGGTTCGAGGAAGAGGCTTTCTGGGTGGCCTCCGAGATCGAGCGGCTACACGCGGCGGGCGCGACATGGAAAAGTTTTGCGGTCCTCTACCGCAAGCACACGCATCGCGCCCAGCTGCTTGACGCGCTAAGGCGCAGGAGCATTCCGTTCGTCATCCGCAAGTTTTCTATTTTGCCGAGCACGCTCGTGCGCGATCTGCTGGCGTGGCTGAAGGCGATCGCCGTACCGGGGGACAACGTGGCGTGCGCGCGTCTGCTGGCGGCGCCCTACTGGGAACTCGAACCTCGCGACCTTGTGCGCCTTGCCGAGCGCGCTTCAAAAAACCGGCGATCGCTTTGGGAGGAAGTGGAAGCGGCGGCCGGGCAGCCCGGAAGCGGGCGCCAAGGCGCGCTGTTGACCGAGCTGGTGCAGACGATGGGCCGGCTGCGCCAGAGCGCCCGAAAAAAGACCGCGACCGAGGTATTCGAGGAGTTGATCGGCCAATTGGCGCTCGTGCCGCTGGCCTCCGAGACGGACCGGCAGCACCTCGACCGCTTCGCGATATTCGTGCGCGAGTGGGAACGGAAGAGCGAGGACAAGTTCCTGCGCGGATTCGCCGAGTATCTGGGCTATTTCAACGAACTTGGCGGAGACATCGCCATAGAAGAGGAGCTTGCGACGGACGCGGTCCAGTTGATGACCGTGCACGGCGCCAAGGGGCTCGAGTTTCCGCACGTGTTCATCCTGCGCGTGAGCAAAACGGATTTCCCCTCCAACCCGCGCCCCGTGGAGTTCGAGTTCCCTCCCGAGTTGATGAAGGAAGAACAGCCAAAGGGCGACTTTCGGATTCAGGAAGAGAGGCGGCTGTTTTACGTGGCGCTCACGCGCGCGCGGAAGACGCTCACGATTTCAACCGTCGCGAACCGCTACAAAAAGACTTCCCCTTTTCTCGACGATTTTCTGGCGAACGCGAAGATTCAGAAATTCGATACGGCGCAGTCCGCTCCGAAGGTCGAGGTACCCCCGGCGCAGGAAACAGCATCCGCCGCGCCGGACTCGACCGACAGCGCGCAGATGCTTTTTCCGCGCGAGCCAAGTCCGCGCGCGTATTCGCGCGTGGCGCTATGGGCGAAAGCGTTTCATCCGCCGCGTCCTGAGCCGCTGCAATTGAGCGCTTCGGCGATCGGAGCGTACGAGATCTGTCCGATGAAATACCTGTTTCGCTACGTCTGGGACATTCGCGGCGGCCCGCACGCGCAGGCGCAGTTCGGAAACGTGATGCACACGACGATCAAGGAGTTCGTCGGCGAGATGCGCAAGCTGAGGAAGGTACCGTTTGAGGAAGTGATGGTGATCTTCGACCGCGAATGGACCTCGGCAGGATTCCCGGACAAATACCAAGAGGAGGAATACCGCAAGGCCGGGCGCGAGCAATTGGAGGCGTTTTACCGCAGCTACACGGCGGCGCCAGCCGACGTGCTCTACCAGGAAAAGACTTTCGAGCTGCCGCTCGAACACAATGTGATCGTGACGGGCCGGATGGACCAGGTGAACCGCACGGGCGGCGACGAAATCGAGATCGTCGACTACAAAACCGGGAAGCCGCGAGGCGCGAAGAAAGCCGCGAATGATTTGCAACTGAGCATCTACGCCCTGGCAGCGCGCGAAGTGCTGGAGCTGGAGCCTGCGCGGCTCGTCTTCTACAATCTGGCGAACAATGAAGCGGTGATCACATCGCGCGACGACAAAGCGCTCGCAGCAGCCAAGCAGAGAATCGCGGAAGTGGCCGACCAGATTCGCGCGGCGGAATTCCCCGCAAGGCCGAGCTTTTCCTCATGCAGCTACTGCGACTACAGGCTGCTGTGCCCCGCGCACGAGCAGTTGATTTCGATACAGCCCGCGCGCTGAAAACAAAAGCGGGGCAGCCTTGGCGACTGCCCCGCTTCAACTTTCCCTAAGGCTTCTCTTGAACCAGAAGCCCGGATCGGTTCCGCGCATGAACTACAGTGGAACTTTCTCCCGGCGAGAAAGCGCGCAAAAAATTTCAATCGCGCTTCACTCGCTCATCCATCTATAAGGGCGGGCGTGAACGAAGTCAAGAAGAAAAAAAATCGGGCGCGGCCTTGGCGCAAAATATTTTCGATCGGGCGGATTGAAAAAGTCGCCGCGGTGGCGCGTCAGCGACCGACGGCAATAGCGCTCTGATAGTAGCCGTCGCGTGCGATAACCGAAAGGCCGGGGCGCTCCACGCGGACTTCGATCGAGTGAAAATCCTTGGTGCGGTCCGCTTCTTGCGGGGAGAACGTGAGCGTATACTCGTTGCGGGCCTGCTCCGTGACGTCGGAGTAGAGGCGCTCGAGGTCTTCCGCCTTCGAAGCAAAGAAAGCATCGCCGCCGGTTCCGTATGCATACTTGTTGAGCTCCGACTCGCCATGCTGCAAGAGCGAACGAGCGACGGGAACGGACCGCGTGGTAGAAATCGAATACACGGAGACGTCGGCCACGAGAAGCGAGCGCAGCGTTTCCTCGAACGTGTGATGGTTGTTCCGGGAATTGCTGCCGTCGGAGACCAGGAAGATAATCTTGCGGCGATCGCGCCCGCGCGTCTTGAGCATATCGCCCGCCGCATACAGAGCGTCATCGAGCGAATTGGTACTCTGCGGGCGCTTCGCGCCGTGCAGCGGGATGCCGGTGGCGGTGGGCAGAGGTTGCCCGTTGATCGTGGGCGGCCCCGTCGTGGCGTCGGCAATGATCTGCGTGGGGTGCGAGTTGAGCTCGAAACGCTTGAGCTGCGTGAAAAGCTGATCGTTGTTGAACGAAAAATCGAAGACCGTCGTCGGATACTGGTCGAACTTGACGAAAGCCACTTCATCGCGAGGACCGAAGCCGGCCGCTATGGTCACGAGGCTCTTCTGCACATCGGCGACGGCACGCTCGGGAAGATCGTCGTCGATCAGAACAACGGCCGAAAGCGGGACGGCGTCGGAGGAGAAGCGAGAAATGATCTGTTCGACTCCGTCGGAGAAAATGCGAAAATCGCCCTTTTCGAGGCCGGCGACGAGCTGGCCTTTGGAATCCTTTATGGTTGCGGGGACGACGACGGTTTCCGTGCGTGAAATAATCGGGGGCGGATTCTGGCTCCGCTGCGGAAGGTCTTGCGGGGGAGTCGCCGGCGGCTGGGCCTGGGATTGCGCACCCACGGGAACACCCAGGAGCAGTAACAACGCCACCGACAGAATGCTTCGCGTCATGAGAGTGTCTCGTTTCCTGGCCGCGTACGTCATCGGGGAATTGCGGCCTTCCCGCGCGCTCTCAAGTTCCGACCGAACATCCGCCAGAGCGCCCCGCGCATCGTACTAGTCTGAAGCGTTTCCCAAGGAGATTATACAATGCGGCTGACCAGCGTCGCGGCAGGTATTATCACACTCTCTCTTGGCGCATATCCGGCCGCGACCTCGATCGCGTCTCGCCCCGCGGCTCTTCAAGAATCAGCCCCGCCTGGACCGCTCGGGACATCGCCGAATCGCGAAGCCCCGGCCGCCCAGGAACAACCGCAGCAGCTCCCACAAGCGGCGCAGCCCTTGCAGGTGCAGACCACAGTCGTCAACGTCTTTGCGACGGTCCGCGACCATCACAACGCGATCATCACCGACCTGACGAAAGACGATTTCAAGGTCTACGAGGACGGCGTGGAACAGAAAGTTGACTACTTCGCGAAAGAAGTCAATATGCCCATCACGCTGGCGATGCTGATGGACACGAGCTACAGCATGCACAACATCCTGGTCGCAGAGCAGGACGCCGCGTCGAGGTTCGTCCGGGAAGTGATGCGGAAGAGAGACGAAGCGCTCGTGATCAGTTTCGACACGGATGTGAACCTGCTGGCGGATTTCACCCAAGACCCGTCCGTACTGGACCGCGCCATCCACCGGGCGCAGATCAACGTGGACGCCTCCGGGATCGGCGGAACCGGCGGAACGGTCCAGTCGCGCGGCGGCGGCACGAATCTTTACGATGCGATCTATCTCGCTTGCCACGATGAGCTGGGGTCCGAAGCGGGACGCAAGGCCGTCGTCATATTGAGCGACGCGGAAGACACCGGCAGCCGCTTGAGCCTAGAAGAAGCCGTCGAAGCGGCGCAGCGCTCCGACACCGTGATTCACGTGATCTTGATCTCCGATTACAGCGAGACTTCGGGTGTGGGACCTGGCGTGGCCTCGAAAATGTCCGGGGAGACAGGCGGGCGCGTGATCAACGTCCGCAACGAGAAGGGACTCGAGAAAGCATTCGACGTGATTTCCGAGGAGCTGCGTTCGCAGTACGTGCTCGGTTACTACCCCTCGAATCCGAAGCGCGACGGCTCCTTCCGCAAGATCAAGGTCGAAGTCTCCCGTCCGGATCTCAAAATCCTCGCCCGCAAAGGCTACTACGCGCCCGTTCGCTGACTCTCTTCTTACAACCAGCTATTGAGCCCCGTTGCTCGAAGGCGGGGGAACAGCGTAGTACCCCTTCCTCGTGCGAACAATCAGCCCCTTGCGCGCGGTCTGCACTTCGATCTTGCGGTATTCGCCTTTCGTAGCGGGCAGTATGGGTGAATAGGCGATGAAGTATTGGCTGCGCAGCTCGGTCCCGATCTCGAAAAACGACTCCGCAAGGTCATCGATGCGATAGGGGAAGAAGGCCTGTCCCCCTGTTTGATCCGCGAACTGCTGGAGGATTTTGTCGCCGGTGTCCATGTTGTACTTGCTCGGCTTGCGCGCATCGTCTACGGAAAGCCAGTCGGTGTTAGTGCTGACGGTGTAAACGGAGGCCTCCGAGCGGATCGAAGCGTCGATGGCCTCACTCAGCGCGCGGTCGCTCAGATTGTCGTTGCCGTCGCTGATCAGCACGACCACGCGGCGCATGTCAGACTCGTCCCCTTTGGGCGGCGGCGCATGAGAGAGCTTCTCCGAGGCCATGTAGATGGCGTCGTTGAGCGCGGTGCCGCCGCCGGCGCGCTGTTCGTTGATGGCGGCCGTGAGCAGCGCGAGATCGCCCGTGTAGTCCTGGATGACTTGCGGTTCGTTGTCGAAGGTCATCAGGAACGCCATGTCCTTGTTGCGGCGGAGGGTCTTGTTGAGAAAATCGACCGCCGCGTCCTTTTCGAATTCGAGGCGCGGCCGGATGCTGTTCGATGTGTCGAGCAGAAGGCCGATGCGGAGGGGAAGGTCCGTTTCGCGGCCGAAGAATCGAATGTCCTGAGGTGTGCCGTTCTCGAGCACTTTGAAATCGCTCTTGTCGAGGTCAGTGATAAAAGCATGGCGGTGATCCATGACCGTCACAACGAGATGGACGAGGCCCGTCGTAACTTTGATGGGAGGTTCCTGCGAGGGTGCGAGAGGCGGCGGAGGATTCAGGCCCGCCTGCGCCGGCGGCGCGCCCGGAGGCGGTTGTGGCGGCGCGGGCGTAGAAGTCTGTTGTGCCTGGACGCAGATTCCTTGGATCGCGAGCGACGCGATCAGCAACGGGAAAACCCGCAAACGATCCGAAAGCGAGTGCTTCATCCGTCCCCCACGTACAGCGATTATAGGAACTCTCGGAGCAGAGCGTCAATCGAAGCAGGATCGGCTTTCGCCGCGCGGCCGAGAAGCGTCAGATAGTCGCGAAGCTCGGGCGGCAGCGGCGCGCGCACCTCGACGCGCTTGGACGTTCGCGGATGGGCGAAAGCCACGCGCGCGGCGTGAAGAAAGTTTCGCTCGAGCGGCGGCAGGAGACCGGCGCCCACGCGCTCCTGGCGCGGCGCGCCGTATAGCGTGTCGCCCACTACGGGACACCCGAGCGCGGAGAAATGGACGCGAATCTGATGCGTCCGGCCCGTCCGCAAATCCGCTTCGATGAACGTGAAGCCGTCGATCCGCAAACGCGCGCGCCAGTCCGTACGGGCGGCGCGGCCTTCGCGGCGGCGCGCCGTCATGCGCGAGCGGTGGCGCAAATCGCGCGCGACCGGCAGCTCGACGCTGCCCGCCTCGCCTTTCATTTTTCCGTGCAGCAGCGCCACATATGTTTTCTGAACGAGCCGGTCGCGAAAATCTTCCACGAGCTTTCGGTGCGCCTCGTCCGTTCGCGCAATCACGAGCGCGCCCGAGGTACCTTTGTCCAAGCGGTGAACGATCCCCGGGCGCAAGGGGCCGCCGACGGTGGACAATCCCTCGATTCCGCCAAAGCGGTGCAGGAGCGCCGCCACCAACGTGCCGGCGTCCGCTCCGGCTCCAGGATGCACGATCATCCCGGCGGGCTTGTTGATGACGGCGAGGTCGGCGTCTTCGTAGAGAATCTCGATTGGAATCGGTTCGGCTTCGACGCCCGCGGGCGGCGGAGGCGGAATTCCGACGGTGATTCTTTCTCCCGGCTCGACGCGATGCGATGCCTTCCGCGCGGTTCCATCGACCTGCACGCGGCCCGCGTCCATCAACACCTGCACGCGCGAACGGCTCAAGGCCGGAAGATGCAAGGCGAGAAAGCGGTCGAGTCGTTGGCCCGCGTCTTCCGGTGAGATGGTGAAATCGACCCGCCCGTGATCCCGCGGAGGTCTCGCGACTGGATTCTCTTTGGACATGAGAACGTCCACTTTACATGGAAGGAGAAAAACCGCCAGCAAGATGCTGGCGCTACACGGAGCGGCCTTCCGCGGCGCGAACGGGTGTAGCGGGCGGGATCGGCGCCGCTCCGCGCAGGCCGCGCCACCAAAGGTATCCGCCGGTCAGGATCAGCCCCACGCTTACGATTTGCATCAGCGAGATCGCATCATGGAACATCATCGTGCGGCCGGGATCGGCGCGCAAGAACTCGATGGCGCCGCGCTCGATTCCGTACAGAATGAAATATGCGCCAACCAGTTGTCCCGCAAAGCGCTGCCTGGTGCCAAGCCAAACCAGAAGCACGAAATTCAAGAACTCGGCGCCGGCTTCGTAGAGCTGCGTGGGGTGCAGGGAAACGTTGAGTGGCGTTCCCGCAATTCTTTCGGCGATCGGGTTCGTGAACGTGACGCCCCACGGAAGCGAGGTCGGCTTGCCGTAACAGCAGCCCGCCACGAAGCATCCCACGCGGCCGATCGAATGCCCGAGCGCAATCGGGCCGGCCGCCAAATCGAGCACGCCGAGCAGCGGCATCTTCTGAAAATGCGCGTACAGGAGGACCCAGAGGATTGCGCCAAGCACGCCGCCATAAAACGTTCCGGCGGATTGAAAGGTCTCCATACTGAAAATCTCGCGCGGGTTCGCGGCGTAGTAGTCCCACATGCTGAAGATGAACCAAAGCTTCGAGCTCACGAGCGCGATGAGGATTCCATAGACGCCGAGGTTCCACACCTCCCTCGGATCGAGTCCTGCGCGGGGAGCTTGGCGGTACGCGTACCACAATCCGACGAGGAATCCGACCGCCGCCAAGACTCCGTAGGTGTAGACCGTGACGGGACCGACTTGGAAGAGAACCGGGTGCATGCCTAGGCCCGTTCGTGGCTGGGATGCCGCCAATCGCGCAGGAGTTCGAGGATGACCAGGGCTGCGCCGAGCACGATCGCGGAATCAGCCAGGTTGAAAGTGTACCAGTGGTAGGCGCCGAGGTGAAAATCGATGAAGTCGGTCACGCCGCGCCGCAAGATGCGGTCAAGCACGTTTCCCGCTGCGCCGCCGAGAATCAACGTCATCCCGGACTGTCCTGCCCAACTGCCCGCGCGGCCCGTCGCAAGCAGCCAAACGATCAGGCCGATCACGGCGATCGAGAATAAGACCAGCATAGGCGCGCGCCATGGCATCTCAGAGTCCGCGAGCATTCCAAATGCGACGCCGGGATTGCTCGCGTGGACGAAATTGAGCAAACCGGGAATCAAGACGCGAGATGCGCCGGGAGCCATGAGCTTGTCGACCGCGTACTTGGTCGCCTGATCGGCGGCGAGCACGGCAGCGGCGAGAAGCGCAAGAGGCCCTGCCGCGCGTGACACGGAGGCCATCAGGACTTCGCGCTCCCGGCCAGAATGCCGCCGTCGCGCTCGATTTCATTGAGCGCCGCGACGCAGCGTTCGCAGAACGTGGGGTAGTCGGCGCTATCGCCGACGTGCGTCGAATAGTTCCAGCAGCGCACGCATTTCGCACCGTCCGCATGTTTCACGCCGATCGCTACTTTTCCCCGGGGACCAGACTCCGTAATCGCTGAGTCCAGAGGCCAATCATTCGTGACCTCGACCTGCGAGACGATCAGTAGAGCTCGCAATTGGTCCTGGTAGGCCCGCAAGAGGCGCAGAACGTCGTCCTTAATCTGAGGCGGGAGGTCAGTTCGCGGGTAAACAAATACTTTGGCCTCCAACGCACTGCCAATGATTTTCTCGGCGCGCGCAGTTTCGAGCGCATTCAACACTTCCGCACGGATTTCAAGTAAAGTCTCCCAACTCTTTGAACGCGCTCCGTCGAAAGCATTCTCGAAAGGCTTGGCGTCGGGAAACTTCGACATGTGCACGCTTGCCGGCGCGGAAGAGCTCCGCGGAAGATGCTTCCAGACTTCCTCGGAGGTGAAAACGAGAATCGGCGCGATCAAGCGCACGAGCGCCCGCGCGATGTGGTAGACGGCCGTTTGCGCCGAGCGGCGGCCGCGATTGTTGGGCGCAAACGTGTAGAGGCGGTCCTTGAGCACGTCGAAATAGAACGCACTCAAATCCACGGCGCAAAAATCGTGCAATGCATGATAGACGTGGTGGAATTCGAAGTTCGCGTAGCATTCGCGACACTCACGGACGACTTCTCCCGTGCGGCGAAGCATCCATGCGTCGATTTCCCACATGTCGGCGTCGTCCACGACGTCGCGCGCCGGATCGAAATCGTAAAGATTCGAGAGCGCGAACCGGAAAGTATTGCGAATCTTGCGATACGCCTCGGCGAGCTGGTTCATCATCGCCGGAGAATTGCGCATGTCCGCGGTGTAATCCTGTGAGACGACCCAGAGGCGCAGCAGATCGGCGCCCCACTTTTCGCAGATTTCCTTGGGGTACAACGCGTTGCCGAGCGACTTCGACATCGGCGCGCCTTTTTCGTCGAGCGTCCAGCCGTGCGTCGCCACCTCCTCGTAGGGCGCTGCGTCGCGCGTGCCGATGCCGACGAGCAGTGAGCTCTGGAACCAGCCCCGGAATTGGTCCGGACCTTCGAGATACACATCGGCAGGCCACTTGAGGCCTTCGCTTTCCTTGAGCACGGCGAGATGCGTCGAGCCGGAATCGAACCAGACGTCGAGGATGTCGTTTTCCTTGCGCCACTTCGCCGCGCCGCACGAACATTTCGTGCCCGGAGGCAGCAGCTCTTCGGCGGAGTGCGTGTACCACGCGTCCGCGCCTTCGCGCTCGAAGAACGGCAGCACGTGCCGCAGCGCCTGAAAATCCTCGAGCCGCTTTCCGCACGCATCGCAGTAGAAAACGATCAATGGCACACCCCAGAAGCGCTGACGCGAAATGCACCAGTCCGGGCGGTCCGCGATCATTTCGCGCATCCGCTCGCGGCCCCACTCGGGCAGCCACTTCACTTTGTTGATTTCTTCGAGCGCGCGGCTGCGAAGATTTTTCAGGTCGAGACCGATGAACCACTGCTCGGTGGCGCGGAAGATCACCGGATTGTGGCAGCGCCAGCAGTGAGGATAGCTGTGCGTGAGCTTGCTTTCGCCGACGAGCATGCCGCGCTTCTTCAGCAGCTCGATGACGATCGGATTGGCCTCCCACACGGTCTTGCCTTTGTATTCGGGCAGGCCTTCGGCGAAGCGGCCATCGTCGTCCTGAGGCGCGTATGCTTCGAGGCCGTACTTCTGTCCCGTGCGGAAGTCGTCGGCGCCGTGGCCGGGCGCCGTGTGGACGATGCCGCTGCCCGCGTCGAGCGTCACGTAGTCCGCGAGCACACCGGGCACGCGAAGATCGAGAAACGGATGCCGAAACTCGACACCTTCGAAGTCTTTGCCCTTCCAGGAGCCGTGGACGTTGCTCGCATCGAGTTTCAGTTCCTCCGAAAGGGCGTTCAAGCGTTCCTTGGCGAGCAGAAGCTTCCCTGCCGAGGTTTCCGCGATGACGTACTCGAAGTCAGGATGGAACGCAAGGGCGCGGTTGGCCGGAAGAGTCCAGGGAGTTGTCGTCCAGATGAGCGCGCCCACGCCTTCGCCGAGCTTGCTCGATTTCTGATTCGCCACCACTGGAAATTTCACCCAGATCGACGGGCTGGTGTGGTCTTCGTATTCGACTTCGGCTTCGGCGAGCGCGGTGCGGTCGCAGATGCACCAGTAGACAGGCTTCAGTCCCCGGTAGACGTAGCCTTTTTCGAGAAAATCGAGGAACGCCCCGGCGATGCACGCTTCCTGGCTCGGGTCCATCGTGAGATACGGTTTGTCCCATCGCCCGAAGACGCCGAGGCGCTTGAAATCGCGCTTGTGCGCCTCCACGAACTCCGCGGCGAATTCACGGCACATCCGGCGGAATTGGGCTGGTTCAACCTTGGTCGTCTTCCCGCCCAACTGCTTCTCGACCTGCGTTTCGATCGGGAGGCCGTGGCAGTCCCACCCCGGAACATAGGGCGAACGGAAGCCCGCCATGGTCTTCGACTTCACGATCATGTCTTTCAGGACTTTGTTCAAGCCGGTGCCGAGATGGATTTCGCCCGTCGGATACGGGGGCCCATCGTGCAGCACAAAGAGCGGCGCGCCCGCCCGCGATTCGAGGATGCGGCGGTAAAGACCCTCCGCCTCCCAGGCGGCCAATTGCTCGGGTTCGCGCTCCGACAACCGCGCCTTCATGGGGAAGTCGGTTTTGGGCAGATTCAGAGTGCTTTTAAGGTCGATGGTTTTCGCCATCCTCGGGGATTGAAAAAACCTTTCTTCCAAGCCCGTTCGCCTCAAGCATTTGTGGCGCGGGTATGATTTCTTGTGCTAAAAGCGTGTGCGGTGGAAACCGGAATTTGCGGTCACCCACTGTAATGTTACAATGAATTGGAAAGTGTGTCAGCCGTACCTGAGGCCAGACATCCTTTTCTAGGGGGAGGCGTCTAACTATTTTGTAGCTCGGCGGGAAGGACTAAGGTAACTCGAATGTCGGACTTTGGTGCCAGACTCGACGAAGTAGGCCGCTCGACCAGCGAGCCGACGCTGCGTCTCGGCCGTCTGCCCTCGCCCTCCCACGAATCGCCTATTCGAAGCCTGTTTTCGAACCTGAAGGATTTTCTCGCGGAGCGGCCTGCAAAGATTCGTCCGGGCACGTCGACGTCGTTTGCGATGCCGGAATTCGGCGCGGGATTCGGCGACAACGTCAAGGAGTTCTTCCATTCGGGCCCGCGCGGTAATGTGAAGTCGGGCTTGCTCGTGGACTGGCATGAGGAGCCCAGCCTCTGGCGGAACCTGCGCGATTGGATCGCGCCGCCGAAGCTGCCACCGCTCAAGACGACGAGCAAGCCGGTAGCGGTTCCGGAAATTTGGTCGAAGAACACTCAGTTCTCGTGGGTTCAGGGACTGTCGGTCGCGTTTCACGTGATCGCGATCGGGTTGATCATACTGCTGCCCCTGCTGCTTCCCGAATGGCTGTCGCCGCACACGAATGCGGGCCCCGTAGACATGACGCCGATCGACAACAGCATTTCGCCATATTTGCAGAAGCTCGCTCCGGCGGCCAAGAAGGCCGGAGGGGGCGGCGGGCAGCACGACAACGCTCCCGCAGCGAAGGGCCGCTTGCCGAAGTTCTCCTACGATCAGATCGCGCGGCCCATGGTGAAACCGCCGGAGCATCCGCAGCTCGCCGTGGTGCCCACCGTCCTCGGGAATCCAAACATCAACCTGCCCAACATCAATATGAATAACTGGGGCGACCCGATGGGCAAGGCGAACAACGATTCGATGGGGAACGGTCGCGGCAATGGCGTCGGAAACGGGACGGGTAATGGCGTTGGCCCAGGCGAACAATACGGCGTCGGCGGAGGCCTCCCCAGCGCCGGGACGGGCGGATACGGCACGCCCTCATGCCTCTATTGCCCCCGCGCCGACTACAGCGATGAGGCGATGAAGGTGAAGGTTCAGGGCGTGGTCGAGCTTGTGGCCGTGGTTACCGCGGACGGCCGCGTGACGGACGTTCACCTTGCGAAGGGTCTCGGTTTCGGCCTCGACGAAAAGGCCATGTCAGCGGTTCGCACCTGGCGGCTTACGCCCGCGCGCGGCCCGGATGGAAAGCCCGCGGCGGTGCGGGAAATCATCGAGGTCACGTTCGCGCTGTATTGAGCTGTGCAGGGCGGCGTCTTTCTCGTCGTCTCATTCCACCCCAGCATTAACCAACTGGACCCAACCATATCGGCGTGCGCATCCTTCTGCTACGATGAGCGGCATGAAACGCATACACGGCGTGGCGATTTTCCTGTTCGCGGCAGCGATGGCATTCGTGCCTCGTGTTGCCGCGCAGGCGGGCTCGGTCGAGTTTGTCGCGCGCGCCACTCCTTCGGGCGGCCTTGAAGAACCGGTGCGCGGGTTCCCTTTCTATCTTCTCAGCAAGAGCTTTGAAGGCATCGGCCAGGAAGCGGGCACTGCTTTCCCCGCGCCGGACATGGACGCGTTTATCGACAAGCTCGATGTGTCGACCGAACTAAAGACATGGATGAAAAAGAATCATTGGCTTACCCTTTCGGGCGAGGACTTCATCCACAAGGTTAAGGTGGCCGACGTCATGGACGTTCCCGAATTCCACAAGGCGTATATGGATCGGAATTCGGGCGATCAATCCACCAATTTCCCGAAGCCGAAGTTCAAAGCTTCCGACAAAGTCAAAGACCCCGCAAAATACGACAGACTATTGGCGGAATACAACGACGCGGTCCGCAAATTCATCGAGCAAAACCCCAAGACCGTGGACGGTATCGATCTCGAGCTTGAGGACATCAACCCCGGCCCGAAATGGAACGATCTGGCGGCGGAGCGAATCCCGGAAATTCACCGGTTGGCACTCAATCTCGCGCAGTCCAAGTATCTCGTGGCGCGCACGGAAACCAATCTTCAGGGACAGGGATTCCTGCGCGGCGTCCCGCCGGGAACCTACTGGCTCAGCACGCTCGACGTTGCGGCCGAAGTCGGGGATGCCAGGTCGCAGTGGGACGTGCCGGTGACGGTACGCCCCGGGCAGACGGCCTACGTCACACTCTCCAACGCCAACGCCCTGCCCCCTTCGCACGCTACTCCCTGACCGTCGCGCGGCATGGCCGAAGCCCACGATATCGCCCGGTGGATTCATAAGCTGGCGGATCCCGAACCGGACGCGAGGCTGGGGGCAGCGCGTCATCTCTACCGGGAGGGATTCGATCTATGCCTGGCGCCGCTCAACCAATGGAAAACCGATCCGGAGTTTCGCGAGATGGTGCCGCGGCAGCTCGGCCCCGGCCCGTCCGGCATCACGGTTGGAATCGCCGCCCAGCCTGAGAACTTTGACAGAATTCGAGCCGCAAACGGCTCTCCGCGGCTTGCCGACGTGCCTCCGGACCAGGACGCCAGGGAGTTCGAGCTGCACTTTGAGAATCACGCTGCGCTCGACATCCTGACGACCCGCGATCCCTCGGGCTCGGGAGCGATCGCGCGATACTTACAACGATTCGGCGAGGGAATTCAACAGATTGAAATCAACGTCAGCGATGTGGACCGCGCGACGGAAATTCTCCGCACGCGATTCGGCCTCGAGCCCGTCTATCCCGCAACGCGGTCGGGCGCGGATGGCACGCGTGTGAATTTCTTTCTCGTGCCAGCGCAAGGCAGGAAGGCGTTGATAGAACTAGTGGAACCCGCCGCGCCGCAGAAGAAGTAAAGTCGCCGCCGAATTATTCCCCGCTCTGCTCGAGGAGTTTGGCGACGAGCGCCGTCCATCCCGTCTGATGGCTCGCGCCGAGTCCCGCACCCGTCTCGCCGTGGAAGTATTCGTAGAAGAGAACCAGGTCGCGCCACAGCGGATCGTCCTGAAAGAGGGCGGTGTCGCTGTACACGGCCCTACGGCCTTCGCGCCGGAGAAAAATCCGCGAAAGGCGGCGTGAGAGTTCGCTCGTCGCATCCCAGAGGGTCTTTTTCTGGCCTGATCCTGCCGGCAATTCCACCTGAAAGTCGTCGCCGTAGTAATAGTGAACGCGTTGGATGGACTCGATCAGGAGGAAGTTCATCGGGAACCAGACGGGGCCGCGCCAGTTCGAATTGCCGCCAAAAAGATCGCTCGTGGACTCGGCGGGCTCGTAGTCGACCGAGTGAGACTGGCCGTTGACCGTGAGCACGAACGGATGATCTTTGTGAAACTTCGAAAGCGCGCGGACACCGTGGGGCGACAGGAACTCGTTTTCATCGAACACGTAGCGGTAGATGCGTTCGAGCTTCTTGCGATTGGCGATGGTGAGCAGCAATCGCGCGCCCCGCTCCGTGCGGCGGCTCATGTCCACATGCTCGCCCACGTCCGGGTGGTGATCGAGAAACCAGCGCATCCGGCGGGAAAAAGACGGCAGGTTCTCCAGGTCCTCCGGTTCGAATGTCTCAACGGCAAAGAGGGGCACGAGACCCACTAGCGAGCGCACCTTCATCGGAACATGTCTGCTGTCACCGAAGTGCAGGACGTCGTAGTAGAAGCCGTCCTCCTCGTCCCACAGTCCGATTCCCTGCCCGCCCATGTCGTTCATGGCCTGCGAGATATAAACGAAATGCTCGAAAAACTTGCTGGCCACATCCTCATACGCCGGATCTTCATGGGCCAGCTCCATGGCTATCGCCAGCATATTCAGGCAGTACATCGCCATCCAGCTCGTTCCGTCCGATTGCTCGACGAAATTGCCGTCGCCGAGAGGCCTCGAGCGATCGAAGACGCCGATGTTGTCGAGGCCGAGAAAGCCGCCCTGGAAGACGTTTTTCCCGTCCGGGTCCTTCCGATTGACCCACCAGGTGAAGTTGAGCAGCAGTTTGTGAAAGGCGCGCTCGAGGAAGTTGCGGTCGGCCTTTCCGCGGACCCGGCCCTCGATCTTGTACACGCGCCAAACCGCCCAGGATTGCACCGGCGGATTCACGTCCGAGAAATTCCATTCGTAAGAGGGAAGCTTGCCGCTCGGGTGCATGTACCATTCGCGCATGAATAGAATCAGCTGCTCTTTCGCGAACTGCGGATCGATCAGCGCCATCACCACGCAGTGGAATCCCAGGTCCCAGGCGGCGTACCACGGGTATTCCCACTTGTCCGGCATGAGAATCACGTCGGAATTGTAGAGGTGGGTCCAGTCGTGGTTGCGGCCGAGCCGCCGCTTCGGATCAGGCGCGGGCTGGGTCGGATCACCTGCGAGCCAGCGGCTAACGTCGTAGTGGTAGCTCTGCTTGCTCCACAGCAGTCCGGCGAACGCCTGCCGCTGGACCAGCCGCGCGTCCCCGCTCAGTTTCGGGCCCGCCCGCTCCGCATAGAACTCGTCCGCATCCTGCTGGCGTTCGGAGAAAACGGCATCAAATGCCGGGCCGAAGAACTCCCCGGCAGACGCCGAACCCACCGCAGGGTTGCGGTCTGCCAGCCGCAGGCGAAGCGTCCAATTCTTCCCCGCCGGGACCTCCCAGACACAATGCGCGGCCGCTTTCGTCCCCTTAGCGGCGGGATTCACCGCGGCTCGTTCGCCGTTGATCACGTACCGGTGAAAGGCATCCTTAACGTAGAGCGTGCGATTTTTTTCCTGATAGAGCCGCTCTGTGTTCGTCTCGTTGTTAGTGAAGAGCAGCTCCGGCTCGCCCTCGATAAGCAGCCACCGCTTGCCGTAGTGATAGTCGCTGAGTTCGAGGAGCCTCGTCCCGGCCGGACCTTCGATCCGCGCGGCCAACGGCATGTCGTAGGGATCGCCCCAGCTCCACCGGTTGCGGAACCACAGCGTCGGGAGTATGTGCAGCCGGGCCGGTTCGGGCCCGCGGTTCCAGGCGGTGATGCGAACGAGGATATCTTCGGCGGTGGCCTTCGCGTATTCCACGAATACGTCGAAGTAGCGGTTCTCGCGGAATATGTCGGTGTCGATCAGCTCGTACTCGGGGTCGTGCCGCGTGCGCTTCGCATTTTCCGCCACGAGCAGATCGTACGGGAATTCCGCCTGCGGGTATTTGTAGAGGAACTTCAGGTAGGAGCTCGTCGGAGTCCCGTCCAGATAGTAGTAATACTCCTTCACGTCTTCGCCGTGGTTTCCTTCGAGATTGGTCAGGCCGAAGAGGCGTTCCTTGAGTATGCGGTCCTTTTCGTTCCAGAGCGCCAGGGCGAAGCAGATGTGCTGGTGACGATCGCAAATCCCTCCGATACCATCCTCACCCCAGCGGTAGGCGCGCGAGCGGGCGTGGTCGTGCGGAAGGTAGTTCCACGCGTCGCCGTCCGCGCTGTAGTCTTCGCGAACCGTGCCCCATTGTCTTTCGGAGAGATAGGGTCCCCAGCGTTTCCAGTGGACCTCTCGCTCGACGCTGGCTTGCAGCCTCTGTTCTTCTTTTGTCATCCCTGGTCAGGTGCGCCGCCGGGCTTGCGAAACGCTCCCGGCAAGGTCCTTTCGGTGCGACTCGGTCGATCCAAAGCAATGTAGCCGTTCGAACGGCGCGTGGCAAGGCGCGCGGATTTTCTGTATTCTCGACCGGCCAAACATTCGAGGACGGAATCCTACTTTGACCCAGCCGACAACAGAAGGAGCGCACCAGGCCGGCTCGGACGCGGCATCGTGGCGCTTGTATGCGCTGTTGTTCGTTGTGCTCGCGGCGACTGCCGTAATTTCGCCGATGCCTTTTCGCGGCGACGCTTCGGGTCACGACTTCCTGTTTCATCTCGCCTCGTGGATGGACGTGGCGGGCCAGTGGCGCGAAGGAGTTCTCTATCCCCGGTGGGCCGAGTGGGCAAATTGGGGATTCGGCGAGCCGAGGTTTGCCTTCTACCCGCCGGTATCCTGGACCGCCGGCGCGGCGCTTGGTTCCGTGCTGCCCTGGAAGATGGTGCCGACGACGCTCGTCTGGCTCACGTTGATCGCGGCGGGAATGGCGATGTGGAAACTCGCGCGCGAATGCTTCTCCGGCCCGCAGGCGGCCGCGGCGGCCGTCCTGTACGCGGTGAATCCCTACCATCTCGTGATCGTCTATTACCGCAGCGATTTCGCCGAGCTGATGGCCGCCGCGCTTCTCCCGCTGTTGGTATGGGCGGCACTGCGCGTCATCTGCAACGGAGGGCGCGACGGATGGAGGACCGTTCCGATTCTCAGCGTCATATTTGCCGCGATCTGGCTCGCGAACGCTCCGGTGGGCGTCATCGCGACGTACTCGCTCGCGCTGATCACCGCGGTCGGATGCGTCCTGCGCGCCAGTCTGCGACCTGCATTGAAGGGCGCCACAGGCATGGCTGGCGGCTTCGGCGTCGCCGCGTTCTACATTCTGCCCGCTGCTTGGGAACAACGCTGGGTGCAGATCCGTCTCGTTTTGGCGGATGAGATTCACCCTGCCCAAAACTTCCTGTTCACGCGCGCAAACGATCCCGAATTTGTGATTTTCAATTGGAAAGTCTCGGCCGTAGCGCTCGGGCTGATGCTTGTTACCGCCATCGCCGTGGTTTTCGCCGCGAAAAAACGCCAGGGCTTCCGCGACCTCTGGTGGATTCTGCTCGCACTCGGAGCCGCATCCGCGCTCCTGATGTTTCCGCTGACGGCCTTCCTTTGGCGCACCCTGCCGAAGCTGGAATTCGTGCAGTTCCCCTGGCGATGGCTCGACGTGCTTGACCTCGCGTTCGCGTTTTTCGTGGCCGCCGCGCTTGTCTGCTGCCGAACACGGATTGCATTGTGGCTCGTGTTCGCAGTCATCCTGGGAGGCATCGGCGCATCCGGCGTCGCAATGGCGCAAGACGCATGGTGGGATACGGAAGGCGCGCCGACGCTAACGGACGCCATTCACTCTGCCCAGGGATACGAAGGCACCGACGAATACATGCCCATTGGTTGCGACCGTTCCGAGCTCCCGGGTAATCCTGACCCGACGACGCGCGCAGCCGACGCATCCGCTACGCCGGCCATGCCGGTTGAGGAGGTCGATCCCGGCTCGGACGCGATCGTTCCCGTCAAGAATGCGCAAATCCACATCCACCAATGGTCCGTCGAACGCAAAGTCTTCAACGCGGAATCGGCGGTGCCCATCACACTCGCTCTACGCTTGCTCGACTATCCCGCGTGGGGAGTGCGAGTGGATGGGAAGGAAGCCTACGTCGAGCGGCGCCCAGTGACCGCGCAAATGCTTCTGCCGCTGCCCGCGCGCACGCATCGCGTCGAAATCAACTTTCGTCGAACGTGGGACCGCACCGCGGGAGGAGCCATCTCGGTAGTCACGCTCGTTGCGCTGCTTGCATTCGGGGGAATACTTCGGAAGAAAACAGAAAGCGGCACTACGTCAGCCGACGATGCTTGAACTGTTTTTCGCCTTTGGCGTAAGGCTCCACAGTGTGGCCTTTTCCGTAGAGTTTGTACTTGTAGGTGGTGAGGCCCTCGAGACCCATCGGGCCGCGCGCGTGCAACTTGTTCGTGCTGATGCCCACCTCGGCGCCGAATCCGTAGCGGAAGCCATCCGCGAAGCGCGTTGAGGCGTTCTGAAACACGCCCGCCGAGTCCACCTCGTTCATGAAATTCTTCGCGGCTTCGGCATCCTCGGTCACAATCGCGTCCGTGTGATGCGAGCCGAACCGGTTGATATGGTCGATCGCTTCTTCGAGGTCCGCGACAACCTTCACCGAAAGGATAAGGTCGCCATACTCCGTCCGCCAATCCTGCTCGGTGGCACGTACAATCCCCTCTTTTGGCAAAAGCGCCAGGGCCTTCGGACAGCCGCGAATTTCGACTCCCGCTTCCTTTAGTTTCGCGACGGCTTGCGGCAGAAATTTCTCCGCGATGGCCTCGTGAACCAGTAGGGTCTCCGCCGCATTGCAAACGGCGGGATACTGCACCTTGGCGTCATAGGTGATATCGACTGCCTTGTTCACGTCGGCAGCGCGATCGATGTACACGTGGCAGATTCCTTCGCCGTGCCCGAGGACGGGAATCTTGCTGTGCTCCACGATGAATCGCACCAGCTCGTACGATCCGCGCGGGATAATCAAGTCGACGTCGCGGTCCTGCGCGAGCAGTTCCAGCACATCCGCACGTGTCTGAAGCAGGTTGATCGAGTCGACCGGAACAGAGGGGAATCGTCCGAGGCATTCGCGCCAAATCGAGACAAGCACCTCATTCGTCTGGACCGCCTCCGAACCGCCCTTCAAGATCACGGCGTTGCCCGACTTCAATGCCAGCGACGCGAGCTGAGGAACTACATCGGGCCGCGACTCGAAAACCACGCCGATCACGCCGAGCGGACAGGACTCCTTGTAGAGCACGAGGCCGTCGTCCAATTCGGTCGCGGCGAGCCGGCGGCCCAAGGGATCTTCGAGCCGGGCCACTTCGCGGATCTGCGTCGCCATCTGCGCGACGCCTGATCCCTTCACGCGCAGCCGGACAAACATCGGGGGCGACATTTTTCCGGCCGCAACAGCAGGCTCCGCCGCGCGGCAATCAGCTGCATTCGCTTCGAGAATCCTCTGGGCGTTCTGCTCGAAGGCTTCCGCCGCCGCCCGGAGCACATCGTTGCGGGCCTCGGAGGAAAGCTTCGCGAGGGCGCGCGATGCCGCCCGCGCCCGCTGCACGATCGATGCGACCGATGCGGCGCTGGTCTCAAGTTGCGCTGTGGATGGCCGACTCATGATTTCTGCAATAGCACAATATTGTCGCGCGTGACAAGGACGGGCGACGGCGCGGCATCTCTGCCGCGGCTGCCCTTCTTCCCGGAGTTTTTCTCCGCTTCCTCGCTCGCACAGTTCGCGATACCGCGCGCGAATTCGCGGCCCTCGGAATCGACGATGCTCACAACGTCCATCGGCGCGAAGTGATTCTCCACCCGTACGATCCCGGACGCGAGCAGGCTCGCCTTGCCCTGCGTGATAGCCCGGTGCGCTCCTGCATCCACGACCACGCGCCCGCGGACATCCGCCGCATACGCGATCCAGCGCCGCTTGCCGCGCATCCGTCGGGCCGGCAGGAAAGCGGTGCCGATCTTTTCCCCGGCGAAAATTCGGTCAAGCGTGTCCGGGCTGTTGCCGTTGGCGATCACGGCGGTGCCGCCGCAATTCATGGCGATCTCGGCGGCTTCGAGTTTTGTCCGCATGCCGCCGCGTCCGCTTGCCGAAGGCCCCGCGCCAAGCGCCTTGAGTTCCGGCGTCATCTCTTCGACCAGCGAAATCACCTCCGCGCTACCGTTGCCCGACTCCTGACGCAGCAAGCCATCCACGTTGGTCAGAAGCACCAGCGCGTCGGCTTCGAGCCCGCTCATTACCAGCGCCGCCAGACGATCGTTGTCGCTGAACGCAGCCGCGCGCGAACCCGCCGCGACCGGCTCGAGCTCGGCTGTCGAAACTGTGTCGTTCTCATTGACGATGGGCAGCACCCCGAATCCGATCAGCTTCTCCATCGTCTGATGGAGATTCGAATAGCGGCGCCAGTTCGTGAAATCCTCTTCGGTGAGAAGCACCTGCGCGATCTTGACGTCCCATCGGGAGAAGAGATTCTTGTAGGCGTCCATCAGGAGGCTCTGGCCCACGGCGGCGCACGCCTGTTTCGTGACCAGATCGTCCAGCCGCGAGCGATGGAGTCCCAGCCAACCCCTTCCCAACCCCACAGCGCCGGACGAGACGAGCACAACCTGACGGCCGGCCTTCATCAAGTCCGCAATCGAGCGCACGATCGGCTCGACGCGCTCCAGGCAGAGCTCGCCCTCGGCTCCCGTGACCGTGGCCGTTCCGACCTTGATCACCAGCCGACGCGCTGCCCGCAGCTTTTCCCGCTCCGCTTCCATCTGCGATCTTCCCGGTTGGCTTGACTTCCATTTGATTGTACCGAAATCGCCAATGCGCCGTCGCCGTTTCTGCGGCTTCGTTCTGCCGCTGCGAAGCTCATTTGGTTTCAGTTCTGCGTCCGCGCTGAAGATTTGACTGGCGAGAGCGGCGAAACCATGCTATGTTCGGTGTGCGTTTGTTGCTCTTGTAACACCTTTAGATTCGATGAAGGGGCTGCAAGTTCACACTTGCGGCCTTTTTTGTTTTACGGCTGGAGGCGGTCGAGAAGCACAAACAGCTTAAAAGAAAAGTGAGTAAATAAGTGAGAGAACAAGGAACAGTGAAGTGGTTCAATGCCAGCAAGGGATTCGGGTTCATCCAGCGCCAGTCCGGCGAGGACGTTTTCGTCCATTTCTCCGCCATCCAGGCGGAGGGTTACAAATCGCTGAACGAAGGCCAGGCGGTTGAATTCGAAGTAACCCGCGGCCCCAAGGGCCTGCAGGCTGCGAACGTCACCAGCCTCTAGTCAAGAAGGGCGGGCCGGCAATCGCCGGCCCGCCTTTTTTTTTCGGCATCGCAAGCTGTGAGGTTGGCTGTTCCAGGCGAAGCGGTCCCAGACACTCCATGAGTGATAAGATCATCGTCCAGTTCGTCGGGTTCCAATCAAAAACGCTTGTCCGGGAATACACTTTTACCGTCCGAGAAGTGGCCACCGAGCCGCGCGAATATACAATCACAATTCCCAACGAAGCCTTCGACTCACGCCGCGTGCGATACCAGGACGCGCCGGATGTTTGCTCCCACAAGCTGCATCGCGAGCTCGCTGCGTCTGAAAACCACCCGCCCCAAACTCATTTTCGCCTGAGCGACGCAGAGTTGGACGAGTACCGCGTGGGCCACGCGCCTAAGCCGCTGAAGTATCCCTACGCGCCGAAACCGGATACGGACACCTAGACCCGCACGTTTTCGCCTTGCCTTCCCCTCGTTATCCACTTTGCACCAATGCAGAACAACCATGGACGCCGTTGGTCCAACTGCGGTTACACTGATTGGTCAGCCCGCTTGCGCCCGTTTCCGGCTGCGATTTCGTGGCGCGGAAGCGGTGACCACGATCTGCCGGGGAAGGAGACTCCTATGTCCGACGGGAAGACATCGATTCCGGGCGCGACCGCCGATACCTCCGATCGCCGCCGCTCGCACCGAGTCAACATTACGATGCCCATTCTCGTTCGCGGCAAGGTGGACGGGCAAAACTTCCAGGAACAAACCGCTACCGTCTCGGTCAACGCGCACGGCGGCATGATCCGCCTGGTGGCGAAGGTGGTCCGGACGCAGCACATTTCCCTGATCAATCCGAAGACGACCGAAGAGATGCCCTGCACGGTAACTTTCCTTGGGCAGAAAGAGAACGGAAAGACCGAAGTGGGCGTCGAATTCGTCGAGCCGTCGCCGCTTTTCTGGCGCATCGCCTTCCCACCCGAGGACTGGGATCCTTCGGAGCGCAAACGCCCCGTTTCCCCCCGCCCACCGGCCCCGCCTCGCCGCTGAGCGACGGTGCCGTCATGGTATGTTGCTCGCCAGGTTGATTGGGACTCCTCACGGGACACACATTGACGCAGCCGTCTGAACAGCAGTTCAACTACGCACCGGCCGCAAGAATACAGAATCCTCTCGCGTCAGGCAGCACGCCCGCGCTCACCGAGTCCGCTCGATTTGTGCGCGCGCACTGGCTAAAGTTCGTTGCGGTTTCCTGCCTTGCCCTCGTCCCCTGCTTTTGGCACCGGCGCATCGGCGCGGACGACCTGGGCAGTCACGTCTACAATGCCTGGCTCGCGCATCTAATTCGCCACGGACAGGCTCCCGGGCTTTGGATCGCGCCGCAATGGACGAACGTATTGTTCGATTTTCTCCTGAGCAGATTCGGCTCGGTCTTTGGCTTTGCTGCTGCCGAGCGAATTGCCGTGGCACTGGCCGTCTTGATCTTCTTCTGGGGAGCGTTTGCCCTCACATGCGCCGCCGCACGGCAAGCACCTTGGTTTGTTCTGCCCTGCCTCGCGCTAGCGACGTACGGCTACACGTTCTACATGGGGTTCTTCAACTATTACCTCTCGCTGGGCCTGGCTTTTTTCAGTTTGGCGATCTTCTGGAGGGGCAAGGGCTGGGAGCGGCTGGTCGCGATCGCGATTCTGCCATTCGTTGGGTTGGCGCACCCGCTGGGGCTGATCTGGGTGATTGGCGCGTGCATCTACGTCGGATTCGCAGAGATGGTGCGGCCGCGGTATCAGGTCGTGTTGCTCGTCGCGGCCTCCGCCGGGCTGGTTGTGGCTCATTACTATCTTGGGCATCGCTTCATTGTTGAGCCCGCCGAACATTCATCGCTCTGGTTTAGCGGAGCCGACCAACTCGTTCTTTTCGGCGACCGATATTGGATCCCTGCCGTGGCGCTGATTGTGTTCGCCATCATGTCTCCTCTGGTCGACATCGTGCGACGGTGGCGCGACGCAGGCTCGCTGGCGGCCTACAGCATTCCCTTGCAGTTCTACCTTCTTGCAGCGATATCAATACCGTTGCTGCCCCGGGGCATCCATTTGTCTCCGCACCTGGCGCCCATCGCGCTGCTGACCGAACGGTTGACATCGGTTTCCGCCGTTCTCTTCTGTTGCCTTCTCGGCGCGATGCGTCCCAGCAAATGGCATCTCCTCGAATCGGCCGCCATTGCCGCTGTTTTCTTTGCTTTCCTGTACCGGGACACCGCCGTCGTGAGCAGGATGGAGGCGCAAGCGGAGCGGCTCGTCCGCACTTTGCCGCCAAACTGTCGCGTAATGGGCACGATCAAAGCGCCCCCTGACTCGCGCATCCTCATTCAGCACATGATCGATCGCGCCTGCGTCGGCTATTGCTTCAGCTATGGCAACTACGAGCCGGGTTCGCGTGTGTTTCGCGTGCGCGCGATGCCGGGGAATCCCTACGTTCTGACGGATTACGACCTCGCTGCGGACACCGAGGATGGAGACTACACGGTCCAACAGGAAGACTTGCCCCTTTATCAAGTCTATCAGTGCAGTGAGAGCGGCACCGATCTTTGCATTCGCCCTCTCGAGGCCGGCGAGACAAACGACCGCCTCGGCGTTCATCCGGACGACTAATTCGATCCCGGGAAAAGCGTCAGGCTCTAAGGAAGCAGACCGAAGACAACCACGGCGTTGGGCGTGCCGACGTATACCTTTCCGTTGGCGATCATCGGCGTGACGAATTTGTTGTTCGCATTATCCGCGAACTGATCGCGCACGCCAGCCTGGTTGCTGTTGTACAACTCATTGGCCAGATTCGTGGCGTCGTAGGCGTGGAGGACTCCCGGGTTCCCGTTCTCGATCGCCCAGACGATTCCGTTCGCGGTTCCATTCGCCGAGATGCTCGGCGTAGTTCCGGGATAGCCGAACCCGTTTGCGCTCTGGACGGTGGGTGACGCAGGGAGCTTCGCATTCGACACGGGAAACGCCATCAGGCGGTTGTTCACCGGGCCGTAGTAGACGGTGTTGTTGAAGAAGGCCGGCCCCGACTTGATCTCTCCGCTCCACGGGTTGTCGAGTCTCTGGTAGAGGCCGCCATCGTTGTTCGCGAACTTCCCCATGTCGTCTCGGTTCACGATGTACAGGTTCGTGTCTTTCCCCGCGCCGACGGCCAGATGGTGAGTCGTCCCCTGATTGTCGTTCACATCCGGCAGCACCATTGCGCCCCCTGAGCCAAGGTCGGTGTCCGCGCTCGATTCCGTCTCGGCGGTGCCTTTGCTGTTGTTCATGGCGAAATAGTCCGCGACAGTCAGGTTGTTTCCGGCCGTCGAAAGCTTCATGAACGAGTTGCCGTAATCCTGCTTGTTCGGAAATCCGCTGCCATCGAGCGTCGCGTCAAACGTACCGTTGCCAACAAGAAGGTAGATGAATCCGGACGCATCTGCGGCGGGACCGTATCCCGACATCCAGATGCCGCCCTCCTGGCCATTTTGCGTCGTGCCGTTCGGCGTCAGGTTGAGCACGCTCGCGCGCTGGAGCGTGGACTCGCTGTAGCTGATCACCCAGCTCGTGTAGTTGGGAGCATCGCAGTGCGAGGTCCACGTCGTGTAGATCACGCCGTTCAACAGCAAGAGCGCCGCCCGCTCCTCATACGAGCCTGGATTGAACGTCTGCGTTCCGCCGGAACTTCCCGTGCCGCTGCCGGCGGCACTCGCCCGAACCTCCGCGGGGCCGCCGTTGAGTTCGGCGTGGGTGACGAGATCAATCGCGTGGAGGCGTTGGTGATATGTGTTGCTCGAATCTCTCGACATGGAGACGACGAAAATCGTCCCATTCGGTCCCGCATGGAGATCGACCACCGGCGTCGACGTGATCCCGATTTCCGGTGTGACCTGGCCGCAGCCGCGATCGTCGCTTGGCGTTTCACTGCTCGGGATCACCGAAACCTGCCAGAGCGGCGCTCCCGGCGTGTCGGCGTCAAAAGCGTAAAGCATGTCATGCTCGGTGGCGACGAACACGACGTTGTGTTTCACGCCGTTAATCGTCAAGCCAGGGACGTACAGCGGCTCGGCGTCCACGAGTCCCGTAACCGACAGCGATCCGAGATTTCCGAAATTCGTCGAATTCACGTTGCCGGTCATCAGAATTGTTTCATTCGCATTGAGGCCGGTGCGCAGGTTGTCGTTGTGATACGTCAATACGGTGACGCTCGGCGACACAGCCCCCGCTGGATCGACCGTCAGCGTGACAACGTTGCTGACAATGCTGCCCTTCGGATTGCTGATGATGACCTGGAAGGTTTCCCCACTTTGCGCCGTCGTCGTCGTCGCAATGATGTAGCTCGGGGAATCGGCACCGGGGATGTCCGAGCCATTCTGCTGCCACTGGTAGTTCAGCGGCATTTCACCGATCGCTAGCACCGAAAAGTTTGCCGATTCACCCGCGGTGACGGTCTCGCTAGAGGGTTGCGCCGTGATTTTCGGTGGGCCGTCTGCGGGGTTCGCGCCCCCGCAGCCGACGAAGATCACAGATGCGAGCGCGGAAGCGAGGACGCTCGCCGTGAACCATCGACTTGGTTGATTTTGATTCGAAATCTGCATCTGGAAACCACGACAGCTTAACGAGCAATTGTACACGGCGCTCTGCGAAATCTCATCTGTAGGCCAGCACAGCCGAGGAACAAGGGCGAAGGGACCGGCGCGCCGGGGCCGGCACGCGCGACAGACGCGGGACAGCGGACTAGGCGGATTCGGCGGTCGTGGGTTCCGGGCGCTTGACGGACTTCGCCGCGGGACTTCGGCGGCGCTGAATCAGCCACGTGCCGAACCTCCATGCCAGGAATATCCCCACGAGAGCGCCATATTCGAGCGGCTTGCGGACATCGGACTTGACAAGCCAATAGTAGTGAATCACGCCCAGCACCGCAGTCGCGTAAATCGCCCGATGCAGGAGTTGCCAGCGCTTCCCGCCGAGGCGTCGAATCCAGCCGGCCGTCGAAGTGATCGCCAGCGGAATCAGCAGCACGAAACCGGTGAAACCAAGGGTGATGAACGGCCGCTTGTGGACGTCCTTCCACATGTCCGACCAGTCAAAGAATTTGTCGAGGCCGATCCAGGTGCCGAAGTGCAGGCAGACGTAGAAAAATGCAAAGAGGCCGAGCATCCTCCGGAAGCGGATGAGCTGCGGCACGTGCAGGACCTTCCGCAGTGGAGTGATTGCCAACGTGATGACCAGGAACCGCAGCGTCCAGTCGCCGGTCCGGTGCGTGATGAATTCGATGGGGTTGGCTGTGAGATAGGTATCGAATGGCAATCCCTGGGATAAGGCGTGCACAACGCGCCAGATGAGCAGCTCGAATGGGATGAGACAGAGGAGAAATACGACGACCTTCGTCCACTTGCTCGTCAGGATTGAATTCACGGAACCTCGTCAGAAATTCTTACGCAGGTCCATGCCGTTGTAGAGGCTGGCCACTTGGTCGCCATAGCCGTTGAACATCAGCGTGGGCCGCCGGAAGAACTCGCCGAGTCGCCGTTCCTTCGCCTGGCTCCAGCGCGGGTGATCGACGTTCGGATTCACATTCGAATAGAAACCGTACTCATTCGGTGCGTAGATGTTCCACGTCGTCGGCGGTTCGTCCTTCACGAATCGGATCTTCACCAGCGACTTGATGCTCTTGAATCCGTATTTCCAGGGAATCACCATTCGCACCGGCGCGCCGTCCTGATTCGGCAGCGTCTCGCCGTACATTCCCACGCAGAGCAGCGCCAATGGGTGCATGGCCTCATCGAGTCGGAGTCCTTCGACGTAGGGCAGTTGGATTCCCGATCCGGCTCCCCAACGCATCTGCCCCGGATCGTAGTAGCTCTCGAACGCAACGTATTTCGCCTTGGGAGTCGGCTGGACGAGCTTGGCGAGCGTATTGAACGAATACCCGACCCACGGCACAACGATGGACCACGCCTCGACGCAGCGATGCCGGTAGATGCGCTCCTCGAGAGGCGCAAGCTGCATGATTTCGTCCATCGTGAACTTGCGGGGCTTCGCGACTTCGCCTTCGACCGAAACAGCCCATGGCGAGGTGCGGAAATTCTTGGCGTTCTGTGACGGATCGCCCTTGTCCGTGCCGAATTCGTAGAAATTGTTATAGGTTGTGACGTTGCTTTCGGGAGTGATCTTTTCGTCCGTGTTGTAAGGACCCTTGATGATGCCGCTCAGTTTCACCGGCACCGAACCTGTGCCGGGTCCCGCGAAGAAGACGGGCAGCTTCTTCCACCCGGCCACGACCGCCGTGGTGGCCAGAAGCCCCAGCAGGAAGTTCCGCCGGCCCATGTACAGAACTTTCGGCGTGACGTCCGCGTAGGTCAAATCCGTCCGCCGTTTGATCACCATGTTGCGCCTCCGCGCTGGGCACAAACAACCTCCTATAATAATACGCGCCCCACAAGAATTTGGATGCGCGAACTTGCCCGAGGAAACACAAATGGCACGACTTGGACGGAACTTACTGCCTTCCCAGCTCTTCGAGCAGGGCCGTTCGGAGGCGCTCCTGATGCTCCGGCTTGAGTTTCGCACCTTCCGAAGTGAGATAGAAGACGTCGATCGCCATCTGGCCTTCGGTTTCGATCAGCGCGATCTCAATGTTGCAGTTCTCGCGCGAGAACTGCGAGCTGATGCGATAGAGAAGGCCGGGCCGGTCCTGTGTGATCACTTCGACCAGAGTTGTGTGCGCGGAGCAAGTGTCGTCGATCTCGATCTGCGTTTTCACTTTCACCTTCAGCTCCGCATTTTTTTCCGATCGCAGGCGGTCTCCGAGCATGCGGTCGAGGTCCGCTTTGCCCAGTAACACGTCGTGAACGCTCTTTTTGAACCGCTCCCATTCCGGCAGGTTCAATTCGAGCGTCTGAAACCGGTCCGTAAAGAAAAAAGTGTCCACGACCACGCCCGCGCGGTTCGAGAATGCCGCCGCCTTCACGATATTCATGCCCCACGCCGCGAGTGTGCCCGCCATCTTGGCAAAAAGGAAGGGGCGGTCGCGGGTAACGACCGTCAGCTCGTACCAATGGCGCCCTCGGGTCAACTCGAGCTGCACCGAATCTTCGCCCAGGTGGCTCGCCATTTCCATGTGACGGATCACGTCGCTGGCCGCCTGCGTTCGCAGGTAGCGCCGCGGCAAGCCGTCGATAAAGCTCTCGAGCCTCTTCCCTGCCGCCGGGGCGAGTGTGCGGAGATGTGTCATCACCTCACTATCGATGTCCATGTGCAGCCGCTCGTCCAGACTTCGCATCAGGAAATTGGCCGTGCCGATGTAGAGCTGCCAGATGTTCTCCGCCTTCCACGGCGTGAGCGCCTCCGGGTTCACCGCTTTGATATCGGCATACGTCAGCAAGCAAAGCATCTTCAGCCGCTCCGGAGTTCCCATTTTTTCCGCGGTCTGGCGGATCGTCTCCGGATCGAAAATGTCGCGCCGCAACGCATTGCTGATGTCGAGATGGCGGCTGATCAGGAACTCGACCGTTTCGCGGTCGGGCGGATCCAGGTCGAGCCGCGCGAGGCAGGTCTCCGCAAAGTCGCGGCTCGCAAGCACGTGATTGTCCGATTTCGCGCCCTTGCCCGTGTCGTGCAGCAGCAGCGCCAGGTACAGCAGCTCCGGCTGCTCGATTTCTTCGAGGAGCTCGGCATAGCGCTGGTCCCACTTCGACTGCGATTTCCGCAGCGCATGGAGGTTCTCGATCGCGACAAACGTGTGCTCGTCGACCGTGAACCTGTGGGAATAGTCGCGGATGACGAGTGCATCGATTACCGCGAATTCCGGCACGAGCAGGGTCAGCAGGCGAAGCGAATGCATGACGCGCAGCGCTTCGGCCGCGTGCGGCGCGAGCAAAATCTCTTGCAAGTAGTGCCACGCCACCGCGCCCTTCGGCGGCGCGGCGGCCAGCGCCGGCAGAATCTCCTCCATCTGGTGTTCGGTTGCCGAACTCAGGTTCAGGCCGTGCCTCGCCATGAAACGAAACATGCGCAGCGGGAGTTCCGGGTCTTGCAGCGATTCCTGCCGTTGCAGGAAAATCCTCCCGTCCACGACCGCGAACTCGCTGTTCGAAAGGCGCGACCGCAGGTTCTGAAACTGCCGATAGAGCGATGGCCGCGCCGCCGGAAATTCCTCCATAAGCTGCGCCGCCACGCGATGGATCAACCGCGCGTGGCCGAAGTAGATTCGCATCCAGTCCGACGGAGTCAGCGACTCGGTGCCCGGCGCGCCGATCTTCCGGGCGGCGGCTTCGTCCTGGGCGGCCCAGGCGAGCGTGTTGTCGTCTCGCCCGTGCCGGAAGTGCAGGAAGCAGCGAACGGACATCAGAAAATCGAGCGCGGCCTCGAATCTCGGGCGCAGCCAGGGCGGCAGGAGTTCGCCTTCGCCCGGCCAGCCGCCCCTTTCCTCCATCGCCGCTAGGAGCGCAAGCCAGTGCGCGAGGTTGTAATCGCGCAGCCCGCCCGGCCCGTCTTTCACGTTGGGCTCGAGGTGAAAGACGGTGTTGCCGAATTTGTTGTAGCGGGCGCGCGTGAGGTCGGTCAGGCGCTGAACGATCGACCGCGACTCGCGCGTCACCAGCTTCGGAATCACGCGGTCGCGGAGTCGCGCGAAAAGACTCCGGTCGCCCGCGAGACACCGGCAGTCGAGCAGCGAAATCGCAAACTCCACGTTGTTCGGATCGAACTTCTCGCATTCGGCGAGCGTCCGCGTGGCCGGACTCAGCTTCAGGCGGAGATCCCAGATTTCCTGCGAAAAACTGCGAAGCTTGTCCTTCAGATCACGCTCGGACCCGCCGCCGGCGTGGAGAAACAGAATGTCGATATCCGAATGAGGAAAGAGCCAGCGGCGCCCGAATCCGCCGAGCGCCAGCAGCGCAAGATTGCGAGGGCCTTCCGCGTCCGGTGAGACTAATTCGTTCCAGAGGCGCAGCGCAATGGACTCCACAAGCGCGGTGCGGCCGTGGACGGCTGCGCGGCCGTCGCCTCTCGTGGAAAACTCCTCTTGCAAGCGCGCCGATCCCTCCGCATATCGATCGCGCAGCTCGGTTCCGATGGAGGATTTTGTAGACATGCGTATATGGTTGATTCCTGATTCCGCGCCGGGCCTCGCTCGGTGGTGTCCATTGGCGATTGTCCGCGCGGCTTGACCGCGCGCCGCTTACAGCGCGCTGTCGCCCCGCTCGTCGTTGCGAATCCGGATGGCATCGCCGACCTTCGAAAGAAAGATCTTGCCGTCACCGATTTTCCCGGTGCGCGCCGCCTTGACGATCGCCTCCACGGCCTTTTCCACCATCTCGTCCGCAAGGACCATCTCGAGCTTGATCTTGGGGATGAGATCGACGGTGTATTCGCGTCCGCGGTAGAACTCCGTGTGGCCCTTTTGCCGGCCGTGACCGCGGGCTTCGAGCACCGTCATGCCCTCGACGCCGATTTCATGAAGCGCGTCTTTCACCGGATCCAGCTTTGATGTTTGGATAATCGCTTCGACTTTCGTCATCGTGGTCTGCCTCAGCTTTCCCTGATTTCGTCACCGCGGCCCGAAAGAGACTACGCCCAAATCCACGCGCTGGCTACGTAGATGTCTCCCAATAGTAGCCCTCCTCGCCGTGCTGAGTCAGATCGAGACCCTGCACCTCCTCCTCTTCCGGCACGCGCAAGCCGATTGTCAAGTCGACGATCTTGAGAATGATCAGCGTCCCCACGATCGCTATCACCCACGCGATCGCTACGGCCACAAGCTGATTCAGGATCTGGTGCAGGTTGCCTTGAATCGCGCCCGAAGGCAGCACGTTGCCGTTTGCGTCCTTGAAAATTGGATTGATCAGGCTCGAAGCGAATACGCCGGTCAGCAGCGCGCCGGCCGTGCCTCCCGCCCCGTGCACTCCGAACGCGTCCAGTGAATCATCGTAGCGGAAACGCGACTTAAACGCCGACGTCATCCAGAAACAAAAGGCGCCGGCAATCAAACCGATCGCCAGCGCCGATATCGGACTGACAAATCCGGAGGCCGGCGTAATCGCCACAAGGCCGGCGACCGCTCCTGAAATCGCGCCCAGCGCGCTCGGCTTTCCCTTTCGGATCCATTCCGCCGCGCTCCACCCAACCACCGCCGCAGCCGCTCCAAAATGGGTCGCCACGAACGCACTGGTCGCCAAACCACCCGCCGACAGCGCGCTGCCCGCGTTGAAGCCGAACCACCCGACCCACAGCAGGCACGCCCCGATGAAACTGATGACCACGCTGTGCGGCGGCATCGGCTCCTTCGGATACCCCAGTCGCTTCCCGAGATAGAGCGCGCAAACGAGCGCCGATACACCCGAGGTGATGTGAACCACCGTGCCGCCCGCAAAGTCGAGCGTCGGGAACCGTCCGCCGAGCGACGCGTTCAGCAAACCACCCTTGCCCCACACCATGTGCGCCATCGGGTCGTACACGAACAGCGACCACAGCGTCAGGAACAGCAGCATCGCGCTGAACTTCATGCGCTCTGCAAAGGCTCCGGTGATCAGTGCCGGTGTGATGATGGCGAACATCAACTGGAAGACCATGTAGGTCTGCACCGGAATTGTCGCCGAATAGGCGGCGTCCGGCTGCGTGCCCACGCCGCTCAGGAACATGTTATGCAGGCCGCCGATGAAGCTGTTTCCCTGCCCGAAGGCCAGGCTGTAACCCACGATCGCCCAGATCACCGTGATCACCGCCATCATGGCGAAGCTCTGCATCATGGTACCTAGTACGTTTTTCTTGCGCACGAGCCCGCCATAGAAAAGCGCCAGCCCCGGTCCCGTCATTAGCAGCACAAGCGCCGAACTGGCGAGCATCCAGGAATTGTCAGCGGAGCTTTTTGCATCCGCGACTGCTTCCTCCACCGCTGTCAGTCGGTCCACGTGAATCTCTGGAGCTACGAGCATTACGGCCGCAGTCGAAGGCGCTGCGCTGCCCGAAACCCGCGCAAACAGGGTGACCGGCGCCACACAAAACATCAATAGGACAATCGCGAACCGCTGGATTGACTGTTTTCGCACGAGGTGCGTCTCCCTCGGCAGACGGACGCCCCCACTCACACTATGGGCGTTCGCACCGCCTCGTCGGTAATCTAAATTTTAATCTCTCGTATTGGCAATTGCTATTCGGTCCCAAACCGAAACGCATTATACACAGGAGACGACTTCAGTCGAAGTCGGTACGCGGCTCATCAAGTTTGTCCGGGAACGAATTCTTAATGATTTATTTATGCGTGTGAATCGGCCTGGATAAGCACACGACCTCGTAAGAACACAGTTTCCAGCCGGTTAAGAGACTCGCCGTCGGAGCGCAACTTTTCGCCCCAGCTAGTGTTCCATGAATCGTACGGCCTCCGCACGAGCAATGGGAGGCTGACACTTAAAATGAGCATTCAATTTCTAGAGAGGAAAGCCATCATGAAGACGAGAGAACTTATTTTGAGTGGTGCGGCCCTCATCGCCCTGTGTGTGCCATCGGCATTCGCACAGCAGTCGAACAGTACCTCCACCACGACAACGGACCCGCAGTCGATCGCGCAGCGCAAGGACAACCAGCAAGATCGCATCGCCCAGGGCGTTGACAGCGGCCAGCTCACCGCCGGCGAAACCAAGAACCTGGAGACGAAAGAAGCGGACGTGAACAAGGAAGAGCACACGATGCGCTCGGAAGACGACGGCCATTTGACCGCCGCCGACCGCACCACACTGAATAATCAGCAGAACCACTTGTCGAACCAGATCTACGACGACAAGCACAACGCGAACGTCGCTCACTACGGCAACGGCGAAATCGGCCAGCGCCAGGAGAATCAACAGGATCGCATCGCGCAGGGAATCAAGAGCGGCCAACTGACCGCCGGCGAGACCGCGCATCTTGAAAACCAGCAACAGGGCATCAACCGGGAAGTCGCGGCAGATCGCCAGGCGAACGGTGGCCATCTCACCGGCGCCGACCGGAAAGCAATCAACCAGAGCCAGAACGGGGCTTCGCGGAACATCTACAACAAGAAGCACAACGCCGCCCACACACGCTCGTAATCAGCGTCTCGCTGAAAACACAAGGGGCCCCGGCCACCGTGCCGGGCCTCTTCTCTTAGTCGGGGTAACCGCGAGGATGTTTCTGGTGCCATTCCCACTGCGAACGAAGAATTGTAGGTAAGTCAGACATCGTGGCCTTCCATCCCAGCACCTTTTGCGCTTTCGTCGCGTCCGCCACCAGCCTTGCCGGGTCGCCGGGGCGCGGTCCCTCGATGCGCATGGGAATGGGACGTCCCGTCACCTTGCGAGCGCATTCGATTACTTCCAGCACCGAATAGCCGTGCCCGGTCCCGAGATTGATGAAATCGGACTTGCCGCCCTGGCGCAGATAGTCGAGCGCGCAGATGTGCGCTTCCGCCAGGTCGGCCACATGAACGTAATCGCGTATGGGCGTTCCATCCGGCGTCGGATAGTTGTTCCCGAAAACGAAAACTTCCGGCTTCTCGCCCAGCGCCGCCGCTAGCACGTTCGGTACCAGGTGAGATTCGGGCTCGTGATACTCGCCCCGCTGTTGCGTCGCGCCCGCCGCGTTGAAGTAGCGCAGCGCGACGAATTTCAGCCCGTAGGCGTAGTCGTAGGAATCGAGCAGGCGCTCCATCATCAGTTTCGACCAGCCGTAAGGGTTCTTCGGCCATTGTAGCGTCGTCTCGGAGATGGGCATCTTTTCCGGCTCGCCGTAGGTGGCGCAGGTCGACGACAACACCACGTGCCGAACGCCCGCGGCGAGCAATGCGCCGATGAACGCCACGCCCTGCTCGACGTTGTTCTCGAAATACTTCATCGGCTCGGCGACCGACTCGCCGACGTAAGCGAGCGCGGCGAAGTGGATGCACGCCTCGATCTTGTGTTCCCCGGTGATGCGGGCAACGAGCGCGCGGTCGCCCACGCGCCCCTGATAGAACGGAATATGCTTGTCCAGCGAAGACCGGTGGCCGCGAAAGAGATCGTCCAGGACCACAACCTGCTGTCCCTTGGCGCGCAGGCGCTCCACGGTCACGCCACCGATGTACCCCGCCCCGCCCGTCACCAGAATTGCCATCGCTCTCCGTTCCGTCCAGCTGCGTTTGGGAGCCACTCGCGCAGCCGGCCCGGCCCCACTGCGGCCAAGCTGGCGATTATAGCCGATTGTGAAATCTCGGCGCTGCGCCAGATTCAAGGACATGTTGCATTCCGCAGCAACATCGGATCGGCCACGCGCGTAGTAACATTGACAGGGCAATGACTTCGGCCAACATCGGTAACCCGGGAAACGGTCGGATCGCCATCCGAACGGACCATCTCGCGCGGCACTATCAGATGGGCTCTACGCTTGTTCACGCCGTCAACGACGTCACGCTGAGCATCCCCGCTGGCGAATTCGTCGCGCTTCTGGGCAGTTCCGGCTCGGGCAAATCCACGCTGCTGAACCTGATGGCGGGCCTCGACCGCCCGTCCTCGGGGGCCATATTCGCGCATGAGCGGAATCTCGCGGAGATGAGTTCGGACGAGCTCGCGAAGCATCGCGGCCATACGATCGGGATTGTCTTCCAGGCCTTCAATCTCCTCCCGCGCATGACCCTCGAAGAAAACGTCGAGCTGCCGCTGCGCCTGGCGGAAGTCGAACGCAACGAGCGCACTGCCCGCGTCCGCGAGGCGGCCGAACGCGTCCGCCTGACCGCGCGGCTTACGCACCGTCCCGGCGAGCTTTCCGGCGGTGAGCAGCAGCGCGCCGCGCTTGCGCGGGCGCTGGTCAACCGGCCGACGATTCTCCTTGCCGATGAGCCTACCGGAAACCTCGACAGCGCCACCGGCGACGAAATCATGCTCCTCCTGCGCGAGATCAACGAAACCCTCGGCATGACGATCATCATGGTCACGCACGAGCGCCACCGCGCCGAGCGTTTCGCACATCGCCTGATCCTGATGGGCGACGGCAAAATCCTGAGCGACGGAGGCCGCGCGTGAAGGCCCGCGACCTCATGGATCTCGCGGCCCGCAATCTGCGCGAGGCCCTGCTCCGAAATTCCCTCACCACGCTGGGCATCGGCGTCGGAGTGGCGTCGCTCGTCGCCATGCTCTCCCTCGGCGTCGGGTTGCAGAATCTGGCCACCGAGCGGCTCTCCCGCTCCGGCCTTTTCAACGCGATCTTTGTCACGCCGCGGACGAGCTTCGATAATTTCGGCGGTCGCGCCGAGCGGCCCAGCCCTCCCGAGGCCGCGGCGCAGCCGCTCGACGAGGACGCCCGCCACAAACTCGCGGCTCTGCCCAATGTGGACGACGTGTATCCCGATATCCGCTTTCCCACGGAAATCCGCTACGCTGGAAATCCGTACCCCACGGTCGTCGCGGGAGTGGCGCCGTCGACGCGCAATGACGGCGCGTTTGAGGACATGAAGGGCGCGTTTTTTTCCGGCCCCTCGGCGGACGAGGCCATCCTGCAAATCGAGTTCGCGCGTCGGCTCTCCCCCCAGCAGCCCGATTCGCTTCTCGGGCAGGAAATCGTCCTGCGCTACGCGGAGCGCCAGGCGCTCCCGCCGGATTCTGCAGGCGACAAAGCGGCTGGCGCGGCCGGTTTCTCCATCGTGCCGCGCGAGAAGAGGCTGCGTATCGTGGGCGTCGTCGAAACGGAACCCGGCGCCATTGGCGGCGTCGGGCGCGGGCGCCTCCTGATTCCGCTGGAGGTGGCGGAGACGTTGCGTGCCGCGCAGACGAACGACTTGCGCGACCTTCTGCGCGATACGCCGTCGAAGCGCACCTACGAAAGCCTCACCGTGCGCGTGAAAGGCGCGTCCCAGGTGAAGGGCGTCGAGGAGACGATCAAACAGTTGGGATTCGCGGCCTTTTCCCTGCTCGATGCCAGCCGCAACCTGAGTGTGGTGTTCGCCGTGTTCGACCTTCTGCTTGGGATTTTCGGCAGCCTCGCGCTCGTCGTGGCGTCGCTCGGAATCGTCAACACGCTGGTGATGGCCATTCTCGAGCGCCGGCGCGAAATCGGCGTGCTCAAGGCGCTGGGTGCCGCGGATCGCGACGTCCGCAGGCTGTTTTTCACTGAAGCCGCCGTGATGGGTCTCCTCGGCGGCATTTCCGGCGTCCTGTTGGGCTGGCTGATCGAACGCGCCATCAATTTCGCCACGAGCGTCTATCTGAGCCGTCAGCAACTGCCCGCCATCAAGGTCGCCGCCGTGCCCTGGTGGATGGTGGTGGTGGCAATCGCTTTTTCGATCGCAGTGAGCCTGGCGGCCGGGATCTACCCCGCGTCTCGCGCGGCGCGGCTGGATCCGGTCGAGGCGCTGCGGTATGAATAGAGCGTGGCGCCTGGCGTCCCCCGTGTTTTCCGTGCTGCTCGCTTGCTGGCTGCTCGTTGCGCCTGCTCAAGCCGCCGGCCGCGCCGAATGCCGCGCAGTCGCCAGCAAGATTTTGGGCCGCTCCGTTCCCTACTGCGTGCTCTTGCCGCCCAGCTACGATACTCAGAAAACGCTCCGCTATCCCGTTCTCTACATGCTGCACGGACTTGGCGAAAACAGTCAGGCCCTGCTCAACTCGGGCGGATGGGATCTGATTCAGGATCTTTGGGACCAGAAGCAGCTCGGCGAGTTCGTCATCGCGACGCCCGACGCGGACCGCTCCTTCTACATCAACTCCCGCGACGGCCGCGTGCGATATGAGGATTTCTTCATCCGGGAGTTTCTGCCCTTCATCGAAAGCCACTACCGCATCCGGGCCGGACGCCGCTATCGTGGCATCAGCGGAATCTCCATGGGCGGCTATGGCGCGCTGCACCTTACGTTTCGATATCTCGATCTTTTCGGTTCCGTCAGCGCGCACAGCGCCGCCCTGATCGCCGCGCTCCCGCACATACGCACGGCGACGCCCGGGGAAGCTTCAATCCTCGCGCGCATGCTTGGCACCGCCTTCGGCAATCCGTTCGACCCGGCGTTTTGGAATCGCAATAGCCCGTTCACTCTCGTCGTGCGCAATGGGCCGCGACCGGTGGGACTGCACATCTATTTCGATTGCGGAACGGAGGACGACTACGGTTTCAACAAGGGCGCGCAGGCATTTCACGAACTGCTCGCCTCGCGAGGCATCGCGCACGAGTTTCATCTCTACCCGGGCGGGCACGATTGGAGTTACTTCGCGCAGCACTTCGCCGCCTCGCTCGAGTTTCAGTCGAACGCCTTTGGCGTCACACCCGGCCTAACGCGACCGTAGGGCCGCTAGTCCGAGGCGTGCGCGGCTTCCCGCTGGAATTCGGCGAAGGTCTTCCCTTCTGCCGCCAATTTCTTCAGCAGGGGCGCTGGTTCCCAGAGCAGTCCGTGCTGCCGATGAAATTCGCAGACGCCGTCGTAAACTTTCTTCAGTCCCACGGCGCTCGCATACCACATCGGCCCGCCGCGGTACGCCGGAAATCCGTAGCCGTTGACGTAGATCGTGTCGATATCGCCTGCGCGCAACGCGTAGCCTTCTTCGAGAATGCGCGCACCTTCATTCACCAGCGTGTAAACGCATCGCCCGACGATCTCGTCCCCCGAAATCTGCCGCTGCGGAATCCCCGCCTCGGCATTCCACTTGCGCACCAGCGCTGCGACCTCCGGATCGGGCGTCGCGCGTCTCTCCGCGTCGTACTTGTACCAACCCGAGCCGCTCTTCTGCCCGAGCTTCCCCATCTCGACGAGGCGATCCTCGATGTACGGATGTCGCGTGCCCGGCTTTGCGAGATGCCGGTACTCTTTGCGGATTCGGTACGCGATGTCGAGTCCCCCCAAATCACCGACCGCGAGCGGTCCCATCGCCATGCCCCATTCGGTCAGCGCGCTGTCGACCGCTTCTGGCGTCGCGCCCTCCTCCACCAGGAATTGCGCCTCGCGAATGTACGGCAGGAACATCCGGTTGCCGACGAACCCCTGGCAATTCCCCACCAGCACGCCCACCTTGCCCAGCTTCTTCGAAAGCTGTATGCACGTTGCGATCACGTCCTTGGCGGTCCGTCTGCCGCGGACGATTTCGAGCAGCCGCATCACGTTCGCCGGGCTGAAGAAGTGCATCCCGATCACGGCTTCCGGTCGCGAAGTCGTCGCCGCGATCTCGTCGATGTTCAGCGTCGACGTATTGCTCGAAAGGATCGCGCCGCGCTTGCACACGCGATCCAGCTCCGCGAACACTGCCTTCTTCACCGGCATCGTCTCGAACACGGCTTCGATCACCATGTCCGCATTTGCGAAGTCGTCGTAGCTGAGCGTCGTCTTGATCAGCCTCATCCGCTCGTCCACTTGCTCCTGCGTGAATCGCCCGCGCTTCACCGACGTCGCGTAGTTTTTCTGAATCGTCGCCAACGCCCGGTCGAGCGCCGCCTGGTCCGCATCCTTCACCACGACCGGAATTCCCGCGTTTGCACAAACCATGGCGATCCCACCGCCCATCGTTCCCGCGCCGACGATCGCCACAGAGTTCACGGGAATCATCGGCGTCTCTCTCGGAATGTCCGGGATTTTCGCCACCTCGCGCTCGGCGAAGAACACATGAATCAGCGCCTGCGATTCCTCGGAGTAGAGGCACTTGTCGAACAGCCTCGCCTCCTCTTCGCATCCCTTGTCGAACGGCAGCTTCGTGGCGCCCTCGATCGCGTCAATCGCCGCGAGTGGCGCGGGCAATCCGCGCTGTTTCTTCCGCACCGCCTCGCGCGCCGCGGCGAAGATCGGCGCATTTTCCGCCGGCGTTTCCAGCTTCTCGCCGCGCTCGCGCGTCTTGCGTACCGGCTTCCCAGCCACTTCGCGCGCGAACGCCACAGCGCCCGCCAGCAGATCGCCTTCGATCAGCTTGTCGATGATCCCCGCCTCCAGCGCCTCGTCTACTTTCAGCGGCTTCCCGGTCGTGCACATCTCGACCGCCTTCGCCACGCCCGCCAGCCGCGGCAGCCGCTGCGTCCCGCCCGCGCCCGGAATGATTCCGAGGTTGACTTCGGGCTGCCCCACTCGCGCGTCCGGCGCCGCCACGCGGTAATGGCAAGCCTGCGCAACCTCCAGACCGCCGCCCAGCGCGTTTCCGTGAATCGCCACCACCACCGGCTTGCTGCAATCTTCGACCTTCAGCAGCGTCGGCAGTAAATTGATCCGCCCGCCTTTGCCCGACGTCATCTCGACAAACATATTGATGTCCGCGCCCGCGATGAACGTCTTCCCGCCGCCGATCAGCACGGCCGCCCGTATGCTGTCGTCCTTATTGATTCGCGCGATCGCTTCCTCGATCCCTTCCGGCACGCCGCGGCTCAGCGCGTTGACCGGCGGATTGTTGATCGTGATGATCGCAACGTCTTTGTCCGTGCTGAACTGAACCAGTTCGCTCATGTGGGTTGGTTTCTCCAGGCGGCATAGTATTGCGCCCTGTCAGCTGGTTGCAATCCTTTTGACGGCTTCATCCGTAGCTCGCCGTATCATCCCACCTGCTTGCACTGAGGTCGCCCAGGCGACCGAACGTGTCCTGACACAGGAAGGAAGCGAAGTCGCGCGCACCTTTCCTTGCCCGCGCTGTTCGCGGGCGCGACGGAGAGGCGGATCTGCTTTTGTCTTTGCGGCGCAGCCACTCCCAGCTGTGATCTTCGCCGGGCGAAACGCAATCTCATACGGAAGGGCGGGGCTTTAGCCCCGCCATAAAATAATGCCGCGCGGAGCGGATTCCTTTGCGCTGCCTCTCTCGCAGCATGTGCGCCTTTCGCACCCGCCGTGGCGGGTAGGCTTGCGCCGAAATCGGCTGCCCGCAGTTTAGGGGGTCGGAGCTTCAGTTCCGACATAAAATCGACGGCGCGGAGCGCCTACCTCTGCGCAGCCTCACCCGCAGCAAGTCGTCCGGGCTCCGCGTAACCCTCCGCGAGCGTTTTCAGAGAATCTGCACCACCGGCGCCGGTGCGGACAAATCCACCACCGAAATCCGCGCCGCCACGTTCCGCGCCATCGCGTAGATGCTCTTCGCGCCCGGCGCGTCTTCGCCGAGCGACGCCGCCGGCTTCCCCGTATCTCCGCCGATGCGGATTTGCGGATCGATTTCGATCTCGCCGAGCAGCGGAATGCCGAACGCCTTCGCCATCCGCTCGCCTTCGCCGTGCCCGAAGACGTCGATGCGCCCCTTGCAGTGCGGGCACTCGAAGTAGCTCATGTTTTCCACCACGCCGAGAATCTCGACGTTCACCTGCCGGAACATCTCCACGGCCTTGCGCACGTCCGCCAGCGCAACCGCCGACGGCGTTGTCACCACCACCGCCCCGCTCACCGACACGGTCTGAATCAGGCTCAACTGCACGTCTCCCGTGCCCGGCGGCAGGTCCACCACCAGATAATCGAGCTGCCCCCAGCGCACGCTCCGCAGGAACTGCTGCATCACGCTGTGGAGCATCGGCCCGCGCCACACGAGCGGCTTGTCGCCCGGGTTCAGCAGCCCCATCGAAATCATCTTCACGCCGTACGCCTGCACTGGAATGATCGTGCGCTCGTCGAGCGCCCGTGGCTGCTCGTTCGTGCCGAGCATCATGGGGACGTTCGGGCCGTAGACGTCCGCGTCGAGCAGGCCCACGGCCGCGCCCATGTTCTTCAGCGCAATCGCCAGATTCACGGCGACCGTCGTCTTCCCCACGCCGCCTTTGCCGCTCGCCACTGCGACCAGATTCTTCACGGCCTCGATCGGCGCCTTGTCCTGCAGCCGCCGCCCCTGCGGCACGTTTGCGTCGAACGCCAGTTCGACCGCCCTTACTCCCGGCACGTTCGCGAGCGCGGCGCGAACGTCTCTCTCGATCGTATCCTTCAGCGGGCACGCGGGCGTCGTCAGCGTCACGCCGAGCGACACGATCCCGTCGTTCACCTCGACGTTTTTCACCATGCCCAGCGTCACGAGGTCCTTTTGCAGCTCCGGGTCCATCACCCCGCGCAACGCTTCCATCACTGTCGATTGGCTCGCCATCCGCGTCCTTTCGCCTGTACCCGCTGCCCTTGCCGCCTCGCTTGATGCAGCGCAATCGCTAATCATAGACTCCTCCCCGGGAACCAGCAACTCACAGCTCTCTGAAGTAGCGGGGCAGGTTTCGGCTACAGCATTAATCAGGAATTAAGCTTTTGGTGTCTAAGAAAGACCTTGCCTCTGCGCAGCGATCTAAGCGGCCCAACAGGGTACAATAGAGGGCGAATTCCCCTTTTTAGCAAACTGTGGGATCAGTAGTGATATTCTGAGATCAAAAGAGGAGCAGTCTGACCATGGGATACGGTAACCGCGACAAACCAGAACCGAAATCAGGACGAGCCGGATTTGTGGAAGCCAAACTCGAGGAGCTTCGGCGTCGGTGGGACAACGCGACAGACGAACGCGAGAAGGCGGAGGTGTCCGAACAAATCCGTGAGTGGCAATCATTTAGGCCAGAAAGATCCGCACCCTCCCGCGGGAGACGATAAGAGTTCCCTCAGCAGGTTCAGTTGCCTACGATTTGAGCGTATGGTCTTTCGGGCGCCCCACCCTCGCTTTGTGAGGGTGGGTCTTGTCCTTACCTCACCTCTTTGCCGTACCGGATTCTTCCATTTGCCTCGCCTCTTCCCTCCCTTCCCCCTGATTTAGCTTTTGTGTTATAACGCCCCCAGCTTTCCTCGATCCCCGCGTGTCTCCGATTGACGGCCTGTTGGCATCGCTCAAAGGAGGCATCTTCGTTCGGGTGTGGAGGTCCCGATGAATACGTCGGTTTTCCACGAGAACGTCGAGCTCGAATCTCAAAGCCATCCTCAGGCGATCCCGCAAACCATCGCGCGCCGCAACGGGCCCAGAACAATCGCTCAGGAGCTTCTCGCCTTTGCCGGCGTGCGCATCGACGGCGACCGTCCCTGGGACATCGCCGTCCACGACGAACGCTTCTACGAACGCGCTCTTACGCAGGGCGCCCTGGGTCTCGGCGAGTCCTACATGGACGGCTGGTGGGACTCGGCCGACCTCGCCGAGTTTTTCAGCAAGATCCTCGGCGCCGGTCTTGACGACAAGATTCCTTTCAACTGGGGCCTCGGCCGCCTCTTCATCAAGTCCCGTATTCTGAACCCTCAGCGAAAATCGAAAGCGCCCATCAACGTCCGCCGCCATTACGACATCGGCAACGACCTCTACACGCGCATGCTCGGCCCCCGCATGGTCTATTCGTGCGCGAACTTCGAGCACGCCTCCACTCTCGACGAAGCCGAGGATGCCAAATTCGATTTCGTCTGCCGCAAGCTACGCCTCGAGCCCGGCATGAAGGTTCTCGATATCGGCTGCGGCTGGGGCGGCCTGTCGAAATACATCGCCGAAAAACATGGCGCGCATGTCGTCGGAATCACGCTATCGAAGGAGCAGGCCCAGTTCGCGCGCGAGTCCTGTGCCGGGCTGCCGGTCGAAATCCGCATCCAGGACTACCGCGACGTGCGCGAAACGTTCGACCGCGCCGTCTCCCTCGGCATGTTCGAGCACGTCGGCTGCAAGAACTACCGCACGTACATGGAGGTCGTCCGCCGCTGCCTCAAGCCCGGCGGCATCCTCTTTCTGGACACGATCGGCGCGAACAAATCCACCTACTCCATCAACGAGTGGACCGACAAATACATCTTCCCCAACTCCATGCTTCCCTCGATCAAGCAGATCGGCGCCGCCATGGAAGGCCTGTTCGTCGTGGACGATTGGCAGAACTGGGCGTCCTTCTACGACCGCACGCTGATGGAATGGTTCAGGAATTTCCACGACGATTGGAACGTGATCGCAACGAGCTACGGTGAGCGCTTCTACCGCATGTGGAAGTACTATCTGCTTTCGAGCGCCGGTTCGTTCCGCTGCCGCATGCTTCAGCAGTGGATGATCGTCCTCTGCCGCTAGGCGGTCCTTGGCGGCCGCTTCGTTTTTCGGATGCCCCACCGTCGCTTTGTGAGGGTGGGTCTTACGTCTTCACCATCCACTCGCTTGCCCTGAGCTTACCGAAGGGCCACTAATCACTCGTCACTTCTTCCCGTAGGCGTCCTTGTACCACTCCCAGGTGCGCTTCAGGCCATCCTCCAAATGGACCCGAGGCTCGTAGCCGAGCACTTTCCGCGCCAGCGAAATGTCCGCCTGTGAATCGCGAATGTCTCCCGCGCGCGGTGGGTCGTACTTCGCCTGGACTTTCCTGCCGGTGATCTTCCCGAGCAGCTTCAAAACCTCGTTCAGCGTGATCCGCGCGCCTGTGCCGCCGTTGAACACTTTCCCGGACGCGCCGCTCGCCTCGCACGCTCGCAGCGTTTGGTCCACCACGTTGTCGATGTAGGTGAAGTCGCGTGACTGTTCGCCGTCGCCATAGACGACGGGCGCTTCGCCCTCGAGGATCGCTAGCATGAACCGCGACAGCACGCCGGAATACTGCGACGTCGGATCCTGCCGCGGCCCAAAAACGTTGAAGTAGCGCACCGACGCGTTTTCGAGCCCGTAGACGCGCCCGAAAACCTGCGCGTAGAGTTCGCCGACGAACTTCGTCACGCCGTACGGCGAAATCGGCTCCGGCTGCATCGTTTCGGTCTTCGGCAGCGTCGGCGTTTCCCCGTATGCCGACGACGAAGCGGCGTATACGAGCCGCTTCACCTTCGCGTCGCGCGCCGCCACCAGCACGTTCAGCGTCCCGTCGATGTTCACTTTGTTCGTCTCGAGTGGATCCTTCACCGACTTCGGCACCGACGTCCGTGCCGCCAGATGAATCACGTAATCCACTCCCTCGCACGCCGCCTGCGCCTCCGCCAGATCGGTGATGCTGCCTGCGCGAAAATCTATCTTGCCGCGGACGCCCGCAAGGTTTGCTTCCTTCCCGCTGGAAAAGTCGTCGAGCACGACGACGGAATGCCCCCGGCGCACGAGTTCGTCCACCATGTTCGAGCCGATGAAGCCGGCGCCTCCTGTCACCAGGTAGCGCATCCGGAAAATCCTCCTCTGAGGAAAGCAGGCGGTACGAGTCGCCTGATTTCGCAACGCACCTCGGGATGTGATGATTACGTCGTGCGTTTCAGGTACGCTTGACTATAGCCCGGCGCGTCGTGAGCGGGCAAGAATTACGGTCCGCGCCCGCGCTCGCAACACAACACCAATGAACGCAAACCGCCGCCAATGTGGCGCGATCCTCTTGACCGCGGCCGTTCTCGCGCTGCTTCCAGCGCCGCCCGGTTTCGCCCGGCGCGCCGCGGCTTCCCAGGTCTCTTTGCGCAACAAAACGACGAAGCCCAAGCTCGACCCGCCCGCGAAACCGCTGGCGATGCCGTTCCGTGCCGGCGAGACACTGAAATATCGCGTCGCCTGGGCCGCGTTTTCGAGCGCCGCCTCCGTGGAGCTTGCGGTGCCCGAGCAGCGCGACCTCTTCGGCTACGCGACGTGGCATTTCCGCGCTCTCGCGCGCACGCTCAGCCCCGTTCGCCCGCTCTTCACGATCGACGATCAGTTCGATTCCTACACTGACGCTTCGACGCTCGAAAGCCGCCAGTACGAAACGCATCTCGATGAGATGGGGAACATTCAGGACCAGGTCTTCCACTTTCTTCCGTCGGGAGAAGCGTCCCGCGCGCCCGGACCCAGCGTCGTGGTCCTGCCGGGGACGCGCGATCCGCTCGGCATGCTCTACGCGTTGCGCCGCGTCGATTGGGACCGCACGCCGGAATTCCGCGGCCCCGTCTACGACGGCCACGACATCTACGAGGTCCGCGCTCAGCGCGAGGCCGCCGGCGAAAACGTGAAAGTTGCCGCCGGCAGCTTTTCTGCGTCGCGCGTTTCCGTCGCCGTCTTCCAGCACGAAAAGGAAATGGCGGCTGTGCACTTCACCGTGTGGTTCGCGAACGACGCTTCGCGCGCGCCCGTTGTGATGCAGGCGCAGCTTCCGTTCGGCGGCCTTCGCGCCGAACTCATCTCCGCGTCACAATAGTTGTGGATTTTGCCGCGATCGCGGCGGGGGTCCGTCAGTCGTCCGGCACGATCCAGTCGTCCGGCGGAAAGTCGATCTGCCAGAACGACGGCGATGGTTTGACGAATTCGATTCCGAGTTGCGCCCTGCCCGCCAGCGGAGTCCCCACATGGACGACGCGGCATTCGCGGGACTGGTTTGTCAATTTGCTCGAAACCGTGACGATCTGATCGATCGCGACGGACGCTTGCAGCGAAATCAACGCCCCGTGCGCGTTGACGACCAACGTGCGCGTCTGCTCGGCGAATTCCTCGTTGCCCGTCGTCCTGCCGCTCACGCGGATCGGCACGCTGAGCAGCACGCGCATGCTGCGGCGGCGGCTGGCCTCGAGGCCCAGGGCCTGTTTATCCGGGTGGGCGGCAGCTTGGGCGTCCATAATATAGTACGTTAGTTCTGAGGCACTTCCCCTGCAATAGAACTATCGTTTTAGCCGGGTGTTTGAGTAAACAGCGGGTTCCCTGCGGCCGCCTCAGCAGTGCGCGATTTTTTCGCGCCCCTTCTTCACGCGGCGGGTGGCATTGCGCGTATCCACCACGAGCTTTGCGTTGTTCACGATGGCGTCGTAGTCGTAGCTCGAATGATCGGTCGCGATCAGCACGCAGTCGTACGCGGCCACGTTGGCAGGCGTTAGCTCGACAGACCGCTTGTTCGAAAAATCGTAGTGGCGCATCTTGTGCAGCGCCGGAAAGTACGGATCGTTGTAGTCGAGATTCGCGCCGCGCCCGGTGAGCAGCTCGAGCAGCTTCAGCGACGGTGATTCGCGCAGGTCGTCCACGTCCTTCTTGTACGCCACTCCCAGCAGCAGAATCTTCGAGCCCTTGATGCTTTTCTGCCGCTCATTCAGCGCCGCCGCCACCGCATTCACCACGTGATACGGCATCTCCGTATTGATTTCGCCGGCCAGCTCGATGAACCTCGTCACGAAGTCGTATTCGCGCGCCTTCCACGACAAATAATACGGATCGACCGGAATGCAGTGCCCGCCGAGTCCCGGCCCGGGATAGAACGGCATGAACCCGAACGGCTTTGTCGCCGCGCTGTCGATCACCTCCCAGATGTCGAGGTCCATCCGCAGGCAGAGCTGCTTCAACTCGTTGACCATGGCGATGTTCACGCAGCGGAAGATGTTTTCGAGCAGCTTCACCATTTCCGCGGCCCGCGTGGACGTCACCGGCACCACCTTCGACACGATCTGCGCGTAGAGGCCCATCGCCGCG